>DASPQV010000052.1:0-14577 GCA_035624785.1 Binatia bacterium | reverse complement strand
GTCCCCGGAGTAGGTGGCGGTGACGTCGTCACTGCCCACCGGGAGGCTGGAGGTGCTGCACTGAGCCTGCCCCCCAGCGACGGCCACCGGGCCACAGCCAAGGTCAGTCCCGTTGTAGCTGAAGCTGACCGTGCCCCCGTCAGGCGCCGGCGTCACCGTGGCCGTGAAGGTCACCGTCTGGCCATAGGTCGCCGTGCCCGCGGCGTCGTCGCTGAGTGACGTCGTGGTGCCAGTGGCGGCCAGGACCGGGTAGACCGGGCCTGAGGGGAAGACACCGAGCCCCATGGTGACCGCGCCCAGCGCGGCGAGAAGGGTGACCAGGACGCGGGTGCGGTGGTGACCGCGGGAAGGGAGTCGCGACATGGTGCGAATTCAACACGGCGGTTGTGAAGACGTTGAATCGCGGCGGTGACGATCGATCGGACACCCGGGAAGCTGGCCCGCCCTCCCGGCCGGGTGAGATGCTTCACCAGGCCCAGGGGGTTGGTCCCGGCCGGCGTCGAGGGGCGGCGGTCGTCGTACTCGGAGGGCCCCCTCCAGCTTCCACAGCAGGATGCCCCGCGCCTCCTGCAGGTGCTCATGGAGCTCAGCCTCGGGGTGGGGGCGGCGGTCACCGCACCGTCTTCGACCATGGTCCGGAGCGGTCCGCCCGCCGAGGCCACCGCACTGCCAGGCGCGCCTCTAGAATGGGGCCGGTGTCCGGTCTCCGGCTGCGCCCGTTGGGGGCTGGTGACCCCGGCACGCTCAGTGAGATGCTCCCGGTCAACGCCGAGCGCTGCGCCCAGGTGGCCGCCCGAGCTTTTCCACCGGCCCGCCGTGGAAGGCGTTGCGTGGCCATGGTGGTGACGTGCGACACCTGGATCGATAGCCCGATGTCGGTGCCATTCGGTGAGCAGGCATGGGTTGCGCGCGTCAGGCCATCATCATCGGCAAGCGGCTGACATGATCCCACCGCGCAGATCTGCTCCCTTTCCGATCCTGCTCGGACTGGCCATGCTGACCAGCGCCTGCAGCAGCATCGGGCCGGCCGCCGCCTCGCCCGGCGCCGCAACCACCCCTCCATCCCTGGTTTCGGGGACCTCAGCGGCCTCGGGCACACCGCTGGCGAAAGCGTCCGGAGCCGCCGGCTCGCAGCCCGGGCAGACCGGATCGGCAACGGCGAAGTCAGCTCCTTCGGATCCATGCCACCAGGGTGGCATCACCTACTGCGTGCTCAACCCGGCGGTCACCCAGGCCACCATCGACCAGACGATCTGTGTGTCGGGCTGGACCGCCACGGTCCGCCCGCCCGAGAGCTACACGGAGAACCTGAAGGAGGAGCAGATGGCCGCCGAGGGGCTGCCGGGAGGCCTCAGCGAATATGAGGAGGACCACCGGATGCCCCTCGAACTGGGCGGGTCCCCCAGCGATCCCATGAACCTGTCACCCGAGTACCCAGCCTCCCCCAACCCGAAGGACGCCGACGAGACCGCGTTCAAGCAAGAGGTCTGCTCCGGCACGCTCACCCTGCTCCAGGCCCAGGAGGAGATGGTCGCCAAGTGGCTCGCACCCTACCCCGGCTACAGGACGCCGGGGACTCAGACGGCCGCCCCCGCGCCTGCTCAGAGCGCCACCGGCTCGCCACTGCCGACCAGCCACACCCCGGCCCCATCGGCAACCTCCAGCCCCACCCCCAGCGCGCCGGCCCAGGCGTATTCCTGCCGCGCGTCGGTCAGCAACCTTTCGCCACCCCAGTACACCGACGAGACCGTCTACGTCACCTCCAACGTCCCCAATGTCGCCGGCACGGTGGACGCCCACTACAAGACCACGACGCATCCGTTCAGCATCCAGACCGACGGCTCGGGGAGCGGTCAGGTCACCTTCGACATCAGCGGAGCGACGGTCGGCTACACCGTGGAGGTCGATGTCGACCTATCCGGCCAGGCTGAGTGCTCCACCAGCTTCACCCCCAACTGATGCCGACAAGCCCCTGGATGCCGGGCTTGCCGCCGGACCGCCACGCCGATCTGGTGGAGGGGTCATGAGCCGGCGACACCGCCACGGCGACATCGAGCGATTCAGCGGGATGGCGCGGCGCTACGACCGCGCCCCAGGACAGTTCCTGCTCCAGCGCATCGACGGGACGGTGGCGCGCGCGCTGACCTCCGCGACAGGTACGCCGAGGCTGATCGTCGATGTCGGATGCGGCACCGGCAGGCTCTTGGAGGCACTGCTTTCCGACGTGCCTGAGGCTGAGCTGGTCGGCGTCGATCCTGCACCCGGAATGATCGAGGTGGCCCGGGACCGCTTCGCCAGCGAGCCGAGGGTGCGCCTGGAGGTGGCCACCGCCGAGCGCCTGCCACTCCGCGATGGCAGCGCCGAAGCCGTCATCACCACGCTCTCCTTCCACCACTGGGAGCAGCAGGGTGCTTCGCTGCGCGAGGTCGCCCGGGTTCTGCGGCCGGGCGGCAGGCTGTTGGTCGCCGACATCCTGGGCATCGGCCTGGTCGGCAGGCTGATCAGGCCGCACGGGTGGGGCCACGGCAGCGGGTACCGGAGCGCCGACGAGCTGAGCAGCCTGCTCCGGGACGCCGGCTTCTCCTCCTGGCGAGTCCGCCGCCTCTTCGGCCCGTTGGTGCCGATTTTCCTGGTTGACGCCAGGCGGGCGACCCGCTGAGGGCCCCGGGAGCCGCCGCGGCGGCGCTGTGTCCACGCCACCGAGGTTTTGGACACAAGAGTCCCAAACTTGTCTGACACGCACGGGGGGCTGAGCCGCGCCATGCGGCAGGCTGCTGGGACCCCAGCCGCTGTCCAGGAAGAAACCGCCGGCCGCGCAAGCCGGTGGCATCAGCCCGCCGCCAGCTGGATGGAGCAGGTCCCGTCAGCGGGCACGGTGAGCAGGAGGCGGGCATCGGACGCGTCCCACGAGGAGGTGGCGCCGCAGCTCGAGGCGACCGAGGGCTGTCCGAGGGTGTACTCGGACCAGGCGACCTCGATGACCCCGGTGGCGTGGCGGGCTGCGACCGAGATGTCCAGCCGGCCGAGCACCCCGTCGCCCGCCGACGCGCTCACCCCCCGGGGAGCGGCGGCGAGGTAGGGCCGGGCGAGCAGCCGCAGGAAGGTCACGTTCAGCGAGGTTCCGGTCGCGCTCCGGAGGCTCCAGGGGTCGTTGACACCTCGCCACTGCCACCACGCCCAGCCGGCGTCGTGGGCGTCGTAGGCGTCGAGGGCGTCGGTGATCCACTGGGCCGCCGAGGGGTGGTTGCTGCCGTCACCGAACTCGCCGACCCACATCGGCGCGGAGAGCTGCGCGGCCTCGCCGGCCAGCTCGGCGACGTGGGTGTCGAGCGCCTGGGGCTCGCCTCCGAGGGCCGGTGAGAGCACGCCGGTGTAGACGTGGGGCGAGTAGACGATGTCAGGGGCCTTGATCGGAACCACCGCGGTGGGAAGGTCGTCCAGGGCGTCGTTCTCCAGAAAGAAGAGGTGGTTGGGGTCAACGGCGGCGATCGCTGTGACGGCCCGTGCGTAGAAGGGGAAGAGCTGATCCCTGTCGAAGCTGAGGGGCAGCAGGGGGAACGAATGGGCCTCGTTGAAGATGTCGTAGCCGGCGACCCCGCTGTCGCCGCGAAACCGCTGGGCGACGAACTGCCAGGTTCGGAGGAGCTGCGATTGCCAGCCCGAGGTCAGGAAGAAATAGGCCTCCGACGCATTGAGCGCCGGTGATGCCAGGCGCAGCACGGTGTTGCCGCTCTGGCCGAACTTGAAGTCCGGGACCCATCCCAGGGTGGCCCAGGCGGGGGCGCCGGCGCCGCCGTACACCGGGCTCCAGGCCAGGAAGTGCATGTCGAGGACGACGTAGAGCCGGTGGGCGTTGAGCAGAGCCACCGCAGCGGCGATCCTCTCCAGGTACGCCGAGTTGAACTCCCCCGGCTCAGGCTCGAGCTCCGACCATGCGATCGGCAGACGGACCACGTCGAAGCCCGACTCCTGCATGAGCCGGGCGTCCGTGGCATCCAGCGGCGCGGGCGACACCGTCTGGCTTCGGGGAAGCAGGTTCTCGTCGTCGAAGCCGTGGAGCATGACGGCCTCGCCCGAGGAGGCGACGATGGCGCCATCGCGGGTGGACAGCCAGGGCAGGCCGGCTCGCGCGGTGGGACGGTCAGGAGGAGGGACGCTGGCACTCAGGGTGGGCACGGGCATGGCCACCCATGCGGCGATGGCGACGGGCAGCGAGAGGGCAAGCAGACGGAGACGCGGGGCGCCTCCCAACTGATCCCCCCAACGGGGGCGGCGCCGGCCCCGCCGGTGCATTCGCACCGTGGCGCCGGCTCTCCTGCTCGCCCCGTTGCGCCGCATCGAACCGGCTCGGCTACCGCGGCCGCCCGTCGCCGACCGGTTCGAACCGCCCGTGCACGCCGCCAACTCTAGCAAGGCCACCAGGGGCCCTCTGGCCCCGGGAAACCCGGCTGCTGCCCCACTCCGCGGATGGTTCGCCGCGCCCCGGTCACGGGGTCGTGGGCATGATGCCACTGGGGTGCCGGCGGGCAATCGGATCAGTCCGCGCGCCGTCACGCTCTCGCAAGAGAGGGCGCGTAGAGTGGGCGAGCATGAACGGTGAGCCCACTCCCCCCCGCGACGATCCTCCCAACCCCTCCGGCCCCGACCCCTCGCCGTCGGCTGGCGCAGAGGGCGGGAGCGACCAGCAGTCGGCGGGTGCCGGGTGGGGCACGCCTTCCTGGGAGCCCGGAAGCGGCGCCCAGACGCCGGGATCGGGCTCCGCGGGCTGGGGATACCCCTACCAGGGTGCCGATCCGTCACAGGGTGGACAGGGCTACCAGGAGCCGCAACCGCAGAGTGGATGGGGCCACCAGGACCCGCAGCAGCAGGGCGGTTGGGGCTACCAGGACCCGCAGCAGCAGGGCGGTTGGGGCCACCAGGACGCGCAGCAGCAGGGCGGTTGGGGCTACCAGGACCCGCAGCAGCAGAGCGGTTGGGGCTACCAGGAGCCGCCCCGCTGGGGCTACCCCGGCTGGGGCTACCCCTACCCTCAGGCGGACTACCCGCCCGCTGCGTATCCCCCTCCCCCGCCTGGCCGGTCCAGCCGGATGGTGCCGGTCACGATCGCGGCGGCGCTGGTCGTGGCTCTCGCCTCGGGAGTGGTCGGGGCAGGCATCGGCCTGGCCCTGCGGGGCAGCAACCCGACCTCGTCCCCATCCTCATCCTCATCCTCTCCGGGAACCAACAGCTCGTCGATACCCTCGATCGCCCCGAGCGGCTCCGGCAACCTGAGCGCGGCGCAGATCGCGGCCCAACTCGATCCATCGATCGTCGACATCGTCAACACCCCCGCCGGCGGAGGCAGCATCGCCGAGGGGACCGGGATCGTCATCAGCTCCTCGGGCGAGATCCTGACCAACAACCATGTGATCGAGCAGGAGGCCTCGCTGACGGTGCAGATCGACGGCCAGGGCCCCACCTACTCGGCGAAGGTCATCGGCTACGACCCCGCCGACGATGTCTCCCTGATGCAGATGCTCAACCCGCCTTCCAACCTCAAGGTGGCGTCGCTCGGCGACTCCTCGACCGTCAGTGTCGGCGACCAGATTGTCGCCCTGGGCAATGCCTACGGCAGAGGCGGCACGCCCGCCGAGGTGACCGGCTCGGTCACCGCCCTGGACCAGGCGATCACCGCCAGCGACGGGGACATCTCCGAGAACCTGAGCGGGATGATCCAGATCGACGCGGACATCGTGCCCGGTGACTCCGGCGGTCCGCTGGTCAACTCATCCGGGCAGGTCATCGGCATGGATACCGCCGGCTCCAGCACCGGGGTCCGCTTCGGCGGACAGTCGGGGGGCACCCAGGGGTTCGCCATCCCCATCGACACCGCCATCCAGATCGCCCGCCAGATCGCCTCCGGGAAGTCCAGCGGCAGCATCGTGATCGGCGGCGGTCCGCTGATCGGGGTGGGCGTCGAGGATGCCACCACCACCTCCGGCGCTCTGGTCCAGAGCGTCGTGTCGGGCAGCCCGGCGGCCAAGGCGGGCATCCAGACGGGTGACGTGATCACCGCATTCAACGGGACCCAGATCACCTCGTCGGCGGACCTCGCCACGGCGATCCGCGACCTCCGCCCCGGCGACACGGTCCAGATTGGCTGGATCGACGCCTCGGCAGGTCAGCACACCGCCTCGATCACCCTGGCCAGCGGTCCACCCCGCTGAACCCCGCCGAAGATCCGCCCCGCTGATCCTCGGACCACGGCGGGGAAGCGACTCTGGCCCCTCTCTCGGCGGCTCGCCTGTCCCTCCTCCCGAGGGCGGCGGGACAGGCGGTCAGGGGCGGGACTTTGCCTTGACACTCAGGCCGGGGCGAACCATGATAACCACGCTGGGTGCAAAGCCCCGGCTGGGAAGCTTGCCGGGGCGGCGTTGGGGAAGGCGCCGCCCCGGGGTCGCCGGCGGCGGCCGAGGCGGGGCGGCGATGGGCGGCCGGCGAGGACGAGGCGAGTGAGCTGGGCGGACCGCGTGCGCTGCGAAGCGGGGCACGCTCGTCGATCGGCCGACTGGACAGGCGGGGAAACCGCCCCCAGGATTGAGACGAGATCACCCGCAACGGCGCACCCGGAGGTTCCCCGCTCATGACCACGGCGACCGGCACCCCGACCGGGCTGTCTGCACCGGTTCTCGCCGGCACCGACCACGTCGAGCTGTACGTGGGCAACGCCCGGCAGGCCGCCTACCACTACCAGCGAGCGTTCGGCTTCGACGTCGTCGCGTACTCCGGCCCCGAGACCGGGGTGCGCGACCGGGCCTCCTACGTCCTGGCCCAGGGCAACGTGCGGCTGGTGCTCACCGCCCCCCTCGGACCCGAGGGTGAGATCGCCGACCACGTTCGCCTCCACGGCGACGGCGTCCGCGCCATCGCGCTCAGGGTCCACGACGCCGGCGCCGCCTACCGGGCCGCGCTCTCACGGGGAGCGCGCGGCCTGCGGGAGCCGACCAGGGTGGAGGACAAGAGGGGGGTCATCACCTACGCGACCATCGCGACCTATGGGGACACCGTCCACCACTTCGTGGAACGTGACGAGTACGGAGGCGTGCACTGGCCCGGTTACCGGCCGGAATCTCGCCCGGGAGGTGGTGTCGGGGTGCGCTACATCGACCACACCGTGGGCAACGTCGAGGTGGGGAAGATGGGCGATTGGGTCTCCTTCTACAGCGAGGTCTTCGGCTTCACCGTCTTCCAGGAGTTCGACGCGAGGGACATCGCGACCCGGTACTCGGCGCTGCGCTCGGTGGTCACCCGCGACCCGCGCACCCAGATCACCTTCCCGATCAATGAGCCGGCGGTGGGACTGCGCAAGTCGCAGGTCCAGGAGTACCTGGAGCACTACCGGGGCAGCGGGGTGCAGCACATCGCCATGGCCACCGACGACATCCTGGCCACTGTCGGCGGAATGCGCGAGCGCGGCGTCGACTTCCTGAGCCCGCCCCCCGACTCCTATTACGAGGCGGTGGCCCAGGACCGGGCCCGGGGGATCGACGAGGACCTGGACCAGCTGAGGCAGTTGGGGATCCTGGTGGACCGGGACGAGGACGGGTATCTGCTGCAGATATTCACCCGACCGGTCGGCGACCGTCCCACCCTCTTCTTCGAGGTCATCCAGCGGAAGGGGTGCAAGGGCTTCGGCAAGGGCAACTTCAAGGCGCTCTTCGAGGCCATCGAGAGGGAGCAGGCAGCGCGGGGCAACCTCTGAGGCGGGAGCCCCCGCGGGCGCCGCGACGCAGTCCGAGAGCCGGATCGAGGCGACCCCCACCCGGGGTTCGGCACGATGCTGTCGCGGAGGCTGGCCTCCCGCCGGCCCTGGGCTTCGCGATCCTGGGCGGTCCCTGCATCGTCGCCTCGGCGGCCGCGGTCCGGGGATTCCGCCGAGTCACCGCCCGAGGTCGGCCGCGCGGACCTCACCGAGCCCGCGGTAGCAGCTGCCGCCGCCGGACCAGAACCCCGATGCCCACGGCGATCAGAGGGATGCCGACCAACAAGGTCCAGGGCCGCGGCAGCGGCGTCCCCGTGTCCGGCACCGGCGCCGAGGACTCGACGCCGACCGACGACTGGGTGCTGGCGGCGGCGACGCCGTCGGCGGTGTCGCTCAGCCCCGCGGTGGTGGTGAGGTTGCCGGAGGCGGTCGAGCTGATGGTGACCGCAACGCTCACCGCAGGCAGCACGGTACCGGCCGGAATCGGCGTGCCCGCGGTGGACGTGCAGGTGAGCACCGTGTCGCCTGCGCTCAGCGCGCAGGTCCAGCCGTCAGGGGAGGGCAGCGAGACGAAGGTCTCACCCGGCGGAAGGCTCGCGGTCAGCGTCGGATCGTTGTGGGCGGGGCCGCCGGACGGGTCGAACGAAGCCGTCAGCGTGAGAGTGTACGAGCTTCCCGGCGCGGCCCCTGCAGGCATCCCCGAGAGGCTGATGTCCAGGATCGGGTCGGCGGTCACGGTGAAGGTGGCCTGCGCCGACGAGCCCGCGTGGTTGCTGTCGCCGGAGTAGGTGGCGATCACCGAGTAGCTCCCCGGCGGCAGCACCGTCGCCGCGCAGGACGCGGAACCGGAGGTGAGCGGCGCGCTGCAGAGGGTCTCCGATCCCGAGCTGAAGGTGACCGTGCCGGCGGCGTCGGCAGGAAGCCCGCTGGCCGTGAGCGTGACCGTCCTGCCCGTGGGAACCGTGGGTGGGGCCGCGGCGGCGGTCAGCGAGGTCGGCAGCTTGGTGATGGTGAAGCTCGTCGATGCCACCGCGCTGGTGTAGTTGGGGTCACCGGAGTAGGTGGCGGTCACCGGGTAGGCACCGGCGCCGAGCGTCCCGGTGGCGCAATCCGCGGCGCCCGCGTCGACCGCGGCCGAGCAGAGAGAGACCGATCCGGAGGCGAAGCTGACCGTCCCGGTGGCATCGTCGGGTAGACCGCTCGCGGTCAGGGTCACGGTGTTGCCGTAAGGGGTGCTGGTGGGCACGGCCGCCGCAGTGAAGCTGGCAGCCGCCGGGGTAATGGTGAAGCTGGTCGTCGCCGTCGAGCCCAGGTAGTCGCTGTCCCCGGCGTAGCTGGCGGTCACGGGGTAGAGCCCGGTGGCCAGGAGCGCCGCCGTGCTGCACGATGCCGACCCGGCGCTGACCGGAGCGGCGCACAGCGCGCTCGAGCCGGTGGTGAAGGTGACCTCCCCGGTGGCGTCGGAGGGCAGCCCGCCCGCCGTCAGGGTGACGGAGGTGCCGTGGTCGGTGCTGTCGGGGCTGGCCGAGGCGGTGACCGCCGTCTCCGCCTGGATGATGCCGAAGCTGGTCGTTGCCGTCGACCCCAGGTAGTTGGCGTCACCCGGATAGCTGGCCGTCACCGGGTCGTAGGTCCCGCCCGGGAGCGGCGCGGGCGTGCTGCAGGACGCCGAGCCAGAGCTGAGCTGGCCGGTGGTGCACAGCGGGCCGCCCTGGTCGGTGAAGCTGACCGTCCCGGTGGCGTCGGTGGGCAACCCGCTCGCCGTCAAGGTGACGCTGTTGCCGTAGGTGGTGCTGTCGGGGCTGGCCGAGGCGGTGACCGCCGTCTCCGCCTGGGCGATGGTGAAGCTGGTGGTAGCCGTCGACCCCAGGTAGTTGGCGTCACCGGGGTAGCTGGCCGTCACCGGGTCGTAGGTCCCGGCCGGGAGCGTCGCGGGCGTGCTGCACGACGCCGAGCCGGAGTTGAGCTCGCCGGTGGTGCACAGCGGGCCGCTCTGATCGCTGAAGCTGACCGTCCCGGTGGCATCGGTGGGCAGCCCGCTCGCGGTCAGGGTCACGGAGTTGCCGTAGGTGGTGCTGTCCGGGCTGGCCGAGGCGGTGACCGCCGTCTCCGCCTTGGTGATGGTGAAGCTGGTGGTAGCCGTCGACCCCAGGTAGTTGCTGTCCCCGAGGTAGCTGGCCGTGACCGGGTCGTAGTTCCCGGCAGGGAGCACCCCGGTGCTGCAGGAGGCGGCACCGGAGCTGAGCTGACCGGTGGTGCACAGCGGGCCGCTCTGGTCACTGAAGCTGACCGTCCCGGTGGCGTCGGTGGGCAGCCCGCTCGCCGTCAGGGTCACGCTGTTGCCATAGTCGGTGCTGCCGGGGCTGGCCGAGGCCGTGACCGCCGTCTGCGCCTGGGTGATGCTGAAGCTGGTGGTAGCCGTCGAGCCCAGGTAGTTGCCGTCCCCGCCGTAGGTCGCGGTCACCGAATAGCCGCCCACCGGCAGGACGCCCGTGCCGCACGACGCCGAGCCTCCGACGACCGTCCCCGAGCAGAGGGTGGCTCCGCCGGAGGTGAAGGTCACGCCGCCGCCGGCGTCAGAGTTGAGCCCCGTCGCGGACAGGGTGACCGAGACGCCGTAGGTGGTGGTGCTCGGGTTGGCGTCCGCCGCGATGGCGGTCGACGCCCTGTTGATGGTGAAGCTGGTGGCCGCCGTCGAGCTCGCGTAGTTGACATCACCCGAGTAGGCGGCGGTCACGGGATAGGCGCCGGCCGGGAGGACGCCGGTGTCGCAGGACGCCGAGCCGGAGCCCACGCTGCCCGAGCAGAGCTGCGCGGATTCGGAGCTGAAGCTGACCGTGCCGGTGGCGTCGGAGGGAAGCCCCGCCGCGGAGAGCTGGACGCCGTTGCCGTAGGTGGTGCTGGCGGGATCCGCGGAGGCGGTGAACGACGTGCTGTCCTGGGTGATGGAGAAGCTGCTGGTCGCCACCGAGCCGAGGAAGTTGCCGTCTCCCGGGTAGGTGGCGGTCACCGAGTAGCTCCCGGCGGGAAGCACGGCGGTGGTGCAGGCCGCCGAGCCCGCGCTGACCGTCCCCGAGCAGAGCGCCGTCGAGCCGGAGGTGAAGGTCACCGTCCCGGTGGCCGCCACGGGGAGCCCGGCGGCGGAGAGCTGGACGGTGTTGCCGTAGCCGGTGGTGTCCGGGTCGACCCAGGCGGTGATCGAGGTCGGGATCGCGGTGATGGTGAAGCTGGTCGACGCGGTCGCGCTCTGGTAGTTGGAGTCACCGGCGTAGGTGGCGGTGACCGAGCTGTAGCTCCCCGCTCCCAGGACCGCCGTGGTGCACGACGCCGAGCCCGCGCTCACCGTGCTGGCGCAGAGCAGGCTGCCACTGGACGTGAAGCTCACCAAGCCGGTCGCCCCGCCGGGCAGACCGGCGGCAGAGAGCTGGACGGTGTTGCCGTAGCCGGTCGTGGCGGGCGTCGCCGACGCCGTGAGAGAGGTCGGCGCCTTGTTGATGGTGAAGCTGGTGCTCGCCGTCGCGCCCTGGTAGTTGGAGTCACCGGAATAGGTCGCGGTCACCGGATAGGTCCCGGGGACCAGCACCGCGGTGCTGCAGGAGGCGCCCCCGGAGCCGACCGTGCCGGCGCAGAGGGTGCTGCCACCGGAGGCGAAGCTGACCGAGCCGGTGGCCCCACCGGGAAGGCCGGCGGCGGAGAGCTGGATGATGTTGCCGTAGGTGGTGGTGGAGGGGCTGGCCGACGCGGTGAAGCTGGTCGACGCCTTGGTGATGGTGAACGAGGTGCTGGCGATGGAGCTCTGGTAGTCGGTGTCGCCCGAGTAGGCGGCCGGGACCGGGTAGATCCCGGCCGGGAGCACGGCCGTCCCGCACGAGGCCGAGCCGGAGCTGACCGGGCCTGAGCAAAAGGCGCCGAAGGTCACCGACCCGGTGGCCCCGGTGGGCAGGCCGGTCGCCCTCAGGGTGACCTGGTTGCCATATGCCGTGGTCGGCGGGTTCGCGGAGGCGGTCATCGAGGTCGCCGCCGGGCTGACCGTGAAGCTGGTCGTCGCCGTCGACGCCAGGTAGTTGGCATCACCCCCATAGCTGGCCGTCACCGGGCTGTAGTTGCCGGCTCCGGGCGCCGCCAGAGCGCACGAGGCGGAGCCGGAGCTGACCGCCTGGGAGCAGAGGGTGCTGACCCCGGAGGTGAAGGTCACGGTCCCGGTGGCGTCGCTGGGCAGTCCCGAGGCGGTCAGGGTCACGCTGTTGCCGTAGGTCGTGCTGGATGGGTTCGCCGAGGCGGTGACCGCGGTCGCGGCCTTGGCCACGGTGACGCTGTCGCTGGCGGACGCCGGGCTGGCGTCGTCCGACGAGACGGTCACCGAATCGCTGAGGTGTGAGCCCGCGCTGGCGGTCACCTTCACCGGGATGCTGAGGCTGGCACCGTTGCCGGCCGCGATCCCGGAGGAATCGGTGCAGGTGACGGTCTGGCCGGAGGTCGAGCAGGTCCAGTCAGTGCCTCCCGACCAGCCGCTGCCGCTGTTCACCGCGGTCTCCCCGGCGGGCAGGGTGTCGGTGAGGGTGACCGTCTGAGCCTCATCGCCGGCCCCGCCGGCATTGCTGACGGTCGCGTCGTAGTCCATCTGGGTGCCGTGCCCGGGAGCCCCCGAGGCGCTGTCGGCGAGCGAGGCGCTGAGCTGGGGCGGGACCCCGGTCACGGTGCCGCTCGACACCAGGTTGACCTCGTGCACGTCGGTCGAGCCGCCGGTCGACCCGACCCAGCCGAAGGTGAGCTGGTAGGGGATCCCGGTGCTGGAGTTCAGCCAGGCCGCCGGGACGATGCCGCTGGCGCTGGGAAGGCTGCCGCTCAGGGTCACCTTGGCGCCGCCGTTGTTCAGCGGGGTGAAGGCGACCTCGAAGGATTGCGCCGGCACGCTGAGCCCGGAGGCGGTGGTGGCCGAGGAGGCTGAGGGATTGATGACCACCTCGACCGGAACCCGGGAGTTGGACCGGGTGGTTCCCCGGAGCGTCCAGGCGTGATTGCCGCTCGCGGTGCTGGCCAGCAGGCAGTAGCCGGTGGTGCCGTCACCCGGCCCGCGCACCGACACGTTCTCCGCATATGCCTTGCCCAGCGTCCGCCAGCCGGGGTTAGGGCAGGTGCTGCCCTCGTAGTCACTGTTGGCGTAGTTCCCGTAAGCGTCGAGCCCGATGCCGAGGTAGCCGTACGTCATCCCCGGTCCGCCGTTGATCGAGTAACCGAGGGCGCCGCCCGCCTCGCCAATCGCCGACGGCGGCTGGGGATCGCTGGGGTTGGCCGCCGCCAGGTAGAAGCCGATGCCGTCGGCACCGTTGCCGCCGTACTGGTAGCTGTCGAAGATGGCGTCGATGCCGTCGGTGCTGGGCACGCTCAGGGTGTAGCCGACCCCGCCCTCCTCGCCTCCCCCCGCTGAGGTGAGGCGCAGGGCACCGCTCCCCGACGGGTCGGCGGGCGATCCGCAGCCCGGGATCGGGGCCTGTCCGGAGTTGGAGCTCGCGGTCAGGCAGGCGAAGTTGGAGCCGGCGGGCGCCGAGGGCTTCGCCCAATCAGCGGGGGTCGAGGGCTGCGCCCCGGTGAAGGACTCGGTGACCAGCAGGACGTTGGCGGCGAAGACCAGCCGGGGGACCCCGGCGACATAGGCGAGAAGGGCGAGGATCGAGGCCGCGGCAAGGCCGGCGGGCCGAGAGATCCGGCGAGACGGAGTCATCCGACCCCCTCCAAGAGAACCGATCAATCGACCAGCAAGCTACACGTGGCTCGATCAGCTCGAACGCGTCGATAAGGAGACCGCCGATCCCCGTGTCCTGGCCGCGACAACCCTCCGCCGGTTTCACGGCGCGGTCCGACGATCCGTAACCGTCAGCCGGTCGCCGGCCAGGCGCGCACGGCCAGGCGGGGAGGGGACCCGGGCTTCCGCCCACTACTCCCCGGCGGGAAGCTCGACGTGGCCGCCGAACTCCCGGCGCATCGCCGAGAGCAGGCGGTCGGCGAAGTCGGCCTCGCCCCGGGAGCTGAAGCGGTCGTAGAGGGCGGCGCTGAGCACATGCGCCGGCACCCCCTCCTCGACCGCGGCCAGCACCGTCCAGCGTCCCTCACCGGAATCCGACACCCGGCCGCGCAGGTCGGCGAGGTCGGGGGAGCGCTGCAGCGCCCCCGCGGTCAGGTCGAGGAGCCAGGAGGCGATCACGCTGCCCCGCCTCCAGACCTCGGCGATATCAGGAATCGACAGGTCATAGCGGTAGTACTGCGGATCCCGAAGCGGGGTGGTCTCGGCGGTGGCCGTCTCGACGTCCTTGCCGACGTTGGCCTTGTGGAGGAGGTTGAGGCCCTCCGCGTAGGCGGCCATGACCCCGTACTCGATCCCGTTGTGGACCATCTTGACAAAATGTCCGGCCCCATGGGGGCCGCAGTGGAGGTAACCGTGCTCAGCCGGCGCTGGCTCCCCCTCCCGGCCGGGCGTCCGGGCGGCGGCGTCCACCCCGGGGGCGATGCTCCGGAAGATCGGGTCGAGCCGCCCCACGACCTCGTCCTCCCCGCCGATCATGAGGCAAAAGCCGCGCGCCAATCCGAAGACGCCGCCGCTCGTGCCCACGTCGACGTAGTGGATGCCCCTCGCCCGCAGGCGCGAGGCGCGCTCGATGTCGTCGCGGTAGTAGCTGTTGCCGCCGTCGATGATGGTGTCGCCTCCGGCCATGCGTTGCGCCAGGGCGTTGACGGTGTCGCCGGTGAGCCCGGCTGGCACCATGACCCAGGCGGCCCGCGGTGGCGTCAGCGCGGCCACGAACTCGTCGAGCGACCCGGCCCCGACCGCGCCCTCGGCC
>DASPQV010000051.1:0-216177 GCA_035624785.1 Binatia bacterium | reverse complement strand
GGTCCGGTGAGCGGCAGCACCTCGCGGACGTGGTGTCCACCCCGCGATTCGTAGAGCACCACCTGGTCGGCGATGAAGCCGGGGATGCGGGCGTCCGTCCCGACCATGCGCTGCCAGGCCCCGCCGTCGAAGCGCGGGCCGGGGCGCCCCAGGGTGACGTGCGGGCTGAAGGGCCGGTGATCCAGCTCGAAGCCACAGGCCGCCACCGCGGCGCGGACGGCGGCCGCTGTCGCGGTCAGCTCGAGCGACGTCTCCGCGAGCCCGAGCCAGAGCACACGCGGGGGGCGTTGCCCCCCGCGGCCCCCCCGCGGTTGGAGCACACGCGGGGGGAGTGGCCTCCCGCGGGCCCCCACCAGATCCTCCGGGCGAGCTGGCAGCGGGCTTTCCAACCCCGCCGGCCTGCCGGGCGGGAAGCTCCCCAACCCGCCGAGGCGGACCGGGAAGGCGGGCCGCCCGGCGATCGCCTCGCCCACCGCTTCCACCACCGGCCGCAGCCGGTCATCGGGCAGCTCGGCGAAGAAGTGGAGGGTGAAATGGGTGGTCACCGTGTCGACCCATCGCACCCCGGCGACCTGCTGGCGGAACGCCTCGATCAGCGCCGCCACCGGCGCGTGGGCGGGCGGGCGGATCGGGACCGCGAGGAACGCCCTCACGGCGGGGTCGGGACGCGCGAGGTGGCGCTCGATTCGACGCCGGCGAGGGGCGGAGTCATGGCGCCATGTTGATGGCTGCGAAGGCGAGGCTGCTGCCCCGCCGGGTCACCCCGACGCTGCGGAGGGTGAGGAGGAGGCGACCGGCGACGGGGAGGGGGAGGCCGCGGGCGACGCCAGCCCGCTGGGAGTCACGGTCGCGCCCGGCGACGGAGCGGGAGAGGCGGCCCCGGGCGAAGCCGGGGCACCGCCGGAATTGCAGGGATCGGCTCCCGGCACCTTCGCGTAGGCCCCGAAGACGGTGATCTGGTGGGTCTGGCATTCCTGGTAGATCTGGTAGTAGACCTCCTCGGCGAACCAGTCGGGCCGCTCCTGCACCGTGTAGGGCTGGGGAGCGGCGACCAGGACCTCGCGCAGCGTCCAGCCCGCGGACGTCACCGCCTCGACCTGGATGATCTCGTAGCCGGAGGAGTTGCGCACCGCGCTGCGGGTGTACTGGCCCGCCCGCAGCGAGTTGATGGCGGCGAGGGCCTCCGCCCCCAGCTCGGAGGTCACCTGGGAGGCGCTCAGCGTGCCCAGCTGTCCAGCCTTGGCCGACGTGTCCGGGGAATCGTTGTACTGGCTCTCCAGGCTCGCGAAATCCGTCCCCTGGGCGAGCTGCTGGAGCACTTGCCCGACACGGAGCTGGGCGAAGTAGCCCTCCACGCCCTGCTCGTTGATCGAGGAGGCGATCTCGTCGCGGAGGCCGGCCATGGACTGCCCGGCGGCGGCCAGCTGAGCCTGGAGCTGGGCGGCGCCGCCCGCGTCCTGAGTGAACTGGCGGATCCGGTCATCGACCTGGGACGGGGTGGCGGCGACGTGCAGCCTGGCCGCCTCCTCCGCGACCACGGTGTCGAAGATCAGGCTTCCCACCACCGTCCCGGTGACCTGGGTGAGCATCTGCGGATCGGAGGTGGGCCCGCCCGCCGCCGCCAGGTCAGCCAGGGCGCTCTGAAGCCTGACGTCCAGCTGCGCCTCGGAGATCACCGAGCCGGCCACCCGGGCGACCGGCTGGGAGGCGGAGGGCGACGAGGCTGCTGGAGCGCCGCAGGCGGCCAGGGTCAGCAGGGGGACGGCCGCGATCACGGCACGACCCGCCCAGCGAGGAAGCGACACTGGATCCGAGTTTACGGACGGCCGGTCATCTGCCGATCCCGCCAACTCCGCAGACCCGCTGGCGGGCGCGGATCTGGTTCACCCGACAGCGCGGGTGCACGGGTGCGCTTCACTCGGAAAGCGCGGGTGCCCGGAAACCGGCTCTCCCACGGAAGCGCAGGACCACTGGGACCGGCTGCACCTCGGCAGCGCCCCGACCACCCCAGCTTGATCCCGCCAGCTCCGTTCTCCGGGGTGCTGTACACTGCCGCGCCGGGGCCAGGTGCTCTTCGCCCGTGGCTGCCACGCATGGGGAGTGCGTCATCATGATTCACCGATTCTCGATCGCAGCGGTGGCGGCCGCGAGCGCCGCCGCGCTGATCACAGCCTGCGGCAGCGGCGGCGGGCTCGCGTCGGAGTCGCCGAGCCAGGTCCTCCAGGCCGCTCAGAACGCGGTCAAGGGAGTGAGCAGCTACGAGATGAAGGCTTCCGGCGACTTCGGCAACGGCATCACCGGATTCGACTTCAAGGTCAGCGGCAGCAACCTGGGCGGCTCGTTCACCCTCAACGGCTCCAGCGCTCAGATGGAGCTGGTCAACGGCAACATGTACCTCAACGCGCCGGCGGCCTTCTACCAGGCGTACGGAGCCGGCAGCGAGGCGAGCCTGATCGCCGGCCAATGGATCGAGATTCCAGCCAGCGCCCTGTCGGGCTCCGGATTCTCGGGGATGTCCTCGCTCTCAGACCTCACTGACCTCTCCAGCGCCCTGCAGCCGCAGGGATCGGTCGCAGCCGACGGCACCGGCACCGTCGACGGTCAGTCGGTGGTGATCATCAAGGACACCGGGACCGGCGACACCCTGGCGGTCGCCGCCTCGGGCACCGCCTACCCGGTGCAGATCAAGAAGGCCGGCTCGCCCTCGGGGACCCTGGACCTCTCCAACTGGAACTCCGTCCCCGCGTTCACCCCGCCACCTAACCCGATCACCGTCCCCGGAGCCTGAGGGGATCAGGCCGCGACCGTGACCGCGGGCAGCGGGCGGCCGTCCAGGAAGGCGCCCAGCAGGTCGATCTGACGGCGGACGAAGCCGTCGTTCCAGCCGTGACCCGCCTGGTCGACGGAGGCGAAGCGAACCCGGGGCATGGGCGCGATCAGGCGCCGGAAGGCGGTGTGGTCGAGGATGCGGTCGTCCGCGGCGACGATCACCAGCGTCTCGGCAGGGTGGGCGGCGAGGATCGCCGCGTCGCGGCGCCGCAACCCGCTGTGCAGCCACTCCTGCTGAGCCCGGGCCTCGCAGCGCACCTGGTTCTGGAAGTTGACCTCCGCCTGCCGGCGGTTCACGTCGCGGCCCTCCACCACCAGCAGCTTGTAGAGGTCGCTGACCCAGCGCCGCCGACCCAGGTAGGTGATGGCCGGGAAGAGCAGTCGCGAGGTCAGGACCGCGGCCTGCACCTGGTGGCGCATCCGGACCACGGTGGGGTCGAGGAGCGGGGTGTGAAGGATCAGCCGTCCGACCCGGTCCGGCCAGCGGGCCAGCAGCTCGAAGACCACCCCCGAGCCCAGGCAGAGCCCTCCCAGGTCGAACCGCTCCGGGCCGAGGGTCTCGATCAGCGGGGTCAGCGCCCGGGCCATGGCCGCGCAGGTGTGGCGGCCGGGGAGCGGGGCGCTCTCCCCGCAGCCGGGGAGGTCGGGAACGACCAGGGTGCGCCGCAGCGCCAGCTCGGGTAGCCAGGTCTCGAAGTTCTCGGCCGAGCCGATGAAGCCGTGGCAGAGGAGGAGCGGCGGACCCTGTCCCCCAACCAGGTAGCGCAGACGCCGCGGTCTCTCCAGGAAGCGCTCCTCGAAGCTGATCGGTGGCTGCAGGCCGGCGCCGACGGTGAGGCGTTCCTCGACGGTCATCGCAGGCCCCAGACGGCTCTCACCGCGGGGGGTTCACGGGGGGCACCGCCCCCCGTGTGGTGTCGATCTGAGCCCGCTGGAGCCGGCCGCTGTAGTCGATGTACACCGACTTCCACTCGCTGAACTCGTCGAGGGCGGCGCTGCCCGCCTCGCGGTTGCCGTTGCCCGTGTTCTTGACACCTCCGAAGGGGAGCTGGATCTCGGCACCGATGGTGGGAGCGTTGACGTAGACGATTCCCGCCTCCAATTCGTTGATGGCGCGGAAGGCGCGAGCCAGGTCCCGGGTGTACACGCTGAGCGAGAGACCGTACACGGTCCCGTTGGCGATACCCAGGGCCTGGTCCATCTCTTCGGCTGGGATCACCACCACGGTGGGACCGAAGATCTCCTCCTGGGCGATGCGCATGCGCGGGGTGACGTCGGTGAAGATGGTGGGCCGGTAGAAGAAGCCCTCGGCGAGCCCGCCCTCGGCGGCGACCTCCCCACCCACGAGCAGCCGGGCACCCTCGGCGCGGCCGCTCTTGGTGTAGCCGTCCACCGTCTCGAGCTGGTGCTGGTTGACGAGCGGGCCGACCTGGACGCCCTCCTCCAGCCCGTCGCCGAGACGCAGCGCGCGAGCCCGGGCAGCGAACGCCTCGGTGAAGTCATCGAGCACGGGACGCTCGACGACCAGTCGCGAGGTCGCGGTGCAGCGCTGACCGGTGGTCCCGAAGCCGCCCCAGACGGCACCGTCGACGGCGAGCTCGAGGTCAGCGTCGGCCAGGACCACGATCGCATTCTTGCCGCCGAGCTCGAGCGACACCTTCTTCAGCTGCCGGCCGCAGGCCTCGGCCACCTGGCGGCCGACGTCGACGCTGCCGGTGAGAGACACGGCATCGACCCCGGGATGGTTGACCAGCGCCATGCCGCAGTCGTCACCCCGGCCGAAGACGACGTTGACCACCCCGGGCGGCGTCCCCGCCTCCTCCAGGACCTCGACGAAGGCCATGGCGCAGGCCGGCGTATCCCGGGACGGCTTGAACACCACCGTGTTGCCGCACACCAGCGCCGGGAAGATCTTCCAGCTGGGGATAGCGATCGGGAAGTTCCAGGGCGTGATGCAGCCGACCACGCCCAGGGGTTGCCGGAGGGTCATGTTCCACTTGTCCCGGAGCTCGCTGGGAATGGTCTCGCCAAAGGCACGCCGCCCGGCTCCGGCCATGAAGCGACCCATGTCGATCGCCTCCTGGACATCGCCGCGGGCCTCGGTGAGCACCTTGCCCATCTCCCGAGTCATCAGCCGGGCCAGCTCCTCCTTGCGCTCCTCGAGGATCAGCGAAGCGCGCAGGCAGATCTCGGCGCGCGCCGGCCAGGGGGTCCGGCGCCAGTCGGGCAGCGCCGCCCGAGCCGCCCGCACGGCCGTGTCGACCTCGGCGCTGCCGCCAAGGGCCACCTCGGCGACCACCTCGTCGCGATGAGCCGGGTTCAGCGAGCTGAAGGTCCGCGCCGACTCGACAGTCCGTCCCCCGATGCGGTGGCCGATGTGCAGCGGCTTGGGGGTCGCCCTGCCGCTGGCGCCAGCCTTGGTCCTCAAGCTCATGGTTCGCCGCTCCTCAAGCCTCGGCCGCGGCCAGCGACGCCTCGAGGATGTCGAGGCCCTGGTCCAGTTCACTGTCGGTCATGGTCAGCGGGGGAATCAGCCGGATCACGTTCTCATCGACCCCGCAGTTGAGGATCAGCAAGCCCCTTTCCAGAGCCGCCCGCTGGACCCGCTTGGTGTAGCCGGGATCCGAGCGCCCGCCGTTCATCATCTCGAGGCCGATCATCAGCCCCCGGCCGCGCACGTCGCCGAGGCGCCGGCGCGCGGCCTGCCAGCCCCGGGCCCGCTCCATCACCCGGGCTCCGAGCACGGCGGCACGTTCGGGCAGGCGGTCCCGGCGCAGGGTCTCGATGACCGCGACCGCGGCGGCGCAGGCGAGCGCGTTGCCACCGAAGGTGGTGCCGTGCTCGCCGCTGTGCCAGGCGGACATCACCGAGGCTCGGGCGACGAAGGCTCCGATGGGCAGGCCGTTGCCCAGGCCTTTGGCCACGCACATGATGTCCGGCTCCACCCCGGAGTGCTCCGCTGCGAACATCCGGCCAGTCCTGCCGAGCCCGGTCTGGATCTCGTCGTCCACCAGGAGGATCCCGTGCTCGTCGCAGATCTCGCGGAGGCGGGGCAGGAAGCTGTCCGGCGGGACCACGTAGCCGCCCTCGCCCTGGATCGGCTCGACCACGATGGCGGCCACCGACTCGGGCGGGACGATCGTCTTGAAGAGGCGGTCCAGGTCCTCTCCGGCCGCGATCGGGCATGGCTCCCCGGGGGCGTGGCTGCACAGCCGGAAGCAGTGCGGATAGCGCACGTGGTGCACCCCGGGCAGGAAGGGCCCCATCCCGTTGTGGTACTTGGCCTTGCTGGCGGTGAGGCTCAGGGCGCCGTAGGTCCGGCCGTGGAAGCCACCCTGGAAGGCGATGATCTCGCTGCGCCCGGTGGCTCGCCGGGCCAGCTTGAGGGCGCCCTCCACCGCCTCGGCGCCGCTGTTGCCGAAGAAAACCGAGTTGAGGCCGGGCGGGGATATCCCGACCAGGGCCTCCGCGGCGGCGATCATCGCCGGGTGGTGGGCGGTGTCCGAGACATGCCAGAGCCGGTCCACCTGCTCGTGGACCGCGGCGACCACCCGGGGGTGGCGATGGCCGAGTCCGGTCACCGCGATGCCGCAGCAGAAGTCGAGCACCGACCGGCCGTCGACGGTGTGGAGCCAGGAGCCCTCCGCGCTCTCCACCACCAGATCGCTGTAGAACGCATAGGCGGGCGAGATGAGCTCGCGATCCTTCTCGAGGAGGGTCGCGGCGGAGGCGGTCAGGGCCGGGTCGGGCGCCGGCGAGGGCCTGGCCTCGGCGGCGGTCGAGCCCCTCAGGCTCGAGGTGGTGGCGTCGATGGAGGTCCGTTCCACAGGCACCCCTCCGTGTGATGCGTGGTCGCCGGCTCGGCCGGCAGAGTTCGGCGCGCGGCCGGCGCCAGCGATCTCGCGGGCGTCAGCTGAGCCGGATCGCTCAGCGCGCGCCGGCCGCCGCCGGTGGCAGGGTACTCCTCCTCGGTGAGCGCAGGCCAACCCGGCCGAGCGAGAGGAAGCCGACGAACATCACCGCGATGCCGATCGCCTCGTAGGCGCCCAGGGGGTCGATGGAGGTGGCGCCCACCGTCTTGGCGGCGCTGAAGCCGGCGGCGATGACCAGCGCGCCCGCCGTGAGCAGCACATTGCAGACGATCCGGTCCAGGCCGGCGCGGTCGCGCAGGTAACGCCAGCCGGACCAGGCGGCGCCGCCGGCGAAGATCACCGTCCCGACGATGTTGAAGACGACGACGGCGGCCTGGAGCACGGCGGCATTGGTGTAGGCACCGCCCAGGACCCCGGCCGGCGTGGCCAGCTTGGCCCGGTCGATCGGAGCGATGAAGGCATCGATGGCCACCACCACGGTGAACACCAGGAGCACCACCAGGGAGACGTCGGCGACCCGCCGCGGCGCCAGCAGGTAGAGGGTGCCGAGCGCGAGGTAGATGACCCCCAGCGCCCCGCCCAGGAGGTAGAAGAGCTGGAAGAGCGTGACGTTGGACGCGAAGCCGCGGCTCTCACCGAGCGACTGCGCGGCCGCGGCGGCGGCGAAGATCAGCAGTCCCAGAGCCCAGAAGAGGAAGGCGGGCCGGTGGCCGCGCAGCCACCGCGCTCCGACCACCAGGGCGAAGAGCAGGCTGAGCAGGGCTGCAAGTCCAGCGAGGTTGGCCACGCGAGCCCCATTGTTGCTCCTGGCCACCGCGGGCCGCGGCACGCCGATGCCAGAGCGATGCTGAGCAGCGGCGCGACAGGACGGTCAGGTCCGCGCAAGTGTGTCACGATATGCTGCGAATGGTGGGAGCGAGGGGCGTGGTGGACCAGCACGACACCGCGGCAGAGACACCGGCAGGCGAGGCGGCGGAGCCGTCCATCGACCTGGTCGGCTGGGCAACCGGTGATCGTCTGGTCGAGACCGCCGGACCGGCCGCTCCCGGGTTCGCTCGCGAACTGCTCGCCACCGCCCTGGGAGTGCGCGGCGCCCAGCTGGACAGCCTCGACGACGCCGAGATCGAGGTCGCGCTGGGCCGGTTGAAGGGATTGGTCGCGCAGATCCAGCGCCTCTCCGCCGAGGCCGCGGTTGACGACCTCACCGGCGCCCTGCGCCGGGGTGCCGGGCGTCAGGCCATGAACCGCGAGATCGCCCGATTCCGGCGCTTCGGGGGCAAGGGAGTCGCGATCATCTTCATCGACGTCGACGGCCTCAAGCGGATCAATGACACGGAGGGGCACGCGGCCGGCGACGCCCTGCTGCGGGCCGTGGTCGAGGCGATCCGCGAGCGCCTCCGCGCCTACGACCTGGTGATCCGCTGGGGTGGTGACGAGTTCGTCTGCGTCCTGCCGGACGCGACGCCCGCCGAGGCGCAGCGGACCCTGGCCCACATCGAGGGGCAGGTGCGCAACCGAACCGGAGGCCGGTCCGTGAGCACCGGACTGGCCGCCCTGGAAGCCGGCGACACCGCCGATACCCTGGTCTCGCGCGCCGACCAGGCTCTGTACACGCGCCGGGAGGCCTCCCGCTCCGACGGCTGAGGCCGCCCGCCGGGGGTGGAGTGGTCAGCCGGCGGTCACTGTCCCGTCGCTGTCCACGAGCTGCTCGCGCAGCACCGAGACCAGGGTCTGGTAGTCGGCGGGCTTGAGCAGGAGGCTGACCCGGGGCAGGGTCAGCGCCTCCTGGAGGCGGCGGTTGGCAGGGTCCACCGCGGTGTGCAGGACCACCGGGACGTTGCCGCGGTTCCGGTGCCCGCGCACCAGCCGGCAGACGTCCAGGCCGTCCTCGCCGCGCAGCCGGAAGTCGGCCAGGATCACGTCGGGGCGGAAGGTATCCAGGGCGGACACCAGCTCCTCGGTGCCGGTGACCAGGGCCACCTCGAAGCCGGCCTGGGGGAGGACGTCGCGGAGCAGCCCGCCGAGGTAGCGGTGATCCTCGATGACCAGGAGGCGGGGTACGCGCGGGTCACTCATCCGCCGGACAGGGTGCACCCTGGACGCGGGCGGTGAACACTCCCAGATGTCACGACCTACTTGCGCTTCTGCATCTAAGGCCGCAACACCTCACCGGTGATTAGGCGGATCAAATCACCGGTTTGGTGGCGGCCGGACGGACGCGGCGGGCTCACGGGGTCTGCGGGGCGGGGCTCACGGGCGCCCGCATGCTCCGCGGTCAGGGTTCGGACTGCCCGTGAGCGGAAAACCGGGGCGCTGTCGCGTCCTAGCGGGTCACCAGGTAGAGGCCGATCAGGGCGGCTCCCACCACCGCCGCGTGCTCCAGGGCGGCCCGCCAGCGGCGGGGAGGGATCACGGCGCAGCCCGCCACTCCCCGGGCGCCGTACCAGATCATCAGGACCGCGGCGGCCGCCGCTCCCGGTGAGGCCGCCACCTGGTTCACCCCGATCATCACCAGGCTGACGATCACCCCGACGGCGGCTGCCAGAGCCATCGAGTGCCGCCGGCGCATGGCCTCGGACTGCAGGCCGTCCAGGGTCACCAGCCCGACACCCACCAGGACCACTGCGCTGCGCAGCGGCAGGGGGAGCTGGACGCTGGTGGAGGCGAGGAGCACCGGCACCAGCACGGCGATGGCCGCCGCATCGCGGAGGAAGCGGACCGCCCAGCCCTCGCGGCCGGTGGCCCGCAGCCCTCCCAGGTGGGGCAGGCCGCCGAAGGTGACCACGGTCACCGCCGCCGCCACCAGCCGGGTGGTCATGTCGATGGTCCCGGCCAGGACCAGGGAGAAGGCGCCCAGGGCTGCCAGGGGGAGCGCGATGGCCTCGATCTGGGGGCGGACACCGGGAGGGTATACGAGCCGGTCGTAGGTCACCAGGATCACCGCGGTGGCGGCGCAGAGCAGGCAGACGCCGATGACCGTCCCGCGCAGGCCGACGGCCCCCGGACGCAGGGCCACGGCGGCGGCGCAGGCGGCCACCGCCAGGGCGGCGTGGACCACCGGGAAGGGGACGGCGGCGAGGCGCGGCTCGATCGACACCCCGAGGGCCCGGCGGGCCTGCTCGGCGTGATAGGCGTGCCCCCGGGCGCCCCCACCGGGGGGCGAGATGGGGCCGCCCGGGTCAGGGGGCGCTGGTGCCCTCGCGGCCATAACGATCCTCGAGCCTCACCACGTCATCGATCTCCGGGGACGACGCCTCGAAGACATCGCTCTCCTGCACGCCGATGAAGCGGTGACGGCGGCCCGGGCGGATGTGGGCGCTCATCCCAGGGGTCAGCCGGTGAGTCTCCAGCTCGCCGTCCTCGTTCTCCAGGACGAGATCGAGGAGGCCCGATGCCAGGAAGATCGATTCGTCCTTCTGGACGTGGTACTGGAGCGACAGGGCGTGGCCCTGGTTGATGTGCAGGATCTTGCCCAGGTAGCGGTCGTGGACCGCCCAGCGGAGCTCGTGGCCCCAGGGCTTCTCGACCCGGCCATGCGCCGCCGCCTGGATGGGCGAGGTGCGCGCGTGTTTCATCCGCCGCTCCTTGCAGCTGGGGGAGAGATCCCGACCATCTCCTCCATCGCCCGGAGAAGCTCGTCGACCCGCTCCGGCGTCGCCGCCTCCGCGTAGACCCTCATGAGCGGCTCGGTGCCGCTCATTCGCACCAGCACCCAGCTGGAGTCGGCCAGCAGGAACTTGAAGCCGTCATCATCGCGGACCCCGGTGACAGCCACCCCAGCCAACCCCTGGGGCCGCCGGCCGCGCATGCGCTCCTCGACCTCGCGGCGCCTGCCGGCGTAGGCATCGCGGTCGAAGCGGACGTCGTGGCGGGCGTAGCTGTGCGGTCCCACCAGGTCGAAGAGGTGGCCAAGCACCCGGGAGAGCGGCATCCCGTAGTCGACCACCATCTGCGCGATCATCAGCCCGGCCACGATGCCGTCCCGCTCGGGGATGTGTCCCCGGAAGGCGAAGCCGCCTGACTCCTCGCCGCCCAGCAGGGCGTCGGTCTCGATCATCTTGGGACCGATGTACTTGAAGCCGACCGGGGTCTCGATCACCGGGACGCCGAAGCGCTGCCCCAGGCTGTCGATCATCACGCTGCAGGTGATCGACCGGATCAGGTGGCCGCGCTCGCCCCGCTTCTCCAGCAGGTACATGGCGAGCAGCGACATCACCTCGAGCTGGGTGATGAACCGGCCCGTCTCGTCGATGATGCCGACCCGGTCGGCGTCGCCGTCGTTGGCGATGCAGAGGTCGAATCCACCGTCCCGCATCCGCGCCATGGCCTCGGGCATGTAGTGACCGATCGGCTCTGGGTGCAGCCCTCCGAAGCCAGGGTTGCGCTCCGCATGCATCTCGGTGACCTGGGTCTTTGCGCCCCCGATGGCGGCCCGGATCAGACCGGTGCCGGCGCCGTACATCGGCTCGTGGAGGATGCTCAGCCCGGCCTCGGTGAGCCTGGCAAGGTCGATGAGCCGGCCCACCTGGGCCAGGTACTCGGGGGTGGGATCCAGCTTCTCGACCCTGCCCGAGGCCAGCGCCTCTTCGAAGGGCATGGCCCTCACCCCCTCCTCCAGGGCGCGCGCGGTCAGCTTCTCGAGCTGGGCGGTGACCTCGGGAGGCGCCGAGCCGCCGTAGTCCGGCTTGTACTTGAGGCCGTTGAACTCCGCCGGGTTGTGGCTGGCGGTGACCACGACGCCACCCGCGCGCTTCTGCTCCACCACCGTCCAGGTGATCGCCGGGGTGGGAGCGGGCCGGTCGAGCAGGAGAACGCGGTGGCCGTTGGCGGCGAGCACCCGGGCCACCTCCTCGGCGAAGAGCTCGGCGGAGAACCGGGTGTCGTGGCCGACCACGGCGCCGCGGCCGTCCCCCTCCAGGTACCAGGCCACCGCCTGGGCGACCGCGCGCACCCTGTCGTAGGTGAAGTCGTCGGCGATGACGGCGCGCCAGCCGTCGGTGCCGAACACGATGGGGGCCGCCACGCAGGCCATTGTGAGCGCCCCGCGCATCAGGCTGCCTGGAGACCCCTGCGCCGATCGCCGGGGTCGCAGTGGAAGCCCGGCCGGGCGCAGCCTGGGCTCTCAGAGCAGGCCGGAGCTTCCCCGCTCCCGGAGCCGGTCCACCACCTCCCGCACCTGCTGGGCCCGGTTGAGCGGCACCACCATGAGGGCGTCGCCGCTGTCCACCACCGCCACCCCGTCCAGCCCCACCACCGCGACAATGCGGCCGCCGCCGGCGAGCACGAAGCTCCGCTGGGTGTCGACGGCCACCACCTCGCCCTCGGTCACGTTCTCGTCCGAGTCGCCCTCACCGGAGCGGACCCGAGCGTCGTACAGGTCGGCGAAGCTGCCCAGATCGGACCACGAGAACCAGCCCCGGACCACGGTCAGGCGCCGGGTCCGCTCGAAGACCAGGGTGTCGACCGGAACCGGGCGGATCTCCGCGTAGAGAGAGGCCGCCCCGGCCTCGTCACCGGCCCGCCGGGCCGCCACCACTCGAGAGAGCCGCTCGGCGAGCGGCGGGTCAGCGGCCGACAGCTCCTCCTCGAAGACGCCGGCGGGCCAGGCGAAGAGCCCGGTGTTCCAGAGATGACGGCCGTCCGCCAGGTAGCCCCTGGCCACCTCGAGCGAGGGCTTCTCCACGAAACCGGCGGCGGCGAAGGCGGGGACCGCGGCGGCGGCCTCGCGGAGCTCCGGGCTGGCCCGTGACCCGGGCGGAGCCTGCCAGCCCTCGCGTCGCAGCGGGTTCCCGGTCACCGCGACGTAGCCCAGGCCGGTCGAGGGGTAGGAGGGGCTGACCCCGACCGTGGCCAGCCCGCGCCTCGAAGCGGCCCAGCCGGCCGCGGCCAGGACGGCGGCGCGATAGCCGCCCTCGTCCTCCACGTGGTGGTCGGCGTGGACCGAGGAGATGACGGCGTCCGGGTCCTCCTCGGCGATCCAGCGGGTGGCCAGGCCGAGAGCGGGACCGGTGCCCCGGGGCTCCGGCTCGCTGATGATCGCGTCATCGGAGAGGCCCAGACCACGGAGCTGGTCGCGGCACGCCTCCGCCTGGCTCGAGGCGGTCACGATCCTGACCGAGTCGGCGAGCGGCAGCACCCGTTCCGCGGTGGCTCGGAGCAGGGTCCGCCCCGACGCGTCGAGGGACAGCAGGTGCTTGGGAACGGCGGAGCGGCTGAGCGGCCACAGCCGCGTGCCGCTGCCCCCAGCGAGGATGAGGACGTGGTGGCTCAACGGCGAGATGCCCTAGTTGGGCGAGCCGCCGTCGGGTGGCGGCGACCAGGGCTCGACCCCGGCCTCCGCGGCCAGCTCCCGGGCGACGGTCACGTCCTCCCAGGGCAGGTCGAGGTCGTGGCGTCCGAAGTGGCCGAAGGCGGCGACCTGCCGGTAGATCGGACGGCGCAGCTGGAGCGCGCTGATGATCCCGACCGGCGAGAGGTCGAAGTACTCGTCAATGAGGGCCTCGATCTGGTGCAGCGGCACCCTCTCGGTGCCGAAGGTCTCGACCAGGATCGAGACGGGCTGGCTCACCCCGATGGCGTAGGCCACCTGGATCTCGCACCGTCCGGCGAGTCCGGCGGCAACCACGTTCTTGGCCACCCAGCGAGCCGCGTACGCGCCGCTGCGGTCGACCTTGGTCGGATCCTTGCCGGAGAAGGCCCCGCCGCCGTGGCGGGCGTAGCCCCCGTAGGTGTCGACGATGATCTTGCGCCCGGTCAGGCCGGCATCGCCCTGAGGGCCGCCGACCACGAATCGTCCGGTCGGATTGACCAGCCGGTGGGTGTCCTTGTCGAGCCAGTGGGCCGGGATGGCGGGCCCCACCACGTGCTCCTGGACGTCCGCGTAGACCTGCTCGCTGGAGACGTCCTCGGAATGCTGGACGCTGACCAGGACGGTGTCGACGCGCCGGGGGCGGCCGGTGTCGTCGTACTCGACGGTGACCTGGCTCTTGCCGTCCGGCCTGGCCCATCTCAGGGTGCCGTCGCGCCGGACGGTGGAGAGGCGCCGGACCAGGTGGTGGGCCAGCTGGATGGGAGCCGGCATCAGCTCCGGGGTCTCGTCGCAGGCGAAGCCGACCATCATCCCCTGGTCGCCGGCGCCGCCGGTGTTCACGCCCTGGGCGATGTCGGGGGACTGCTCATCGATCGAGACGAGGACGCCGCAGGTCTCGAAGTCGAAGCCGAACTTGGCCCGGGTGTAGCCGATGTCGCGGATGGTCTGCCGGACCACCCCGGGGATGTCGACGTAGGCTTCGGTGCTGATCTCGCCGAACACCAGGACCATGCCGGTGGCCAGGGCGGATTCGCAGGCCACCCGGCCCAGCGGGTCCTTGGCCAGCACGGCGTCGAGCACCGCATCCGAGATCTGGTCGGCCATCTTGTCGGGATGGCCGTCGGTCACCGACTCCGAGGTGAAGAGCCGCTTCTGAAGCCCGTGAGGATGGCGCGCAGTCATGGGGATCCTCCGTCTCACCGGCGGCCACCGGCCCGCCTGGCGCGGCGCCGGCCCACTCCTGTCCGAGACTGGGGCGGATCGTATCAGGCGGGCGGCGCTCGAAGGGCGGCCGCGGCCTGGGCGCGACCGGCCTGTGATCCCCCCAATCCGGCGCCCCCGCTCGGCGAAACGGGCTCGTCACTAGCCGAAACCGAGCCTACCGTGTACTGTATCCTCACGCACAACCACCCGGCCGCGGTTTCAGCGCCGGACTTTAGGAGCACAGGCGTTGGCCGTCGACCAAACACTGCGTTGCCGCGAATGCGGCGTGGATTTCATCTGGACTGAGGGTGAGCAGCAGTTCTTCGCTTCGAAGGGGCTGACCAATCCACCCTCGCGCTGCCCCTCGTGCCGTGCCGCCCGCCGAGCGGCGGGAATGGGCGGGGGTGGCGGTGGTGGCTTCGGGGGCGGAGGAGGCGGGGGTGGCAGGTCTGGCCCCCGGCAGATGTACGAGGTGACGTGCGCCAGCTGCGGCGGGATCGCCCGGGTGCCCTTCCAGCCCCGGGGTGACAAGCCCGTGTACTGCAGCGACTGCTTCCGCGCCGGCGCCCGGTGACGGCGGTCCCCGGCGACGCCTTCACGGTCGGCACCAGGGTCACCTTCCCCTACGGCGGCAGCCGCAGGGTGGGGACGGTGGCTGACGTGTCCATGCTGCCCGACGGCGGCGGGGGGATGTCGGTCGCCTACCTGATCGACATCGGCAACCGGAAGGTGTTCGTCCAGGGTGAGGGTGTGACGCGGGCCGGGACCGGCCCGCTGCCCGCCTTCGACGCCGTCGCCGAGGGAGCGGCCTACGGCCGCCGCAAGCCCAGGCCGCCTCGGCGGAGGTAGCGCCCCAGGTCAGCCGACCTCTCCCCCGCTTTCCCCACAACCGGTTTGGGACTATTTTGGCGCGAACTCGGAGGCGGGCTCCAGGGCTTGGCGGCTCAGGTCGGGAATACCCCGTGATGCCGGGCTGGGCGATCCCGCCGGCGTCCGGCATAGATGGCCAGCCGGCGGGCGATCTCGTCGCGCAGCTCACCGGCCGGGACGACCGCGTCCACGATCAGCTCGGAAGCGAGCTTGTAGATGTCGATGTCGCGCCGGTACTCGTCGGCCAGGCGCTGGACGTGGCCCGCGCGCTCGGCCTCGGGAAGTGCCTGGATCCGGTTGTAGTAGACAGCGTTGACGGCCGCCTCCGGCCCCATCACGGCGATCTGAGCCGACGGCAGCGCCAGGGTGCAATCCGGCTCGAAAGCCGGCCCGCACATGGCGTAGAGCCCCGCCCCGTAGGCCTTCCGCAGGATCACCGAGATCTTGGGAACGGTCGCCTCGCTGATCGCCGCGATCATCTTGGCACCGTGCCGGATGATCCCCTGGCGCTCCACGGCGGTGCCGATCATGAACCCGGGAACGTCGGCGAGGAAGAGCAGCGGGAGGTTGAAGGCATCGCAGCACGCCACGAAGCGGGTGGCCTTGTCCGCGGAGTCAACGAAGAGTACCCCGCCTTTGACCCGAGGTTGGGAGGCGATGAGGCCGATCGCCTGTCCACGGATCCGAGCGAACGCGGTCACCAGCTCGGGGGCATACAGGGCCTTGATCTCGAATAGAGAACCGTCGTCGACCAGGGCGCGGACGACCTCCGTGACGTCATAGCCCCGGGCCGCCTCGGCGGGTATCACAGCCTCGATCGGCGTGACCCCGGGGACAACCGAACCGGGCGGGGCGTCGGCGACCCTTCCCTGCCAGCTCTGCGGCATGTAGGCGAGGTAGCGCCGGGCCGCCTCCAGCGCCTCCGCCTCGCCGGCACAGAGAACGTCACCGCAGCCCGACACCGTGCAGTGCATCCGGGCGCCCCCCATCTCCTCGAGGGTCACCCTCTCCCCCACCACGACCTCGGCCATGCGGGGCGAGCCGAGGTACATCGACGCGTTGCCCTCGACCATGATCACGGTGTCGCAGAAGGCAGGGATGTAGGCCCCGCCGGCCGCCGACGGGCCGAAGAGCACGCAGAGCTGGGGCACCTGGCCGCTCAGCCTCACCTGCATGTGGAAGATCCGGCCGGCGTGGCGCCTCCCCGGGAACATCGCCACCTGGTCGGTGATCCGCGCTCCGGCAGAGTCCACCAGGTAGACGAGGGGAATCTGGAGACGTTCGGCCGTCTCCTGGATGCGCACGATCTTCTCGACGGTGCGAGCACCCCAGGACCCCGCCTTCACGGAGGGATCGTTGGCCATCACCGCCATTGGTCGCCCGTGGATGGCACCGATGCCGGTGACCACGCCGTCGGCGGGCAGCTCGGGATCGAGGGCATTGGCCAGGAGACCGTCCTCCACCAGCTCGGCGCTGGGATCGAGAAGCCGTTTCACCCGCTCCCTGACCGGCAGCTTGCCCTGGGCGGCGAGCTTCCGGCGGGCTCGCTCGGGACCGCCGGCGCGAGCCGTCGCCAGGCGGGCTTGGATGTCGCCGGCGACGGCGCCGGAAGGGCTCTCGGCGGGGGCGGCCGCCTCACCCGGCCGCACCGCTGGCGGTTCGCCATGGGATGGAGCGACGCCCGCGGCCGGCGGCGGGGGAGCCGGCGAAGCCCCGGATGTCGGATCAGCAGGTGCGGTGGCGGCGGCACCGACCGCCGGCTCGGGAGCCGGCGAAGCCGCCGCTGTCGGCTCACGAGGCGGCTCTGCGGCGGCGGCGGTCGTCACGTCGGCGCTCAGCGAAGGCCTCCCCGCCGAGGCGGAGCACCTCCCGGGCGGGGGGCAGCCCCCGGGGGAGGCTGGGTCGGGGCGAAGAGCGCGCAGGGCACGGCGCCCAGCGGTGGGGGCAGGCAGGCCACCAGCACCCAGAGCATCGACCTGGATCGCCAGGCCAAGACCAGCCCGGCGGTCCAGGTGACCACCAGGGTCACCAGCGACGTGGCCGCGGAGAGCGCCAGCACCGTCCCGGTGAGCCCGCTGTTGGGGTGGGCCGTGCCGCCCAGGCTGAGCAGCAGCAGGTAGCTGGCGCTGAAGACGGCGGCGAAGCCGATGGTGCTGCGCCGGGTGAAGAAGGGCGAGGCGGCCGGCCTGGGCCCTGGAGGGATCCTCGGGATCATCGCGTTCAGCCCTCCACCCTAGTCAAGAAGGCGCGCGGCGTGCAACGGGAAGCTTGGCAACCCTGGGCGGGCTCCGCCTCCGTCGTGGCCCGGATAGACTGGGGCAACCGTGGCGCGCTTCCGGCTCGGCGCCTACATCACGGCCACCTTCGGGGTGGCCGAATGGCGGCGGTTCCGCCTCTGCGGCATGGACGAGGTGGGCCGCGGAGCCTTCGCCGGACCCCTGGTCGCCGCGGCCGTCGTCCTTCCGCCCGGCTTCCGCCATCCCTGGCTTCGCGACTCCAAGAAGCTGACCGCCCACCAGCGTGAGGTGGTGGCGGCCGAGGTCCACCGGCGGGCGGTCGCCTGCGCCATCACCGAGATACCCACGGCGGAGATCAACCGTCGCGGCCTGGGGTGGGCCAATCTCGAGGTCTTCCGGCGGCTCACCGCCGAGGTGGAGGCCGACGGGTACTGCTGCGACGGCCGGCTGCGCATCGACGCCGTCCACACCGTGCACTGCCTGGTGAGGGGCGACGACCTGGTGCCCGCCATCTCCGCGGCCTCCATCGTGGCCAAGGTCCATCGCGATGCGCTGATGCGCCGCCTCGACCTCGAGGCGCCGGTCTACGGCTGGGCCAGCAACAAGGGCTACGGAGCTCCGGAGCACCGGGCGGCGATCCTCGCCCACGGCCCCCACCCGGAGCACCGCCACGTCTTCATCGACCACCTTTTCCAGCTCAAGCTGGAGATGCCGGCCAGCCTCACCCTCGACGCCACCGTCGAGCTGATCGGCTGAGGCTGGGGTTCGGCGCCCCCGAGACCGCCGGGCGGTGCCGGCCGCGCGGTTCCCACGCGCGTAGCGTCACGCGGTCCGAAGTCACCCGGCGTCTACCCTGGAACCATGGAGGAGGTCGGAGCTCCCAGCGTCGATCCCGACGCGTTCCGGGTCGCAGCCCGCCGTCTCGCCGGGGGCGTGACCCTCGCCATGGCCAGCCACGGCCCCGACACCCACGCCGCGACCGCGACCGGGTTCTCCCTATCCCTTCGTCCCGCCACGGTCTTCCTGTCGCTGGACGCCTCCGGCCAGCTGGTCGAGGTGATCGGCCGGGCCGGGCACGTGGGGGTCAGCGTCCTGGAGCGGCGCCATCATGCCCTGGCCGTCTGGGCGTCCCAGCGAGGCCGGCCCTTGAGGCTGCCACCGGAGCTGCGGACGGTCACCGCGGTGACCGGAGCTCCCCTGCTGCCTGACGCCCTCTCCTGCTTCGATTGCGAGGTCGCCGACCTGCTTGCCTTCGGCGATCATCGGGTCGTCGTCGGCAAGGTGGTGGCCACCTGGTCTCGCACCGACGGCGAGCCGCTCGTCTACGTGGACCGCGGATACCACACCGTGGGCGCGCCGCTGCCGGCGCCGGACACCCCGCCGGCTCCGGCGGGCGGCCCCCCGTGGGCGCGGGACGTCCGGCGCCGGAGGGACACGGACCTGCCCTGACGGGCGGCGCTGGTCGCCTCAGCGGCGACCGCAGCCGCAGGACCCGCCGCAGCCACAGCCCCCACCGCCGGAGGCCTCGGCGGCAGGCGAATCACCCCCCGCCACGACGGCGGTCACCCGGCTGATCAGAGGCATGCTGGCCCGGCTCTCGCAGCGCGGGCAGACGGCGCAAAGCTCCCGCTCCGCCATCGGCCGGAGCACCTCGAACACTGAGGCACAGTCATTGCAGCGGTACTCGTAGAGGGGCACGGCCAACAGGGTACCCGAATGCCGCTGGCGGGGCCCGACGGTCGATCCCTGACGCCTGGAGACATCGCGCTCGTCTCGTGCCCGGACAGAGCACCGGCGGGCCCAGAGGCTCAGTCGCAGGCCCTGCCGCCCCTCAGCCCATGACCGCCCGGTCCGAGCCGAGCTTGACGGGTCGAACATCGGTTCGATATCATGGACCCATGAAGGAAGGGGTCACCGAGCTGGAGCTGCCGCTGGGCGGCACGTCGGGAGAGCTGGCCAGAGGACGGGTCGAGCACCTGAGGCGGATCATCGGCGACGACCCGACGACGATCCTCCGGCTCGTCGCCGCCTTCCGCACCCTGGGCGCGGTTTACGCGGCCTCGGAGGCGGAGCTGGCCCGGGTGGTGGGCCCCATCAGCGCGGCGCGGATCCGCTGGTTCCTCGACGCGCCCCTGGCCACATCGCTGGATATCGAGACCCGGCTGCCCTTCGCTGACGCAGCCTGAGCGGTATCCGCCGCGCTGCCGGCAGGGGGGCCCGGGATGGGTGGCATTCGGGGTCCCTGTGTCAGCATGGCCACCGGGCGAGCGGCTGTGACCGCAAAGGGCAACGCTCGCGAGTTGGGCGAGACTCGCTTTGTGCGCACGGCTAAAATCGGACTCCGCCCACTCATGAGCCCGCCAAGAGGAGAAGGACATGCTGGGTCGGCGCTCCAAGGCAGCAGAGATCGCAAAACCCGTCGCGGCTGGCGCCGGCGTGGCCGTCGGCCGGGCCGCCGAGACCGTCACTGAGCTAGCTGAGAAGGCCATCGTTGCGGCACGGGAGGCCCAGCGTGTCGCCGCGCCCGCGCTGCGCAGTGCGGCCCACACGTCGGCCGATACTCTCAGCCACGCCGCCGAAAAGGCGGCCGAGGTGCTGGCCGAGGCCGCGGAGCGGCTCGCCGAGGAGGTTCCGGCGGTCGCCGCGCCAGCGGCGGCGGTTCAGGCGGCGGTGGGGCGTCCCCGCCCGAAGCGGTGGCGCCGGCGGGTGCGCCGGCTGCTCATCGTGACCGGGGTGGCCGGGGCAGCGTACGTGGCGGTGACCAAGACCCCGCTCAAGAGCAAGCTCTCCGAGCTGGTCTTCGGGCCGCCCCTGGACGAGGAGGAGCCCGAGCCGATCACCCTGCCGGTGACTGGCACCTCCGGGGAGGGGGCGACGAACTCGCAACCCGAAGCTCCCGAGGAGCACGAGGCTGAGCCGGCCGAGAAGTCCAAGGGCCGGGGGGCCACCTCCAGCTCCGCACCCCCGGACGACGGCGCCTCTGCCTAGGGTCTGGGACCCGGGGTACGTCGAACAGGTCCTGGCAGGTCCCCGAAGGGGAACGGTCTGAGCGGCAAGGTCCGGACGGCGAGCGCGCCGTCGCCGAGGGGTTGGCAGCCCGAGGAGGAGCGCGCCAGAAGCGCGTGACGACGAAGGGCGGGCCCCCTGACACCGGCACCGGCGTCCACAGCCGCGATATGCCGGCGGATCTCGGGGCCCGGACACTCGAAGCCCGCGGGCCGGTAGAGTTCGGGGGCGCAGCCACACCAGCCCTCCCCAAGGACACATCCCGATGGCAGTCGACCCGCGTTTCCGACCCCGCCGGCCTCAGGACGACCGGCCCCGGCCCCACCCGCCCACCTGGGGTGGGCCGCCCCCGTCCAGACCGGCGCCCGATCCCGCCGCGGTCATGACCAGCCTCAGGCTGCGCGAGGGGGAGCGCGAGATCGAGGTGAGCGGCACGGCCGCGTTCGTGCGCCAGGTGCTCGACGACCTGCCCGCGCTGGTCGCCCGGCTGCGGGGCGAGGCTGCCGCGACGCCGGCATCGATCCGGATGCCGGCGCCATCGCCCCGGGAGGTGACGGTGAGCCCTGCTCCGAACGAGGAGACCCGGGGTGATGCGCCCGGCGAGGCGGTGGGACGCCGAAGCTCGGCGCCGGCTCGCGGCCCCGCGCCCACTGGGAAAGGGACCCCCGGGGCGGACGGTGAGACAGCGGCATCCAGCGTGGAGGAGCGGGTCCTCGCGGCCCTCCGCACCTCCCCGCGCCCGCTGCCCGTCGCCACCATCCGCAGCCGGGTGGGCGGCGCGGTCAGCGGCCAGCAGGTCCGGCGCATCCTGGAGAGAGCCGGGTCCAAGGTGGTGGCGACCTCCGACCGGCCGATCCGCTACCGCCTTCGCTGACGCGCCCGCTTTACTCAGATCAATAGAAGCGATCGGTGGGCGAGGCAGGATTCGAACCTGCGACCGGAGGATTATGAGTCCCCTGCTCTAACCGGCTGAGCTACTCGCCCGGGCGGGTCTCGATCGGAAACCGGAGAAACCGTAGCGCGGGCCGGGCTCGCTCTGCCCTGGGGGGCGGCATGCCCGACTCCCCGGGCGGGGTGGCCGGTGATGCCGCGAAGGCCGGCGGTGACCGTCTACGCTCTGGCTGTGGCTGAAGTGACACCCGCGACCGCGGCCGCACCTCCGGCGGCGCGCCGGCCCTCCCGGCCGGACAAGCAGACGTACTTCCTGCTGCTGGCCATCGCCGCCCGCACCCGGGCTGACTGCCTGGGCCGGCGGGTCGGGGCGGTGATCACCCGCGAGGACCGGGTGCTGAGCACGGGATACAACGGCACACCCTTCGGCATGCCCAACTGCACCGAGGGCGGCTGCCGCCGCTGCGCCCAGCGCGAGCTGGACACCAGCCTGAGGGGGGGCGCCTACGACGTCTGCATCTGCGTCCACGCCGAGCAGAACGCCCTGCTCACCGCCGCCCGGTTCGGCCAGCGGACCCTGGGGGCGAGCCTGACGTCGACGATGCAGCCCTGCTTCGGCTGCCTCAAGGAGCTGCTCCAGGCCGGCATCGAGGAGGTCAGGTTCCTGCATCCCTGGGACCCGACCGAGGCCTATCACGACCCCGGCCTGACCCAGCAGTACGCGGCGCTGCGGGCCCGCTTCCGGGTGTTTGCCCAGGTCGGCGACCCGGCCATGGACACCGAGGATCTGTTCGGGAACTTCACCGGCAGCTGACCTGGCCCGCAGCGAGCGGTTCGGGCGGGTTCGCCAGGAGTCACCCACCGGGAACGAGCAGTGGTGGCCCGCCTCAGCCAGCCCGCTCGGCGCGCTCCACCCTCTGCTCCCGGCCCCGCTCCCGCACCTCGACCAGGCGCTCAACATCGCTGACCAGGCTGATCTCCGCGACCGGCTTGTCGTGACGCCAGCGGGCGATCCGGGGAAAGCGCAGCGCGTATCCGGAGCGATGCCGGCTGCTCCGCCGCACCGCGTCGAAGGCCACCTCGAGGACGATCTCGGGCACCACCCGGTGGTACCGCCCGCGCACCTCGACGGTCGCGGCCTGGAGCAGCTCGGTCATCTCGGCGATCTCCTGGTCGGAGAGCCCGCTGTACGCCTTGCCGACGGGAACCAGCTGATCGGTGCCGTCGACCAGCACCCCGAAGGTGACGTCGCTGAGCACTCCCCGGCGCTTCCCGTGCCCCCATTCGGCGCCGATCACCACGCAGTCCAGGGTGTCGAGGGGACGTTTCAATTTCAGCCAGTACAACCCCCGCCGGCCGGGCAGGTAGGGTGAGGCCGGGACCTTGAGCATCAATCCCTCATTGAGACGCTGGCGGGCATCGTCGAAGAGGCGGTCGACGGCGGCGGCTCCGTGTGCCGCCTCCCGGTGCGAGAGCAGCATGCCCGGCGGCAGGGGCAGGCTCTCGAGGCGGCGGCGGCGCTCCGTGAGAGGGAGGTCGAGCAGGGATTGGCCCTCCTCCCAGAGCAGGTCCCAGGCGACGTGGACGGCGGGCACCTCGGCGAGGATGGCTTCTGGCGGCGCCTTCCGGCCCAAGCGTCTCTGCAGGGCGGCAAAGGGCAGCACCCGGCCGTCCCGGAAGGCGAGCACCTCACCGTCCAGGATCACGGCGCGGCCCAGGCTGGCGCCGCTCCGGGCGACCTCGGGGAACTGGTCGGTGATGTCCTTGAGGTCTCGGCTGAACAGCCGCACCCTGCCCCCGCCTGCATGCAGCTGGCAGCGGATGCCGTCGTACTTGTCCTCGACCCAGACGTCCTCGCCGAGCCTGCCCACCGCCTCGCCGGCGTCGGCGACGGGTGAGGCGAGCATGAAGCGGATCGGAGAATGAAGCCGCGGCGCCGCGGTCTCGAGCCGGCCGTCGCGGGCCAGGCCGGCCACCTCGCCGAGATCGCCGACCAGCATGTCCGCGCGCGCGACCTGGGCCGGATCACGGCCGAAGGCGGTGCCGATCGCCTCCTCGACCAAGCCCGCGCGGAGCCCGATCCGCATCTCCCCGGCGATCAGCTTGGTGACGTACTTGGCCTCCAGCGGGCCGCAGCGTGCCAGGAGGTCGCGGAGGGCGGCGGTCCGCTCCCGGCTACTTCCGGCCGAGGCCATGGCCGCGAAGGCTCGGTCGGCGTCGCGCAGGTCGGGGGACCCCGCGGCCGGCGATGGCGGGCGGCGGCGGAACAGCTCCGCGGTGGTGTCGCCGATGTCCGCGTGCCGTGACCAGACCGCGAAGAGCACCCGCTCGTCCACTCCGCTGAGCTCGAGGAGCACGTCGCGAAGCGCAGCCCAGCCCACCAGCAGCACCCGTCCGTCCCAGGTGGGAAAGACCAGGCCGCTGAAGTAACGGGTGGCGACCGGGAGGCGCACCGCGTCGAGGCCGGCCAGGTAGCCGGCGAGGATGGTGACCTTGGCGTTCTTTGACCGGGTGGCGGCGATCGCCTCGGCACACTCGGCGAAGCTGCTCAGGCCGCCCGGGGCGCCGTCGGTCACGGGCTCATGGTACGGTGGGGTGCGCATCGGAACGGAGCCCATGTCGGATGGGCACACAGCGAGTGACTGGAGAGCGGGATGCACCGGTACGACGAGGAAGACGACGAGTAGGACCGGGCTGGGCCGGCCTCAGCCGCGAACCGGGATCCTCGGTCCGGCGGGCATCTGAGGGCCGCCCGCGGCGGCGAAGTTCTCCACGCTCACCTCGGCAGCGATCTGCTCGGCGACGCCGCGGAAGACCCGGCCCGCTGGCGAGTCGGGAGTCGAGGCCATCAGCGGTCGGCCGTCGCCACCCCCCAGGCGCACGGTGGGATCGAGGGGGATCTCGCCGAGGAAACGCAGCGCGTAGCGCTCGGCCAGCCTGCGGCCGCCCCCGGAGCCGAAGACGTCGGTGCGCTCGCCGCAGTGAGAGCAGATGAACCCGCTCATGTTCTCCACCACCCCGAGGACGGGCAGACGCAGCTGGGCAAACATCTGGATGCCGCGGCTGACGTCGGCGATCGAGACGTCCTGGGGCGTGGTGACGATCACCGCCCCGGTCAGGGGGATCGACTGGGCGAGGCTGATCTGGATGTCGCCGGTGCCCGGGGGAAGGTCGATGACCATGTAGTCGAGGGGGCCCCATTCGACCTCGTAGAGGAACTCGCGCATCGCCTTGGCCAGCATCGGGCCGCGCCACATCACCGGCTGTCCCGGCTTGAGGATGGTGCCGAAGCTGACCACCTCGATGCCGTGGGCGCGGAGGGGCAGCATCTTGCCGGACTCGCCGGCCATCGGCTGCTCGGTGATGCCCATCATGATCGGTACGTTCGGGCCATAGATGTCTGCATCGAGCAGGCCGACGCGCGCGCCCGCCCGGGCCAGGGCAAGCGCGACGTTGACGCTGATCGTGGTCTTGCCGACCCCGCCCTTGCCGGCGCTGATCGCGATAGTGTTCTTGACCCCGGGGATGTCCTGTCGCCCCGACAGGGCCCGGGCTCCCGAGGTCACGCTGCTGTCCCAGGCGATCTGGACCGCGTCCACCCCTGAGACCCGGCCGATCAGGGCCTGGCGGATGTCGCGCTCGATCAGCTCCTTGAGCGGGCAGGCCGGGGTGGTGAGCACCAGGCGCAGGGCGACCACCCCATCCTCGAAGCGCAGATCCCGGACCATCTGCAGGCTGACGATGTCGCGGTGGAGCTCGGGCTCCATGACCGTCGCCAGCGCCTGCTCGATGGCCTGGAGCGACACCGGCTCAGCCATCCGGTGACGAGTATATGCGCCGGCTGGTGCCGGACCCCGGCCGGTCGGTGCAGAAGGCACCGCGGCCTGTGACACTAGAGGACTGAACGCCGCAGGGAGGCGTCGAGCCGGAGGGATTCGACCATGCAGGTGGAGGAGATCCTCAACAAGGTCCGCGACGTGGCCACCGTCCGCCAGGTCTTCGGCGAGGCCTACGAGAAGGACGGGACGCTGGTGGTCCCGGTGGCGCGGGTGCGCGGCGCCGGCGGCGGAGGCAGCGGTGAGACCGCCGAGACCGTGGAGGGCAGCCACGGCACGGGCGGGGGTTTCGCCCTCGACTTCCGGCCGGTCGGGGTGTACGTGATCAGGGAGGGCAAGGTCTCGTGGCAGCCGGCCGTGGACGTCACCCGGGTCGCCATCGGAGGCCAGCTGGTCGCGATCGTGGCCCTGCTGGTGCTGCGCCGCCTGTTCCGCCGGCGCCGGGGCGGCTGACCTTCGCATCCGCTCCGCCGATTCCCTGGTGGGGTCCCCTGGCGAGACCGCCGGTCGCGATCGCCGACCCCGCGCCCTGAGACGGTCCGGCTGGCGGCGCGGGGACCGCGGCTAGACTCGGAGCCGTGCTCACCAGCGCGGCCCGGCGCGACCTCGAGGCACAGGTCGGCCCCGCCCAGGTCTACACCCGGCCCGCCGACCTCGCCGCCTACGCCTTCGACGCCAACGGGGCCTCGGGGGAGCGGCGTCTCCCCCAAGCCGTGGTCTTCCCGGCCAGCACCGAGGAGGTCAGCCGCGCCGTCCAGGTCTGCGTCCGGCACGGGCTGCCGGTGGTCCCCCGAGGGGCCGGCACCGGCTACGCCGGCGGAGCCGTGGCGGTTCGCGGCGGCGTGATCCTCAACCTCTGCAGGATGAGCCGCATCCTCGGCATCGAGCCGGAGGCGGGCAGGTTGCGGGCGGAGGCCGGAACCGTCACCGGCGCCATCCATCGCCGCGCCGCCTCGGCCGGGCTCTACTACCCCCCGGACCCCGGGTCGGCCAGCACCAGCACGATCGGCGGCAACGTTGCCTGCAATGCCGCCGGCCCGCACGCGCTCCGCTACGGGGGGACCGCGGACCACCTCGCCGGGGTCACGGCGGTGCTCGCCGACGGCCACGTCCTCCAGCTGGGAGAGGGGGGCGACCACTCCCAACTGCTTCCCCTCCTGGCTGGATCCGAGGGCACCCTGGCGGTGATCACCGAGGTGCTGCTGCGCCTCCTCCCCGCTCCGGCGGCGCGGACGACGGTCGCGGCCCGCTTCGCCGACCTGGAGCGGGCCTTCGCGGCGGTGGCCGAGCTCAGCCGGCTCGGGGTCGTCCCGGCCGCCCTGGAGTTCCTCGACAGGAGCGCCATGGATGCGCTGGCCAGGGCCCGCGTCCCCGGCGCCATCGGGGGTGAGGCCCTGGTCATGGTCGAGGTGGAGGGCGAAGCCGGGACCGTGGCGGCCGAGACGGACAGCGTCATGGCGGCTCTCGCCGCCGCCGGGGGAGCCGCGGTGGAGGGAGCCCGCGACCCCGCTGAGCAGGCGCGGCTCTGGGGACTTCGCAAGGCGATCAGCGCGGCGGTCGCCACCGTCATGGTCGGCAAGGTCAACGAGGACGTGGTCGTGCCCCGGGACCGGATCGCCGCTCTCGTCACCCGCACCGAGGAGATCGGGCGCCGCCACCGGGTCCCCCTGGTCAACTTCGGCCACCTCGGGGACGGCAACCTCCACGTGACCTTCCTCATCGATCCCCGCCGACCCGGCGCGCGCGAGCGGGGCGAGGCCGCCGCCGCCGACCTCTTCGAGTCGGTCCTGGCCATGGGCGGCTCGCTCTCCGGGGAGCATGGGGTGGGGACCAGCAAGCTGGCCTTCGCCGAGCGACAGCTGGGCACCGCCGGCCTCCAGCTGATGCGCCGGCTGAAGCGCCACTACGACCCGGCCGGTCTGCTCAACCCCGGGGTCAAGCTGCCCGAGCCGCGAGGCGAGGGTGGGCCTGCGGCAGCCCCGGATCCCGGGTTGCCGGCGGCGGTGGCCGGCTGAGCCGGTTGTGGACAAAACTGGCTCAAAGCGGGGAGGCGGTCAGCCGGCGTCAGCCGCGGCGAGCAGCGAGGCCACGAAGTCGATGTCGTCGACGACCGCGGCGAGGTCGCGGTCGCCGGTGTCGGCGTCCATGGCCGCCTCGTACACGAAGTTGTAGACGGAGTCCAGGCTCCAGTCGCCGAAGCCAAGCTCGCTCAGGGCGGTGGCCAGCCGGGGATCGTGCCCTCCCGCAGCCAGGGTGGCGGTCGCCGCCCGGTACAGGGCGCGGAGGTTGCGCAGCTCGGCCTCGTACTCATCGATGACCGGCTGCTCCGCCTCCTCGGCGCGGAGCTGGGCAAGGGTGCGGCGCAGGGCGTCGATCTCGATCGAGTATTCGTCCATCCCTGCTCCAGTCTATGGAACGGGGGAGACCCCGGGCTAGACGGCGAGGAGGCCGGGGCTAGAGTGCAGCGCGACGGAGGTGGCTCCCTGGTTCGCCGGCCAGGCCGCCGGAGCTGGCTCTAGAAGAAGACGTGGTGGGTCGCGATGATGGGCGCCAGCAGGATCGAGATGATGTTCATCACCTTGATCATCGGGTTGATCGCCGGGCCGGCGGTGTCCTTGTTGGGGTCGCCCACCGTGTCGCCGGTCACCGCGGCGGCATGGGTCTCGCTGCCCTTGCCTCCGAAGTGGCCCTCCTCGATGTACTTCTTGGCGTTGTCCCAGGCGCCTCCACCGGTGGTCATCTGGATGGCCAGGAAGATGCCGACCACGATGACCCCGAGCAGCATCGCTCCCAGCGCCTCCGGGCCGAGGATGAAGCCGACCAGGACCGGGGCCGCCACGGGAAGCAGGCCGGGGACGATCATCTCCTTCTGAGCCGCCGCGGTGACCAGGGCGACGCACCGCCCGTACTCCGGCCGGCCGGTGCCCTCCATGATCCCGGGGATCTCGCGGAACTGGCGGCGCACCTCCTCGACGATCTGACCGCCGGCCCGGCCCACGGCCAGCATCGCCAGGGCGCCGAACAGGAAGGGCATGATCCCGCCCAGGAGGAGCCCGGCGATCACCGGCGCGTGGGTGAGGTCGAAGCTCAGCTTGGGCGCTCCCTTCAGGTGCTGGTTGATGACGCTGGTGTAGGAGGCGAAGAGGACCAGGGCGCCCAGCCCCGCGGAGCCGATCGCGTACCCCTTGGTGACCGCCTTGGTGGTGTTGCCCACGGCGTCGAGGGGATCGGTGACCGCGCGCACCGACTCGGGGAGGTTGGCCATCTCGGCGATGCCGCCCGCGTTGTCGGTGATCGGCCCGTAGGAGTCGATGGCCACGATGATCCCGGTCATCGAGAGCATCGCCATGGCGGCGACGCCTATCCCGTAGAGGCCGGCCAGCACGTACGCCACCAGGATGCCGAGCGCGATGGTGAGCACCGGGATGGCGGTCCCCATCATCCCGATCGCCTGGCCGGTGATGATGTTGGTGGCGTGCCCGGTCCGGGAGGCGCGGGCGATGGCGCGCACCGGCCAGAACTGAGCGCCGGTGAAGAACTCCGTGGTGGCCACCAGGATCACGGTGATCACGATCCCGACCACGGCGCACCAGAAGAGGTTGTAAACCGGGTAGGTGAACCCGGCGACGCTGCTGAAGTCACCCTCGAGAAAGTGGGTGACCGCAAAGAAGAGCGGCAGGGCGATGATCACCGACGCCAGCAGGCCGCGGTAGAGAGCCCCCATGATCCAGTGGCTGCCCCGACCCATGCGGACGAAGTTGGAGCCGATCACCGAGGCCACGATGCTGCAGCCCCCGAGGATGAGCGGATAGACGATGAAGGCGAAGTTGCCGCCGTAGGTCAGGTAGCCGAGCAGCATGGTGGCGACCGCGGTCACCGCGTAGGTCTCGAAGAGGTCGGCGGCCATGCCGGCGCAGTCGCCCACGTTGTCGCCGACGTTGTCGGCGATCACCGCGGGGTTGCGGGGATCGTCCTCGGGTATGCCGGCCTCGACCTTGCCGACCAGGTCGGCGCCGACGTCGGCCGCCTTGGTGTAGATGCCGCCGCCGAGCCGGGCGAACACCGAGATCAGGGATGCGCCGAAAGCGAAGCCGGCGATCGAGCTGAAGTCCTGGAAGGCCGCGTAGGCGATGGTGACCCCGATCAGGCCAAAGCCGACCACGAACAGCCCGGTGACGGCGCCGCCCCGAAAGGCGACGCGAAGCGCCGGGTTGATGCCTCCGATGGCCGCCTCGGCAGTCCGCTTGTTGGCCCGGACCGACACGTTCATGCCGATGTAGCCAGCCGAACCGGAGAGCACGGCGCCGAGCAGGAAGAGCAGTGAAGCCTTCCAGGAGACGATCGGGATCAGAACGATGGCGATGATCACGCCGATGCCGGCGACGATCGTGTACTGGCGGTTCAGGTAGGCCTGGGCGCCCTCCTGCACGGCGTGCGAGATCTCCCGCACCCGCTCGCTGCCCTCGGGCTGGCGGAACACCCAGACGGTCAGCGCCACGGCCCAGAGCAGGGCGAGGACACCGGCTCCCGCTACCGGCAACAGCACGTTCTCAGTGACGATTCCGAGCATCGATCCGTCCCGTGAGCCCGAGAGTGACGCGCCGCGCTACCCTCGGAGATGGCAAGGCGCATGGATTGTAGCCAGCCGAGGAGCGGCCCGGTCTGCCACCATCCATGGGCGCATGGCGCTCCCTCGCAGCCTCCTCCTGGTCGTCGGCGACGAGCTGCTGGGCGGCTTCACGGTCGATCGCAACGGACCACTGGCGCTGCGGCTCCTCCACGAGGCCGGCTACCCGGCGCGCCGCCTCGAGATCGTCAGCGATTCGGTCGACGACATCGCCGCCGCGGTGCGGCGGGGGATCGACGACCCGTCGATAGCCCGGATCATCGTCTGCGGAGGGATCGGCCCGACCCCGGATGACCGCACCCACGAGGCGGTGGCGCGGGCCCTCGGACGCGACCTGGTGGAGCACCCGGAGGCGCTGCGCCACGTCCGGGAGCTGGTGGCCCGGATGCATGCCGCGGGCTGGGTGGCCAGCCCGGAGCCGAGCCCGGCGAACCGGCGGATGGCCCGGATGGCGGCCGGGGGTCAGGTGCTGACCAACCGCAGGGGGATGGCGCCGCCGCTCGCGGTGAGGCTGGACGGCGATGGAGCCGAGCGATGGCTCTTTGTCCTGCCCGGCGTCCCCCGGGAGTTCGAGGCCATCCTCGAGGAGGAGCTGATCCCCGAGTTCTTCACCGGCAGCCGGCCGCTCACGGTGATCGAGCAGCAGCATCCCGGGGCCGTCGAGGCCGATTTCGCCGAGCCGCTGCGGCAGCTGGAGATCGAGTTTCCCGATGTCGCGGCCGGGTCGTATCCGCAGCAGCAGCGCCCCGAGCCGCTCCTCGTCATCCGGCTTCGCGGCGAAGACCCCGACCAGGTCGCCGCCGCCGCGGCCAGGCTGACCGCGCTCCGAGAGGAGGCTCAGGAGACGGGGTAGCCGGGCGCTTGGCGGGCCATGTCGCGGACCTCCCCCAGCACCCGGGGCACCGCCGGATCCCAGAGCGAGGAGTAGAAGGCCGCCCGTGAGCGGGCGTCCTCCTCGGCGGAGAGGGAGGGCAGGCCCTGGCGGCGGCGCTCGATCCAGGGGGGCACGCCGGTGGCCACCAGGTGGCTCCCGACCCGGAGCGCGACCTCGGGATCGCGGGTCTCGTCGACCTCCACGGATACCCGCGTGATGATCCCGGTGTGGTCGAAGAGCTTCCAGGTGCGGTCCCAGCGACGGCTGCCGGTGGCGGGCGAGTTGGGATGATAGGCACGGAGGGGCTCGGCGGTGACCTGGTCGTTGCTTCCCGGGCGGCGGAGCCGCAGCAGGAGGTCCAGCACTTTGGGCTCGAGCACGTCGCCCACGTAGTCGGCCAGCGAGGGAGAGCGGTTCTCGAGATCGGGCAGAGCCTGGTTCTGCTGGAACTCGCCGCCGGAGATGGCGATGCAGATCCGCGCATGCCGGCGGCAGAAGGGGTTGCCCTGGAGCAGCACCTGATGGTCCTCGCACCACGCGGTGGGGCAACGGTGCCCCCGCCTGTCCACGTACGCGCAGCCGGCCGCGTCGTGGCGCGCGCACCCGTCCTGGGAGCACGCGAGCGTCCCGCGCAGCCCGCGCGGCGGCGGCGGAGGGGGCGGTGGAGCCGCGACCGGAGCCGGGGGCGGCGGCGCCTCCCTTTTCCAGAAAGGCATGACTAGCGCGATCTTAGGGGTGAACTGAGACGTCTGCGAACGAACCTGTCGCAGTTCTGCCACACGGTGAGCCCCAGTCAGCGCCTGCCGTGACGGCCCGCGGAGGTGGGCCCAAGCCCGCATGCCCTCGGCCCGGCAGCGCTGTGACTGAGCCCCCGCAGTCCCTGGACCCGCGACCCGGACCTCGGGTCGACCGGGCAGTGGCGCTCGGAGCCGGGCTCAGGACGCCTTGCGGAGGTTCCGGACGCGCGGCCCCTTAGGGCTGTCGACGACGTCGAAGGTCACCGGCTCCCCCTCCTCGAGGGAGTCGAAGTCGACGAGAGTGACCTCGGTGCGATGGAAGAAAGCCTCGGCGCCATCGTCGGCACGCACGAAGCCGAAACCGCGGTCGGGAATGATCTTTTTGATTCGGCCAGCGGGCACTTGGGCTCCTCCAGGACGGTCGCTGACGGACGAGCAGACAGGCGAACCCTGACGACCCAGGGGGGTTCCCCGTGTCAGCACCGGGGTCTCGGTCTCAGTTCGGGCAAGGCGGAGGGCTGGAGGGCCCTCACTCCTCACTGCGGTCGAGGATAGCAGGGTGGCCGTCATGCTCGCGGTGCCATGAGGCCGCGAGGTCGAGCAGGCTGTCGGGCAGGTCCGCATAGAAGGCCTCGACGTCGAGGCGCGACGGCCAGGGGGCCCCGGAGGGGGCTTCCAGGCCTGCGCCCGCCACCCCCGACCACGCCGCCAGCAGGGGCTTCGCGGAGCCGTCATCGCGGACCAACCCGGCATGGAGGAGCCACCGCGCTCGGTCGTACGGAGCGCGCTCGCCGAGCCGTGGCCGGAGGTCGGTCCAGCGATTCGCGATCAGGCCGGAGATGCCGGCATCGCGGAGCCGCTCGACCAGGTTGGTGATGACCGTGGGGGCCGCGTTCTCCTCGATGCCCTCGGCGTCATCGCGGACCGACGGCAGGCTGACCGTCAGACCCACCGGGCAGGACGGCACCGCGGCCAGGCTCTGGGCCAGCTGGGCGATGAAGCAGAGGCCCGCCGCCTCCGGGAGCCGAAGCCGCCGCAGCTGGGCGGGACGGACCGAGATCTGCAGGCGGTCCAGCTGCGCGGCCAGAGGCGCCAGCCGCACCCCGCGGGCGAGGCTGACGTCGCCGGCTCCGAAGGTCATCTGGACGGTATCGCCGCGGCTCCGCAGCGGCTCAGCGACGAGCCGCGCCCACGCCCCCATGTCGGCGCTGCGGCGTGGCCTGGCGACGCTCGCCGGGTCATCGCCCAGGTCCCACGCTGCGATCGCGGGATGACCGGCGAAGGCGCCCGCCATCGCCCTCGACCAGCGGTCGGCGAGCTCCAGCATGAGGGGGTCAGTCCACGGGTCCCGCGGCCCGCCCGGTTCCTGGAGCCCGTCGGCGAGAATCCGGACCCCCCGCCTGGCCCGGCTGCGCAGCACCGCCCGCCCGGGCAGGAGCAGGCAGTCGCCGTGCGCCTGGACGAAAAGAACGGGGATGATCCGCAGCCCCCCGACCTGGGCCGCGGTCAGCAGGGAGCCGAGCTCGCTGAGCCGGCGCGGATCGACGCCCCTCGCGTCGGGCATGAAGCTGTCCCAGGCCAGGCCGATCCTGACCACCCGGAAACCGGCGGCGGCGATCGCGGCCAGGTCCGAGGTGATCGTGGCCAGGTCAAATGCCTGCCACAGGAACGGTCCGGTGTCCGCCGGTTGATAGTCGACGGAGACCTGGAGCTCCTCGCTCACGGCACCGCCCGCCCCCGGATTCAGAAGACGAAGAGGTCGATGCCGCCGGCGACGTGGATCACCTGACCGGTGATGTAGCGGGACTCCGGCGACGCCAGGAAGACCACCAGGTGGGCGACATCCTGGGGTTCGCCGGCGCTGCGCATCGCCGTGCGCAGCACCATCCGCTCGTTCATCCGGGGGTTGCCGGCATTGAACGCCTCGGTACCGATGATGCCGGGCGCGATGATGTTGCAGGTGATCCCGAAGCGCGCCCCCTCCAGGGCCATCGATTTGCCGAGCCCGATCAGGCCCGCCTTGGTGGCGGAGTACGAGGCCTGGCCGAAGCCCCCCAGAGTTCCGGCCACCGATGACATGAAGATGATGCGTCCCCAGTTCTGCTCCCGCATGTAGGGCCAGACGGCCTTGGTGCAGTTGTAGGCGCCGGTGAGGTTGACCCGGAGGTCGCGAGCCCAGAGCTCATCGCTCTGGCTCTCGATCTGCCCCACATGGTCGAGAGTCCCGGCGTTGTTGACCAGGATGTCGATGGCGCCGAACTCGCGCTTGACCTGCGCGAACACGGCGGCTACCTGGTGGCGGTCGGTGACGTCCATCTTGAGCGCCAGGGAGCGGCGCCCCATGGCCCGGATCTCGGCGCTGGTGCTCTCCGCGTAGACCACGCTGGTGGAGGTGAACAGCTGGTTGAGCGCCGACTCGGAGGCCTCGGCGGCTCCCTGGAGGCCCGGATCCGACTCCAGGAGGATGTCGGTCACCACCACGTCAGCCCCGGCCTGGGCCAGAGCCAGGCAGTCAGCCCGCCCCAATCCGCGCGAGCCGCCCGTCACCACCGCCACCTTGCCGCTCAGGTCGAACATCACCGTCTCCCCCCGGGTCAAGACGAGACCCGCTGGCACCGATTATCCGCACCTGGCACCCGGCCCCGCCGCGGCCGCTCCCGGAGACGATGGAGGCCGGAGGAACTTCCTCCGGCCTCTCGTGCTCAGGAGCCCAGGCTGGGCGTCAGATCGGCTTTGCCGGCTTGCCCACCAGACGGCCCGCCGTCAGGAGGCCGAAGCCGAGGACGATGAGGAGCGCGCCCAGGACCCAGAGGGTGTTGCCCTGCGGTCCGGCACCGGTACCCGGGGTGGTGACACCCGACACCCCGCCGGTCGGAGTGGGGCTGGGGGTAGGGGTGGGAGTGGGCGTGGGCGTCGGGGTCGGAGTCGGAGTCGGAGTCGGCGTGGGGGTCGGAGTGGCCGGCGGGCTGCCAACCCTGAAGGGCTCGCAACTTCCGGGCAACGGGGCGTAGTAGGTGTCGCCCGAATAGCTGGCCAGGAAGCTGTAGCTGCCGGCGGTGAGCGCCGACTCGTTCTTCGAGTTGGGTACCGCGCCACTCTCGGTCAGGGTGACCGTGACCGAGTCGACCGCTTCGCCGGCGCAGGTCCCGTTGTCGAAGAACTGATATGTCACCGTCCCACTGGGCGTCGGCAGATCATCGGAATCATCCGAGCTCCCCTTCGCCGCCACGGTGGCGGTGTCGTAGGCGGATGCGCCGGTCACCTCGTTGCCCACCCACGGGGCGCCGGAGGCGGCATCCATGACAGTGGTTGACAGCGTCACCGAGTTGCCGCCAACCGAGAACGGCTCGCACGGGCTGGTTGAGTCGCCGTAGTAGTCGTCAAGGGAGTACGTCGCCTGGAACGAATAGCTGCCCACCGGCAGCGGTCCCTCGGTCTTCGACGGGGGGACGGACCCGTTTTCGAGGGCGACAGCGTCCACCTCCGTGGCGTCACCCGAGCAGGTACCGTTCTTGAAGAACTTGTACGTGATCGTCCCGGTCAGCCCCTCGGTGGGGGTGGCCGAGGTCTGGTAGTCAGCGCCCTCCTCGTCCCCCGGCACCGGGGTGACGGTCGCCGTGTCGTAGGCCTCCGCCCACGCCAGCTCGGAGCCCGACCAGGCAGCCCTGGTGAGGGCGTCGAAGATGCTCGTGGCTACCGTGGTTGAATGCTTGGCCACGGAGAAGGGCTCGCACCCACCGGTGGACGAGAGGTAGTTCTCGTCTCCCGAGTAGGCGGCCAGGAACGAGTAACCACCCGCGGCCAGGTCCTTCACGGCGTCGGAGTCGGGCACCGATCCATCGCTGCCGATCGCGACGGTGTCCGTCCAAGGCTCGGTGTCGCCGCTGGGCGTGCAGTCCTGGTTCGTGAAGAAGGTGTACGTCACCTTCCCGGTGGGCACCGCGGCGTCCGGCACCGAGGCCACGGTGGCGGTGTCATAGGCGGACGCGCCCACCAGCTCAGAGCCCGACCAGGGTGCCGCGGTGGCGAGATCGTAGACAACCGTGGTGACGCTCGGCGTGGGGCACGAGGTGCTGTCCGCCGTTACTGGGCCGGTCGTACCAGCCCCATGGTCGCTGTCCCACCTGGCCCAGATCTGGTTGCCGTCCACCCGATCCGTGCTGAACGAATAGGGCTGAGTCGACGAGCTCACCGCGGTCCAGCTGGGATGCTCGGCGTTCCCGTTGAACGAGTAGTCCACGTTGTAGTTGGACTCGACCTGGCCGAACGACACCTGCCAGGTGTATTCGCTCGAACTCTGAGCGCACTGCGCCGTGATCTGGGGCGGACCATCCCACGCCAGGACGGTGACGGCAGTGACCAGGGAGGCGGCGCCACCGACCAGGGAGACGATGCCGGCGATCCCCAGGTAGCGGACGAGCCGCCCCCCTCCACGGCGCGCGTCTATAGAGCCGAAAGACCTTCGCATACCTTCCCCCTTTTTCCCGAACGGGTATTACGCCGCAAACCGTGCTCTTGGAGCTATCGGCTCCTTAGCACGGTACGGGAGTATAGCACTGTTCGTTACGCTTGTAACGTACCGTCCGATACGATGTGACGAAACGCCGATAGCGCAGCGAAAGTGCTGCGTTAGCGCGGCGCCACCGACGCCGATGGTCCTGACGCCTCGGCTCCCGGCTGCCCTGGAACCCGGCCCCGTAGAATGGCTCGGCTCAGCCCACCGCGGTGCGCGATTCCCCAGCGAAGGCCCCGGAGCGCTGGATCGCCCTCCTCTCCCCGAGGAGCTGGCGGGAGATGACCAGCCGCTGGATCTCGGCGGTGCCCTCCCAGATCTGGTAGATCTTGGCATCCCGCATGAAGCGCTCCACCGGGTACTCCTTGATGTACCCGTAGCCGCCCAGGATCTGGACGGCGTCGGTGGTCACCCGCATCGCCATGTCGCCGGCGTAGAGCTTGGCCATCGATCCCTCAGCCCGGCCAAAGGGAAGGCCCTGCTGGATCATCCAGCCCGCCCGCCAGATCAGGAGCCGGGCGGCGTCGATCTCGGTCGCCATGTCGGCGAGCTTGAAGGCGATGGCCTGGTGGCGGGCGATGGGCCGGCCGAACGCCTGGCGCTCCAGCGAGTAGTCGCGGGCGAACTCGAAGGCGGCGCGGGCGATGCCCAGGGCGCCGGCCGCGACCTGCGGCCGGGTGGCCTCCAGCATCATCAGGGCGCCGAGGACGCCGGGACCGGTCTCGCGGCCGTCCTCCTCCATGCCCAGCCGGGCGTCCCGGAGGACGAAGCAGTCCTCGAGGATGACCTGGCCGGTGTGAGAGGCGCGCACCCCGAGCTTCTTCTCCTTGCGCCCCTGGCGCATCCCGGGATTCCCCTTCTCGATCACGAACCCGGCGATGCCGGCCGGCCCCAGGCTGCGGTCGGTGGTCGCGAAGACCACCTGGATGTCGGCGATGCCCCCGTTGGTGCAGAACTGCTTGGTCCCGTTGAGCAGCCAGCCGCCCTCCACCTCCCGGGCGGTGGTCTCCAGGGCCAGGGCGTCGGAGCCCGAGTTGGGCTCGGTGAGCCCCATCGCACCGATGCGCAGCTCGCCCGGATCGGTCAGCGTCCCGATGTACTTGCGCTTCTGAGCCTGGGTGCCCATGGCCACGATCGCGGCTCCGGCCAGACCTGTCCCGTTGATCGCCACCGCCATGCCGGCGTCGCCCCAGGACAGCTCCTCGGTGAGGATCAGCTGGCTGACGAAGTCGATGCCCCCGCCGCCGTACTCCTCGGGCATCGCGGCCGACGCGTCCAGGCCCAGCTCGTGGGCCTTGCTCATGACATCCCAGGGGGTCTCCTCCAGCTCGTCGTAGTAGGCGGCCTTGGGACGCATCTCGTTGGCCGCGAACTCATGGGCGAGCCGGCGGATGTCCTCCTGCTCCGTGGTCAGGCTGAAGTCCAGAGGCATCGGGAACTCCTCAATTGGGTCGATCACTGAGGCGGACCACCGCCCGGCCATGGGTCAGCACCCGGTCACCGCGGCTGGATACGGCCTCCACGGCCAGGGTCGCGGTGCCGGCGATCTCGTCGACGGCGATCACCCGACCCGTGCAGGTCAGGGTCTCGCCGGGAAGCAGCGGTTTGGAGAATCGGCAGCCGAGCTTGGCGAGCCGGTCATGGCCGCCCGCCCAGCGCCCCACCGCCTCGGCGAGGATGGCCATCTCGAGCAGGCCGTGGGCGATGGTCCCCGGGAGTCCGGCGGCCCGGGCGAAGCCGGGATCCAGGTGGATGGGGTTGCGGTCCCCGGAGGCGTCGGCGTAGGCAGCGATCTGCTCCTGGGTCACCCGTCTGGAGAGCGGGGCCATCTCGTCTCCCACGGACGCGGGGAGGGACGGCCGCGGGTTCACTCGCCCTTCCCCCGGGCGAGGAGCATGGACCGCCCGCGGCAGACCACCTCACCGGCCTGGTTGCTCGCCTCCAACCTGAGGCTGAGGATAGTGAGCCCCCGCCGTCTCTCCAGGGACTCGATCTCCAGGACGGCGTCGACGACGTCCCCGGCGTGGGGTGGGTGAGGCCACTCGAAGCTCTGCTCGGCATGGATGAGGCCGGCGAGGTCGATGCCCAGGTCGGGGTCGGCGAAGAGCTGGCTGAGAGTGGGCATGAGACCGTAGACCGCCGCGAAGGTGGGCGGCACCGAGCCGGGGGCGAAGGCGGGATCGCCGCCGCTCACCGCCGCCGCGAAGCTGCCGACCCTCTCGCCCTCGAGGAGCTGGCGCACCGCCGCGTAGCGGCGTCCCACCGCGGGTCGTTCGGACATCGCCGGGCTCCTCAGAAAGCTGACGCCGAGGTCAGGCTGCGATCGAATATACCGCCTTCAGAGCCGTGCTCCGGTCGGGGCTCGGGCGGGTGGCCACGGGGGGCATCCGCCGGGCGGCTTGAAGAGTCCCGCCCCGCTTTGCTAGCCTCCCGGCCCTGTTGAGGCGGCTTCAACGCACCCGATCCGCCGTGAGGGGAGGCGTCGCAGCCCTGGGGTTGCGTCACCGCGTGCTGCGCCACGCCTGGGTGGTGCTGATCGCCTTCGTCCTGCCCTTCGTGGCCCCCCGCCTGCCGGCCGCCGCGTCGCCCCCGCCGCTGCCGGAGGGCTCCGAGGTCATCAGTGCGGTCATCGACGTACCGCCCCCCGACCCGCCCCCACCGGGCCCCGCCCTCACCGTGATCGCTCCGCAGGGAGCGACGGAGGCCTCCCTGGCAGCCGAGTACGGACGTGACGCCTCGGCGATCCAGTGGGCCAATGACCTGGTTGCCGGTTCCGCCCCCAGCCCGGGCTCCGAGGTGCTGCTGCCCCCCGGGCCGGGCGCCCTGGTCGAGGTGCTTCCCGGCGAGACACCCAGCCAGTTCGCCAGCCGGCTGCACCTCGACCCCACCACGGTGCTCGCCTACAACCTCCTCGATGCCGACACCCCGCTGCCCGCCGGCACGTACCTGCAGGTGCCGATCAGCTCAGCCCCCATGGGGGCTCTGAACTCGGCGGCCTTCATACCTGAGGCCGCGGGGGTGCCCGAGGTGCCGCCCAGCCACGGCCACGACGGCTTCCCCTACGGTCAGTGCACCTACTACGTGGCCGGCCGCGTCGACGTCAGCTGGAGCGGCAACGCCGACGCGTGGTGGGAGAACGCCAGGGGCCTGCGGCCCGAGGGGGACGTCCCGGTGGCGGGCGCGATCGCCGTGTTCGATTACTGGCCGTTGGGCCACGTCGCCCTGGTGACCCAGGTCAACCTCGACGGCAGCTTCCAGATCGAGGAGATGAACTACGGCGGCTGGGCCCGGATCGACAGCCGCACGATCTCGGACTCGGACCCGTCCCTGGTCGGCTTCATCTACTGAGCCGACCGGAGGATGGCTCACGGCGCAGCACTAGGCGCGACGGAACGAGGCGGGCAAGCCGGAGGCTCGGACGTCCAGGCGGGGGTGAGCCGCAACCGCCCTGGGCGTCCCGGAACGTGACACCGGGCGACGATGGGCGCGCGGGCACGAGGCGACGTCCCCCCCGCTCCCCCGCCGCGGGCAGGCTATCCGCTGAAGCGGTACCCGATCCCCGGCACCGAGTGGATGTAGGTGGGCTTCTCGGCGTCGGGCTCGATCTTGCGGCGGAGCCGGTAGACGTGGGCGTCGACGGTCCGCGTCTCGATCTCGACCTCGTAGCCCCAGACGCGACGGAGCAGCTCTCCGCGGCTCATCACCTGTCCAGGCCGAGAGGCGAGCAGGGCCAGCAGGTTGAACTCGGTGAGGGTGAGGTTGATCTCCTCGCCGTCCCGGAAGACCTGGCGGCGCCCGAGGTCGATGGTGAGGCCCGGGAACTCGAATCTGTCGCGCGGCTGCTCCTGCGCCGAAATCTCGCTGCGGCGTAGGTGCGCGCCGATTCGGGCCATCAGCTCCCGGACCTCGAACGGCTTGGTGACGTAGTCATCGGCACCCAGCTCAAGTCCGACCACCACGTCGATGGTGTCGGTCTTGGCGGTCAGCATGATGATGGGCACCCGCGAGCCCTCGGACCGCAGACGCCGGCAGACGTCGAGCCCGCTCATCCCCGGCAGGTTGACATCGAGGATGATCAGGTCAGGGTTCTGCTCGCGGGCCATCTGCAGTCCCTCGATGCCGGTGGCGGCCTCGAGGAGGGTGTGGTTCTGGGCGCTCACGGCGAGGCGGACGACCTCGCGGCTGGGGGGGTCATCCTCGACGATCAGGAGGGTTTTGCCGCCGGCGCTCATGACGCGGCCGGCTCCAGGTAGTTGGCGATGCGTTGCACGAAGCTCGCTACCTCGATGGGTTTGGATATGTACCCGGAACAACCGGCGGCAAGCGCTGCCTGCTCGTCGCCCTTCATGGCATTGGCGGTCAGGGCGACCACGGGCACGTCGGCCGTCTTGGGGTCGGACTTTAGCATCCGGGTGACGGTCAGCCCATCCATCCCGGGGAGCTCCACGTCCATCAGCACCAGGTCGTAGAGCGTGGAGCGGGCCTTCCGCAGACCCTCGGCGCCGTCGGCGGCGATGTCGACGTCGAAGCCGCTTCCGTTGAGCACCATCTTGGCGAGCTGGCGGCTGCTGGCATTGTCCTCGACCAGCAGGATCCGGTTGTGGACCCGGCCGTTCTGGGGCTCCATGCCGAGCAGGGGAAGCTGGAAGGTGAACACCGATCCGCGCCCGACCTCGGACTCGACCCGGATGTCCCCGCCGTGGAGCTCGACCAGGCGGCGGGTCAGCGACAGGCCGAGACCGGTGCCCTCGACCTGCCGGGTGGTGGCGGTGTCGAGCTGGTAGAACTCGTCGAAGATCCGCTCGTGGTACTCGCGGGGGATGCCCACCCCGGTGTCGCCGACGTCGGTCACCAGCCAGCCGTTCTCGGGCCGGGCGGCGACCCAGACACGGCCTCCCTGGGCAGTGAACTTGATGGCGTTGGAGAGCAGGTTGTAGAGGATCTGCTTGAACTTGCTCTTGTCCGCCCGCACCTCCAGGTCGTCGGGGTCGACGCTGATCTCGAGGTCGATGTCCCGGCGCTCGCTGAGCGAGCGGATGACGTTGTGAACCTCGCGGACGGCGGTGGCGACCCCGAAGCGGTCGTAGGCCAGCTCCATCCGGCCGGCCTCGATCTTGGAGAGGTCGAGGACGTCGTTGACCAGCTCCAGCAGGTGCTTGCCGCTGGCGTGGATGTTCTCCAGGCACTCGTGGCGCTGCTCCTCGGAGAGCTGGACCAGGTTGTCCTTGAGGATCTCGCTGAATCCCAGGATGGCATTGAGGGGGGTGCGCAGCTCGTGGCTCATGTTGGCCAGGAACTCGCTCTTCAGCCGGGAGATCTCGGCGATGTGGGCGTTGGCGACCTCCAGCTCCCGGGTCCGGTCGGCGATCTCCTTGAGCTGCCGCTTCTGGGCGGCGTAGAGGCGGGCGTTGTCCACCGAGATGGCCGCCTGGCTGGCGATGATCTGCATCAGCGCCTGCTCGATCGAGGTGAAGGGGCGGACCTCCTTGCGGGCGATGGTCAGGGCACCCACCAGGCGGCGCGGCGACTCCAGGGGCATGATCAGGACCGAGCGCGGTGCGTAGCCCATCTCCAGGTTCTTGAACCGGCTGTCCTGGGTGGCGTCGCCGACCGAGACGATCTTCCGCTGCTTGGCGGCCCAGCCGACGATGCCCTCACCCAGCTTGAACCGGGCCACCCGGCCGACCGCCTCGGCGAACGGGAAGGTGGCGATCGCGGAGAGGCTGCGCTCGTCCGGGTCGACCAGGAAGACAGTGGCGGCGTCGCAGGCCACCAGGTCGCTGGCCGCCTTGAGCATGAAGTCGATCGTCTCCTTCAGCTCGAGGCTGGACGTGAAAAGATTGCCCACCTGGCCGAGGAGGTCGACGATGACCTTGTCGTCCATCCGCGGCGAGTATAGGGCAGTCCCGCGATCTGCAATGACCCTTTGTTGCAATCCAGTCACCGTCCGATGACGAGGGCCTGCCAAAAATGACGGCGCCAGCCTGTAGAGAACCCCGCGGGGCGGTGCTGGGGGGATGACAGGCGCCTCCCGACCGGCGGGGTCGGGCCGGCGGCGGGTCAGCTCTGCCGGTTCCCCAGCTCCTCGATCAGCCTGGTCACCACCTGGACGGCGTCGCCCACGATGCCCAGGTCGGCCAGCCGGAAGATCGGCGCTTCAGGGTCTTTGTTGATAGCGATTATGTTGCGTGAGCCCCTCATCCCCACGGTGTGCTGCATCGCCCCGCTGATCCCGCAGGCGATGTACACGGTGGGCTTCACGGTCTTGCCGGTCTGGCCCACCTGGAGGGCATAGGGAACCCAACCCGCGTCCACCACTGCCCGGCTCGCGCCCACCGCGCCGTGCAGCAGGTCGGCCAGCTGGTGGAGCAGGTCGAAGTTGCGGGGGTCCTGCAGTCCCCGCCCGCCGCTCACCACCACCGGGGCCTCCTCCAGGCTGGGGCCGGCGGCGACCTCGGCCGAGCGGTCGACGACCCGGGCGGCCCGGTGGACGTCGTCGACCACCGCCGGAATCTCCACCACCTGGGGCGGCCCACCGCCCGAGGGCTCGGCCGCGAACGACTTGGGTCGGAAGAGGGCGAGTGCCGGACGCGCGGCGCCGAACTCGGTGCGGACCACCTGGGTGGCCCCGAAGATCGCGGTGGTGACCACGATGGCGCCGTCCCTCTCGATGTCCAGGCCGTTGGCGACGACCGGCACGTCCAGCCGGGCGGCGAGGCGCCCGGCGACGTCGCGGCTGGCGTAGGTGCCGGCGAAGAGGATCAGGTCGGGCCGCTTCTCCTCGGCCAGCCGGGCCAGGGTGTCGGCGCCGGGACCGCCGAGGAGCAGCTCGGAGAAGCTGGGGTCGCTCGAAACGTAGACCGTGCTGGCGCCATACCCGCCCAGCTCCTCCGCGGCCTGCTGGGCCCCGGGGCCGAAGCAGACTGCGGCCAGCGGATCAGGATCCAGCGCTCGGGCCTTGGTCAGGAGCTCCAGGGCCCCCGGCGCCACCCTGCCCTGGACCAGCTCGGCGAACACCCAGACGCTGCCCATGCCCGCGCGCGCCTCCGTTCAGATGACCTTGACCCGGCCGAGGAACTCGACGATCCGGCGAGCGCCGTCGCCCTCGTCGGGAAACACCTCCCCGGCCTGGCGTTCGGGAGCGGGCTCGACCGAGACCACCGCCTGCCCAGCTGCCTCACCGCCCAGCGAATCCAGCCCGAGGTCGGCCGGGGTGAGGCGCTCGAACGGCTTGGACTTGGCGGCCATGATCCCCCGCAGCGAGGGGTAGCGCGGCTCGTTGATCCCGGTGGTCACGGTGAGCAGGCAGGGGAGCCCGGCCTCCACCGTCTCCGTCCCGGTCTCGGTCTGGCGTTTCACGAGCAGGGTGTCGGCCTGGAGGCTGACCGACCTGGCGAAGGTCACCGCGGGGACGCCGAGCAGACCCGCGACCATCTGGGGCACCACCCCGCTGTAGCCGTCGGTGGACTCGGTGCCGGCGATGACCAGGTCGAAGGGGTCCCGGCGGACCGCAGCAGCCAGCAACTTGGCGGTGGTCAGGGCGTCAGACCCGCGCAACCGTGCGTCGCTGACCAGGACACCCCGGCTCGCTCCCATGGCGAAGGCCTTGCGGATGGCGTCCACGGCACGCTCCGGCCCCATGGAAACGACGCGCACCTCGCCGCCGTGAGCCTCGACGAGCTTGAGAGCGGCCTCGATGCCGAACTCGTCCTGCGGGTCGAGGACAGCGTCGACACCGTCACGCTGGAGGAGGTGGGTGCCAGGCTCCAGCCGGCCCGGCGTGTTGGGGTCCGGGATCTGCTTGACACAGACGACGATGTTCATCGCGAGCAGGCACTCACCGAAGTGGGCACGGCTGCCACTCTACCAGTCGCGTGCCGGGGGACCGGACGCCCCGGCGGTGAGCCGCGACGGGCGCCCGCCGGCAACTCTCAGCTCCGGCTCAGGCGGCCGGCGCAGACGGCGGCCAGAATCGTTCTCGAAAGCGGAAAGACGAAAACGACGACCACCGCCGATTCCCGAGGTCACCGGTCAGATGATGGCAACGCTGAGGGCACTGCCCACCCGGATCCACCGATTGGCTCGCCGCCACACCGCCGCCGTGGCCGTCTCCACCCTGGTCGGGGTCGCGGTGGCGGGCCTTGGCGGCGGGTTCGTCCTGGCCAGCCAGGGCTCCTCGAGCTCGCCGCTGGCGCTGGCCGCGGCGACCACCTCCGGCGGCGCGGCGGCCGCGTTGCCCTCCATCTCGGCCTCCGGTGTCCGAGCCGTGGCCGCCCGAGCCGCCCGCCAGCTGGTCAGATTGGTGGCCAAGCAGACCGACCAGACACCCAAGCAGGTCGGCGCGCTGCTCCGCCAGGGTGAGACCCTCGACCAGGTTGCCGGCGCCAAGGCCCAGGCGGTGGTCGCGGCCGCAGAGGCCGCCGTCAAGTCGCGGCTCGACGCGGCGGTCGCCGCCGGGAAGATCACGCCGGCCCAGGAGGCCACCCGGCTGGCACGCTTCGACGGGCTGATCAACAAGGCCATGAGCCTGCCCGGGCCGCGGCTGCTGCGGATCGCCGCCGGCGTGCCGGCCAAGGTCGGCAATCACGGGACGTCCACGCCGAGCCCCTCGCCGTCGGCCGCGCCCGCGACCACCAGCTGACGGCGGGATTGCGGCGGGGGCGGGCGGCGGTCCCCGCCCGGCCGGTCGCAGCGGACGGCTGGATACACTGGACCGATGCAGGGCGGCGATGACGGTCTGGCGCGCGGTCTGCGGTTGCTCACCGTCCACGCCCACCCCGACGACGAGACGATCACCATGGGCGGCCTGCTCGCCCAGTGCGCCGATCGGGGGGTGGCCACCTCGGTGGTCTGCTGCACCGACGGGAAGGTGGCGACCATCTTCGACCCCGAGTACGCCGCCAACGAGCCCGAGATCCGGCCCCGGCTCAAGGAGATCCGGGCCGACGAGCTGCGCCGCGCCTGCCAGATATTGGGCGTCTCCGAGGTCAACTTCCTGGACTACGGCGACTCCGGGATGGCCGGCACGGACACCAACAACCTGCCCGGCGCGTTCTGGCAGGTCGACATGGACGAGGCGGTGCGCCGGGTGGTGGCCCACATCCGCCGGTTCCGTCCCCATGTTGTCGTCACCTACGACAGCAACGGAGGCTACGGGCACCCCGACCACATCCAGGCGCATCGGGTCACCCTGCTCGCCGTCGAGGCCGCGTACCACGCCCTGTACCCGGAGCTGGGCCCGAGCTGGCGGGTGAGCAAGCTCTACTACACGGCCTTCCCGCTCTCCGAGGCCCGCCGGGCCGTCGAGATGGCTCGGGTGGCGGGGATGAAGCCGCCATTCGGCGAGACCGACCCGGATGCCCTCGAGTTCATCACCCCCGACGAGTGGGTGACCACGGTGGTGAACGTCCGCGATCAGCTCGCCCGCAAGCGCGAGGCCCTGCTCGCCCACCGCAGCCAGCTCACCGAGGACTTCGCCCTGCTCAGCGTGCCCGAGGCGGTGCTCCGGGAGCACTTCTTCAACGAGCACTACCAGCTGGTGGTCTCACGGGTCCCCACCGCCCTGCCGGAGTCGGACGTCTTCGCGGGAGTGGTGGAGGCCGAGCAGGCCGGCTGAGCGCGATCGCCTCGGCCGCAAGCCGAGCACTCGGAGCCGGCGCGGCCCCGAGCGTCGCAGGCTCAGGCCGCGGCGGCCGGCCCCTGACCGAAGACCCGGCGGTGGCGCGCGGCGAACTCCGCGGGCGTGAAGCGGTGAGCCTGGGGTCCGCGATGCTCGACGGCATAGGTCGCGGCGAGCGAGGCCATCCTGCCGGCGCCCTCGACCCCCAGGCCGCGGCGAAAACCGGCGAGCAGCCCGGCTAGGTAGGCGTCGCCGGCTCCGGTCGGGTCGACGAACTGGCGCGGCGGGACCGCAGGGACGGAGATCACCTCGCCGGCGGCGTGGATGCGGCTCCCCCGCGCTCCCAGGGTCACCGCCACCATCGACGACCGGGCGAGGCTCTCGAGGTCGCGCCCGGTCCGGCTCCGGACCAGCTCCAGCTCGTACTCGTTGCCCACCACCAGCCAGGCGCCATCCAACCCGGCGAGGAGGGTCGCGTCATCGAGGGCGGGAAGCTGCTGGGCGGGGGCGAAGATCAGCCTGGCGCCCATCTCCCGAGCCTGCTCGACATGGGCCGCCATGCCGTCAGGGGCGTCCGGGGCCACCACCACGTGCTCCACGCCCTCGAGGACCCGGAGGTCGATGTCCGCGGCCCGGGCCATCGCCCCCGGGTAGAAGGCGGTGATCTGGTTGCCGGCGCTGTCGGTGGTGATGAAGCAGGAGGCGGTGGGGACGTCATCGCAGCCGAGCGCCGCCGAGGTGTCGACGCCAGTGCGGCTCAGGGCCGCGCCGTACTCGTTGAAATCGCTGCCCACCGCGGCGGAGAGCAGCGGCCGCTCGCCGAGCAGGGCCAGGGTGTAGGCGATGTTGGCGGCCGTGCCACCCCGCCGCCGCTCCAGCCGGTTGACCAGGAACGAGACGTTGATGACGTGGGTCTTCTCGGGCAGGATGTGGTCCTCGAACTGGCCCGGGAACACCATGATGGTGTCGAACGCCACCGAGCCGGTCACCGCGATGCGTCCCAATCTGTCACCCCAGGGGAGGTCCGGACACTTTCAGGCAAGGATAGCCAGGCCCGGAACGGGAGGAGAATCAAGCCGTGACTCTGCACCACCTGCGCCGGCCGTCGGTCGAGCCCGCCGACCCCACCCAGCCCGCCCTGACCGGCGACGAGGCGGCGGTGGCCGAGGCCGTCGAGGTCTACCAGCGCACCTACACGACGGTGCTGCGATCCACCGGGGAGACCCGGCTGCGCGTGCTCGAGACATCGCACCGCGCGATGGGCTCCAGCCTTCACGGGCTGGCGCCGTCGGCGGAGCTGGATCTGGGCGCCTTCCTCTACGCCGTGAGGCGATTGCCGACGGCCATCCTGAGCGCCGAGCGGGTGGTGATGGCGCAGTCGGCGGAGCTCTTCGCCAAGGGCGGATTACAGCTCTCCGGCTGGACCCAGACCTCAGCACCGGGCCGGCGACGGCGCTGGTACGACGACGCCCGGGGAACCCTCGCCGTGCTTATCGCGTCTCCGTCCGACGTCGATGACCTGGTGCCCACCCTGGTCGCCTTCCAGATCGAGTGGAACAAGCTGGGTGCCACCCTCCGCGATGTCCCCGACCTCCCCGCGGATCCGGCGCCGGCGCAGCTGGCGGCGGCCCTGGGTGGCCGGGAGGACGACTGGGCGCAGCTGCGCGAGGTGTGGGGCGATGCTTTCGGAGAGCGGCTGCACTCGGCGGCGGAGCGCAAGCTTTCGCTTCGCCTGCGCATGCTCGGGGGTACCCAGGTCGGCTACGCACGGGTGACGCGGCGCTGGTGGCAGCAGGTGACCGGCACCATGCGCAGCCAGTCGCTGCTCGACCGGCCCGTGTACTTCGTGAGCAGCAACTCCCACAGCCTGGCCAACCTGGTGACCGGGATCGCTCGCCGCCACGAGTCTGCCCTGGTGGAGCTGGTCGAGCGGCGCGGGCCCGACGATCTCCGCCAGGAGCTGCAGCGCTTCAGGGCCGGGCTCGCCGAGGGTGACTGGAACAACTTCCTCTACTACGCGGCCCGGCTCCACACCGGGAGCATCGCCACCGACGAGCGCAGCCGGCTGAGACGCGAAGAGCGGGAGCGAGGAGTCTACGGTGTGGCCAGCCGGACCGCCCTGGACGTCGCCGCCCAGGTCATCCCCCTCGACCGTCTCGACCCCGCCAACTTCGACCCCCGCCTGGGCAGCATCGACGCGGCGCGGCTGGCCAGCAGCCCCGCGGTGATCGTCAACATCGACTACCCCCTCGGGCTCGCCGCCTACAACATCCTGCGCGAGGTCGCCGAGACGGTGCCCGAGCTGCGCGGCGTCTACGTGCTCGGCAAGGCGGCCACCCTCAACGCCGACATCGGCGACGTGATGATCTCGAGCGTGATCCACGACGAGCACAGCGGCTGCACCTACTGGCTCGACAACGCCTTCACGGTCGCCGACATCGCCCCCTACCTGCGCTTCGGCAGCGGTCTCGACAACCAGCGGACGGTGTCCGTGCAGGGCACCTTCCTGCAGAACCGAGGCTATCTCGACTTCTACTACCGCGAGGCGTTCACGGTGGTCGAGATGGAGGCCGGACCGTACTGCAATGCCATCTACGAGCTCAGCGAGCCGGGCCGCTACCCGACCGGGGAGCCGGTCAACTTCTCCAAGCTGCCGCTCGACTTCGGGGTCATCCACTACGCTTCGGACACCCCCTTCACCCAGGCGAGGACCCTGGGGGCACGGGGCCTCTCCTACCACGGGATGGACTCGACGTACGCCGCTTCGGTGGCGATCCTGCGGCGGGTCCTGGCTCGCGAGGGGGCACTCGCAGAGCCGGCCGCCGAGAGCGCCGCGGTCGCCGCCCCGCTCCGCCAGGCCAGGTAGGCTCGCCCCGCTGATCCTGATCCGTGTCCGGCTCGCCCGAGCGGCGGTGCGGTGAGAGCCGATCAGTCCTCGCTGACAGGCTGCCGGAGCACCGTCCGGAGCCTCTCGGGAGCGGAGCGGCGGGGGTCGCCCAGGTAGATCTCGTGGTGGGCACCGCGCGGGCGGAGGCCCTGCGCCGCGATGAAGGCATGCAGCCGCTGGATCGTCGGAGCCTCCTCGCGGTACGGCCCCACGTGCATCACCTGGGCCGCGCGGCCCTCTCGCCACCTCTCCCAGCGAACGCTCTCCAGCGCCGGGAAGCTCCCCCGCTTCCTTCGCACCTCACTGACGGTCTCCTCGACGAGGCCGAGCGTGATGCCGTCGGGAACCGCGATCAGAGCCCGCCAGCGCCACGCGGCGGCCGGCGCCGACACGTCGAAGCTGCCGTCGTCGGCGGTGAACCAGAGGGCTTCGAGGGGAAGCACGGGAACCACCGTGCCGGTGCGCTTGAGCCGGAACTTGAGCGTGTACAGCACCGGGTAGAGAGCGCCGATCGCCTGCTGGAAACCGGTGGGCTCGGCCGCGCCTTCGCCTGCCGGCGACCCGGTGCCATCCACCATCAGCCAGCCCAGCTCGGGAATGTCGACCAGGACGGGCTCGCGCGGGGGCGCATAGAGGGGCGCCAGCCGGCCCCTGAGGTCCGCGGCGGATGGGGTCGTGGTCATGGCTGCCTCCACATGCCGCCCTGCCACCCGGTTCTCGGCGTCGCGCCGACCCACCGGGGGTGGGCCAGCGGCGCGGATTGTACTGATCGCCCTGACCCCGCGAGGGGACGGGGACGGCCTGGCCCGAGGACGGGCCCGGCCGCACCGCCTCAGCGGCCGGCGACCGCCCGGAAGAACGTGTAGCAGAAGGTGCCGTCCGCCGCCGCGGCCCGGTGCAGGTCGGCGATGCCCCGGTCCCAGCGCTCCACCGCCATCAGCCCCTGCTCCAGGGCCTGGTCGCGAACTCCCTCGACCATCGCCGTGAAGGTCCTTCTGGTGAACCCGTCCACGAGATCGGGACGCGACGCATCGACGTAGACCATGCGCGGCTCGACATGGACGTCGCGGAAGCCGGCCGCGCTGAGCAGGGGGTGGAGCTGACGTCCGATCAGGGCGTTACCGCCGGCTCTCGCCTGCAGCTCAACCAGGCACCGGATGGCCTCCCTGGCCTCCTCGCTGTCGGGATGGAAGTACGCGGAGCCGTGATCCCCCTCGATGGCGGTGATGCTCCCGCTCTCCCGCAGCACCCGGCGCAGCTCGGTGAGCGCCGCCTGGGGCCGGGGGAGATGCTCGAGCAGGAAGCAGACGAAGACGGCGTCGAAGGCATGGTCGGGGAAGGGCAGCTCGTAGACGTCGGCGCACTCGAAGCTGACGTTGGCGAGGCCCGCGCCGGCAACCCGGTGCCGCGCCGCGGCCAGGGATGCCTCGGAGATGTCGACCGAGACGAATCGCGCCGCGGGGCTGGCGGCGGCGATGTGCACGGTCTGCGAGCCCACCCCGCACCCCGGCTCCAGCACGAGATGACCGGCCGGGAAGGTGATGCCCTCCAGGACCAGGGCGGCCAGAGTGTCCGCCTGATCGGTGAGCCTCTCCGACTCGCGCGACGAGTAGCCGTGGATGTAATCCACCCCAGTCTCCCTCGATGCCCTCGGGTGGAGGCGATGGTAGCCGAGCCTCGCCTGGTTTCCGGACCGCCGATCAGCGCCACGGTCCTGTGCCAGCATTGGTCCGGTCATGCCGCTGCTCAGCCTCTCCCAGGTCGCGGTCGCCTACGGAGCGGAGACCGTCTTCAGCGGGCTGGACCTCCGGCTGGAGATGCGGGTACGGCTGGCCGTGGTGGGGGCCAACGGTGCCGGCAAGTCGTCCCTGCTCCGGGTCGTCTCCGGCGAGCTGGAGCCGGCCGAGGGGGAGGTCGACCGGCTGCGCGGCCTGCGCGTCGCCCATCTGCCCCAGGACACGCCCATCCCGGTGGCGGCGACGGTGCTCGAGGAGGTGATGGCCTCCCGGACCGACCTCGCCGCGATGCGCCACGAGCTGAGCGCGCTGGAGCTGGCAATGAGCCGGCCCGGCCCCGGGCTGGAGGAGACCCTGGAGCGATACGGGGCGCTCCAGCACCGCTACGAGGGAGCCGGCGGTTACCAGCTCGAGGCCAGGGCCCGGGAGGCCCTGGGCGGGCTGGGCATCGACGAGGAGCTGCGACGACGGCGCCCCGACGAGCTGTCCGGTGGCCAGCAGCGGAGGGTGGAGCTGGCCAAGCTGCTGGTCGCCGACGCCGACCTGCTGCTCATCGACGAGCCCACCAACCACCTCGACCTGGAGGGGATCGAGTGGCTGGAGGGGTTCATGGGCGAGGTGGCCACCGCTTTTGTCCTGGTCTCCCACGACCGCCGCTTCCTCGACCACGTCTGCACCGGGGTGCTCGAGCTGAGCCACGGCCGATGCGAGGAGTACCCCGGCAACTACAGCGCCTACGTCCGGCTGCGCGAGGAGCGCCGGGCCAGGCGGCGCAAGGAGTACGAGGAGCAGCAGGCCCACATCCGCCACCAGGAGGAATTCATCCGCCGCTACCGGGCCGGGCAGAGAGCGCGGGAGGCGAGGGGGCGGCAGACCAAGCTGGACAGGTTGGTCCGCCTCAGCGCGCCGCCCGACGACCGGCGGCCCCGGCTGCGCTTCGCCACGACGCCCTCCTCCCGGGTCAGTCTCAAGGGCTCCGGGCTGGTGGTGGGCCGGGACGCGCCGCTGCTGCGGCTGCCGCCATTGACACTGGCCCCGGGCGACCGGCTCGCGGTGGTGGGCCCGAATGGCTCCGGCAAGTCGACGCTGCTGCACACCCTGGCCGGCGAGCTGCCACCCCTGGAGGGCCGGGTGGAGCTCGGCCCTCGAACCGTGCTGCGGCTGTACCGGCAGGATCTCGGCCGCGGCCAGCTCACCGACGCCCAAAGCTTCGCCAGCGACGACGAGCGGACCGTCCTGGAGGACCTGCTCGCCGACCATCCGATCGGCAACGAGCGGGGCCGCACCATGCTGGGAGCCCTGCTCTTCTCGGGTGACGACGTGGAGCGCCGGGTGGGCGACCTCTCCGGCGGCGAGAGGGCCCGGCTGCTGATGGGCAAGCTGGCCCTGGAGCCGACCAACCTGCTGCTCCTCGACGAGCCCACCAACCACCTGGACCTGCCCGCCCAGGAGGTTCTGGAGGCGGCCCTGCTCAGCTACCCCGGCGCGCTGGTGCTGGTCTCCCACGACCGCGCGCTGATCGACGCCCTGGCCACCGAGACCATGACCATCGAGGAGGGAGGGTCGGTCAGGAAGGTCATCGGCGGGTACACGGCCCTCCTCGCCGACCGGCAGCGCAGGCGAAGGCCGGAGCGGGAGGAGAGCGGACCGGCACACGCCGGGCGCGGACCGGAGGGCGCAGCCCCGCCGCCGTCCAATGGAGCCTCCCCGGCGGCAGCGGACAGCCTCAGCGGGACGGACGAGCCCCTGACCGGAGCGGCGGCACGCCGGGCGCGGGCATCGGCCCGCGCCCACTCCGCCGAGGGTCGCCGCCTGGAGGCAGAGATCGCCGACGTGGAGACCGCGCTCGCCGAGACCAGGCGGCGCCTGCTCGACCCCGCGACCTTCCGCGACCCCGCGGTGGGCGCGGAGGTGGGCCGGCAGCACGACCGTCTCAATGGCGCCCTGGCGGAGCTTTACGACCGCTGGGCGGAGGTGGCCGAGGAGGCGTGAGGGCGGCCGCGGCCGGCGCGGCGGCGCTATCGGAGTGCCGGATCGACAGGCTGGGCCGGCCGGCCGGAAGCCAAGGGACCTTCGGGCGCGCGGCTACACTCTGCGCGTGCCCGGAACCGAGCAGCTCACCGTCGGTGGCGTCCTGATCGACCGCAGCGCGATCCAGAGCAAGGTGGACGATCTCGCCCGGGAGATCGACGCCGCCTACCGGATGGTGCTGGAGCAACCCCTGGTGCTCACCTGCGTTCTCAAGGGTTCCATCCTGTTCACCGCCGATCTGGCTCGGGCCCTGACCGTCCCCGTCGAGCTCGAGTTCGTCGCCTGCCGTTCCTACGGAGATGCCACCACCAGCTCGGGAACGGTGGAGCTGGTCAAGGACGTGAGCATGCCGCTGGCCGGTCGCGACGTGCTCATGGTCGAGGACATCATCGACACCGGGATGACGACCTCCTTCCTGCGCAAGCACCTGTCGACCCACCATCCCCGCTCGCTGCGCCTGGTGGCCATGCTCGACAAGCGAGCACGGCGGCTCAAGCCGGTGGAGATCGACTTCTGCGGCTTCACCATCGAGGACCACTTCGTGGTCGGCTACGGCCTGGACCTGGCCCAGCGCTACCGGAACCTCCGGGACATCCACGTCGTCGAAGGGCAGTGAGCGAGGCCGTGCGCCCGCCCCTGATCGCGGTCTGCGGCGCCTCCCAGCCAACTCCGGAGCAGGCCTCGGTCGCCGAGGAGGTGGGCCGCCGCCTCGCCGAGCGCGGCGCCGTCGTGGTCTGCGGGGGCCTGTCCGGAGTTATGGAGGCGGTCTGCCGCGGGGTCGCCGGAGCTGGGGGACTGTCGATCGGCCTCCTCCCCGGCGAGGCGCCGGAGGGCGCCAACCCCCACGTCAGCATCGCCCTGGCGACTGGATTGGGCGAGCTCCGCAACGCCCTGATCGCCCGGGGGTGCCGGGCGATGATCGCGATCGGAGGGGGGTACGGGACGCTGAGCGAGATCGCATTCATGCTCCGGCTAGGCCGGCCGGTCTGCGCGGTCGGGTCCTGGAAGCTGCTGCCTCCGGCGGGCCATGGCGAGCCGGTGCCCATCCACCAGGCTGATGACGCGGCGAGCGCGGTGGCCTGGGTGATGGAGCAGGCCGGAGGACACGACCTCAGCAGGCCCTGACTCGGGAGGCTTCGGCCAGGCCCTGGTGCTCCACCGCCGAGGCGGCGGCTCTGGATCAGCAGCCCGCGCTCAGGGTACGTCTCGGTGTGCGTTGTGGAAATTGTTGTCCTAAACTTGAAGATCCGCGGCGGCGCGCTTCCGGCACCACAGTAACTGACCCGCTCGCACCCGCCGCATCTTCCCGGCAGCTGAGTGCGGCCGGTAGCCCCCGCCGGCTGACCATGCCGAGTCGGTCGCGAGGAGCCCGCTCGGTCCGATGCCGCCAGCGAACGCCGCACCGCTGCCGTCCTCTGCGACTGCGGTCAGCAGCCCCTCGTCACCTCCCGGCAGGGGGAGGGCAGCGGTCACACCGGGACGTTGGTCAGGAAGTAGAGGAGGTGGGCGGGGACCACACCCATCGCCACGGTGATGATCAGCACGTAGAGCATCGCGGTCGCCGGCTGGTTGGCGCGCATGCGGGCGAAATGAAGGGTCAGGGTGTTGACCCCCAGGCTGAAGATGATGCCCGCCCCCACCACCAGGGCCCAGAAGGGCAGGCCATAGGTCGAGCCGATCAGCGCGTTGCGAGCAGCCGAGGCGGCGGCAAGCAGCACCACCACGATGACCCCGGCCTGCGCGAGGGCGGCGGCGAAGATCAGGTAGACGGACTGGCGCAGCGGTCGGAAGGAGAGCCCCGGCGATATCAGGTACCAGTGACCGAGCAGCATCCCCGAGACGACGCTCCCGACCAGCAGCGCGGCGGGCAGGAAGGCCGCCAGGGCGGAGCCGAATCCGCCCAGCGCCGGGCCTAGGGCGCTGGCCACCGCGACCACGGCGAGGACACCGACGGCAACCTCGGCGGCACCGACCACCCGGCGAGCCGCGTCGGTACCGATCCAGCAGAACAGGGCATGGACCAGCAGGAGGATGGTGAACGCCACCACCCAGCGATCCGCGGCGCCGGTGGCGGAGCCGTCGAGCCTGACACCGAGGAGGCTGCCCGGATCCGGCACCAGGAGCAGGAGCAGGAGCACGTCGAGGCCCATCAGCGCGGCGCAGATCAGGGCGGTCGTGCCCACGAAGCCGCGACCGACGCGGCCGGCCAGGTCGACCACGTAGCTGAGCACCGCGGTCCCGACCGCCACCTCCAGGATCACCACCTCCGCGACGATCGGCGCGAGGTTGGGCAGCTCAGCGGCGGTGCGCACGTCGCAAAGGTTAAACAGACACACGGAAAGAGCTCGTTTCGGCGTACCGTGACCGCATGCCGAACAAGCGCTCGGCGGGCAGCTCGCGGGGACGCGATCTCTTCCGCAGCGAGGTCGCGTCGTTCCTCGCTGATCTCGGCGAGCTGGCCGAGGACCTGGCGCCCGCGGCGCCCCGGCCCAACCCCGACCAGCCCACCGCGGCTGCGGCCGAAGGGACGCCCGACCGGCCGGGGACGGCCACCGAGCAGGTGATCGCCGCCGCGCGCGCAGAAACGGCGGAGACGGAGCCGCAAGCCTCGCTGGAGACCGAGGAGGCGGGGCCGCCGGCTCCGCCGCAGGCGCCCGAGGCGGCGCACGACCTCATCCAGCCGTGGGTCGCAGAGGAATCCGGACCGCACCCGGGAGGAACGGTCCAGCTCGGGCTGGAGCCAGCCCAGCCCGTGGAGGCCGAGCCGCCGGAACCGCAAGCTGACGCGTCCGACCTGCGCGAGACCCGGACCGTGGCGACCCCGACCGCCCCGGAGGTCGCCGTTGCGGCGGAGGCCGCCGTCCCTGTGGAGGCGGCCGTTGCTGTGCAGGCCGCCGTTCCCGTGGAGGCCGAGGCGCCTGTGGAGGCAGCTGTCCCTGTGGAGGCAGCCGTCCCTGCGGAGGCAGCCGTTGCTGTGGCGGCAGCAATCCCTGTCGAGGCTGCCGTCCCCGTCGAAGCCGTCGCGGAGGAGCCCGCGCTCGGCGTCGAGGCGGCGGAGGGGCCGCCCGAGGCCACCGCCATCCTTCTCGACATCGAGGATCTGCCCTCGTTCTCCCCCAGCTATCTGCCCCCGCTGCCTCCCCCCGCTGACGACTGGAACCCGCCTCCGGCCGGCGCCGTCGAGGAGCCGTCGCCCGGTACGGCGAAAGCCGCCGCCGAAGAGTGGGCTCTCGAGCCGGTCGAGAGAACCATCGCGGCCCGACCGCTGCCGTCCTCGAGCGAGCCGGGCGAGTGGCCGTCGGGAGCGGTGCCGCCGGCCAAGATCGTTGCCCCCGAGCCGCCGGTGCCGGCCAGGGGCGGCGATGAGTGGCTGGCGACTCCGGCGTGGCCCACCCAGGCCCAGGAACCCGCGGAGGCCCCGCTTCCCGATCAGGGCTCAGGAGGGGGTGAGATTCGCGGTGATGAGGCGGCCGGGAGCCCGGGCTGGAGCGTGCGCCCCGCGGTCGCTCCGGCGCGGGCTGGAGGCCCCGCCAGACCGGCCGCCGAGCCTGCCTTGGGGGCCAGCCTGGGGCCTGGCCCTGACCTCCCCGAGTCCGGGCGTGGCGCCCCGCCAGCCTCCATCCTCGCGCCCTCGCAGCCCTCGTCGGCGGCAGCGGCGGGCCTCGAGACCCCCGCCGCTGAGGTCGCGCGTGGCCTCGAGGCGTCGGCCGGCCGCGTCACCTTTGATCTCGAGACGCCCGCCGGTCGGCTGGCCGCTGAGCTGGAGACGCTCCTGGGGCGGCCGGTCCCCAGCGGGGCGCCGCCGGCAGACATCCTGAGCCCGGAGGTGGCCAGCCCCCGCGGCCCGGGAAGCCGGAACCCACCAGCTCCCGGAGAGCCGGCGCCCGCAGCAGGCGTGAGCCCGAGGCCCTCGCCACCCCTCATCCCCGGCGGCGTGCCGCTGCTGATCTCCAGCCGCCCCTGGTCGATGGCCGCAGCCACGGCCCCAGTCGCTCCACTGGCCCCACCGGCGCCCCGCAACGGCGGCAATCAAGTGGAGGCGGTGGCGCCCCCCATGCCGCTCCTGCACCCGGCCCGGCGCAAGCTGACAGTGACCGTGCCGGTGCTGCCCACCGTGCTCATCGCGGTGCTCGCCATCATCGTCGTGCTGCTGATCCTGCAGTTCACCCGCCGCTGACCGGCGGCGGCAGCCCGCGGGTCACCTCTCGACCGGCAGTCCCGCCCGCTCCCAGGCGTCGATGCCCCCCCTGACGTTGACCGACCGGGGCCGGCCCGCCTGCCTCAGAAAGGCGACGGCTCGGCGACTGCGGCTGCCGACGCGGCAGTGCACATAGAGATCTCGGTCGTCGGGGAGCTCGGCCAGCCGGAATGGCAGCTCAGCCAGGGGAATCAGCAGGGCCCCGGGAACTCGCCTCTCCTCCCATTCCCACGGCTCGCGGACGTCGACCATCAAGGCGTCGTCATCGCTGACCGCGGCGTGCGCCTCCTGGGGGCCGACCTCGGCGGGCAGATCCACGAGCCGAGTCTACGAGCTTGCGCCAATGCAACCGAGCGCCCTGAGCGCCCTTCTCACCACCGGACCCCCGGCGGCTTGCTATGTTGGCGCGGTGACCGCCGCCAGCCCCGGCACCCGAGCCGCTGAGAATCCCTGGCTCAACGCACAGCGTCAATTCGACAGGGCAGCTGTGCTGCTGGAGCTGCCGGCGGAGCTCCGCGCCGTTCTTCGGGAGGTCCGTCGCGAGCTGGTGGTGCGCTTCCCGGTGAAGATGGACGACGGCCGCCTGGTGATGTTCGAGGGCTACCGGGTCCAGCACAACCTCACCCGCGGTCCGGCCAAGGGGGGCCTGCGCTTCCACCCGGACACCGACCTCGACGAGGTCAAGGCGCTGGCGATGTGGATGACCTGGAAGTGCGCTCTCGTCGACATCCCGTTCGGAGGCGCCAAGGGCGGGGTGGCGGTGGACCCGGCCCTGCTGAGCCGGCGAGAGCTGGAGCGACTCACCCGCCGCTTCGCCAGTGAGATAGCGGTGCTGATCGGCCCCGACAGCGACATCCCGGCGCCGGACGTCAACACCACCGGACAGATCATGGCCTGGATCATGGACACGCTCTCGATGGAGGCGGGTTACTCGCTGCCCGCGGTGGTGACGGGCAAGCCGATCGACATCGGCGGCTCGGAAGGCCGGCCGGAAGCCACCGGACGGGGCGTGGCGATCTCCGCGGTCGAGGCCTGCCGGCGGCTCGGCATGGATCCGGCGTCGAGCACCGCCGCCGTCCAGGGTTTCGGCAATGTCGGCAGCATCAGCGCCCAGCTGCTGGGGGAGAGAGGGTTTCGGGTCTGCGCGGTCTCCGACATCACGGGCGGCGTCTACTCTCCCGAGGGATTGGACATCCCCGAGCTGGAGGCGCACCGCCGCCACACCGGCGGGGTCGCCGGATTCTCCGGGGGACGCCCGGTGAGCAACGCCGCTCTGCTCGAGCTGCCCGTGGATGTGCTGGTGCCGGCGGCCCTGGAGAGCGTCATCACCGCCGCCAACGCGCCGAGGATCCAGGCTCGCCTGGTGGTGGAGGGAGCCAACGGGCCCACGACGCCCGCCGCCGACGAGATCCTGGAGAAGCGCGATATCACCGTGGTACCGGACATCCTCGCCAATGCCGGCGGGGTGACCGTCTCGTACTTCGAGTGGGTCCAGGACCTCCAGTCACTCTTCTGGGAGGAGGAGGAGATCAACCGGCGCCTCGAGAAGGTGATGCTTCATGCCTTCACGGAGATGGCGGACAAGGCGGACGAGGCCAAGGTCCCGCTCCGAGTGGGCGCATACCTGGTGGCGATCCAGCGGGTCGCTCGGGCCACGGCGGTGCGGGGGATCTTCCCCTAGCACGGCGGCGAGTGGAAACCCACGCTGTCAGGGCGCTGGATGGTCCGCGCCTCGGTCGGGCCGCGGATCCTCGGCTCGATCCGGCTTGACCGGCGGGCGCGCTCTCGCTAGAGTCAACCCCCGCGCTCGCCCACGGCGCAGTCTCGAGGTTGCAGAGGTGGATTCCCGCCCATGTTGATCGCTCGGCTGAACCTCTCCACAGAGAGGGGTGCGTGCCCACCGGAGGTTCCGTGCTGAGCCTGTAGCGCGACGCCGCTGCTCACCGAGGACCGTCCGGTCCGGGCCGGAACGGTCTTTTTGTTGATGTTGAACAGATGGTGAGCAGATGCAGACGATGAACGGCAACGGCACCCTCCCCCCGGCGATCGAGGTGCGGGGCGTCTCCAAGAGCTTCCGCCCCGAGGGCGAGCGCCGCGGCATGCAGAAGCGCGCCCTGGATCAGGTGGACCTGCTCATGCGTGCCGGGGAGCTGGTGGCGGTGGTGGGGCTGAACGGCAGCGGCAAGTCGACGCTGCTCCGGGTGCTTGCCACCCTGACCACCCCGGACGAGGGGACGGTCCGGGTGTTCGGCCATGACGCGGTGAGGGAGAGCGGCCGGGTCCGCCGGCTGATCAACCGCGTCTCGGTCGAGGCCTCCTTCTTCAAGGAGATGAGCGCCTGGGAGAACCTGAGCTACGCCGCCCGCCTCTATGGCCGCCGCGGCGCCGATGTCCGCGACACCGTTCTCACCGTGCTGCGCCGCCTCGGCCTGGCCAGGGACGCGCTCAGCCGCCCGATGAAGCAGCTCTCCCGAGGCCAGCAGCAGAAGGTGGCGATCGCGCGGTCGGTGCTGACCACTCCCAACCTGCTGCTCCTGGACGAGCCCACCACCGGCCTGGATCCGAGGAGCAAGCGCGAGGTCCAGGCGTTCATCGCCGAGCTGCATTCGGGAGGCGGCGTGACCGTGCTGCTGAGCACCCACGACCTCGTCGAGGCCGAGGCGCTGTGCGGGCGGATCGTGGTCATCGATCGAGGCCGTATCGCCGCCGACGCCAGTCCCGCGGAGCTGCGCGGCAGCGGCAACGGCCACGCGGTTCCCACCCTGGAGGATGCCTTCCTGCGCATGACCGGGCGCAGCTTCGAGCAGGAGGCTGAGGAGGCCGGAGAAGCGGCCGGCGAGGGGGGCGGCGAGTGACCGTGTCCGCGCTCCGCTTGGAGGCCACCGCCTTCATCGGCTTCTTCGAGCGGCAGAAGAACCTCTACCGGCGCTACTGGCTCTGGGAGGTCATCTGGCTGCTCTACAGCGTGGTCACCGTGCTCTCGGTCGGCTACCTGGCCAGCGGCCTGAGCAGCATCGGCGCGCTCCACCGGGGTGAGGGCCTGGCCGAGGCCCAGGTGTACCTGCTGGTCGGCGCCCTGCTCTGGCAGTACCTCTCGCTGGTCTTCTTCGAGACCGCGTTCGCGATCGTCTGGGAGCGCTGGGAGGGCACCATCGAGTACACCTTCATGGCACCGGTGAGGCGGGTCACCCACCTGCTCGGCTGCGCCTGCTTCGCCCTGGCGTATGGCCTCATCCGGGCCGCCATCATCCTGGCGGCGATGCTTGCCGCCTTTCATCTCGACCTCGACAGGGCCGACTTCGGCGGTGCCGCCCTGGTGCTCGGAGCGTCCACGTTCCCCGTGCTCGGCCTGGGCATCCTGACCTCGATCCTCCCTCTGCTCTACCCCGAGAAGGGCGAGCAGATGGCCTTTGCCGTCCAGGGAGTGCTGCTGCTGGTCAGCGGCGTCTACTACCCGCTTTCGGTGCTGCCCGTGTGGCTCCAGGGCCTGGGCGTGATCTCACCGCTCACCTACGTGCTGCAGGGCATCCGCACCGCCCTGCTGGAGCACGGCTCTGCCGGGCAGCTCCTGCCCGTCGCCGGTCTGCTCACCGGCATGGGGGCGGTGCTGATCCCCGCTGGCCTGGTCCTCTTCACGCTGGCGGAGCGGCGGGCCAAACGGCTGGGGCTGCTCAAGCGGACCGGGTGATTCGCCCGCTGAGCCGCACCCGAGGTGTCGCTCCGCGCGGCCGCGCCACGACGGGGCGAGCTGCGGGCTAGGCGGCGGCGCGGCGGTCGGTGGCCGCCTCCAGCAAAGCCTCGCCCTGGTCCTCGGGACCGACGAAGGCCACCCGGACCTGGTCGATGCCGGCGGCGATCCGTTCGGCGACCCGCTGAACCTCGGCGGCGGTGACCCTGGCGATGGCGTCGGCTCGCTGGTCCGGGGTCTCCAGGGGAAGCCGGGCCCGCCAGCGGCCCCCGAAGAAGCGCGCGCTGGCGATCGCTGTCTCGGTGGAGCGCAGCAGCCGGCCGATCATCGCCGACTTGGCGGCGGCGAGCTCGGCCGCCGGCACCGGTTGGGCGGCCATCCGGCGCAGCTCGCGGAAGGAGAGCCGCACCGCCTTGACGGCGTCCCTGGGCCGGGTCCCGGTGGAGATCACGAACACCCCGGTGTCCTCGAAGGCCTCGTGGAAGGAGAAGATCGCGTAGGCCAGGCCGCGCCGCTCCCGCACCGTGTGGAAGAGGCGCGACGACATCCCGCCACCCAGGATGAAGCTCATCAGCGACAGCGCGGTGCGCTCCTCGTCGAGCGCCGGGATGCCCGGCAGGGCTACCGCCATCTTGGTCTGAGGCTCCTCGCTCTCGGTCACCGGGCGCACGTTGCCGGTGTAGCGGTCGCCCTGCCCCCACCTCGCCGGCTCGCGAGGCCGGGGCTTGGCGGTGGGGACGTCACGGAGCAGCCGGTCCGCCTTCTCCGGGTCAAGAGTGGCGCCACCGGCGACGACCAGGCACATCGAGACCGGCGCATAGAACGAGCGGTGGTAGCCGAGCAGCTGGTCGCGGGTGGCCTTCTCGATCACCCGGGGCAGGCCGGCCGCCGACCACGACATGGGCTGGTCGCCGCCGAAGGCCACCGTACCCAGCCGGTCGAAGATCCAGCCGTCGGGGTCGGCGAGCCGGGCGGAGAGCTCCTGGAGCACCACGTTGCGCTCCCGCTCGACCTCCTCAGCCGCGAAAAGCGGCCGGCTCAGCATGTCGGTGATGATGTCAGCGAGCTGGTGCAGCGCCGTGGCCGGCCCTTCGGCGAAGTAGCCGACCTCCTCGGTGTCGGTGTACGCGTTGGTCGCTGCCCCGAGGCGATCGACCTCCCGGTTGATCTGGCGCGCCGTGGGGCGTCGCTCCGTGCCCTTGAAGAACATGTGCTCCAGGTAGTGGGCAAGGCCCGCGGTCTCGGCGGTCTCGTCCCGGGAGCCGGCGCGCACGATCAGGAAGACGCCGACGTTGCGGCTCGCCGACGGGGCGTTCAGCAGGGTGACCCCGTTGGAGAGGGTGGTGACCTGCGGCTCCGGAAGGGGGACAGGCGTGGCGGTGCGGCTGGGAGTCACTCCATCTCCTCGTGTCGGGCTCTGCCAGAAACCCTAGCGCGGGCGCTCATGACGTGCCCGATTCCCACGAGGCCAGGTAGCGGCCCTGCTCCTCGGTGAGCGCGTCGATGGCGATGCCCATGCTGCGCAGCTTGAGAGCGGCGACCTCCCGATCGATCTGCTCGGGCACGTCGTAGACGCGTGTCTCGAGCTCCTGATGGTGGCGGGCCACGTACTCCGCGCAGAGCGCCTGGTTGGCGAACGACATGTCCATGACCGCGGCGGGGTGCCCCTCGGCGGCGGCGAGGTTCACCAGCCGGCCCTGGGCGAGGACGTTGACGGTGCGACCGTCCCGGAGCCGGAACGCCTCGACGTTCGGCCGGGGCTGCGAGACGCCGGTCGCCATCTCGTCCAGGGCTCCGAGGTTGATCTCGTCGTTGAAGTGGCCGCTGTTGGCGACGATGCAGCCGTCCTTCAGCAGCTCGAAGTGGTGGCGATCGACGACGTTGATGTCGCCGGTCAGGGTGACCACGAAGTCGGCCTGCGGGGCCGCCTGGGCGAGGGTCATCACCCGGTGGCCGTCCATGACCGCCTCGAGGGCGCGGACCGGGTCGACCTCGGTGACGATGACGTGGGCACCGAGCCCAGCGGCGCGGCTGGCAAGACCCCGGCCGCACCAGCCGTAGCCGCAGACCACCACGGTCTTACCGGCGATCAGCACGTTGGTGGCCCGGATCAGGCCGTCCAGGGTGCTCTGCCCGGTGCCGTAGCGGTTGTCGAACATGTGCTTGGTGAGGGCTTCGTTGACGGCGACGATGGGGAAGCGCAGCGCGCCGGCCTTGGCCATGGCCCGGAGCCGGATCACCCCGGTGGTGGTCTCCTCGGTCCCCGCCATGACGCCCGGGATCAGGTCGGTCCGGCCCTTGTGCAGCTCCGCCACCAAGTCGGCCCCGTCATCCATGGTCAGCTGCGGCCGGTGGTCCAGCACCGCGTTGATGTGATCGAAGTAGCGGGCGCTGTCCTCCCCCCGGACCGCGAAGGTCGGCACCCCGTGCTCCGCGGTCAGAGCCGCGGCCACGGGATCCTGGGTGGAGAGCGGGTTGCTGGCGCAGAGGAACACCTCGGCGCCCCCCGCGCGCAGGGTGATCGCCAGGTTGGCGGTCTCGCTGGTCACGTGCAGGCAGGCGCCCAGGCGGAGCCCTTCGAGAGGGCGCTCGCGCTGGAACCGCTCCCGGATCAGGGCGAGCACCGGCATCTCCCGGGCTGCCCAGGCGATCAGCCGCTCCCCCTCGCCGGCCAGCGAGATGTCGGCAACGTCGTGGCCGAGACTGCTCGTGCTGCTGGTCATGGGTTCTCCTGAGGCCTTCGCCGCTGAGCCAACCGGGGCTGAGAGAGCCGGCGGCCGGCCAGTCGCCGCACCGGCTGGACGCCAGGCGGGCGCGGGACGGCGAACCCCCGCCGGACCGGCAGGGTCCCCACGTGGCCTGTCGCGTGGGCTGATCGTAGCGAACCGCGGCGCGGCCCCGGCCAGCCTCGATGGGCGGTGAAGGTCCGGCCCCGGCCAGGACCCCGCTGTCTGCCGGTCACGCGCAACAAGAGGCCGGGCGGGTCAGTACCGGATCAACGACGTGTGGGGCCTGTCGCCGAGCGCGGCCGAGCCACCCAGCTCGGACAGCTCGATGAGGAAGGCCAACCCCACCACCTGGCCGCCCAGCCGCTCGACCAGCTCAGCGGTGGCCCGGGCGGTGCCGCCGGTGGCCAGCAGGTCGTCGACAATCAGCACCCGCCGGCCCGCCGCGATGGCGTCGGCGTGGACCTCGAGCACCGCCTCCCCGTATTCCAGGGTGTAGGCGACCGAGATGGTGCGGTAGGGCAGCTTGCCCTGCTTGCGGACGGGGACGAAGCCGGCGCCGAGCGTCAGGGCGATGGCGCCGCCGAGGACGAAGCCGCGGGACTCGATGCCCACCACCACCTCGACGTCGCGGTCGCGATAGGGCTCGGCGAGCGCCTCGATGGTGGCGCGGAAGGCCTGGGCGTCGCTGAGCAGGGTGGTGATGTCCCGAAAGAGCACCCCGGGGCGGGGGAAGTCGGGGATGTTGCGGACCAGCCCGCGCAGCCGTTCGGAGAGCGCCGCATCGAGATCGCCGGTCGCGGTGACGATCGCTCCCGCGGTCGGGAGGACGGCCTCGGCCCGTCCCTCCGGAGAGGATGCCGCGCCGGTGGCGGCAGCACGGGAGGCCGGGGGATGCGCCCGCCGCTGGTCGGCCATCGGCGCCGAATCGTAGTCCACCCGCCCCGGGGTGGGTTTCCAGTTCGCCGGCCAGGCGGGCGGCGTGCTGGGCGGTGGAGAGGGGCGACGCCGGGAGGTGGCGCGGCGCGATTGGTAGACTGCAGGAGCGGCGGCCTCATCGGCCGCGATCGATCCAGCGTGATATCCGCCCACCCATCCTCCGATAGATGACAGCGACCATCGAGGCAGGAGTGCCGGGCGCGGCCTCCCCAGCCCCGCGCTCGCTGAGCTCCTTCAGCCACTACCGGCACCTGACCCTGGAGCTGGCGATCAGCCAGTTCAAGCTTCGCTACACCCAGTCGGCGCTGGGGTACCTCTGGTCCCTGCTCAAGCCGGCGATGATGTTCGGGATCACCTACTTCATCTTCGTCGACCTCTTCCAGATCAATGACAACACCCGCTTCTACGGCATCCAGCTGCTGCTGGGCATCGTCATCTGGACCTTCTTCTCCGAGTGCACCGCGGCCTCCATGCAGGCGGTGGCGGGCGCCGGCGGGCTCATCCGCAAGGCGTACTTCCCGCGCTCCATCCTGGTGCTGGCCGCTTCGCTGACGTCGCTGTTCACATTCCTCATCAACCTGGTGCTGGTCATCGTGATCGCGCTGGCCCTCCGCCAGATCGTCATCGGGCCCCAGATGCTGGTCGCCATCCCGCTGCTGCTCGAGCTCTACCTGCTGGTGCTCGGCATCTCATTCTTCCTGGCCTCGCTCCAGGTGCAGTTCCGCGACGTCGGCCACCTCTGGGAGGTGCTGATGCAGCTTCTCTTCTACGGGTCAGGGGTGATGTTCAGCCTGACCTATGTTCTCCAGCGGGCCAACCTGGCGGTGAAACCCAGCGTCGTCTCACTGAGGGGGACGGCGGTGACGCTCCACTTCGTCTGGGTGGTCGCGCTGGTGGCCGCCAACCCGATCATGCAGATCATCGAGGATCTCCGCCACGCGCTCATCAACCCGCAAGCACCCTGGACCATCCTGGTGGTCACCGGGCATGACGCCGCGGTGAAGCAGCTGCACCCCCTCAACGCCCCCTGGGTCGCCCCCATCCCCTATGTCATCGTGATCGCGGTGCTCACCCTGGGGGCACTCATCTTCCGAGCCCGGGCCCGCAACTTCGCCCAGGACCTCTGAGCATGACGGAACGCGACCTCGCCATCCGGGTGGAGCATCTCTCCAAGCGCTTCCGGATCCCGCTGGATCGGAGCGCCACGCTCAAGCACCGGGTCACCCACTGGCGGAGCGCCAGCCGCCACCGGGTCCTGGAAGCGCTTCGCGACCTCAGCTTCGAGGTCCCCGCCGGTCAGTTCCTGGGCGTCATCGGCCACAACGGCTCGGGCAAGAGCACGCTGCTCAAGATCCTGTCCCGCATCTACCAGCCCGACAGCGGCAGGGTGAGCATCCGAGGCAACGTCTCACCTTTCCTCGAGCTGGGGGTCGGTTTCAACCCCGAGCTCACGGCCCGCGAGAACGTCTTCCTGAGCGGGGCGGTCCTGGGGCTGGGGAGGGCGGAGCTGAGACGCCGCCTCGACGACATCATCGGCTTCGCCGAGCTGGAGCAGTTCGTGGACCACAAGCTCAAGAACTTCTCCTCGGGCATGGAGGTCAGGCTCGCCTTCGCCCTCGCCATCCAGGCGCACGCCGAGATCCTGATGATGGACGAGGTGCTCGCGGTCGGCGACGCGGCCTTCCAGCAGAAGTGCTTCGACACCTTCAACCGCTACAAGCGGGAAGGGCGAACCATCGTCCTGGTCACCCACGAGCTGGGGGCCGTCAACCTGTACTGCGACCGCGCCCTGCTGCTCGACCACGGCAGGCTGGTGGGCGATGGGAGGGCGGAGGACGTCACCGCACAGTACCGGCGCGCGGTCGGGATTGCCACCGAGAGTGCCGACCAGGTGGAGCGCTGGGGCTCCGGCGACGTGGTGGTGACCGCGGTGCGCATGGTGGACGAGCGGGGGGTGGAGGACCACAACCCGATGACCGGGGGGTTCGTCCGGCTGGAGCTCGACTACCGGATCCAGAACGACGCGGTCAGCGACTTCACCTGCTTCTTCGGCATCCGCCGCGGCGACGGGCTGTTCGTGACCGAGGTCAGCCTCCCGGTGAGCCAGTACGCCGAGTTCGGTGAGAGCCAGCGGGGGGCCGAGGGCACCGTCCACTACGAGATCCCCCGGCTCGGCCTCCTCGGCGACAGCTACCGGCTCAACGCCGAGTTGCGGCATCGCCACGGAGGTCCGGAGGCGGCCTACGACCACCTGGAGAACGCCATCCGCTTCCGGGTCATCGACCGGCTGGAACGCCCCGGGGTCTACGAGCCGGGCGGCGCCTGGGCGGTGACTCCCGTCCGGGAGCCGGCGGTCAAGGCTCCCGACCAGGTCATCTCCTCGACCCAGACGTGAGCGGGCGGTTTCCGGATCGGAACGCCCGGCGAGCCCGGCCCTGGCCCCCCTCTTGCCACCACCCGGCCTGCGGAAGGGCGCGCCGTCCGGCGAGAATCGGTGGCATGACCACCATGGAAACCTCCAGGCCGGCAGCCGGCGGGCAGCGGGCGCCGGTGAGACGGCTCTTCCGAATCCTCTCCCAGGCATGGGGCACGGAGCGGTGGCGCCTCGAGATGTGGGACGGCAGCGCCGCCGGGGAGGCCGACAGCCCTGCCTTCGTCCTCAGCCTGAGGAGCCGCCGGGCTCTCGACCGGCTGATCGGCGACATCCCGGAGCGCGGCTTCGGCAGGGCGTATGTCGAGGGCAGCCTCGACGTCGCCGGGCTGCACGCCTTCCTGTGCCGGGCCAACGAGCTGCGACCGGGCCGGATCGCCCGGCTGGTGCCCGGGCTGCTCGGCGCGGCCCTGGCCCTGGGAGCCCGGCCCGACCCGCGCGGCCTGCAGGTGGAGGCCCGGCTGCGGGGGCGGCTGCACAGCAAGCTCCGCGATCGCGATGCCATCCGCCACCACTACGACCAGCCGCCCGGCTTCTACCGGCTCTTCCTGGGCCGGACGATGACCTATTCGTGCGCCTACTTCGAGCGCCCGGACACCGATCTGGACACGGCCCAGGAGGCGAAGATGGAGCTGGTCTGCCGCAAGCTCCGGCTCCGCCCCGGCGAGCGTCTCCTCGACATCGGCTGCGGCTGGGGCGGCCTGGTATTCCATGCCGCCCAGCACTGGGGGTGCCGGGCGGTGGGGATCACCGCCAGCCCGGCCCAGGCGGAATGGGCCGCGCGCCGGGCCGCCGAGCTCGGCCTCGAGGGTCGGGCCGAGGTGCGTCTCGCCGACTACCGCGACGATCTGGGGCCGGCGTTCGACGCGGTGGCCAGCGTGGGGATGGTCGAGCACGTCGGGCGGCGGGGCATGCCGCTCTACTCCCGCACCGTCCACCGCCTGCTCCGACCCGAGGGCCGGGCTCTCATCCACGGCATCACCACCCAGCCGGGATCCCGTGGCACCGGTCCCTTCATCTCCAGCTTCGTCTTCCCGGACGGCGAGCTCCAGGAGGCCGGCGCGATGGTCACCGCCCTCCAGGACGCCGGGCTCGAGGTCCGGGACGTCGAGAGCCTGCGCGAGCACTACGCCCTGACCCTGAGGAACTGGGTGGAGCGGCTCGAGGCGTCCTGGGACGAGGCGGTCCGCCTGGTGGGGCCGCAGCGGGCCCGCGTCTGGAAGCTGTACATGAGCGGCAGCCGGGCGGGATTCGAGCTGGGATCGATTGCGGTCCACCAGGTGCTGGCGGTCCGCCAGAGCGCCGGCGGTCGCTCGAGCCTGCCGCTGACCCGGGAGGATTGGTACCGCACACCGCCGGCGGCCCCGCCCCAGGCGCCGCCCACACCGGCTGAGGCGCGCCCGACCGCCGCGGTGTGAGGGAGGTGGCGACCGGGCAGGGCTCGTCCGCAAGCGCGGCGGCGCACCGGATCAGGCGCATCCTGGTCGACGGGCGCCCCCTCCAGGGCGATTCGGCCGCTCGCGGGATCGGCAGCTACCTGAGCGGGCTGCTCGAAGGGGTGGCCGGGATCGGCTTCGCGCCCCAGGTGGCTCTGCTCCTGGCTCGGGGAGTGGCAGCCCCCCGGATGGCGCGCGACCTCGGGCTCCGGGCGGTTGCCGCCGTGCCCCGGCTCGAGCGTCGAGCCCAGGTGCTCGCCGACCCGCTCCTGGTCGGCACCGCACTGAGGCACACCCAGTCCCGGCTCTACCACGCGGTCGAATACGGCCAGCCCTGGCGCTCACCGGTCCCGGTGGTGGTCACGGTGCACGATCTCATTCCCTTCCTCCTCCCCGGGTACTCGTGGAGGTCCCGGCTGCTCCGCCGGCCGGGCTTGAGACTCCTTCCCCGGGCCGACGCGGTCATCACCCCCAGCCAAGCCACCGCGGACGACTGCATCCGCATTGGCGGAGTGCCGCCGGAACGCATCCAGGTGATCCCCCATGGGCTGGCCGGCAGCTTCCGCCCGGCGACCCCCGAGGCCGTCGAGGACATCCGGCGCAGGTTCCGGCTGCCCCGCCCCTACCTGCTCGGGGTGGGGACCTTCGAGCCTCGCAAGGGACTCCAGCACCTGGTCGCGGTGACCCGGCGGCTCCGCCGCGCCCATGACCTCGACCTGGTGGTCGCGGGCAGCCAGGGCATCTTCGCGCCCGCCGTGAGGGCCCAGCTGGCAGCGCTGGGCCAGCACGGGCGGGACCTCGGCTTCGTCCCCGCCTCGGACCTGGCCACCCTGTACTCGGGAGCCGCAGCCTTCGTCTTCCCGAGCGCATACGAGGGCTTCGGGCTGCCGCTGCTCGAGGCCATGGGCTGCGGCACGGTTGCGGTGACCTTCGCCAACAGCGCGCTTCCGGAAGTCGCCGGCGGCGCGGCGGTGCTGGTCCCCGACGGCGATCAGGCGGCCCTCGGTGACGCCGTCTGGGCCTTGCTGGACAACCCGGACGAGGCCGAGAGGCGGCGCCGGCTCGGCATCCAAGTGGCGGCGAGCTTCAGCTGGCGCAAGGCGGCCCTCCAGACCGTCGAGGTGTACCAGCGGGTGCTCGGCGAGCGCCTGATCTGACAGCTGCACCTCGGGTGCGTCCCTCCGCACTCGCGACGGATGGCGGCCGGATCCTCGCCGGGTCTCTGGGGGCGGCGCGATACAATCGCTGGCCCATGACGGAAACCGAAGTTGCGACGCGTCACGATCCCGCGGCTCCACCGCGCCGGCTCCGTGTGCTCAGCGGCATGCAGCCCACCGGGCGCATGCACCTCGGCAATTACCTGGGCGCACTGCGCAACTGGGTCGGCCTCCAGGACCGCTACGACTGCGTCTTCTTCGTCGCCGACTACCACTCGTTGACCATCGCACTCGATCCCGGCTCGATCCGGCCAGCCATCCAAGACATGGTGCTCGACTGGCTCGCCGCCGGCATCGACCCGGAGCGCTCGACCGTCTACCTCCAATCCCTGCTGCCCGAGGTCACCGAGCTCCATCTGCTCCTCTCCATGGCCACCCCGCTCGGCTGGCTGGAGAGGGTGCCCAGCTACAAGGAGAAGGCGGAGCAGTTCCCCGAGAACATCAACTACGGCCTGCTCGGCTATCCCGTGCTCCAGGCCGCCGACATCCTGCTGCCCCGCGCCGACCGGGTGCCGGTCGGTGAGGACCAGGCGCCCCACATCGAATTGACCCGAGAGATCGCCCGCCGCTTCAACTCACGTTTTGGACAGGTATTTCCCGAACCACAGGGCCTGTTCACCGAGATGCCCCGGGTGATGGGCACCGACGGGCTCACCAAGATGAGCAAGAGCCGGGGCAACACCATCGGCATGCTGGACAGCCCGGAGCAGATCCGGCGCACGGTGATGACGATGGTGACCGACGTGGAGCGCCCCCGCCGCAGCGACCCCGGCCACCCGGAGCACTGCAACGTCTGCGGCCTCCACCGCTTCTTCAGCCCGGATCGCTTTGAGGAGATCTGGCAGGGGGAGCGCGAGGCCCGCACCGGGTGCGTCGAGGTCAAGCGAGGCCTGGCCGAGGCCATCGCCCGCTACTTCGCGCCGATGCGCGAGCGCCGGGCCGAGCTGGAGAGTAATCCCGATACGGTCTGGGAGGTGCTCGCCGCCGGGGCGGAGCGGGCCCGTGGTTGGGCTCGGGAGACCCTCGCCATGGCGCGGGAGGCCTGCGGGCTGCCTCCGGCCGGCCGCCATCGGTGAGCCGCAAAGCCACACCCCACCCCGACACCCATCGCTTCAGCCCCGCCGACCTCGACCGGTTCGACGACGAGGCGCTGCGGACCTTCCTCGATCCCGCCGATGGCGGCGTCCGGCCGTCGCTGGCCGGCCTGGCCCTTCAGGGTCGACCCGTCCTGGCGACGCGGGTGAGGGCGGCGCTGCCACCTGAAGCCCGCGCCGGCTTCGACAGCGGCCTCGGTACCCCCGCCGACCCCCGCGCCGTGGCCCGCGCCGGCCAGAGCCTGGTGCGCCAGCTCTTCTGGCCCCTGCTCTACTGGTGCGCCCCCGACCTCTACCTGGACCTGATCGCGGGTGAGGATCTCCCCGAGAAGCTGATGGAGGCGCTCCCCATCGACGGTCGGACGATCGCGGATCTCGGCGCCGGGGCGGGAAGGTTCGCCATCCCCGCGGCGCGCCGGGCGCTCCGGGTGATCGCCGTGGATGCCATCCCCGCGCTTCTGGAACGGCTGGAGAGTCGCGCGCGGGCCGCCGGGGTGGGCAACCTCGAGGCGCGCCGGGGCAGCTTTCGGAGCCTGCCGATCACCGACCGCAGCGTCGACGCGGCGGTGTACTGCTCCTCGCTGCACGACCGCGGTCCGCACGGCGGCCCGGGGGCGATCGACGAGGCCGAGCGGATCGTCCGGCCGGGCGGATGGATCGCGGTGGTCTGGCCGGAGTCAAGCGGGTGGCTGCTGAAGCGCGGATTCAGCCTGCTCACCACGGCAGCGGAGCCCCGGGTGCGCTTTCCCGACCTCGAGACCGCCGAACGCCTCTGCCGGGAGTTCTACGGAGCCGGGGCCGCCCGGTGGGTTCGCCAGCACGGGACCTGCGAGGTCCCGGCGGCGGTGGTGGGCAGACCCGCCGTCGGCATCGCCTGCATCCGCCGCGTGCCGCGGCCGGACGGCGGGACTCCGCCAGCCGGTTCGGGGAGCGGCACGCCGCACTAGACTCGCACCAGCCTCACCTCCGACGGAAACGAGGATGCGATATGCCCAAGCACGGTGTCCGGTTCGCGCCGGGGACGGTCGTGAGCCCCGGCGAGTACCGCAACGTCGAGACCGGCCAGGTCCGCTACTTCGACGGCAACACCCCGCTGCCTGGCAAGGTCAATGCCGCCTCCTGGCAGCAGATCTCCGACCACTACCACGCCGGCGAGGCGGGCAGCCGCACCCGCCATCACATGCCCGACGAAGTCTCCAGCCATGCCGGCGGGGTGAAGTACCCGCCGGGCGCGCTGGTCAGCCCCGGGGAGTACCGCAACACCGAGACCGGCCAGGTCCGCTACTTCGACGGCAACACCCCGCTTCCCGGCAAGGGAAGCGCTGCCTCCTGGCAGCAGATCTCCGATCACTACCACGCCGGCGAGGCGGGGAGCCACGCCCGCCATCACATGCCCGACGAAGTCTCCAGCCATGCCGGCGGGGTGAAGTACCCGCCGGGCGCGCTGGTCAGCCCCGGCGAGTACCGCAACACCGAGACCGGCCAGGTCCGCTACTTCGACGGCAACACTCCGCTTCCCGGCAAGGCGGGCTCAGCTTCCTGGCAGCAGATATCGGACCATTACCACGCCGAGGCAGGACGCCGCGACTGAGGGGTCGCCGCCGGCTGCCAGCGAGCGGCCGCGGCACCGGGGAGGGTGTGCCGTCACATGGAAGGGCCGGGTGGGCCGGAACCGGTGGACGCCGGAACCGCGCCGGCGGTCCCGCGGATGGGACGGCCTCAGCTGGTAGCCAGCCTGGAGACGGAGCTCGAGGAGGGCTGCGACCAGGCGCTCGCCGTGCTCCGCGCCAGCGCCGCCCCCGACGGGCTGGTGGCCTCCGCAACCCTGCCGCAGTACGCGGGGGTATGGACGCGGGATGTCGCCTTCTCCGCCCTCGGCGCCCACGCCGTCGACGAGCCGGCGCTGACCGCGGCGGTCGGTCACAGCCTGGTGGGGCTGGCCCAGCTCCAGGCGGAGTCCGGCCAGATCCCCAACGCGTGGTGGCCACAGCGCGGCTACTGGGACTTCCACGAGGCGGGATGCACCGACGCGACCTGCCTCTTCGTGGTTGCCGCAAGCCAGCACCTCCAGGCCCACCCCGATCCGCGCCTGGAGCGCCGGCTCTGGCCGCATCTCCGGCGGGCGATGCGCTGGCTGGAGTGCCAGGACGCCAACCAGTTCACCCTCATCGACTCGCCGTCGGGCGGGGACTGGATGGACTCCACCCTGCAGCGCTCCGGCAAGCTGCTCTACGTCAACGTTCTCTACTACCGTGCCCTGCAGGGGATGGCCGCCCTGACCCCGGGAGAACGGGACGCCGACAGCGCCCGCGCCAAGCTGGTCCGGCGCAAGATCGACCTTCTCTTCTGGCCGGAAGCGGGCACGGACCACGCCCAGCTCCTGGAAGGCGCCGGGCATCCCCCCAACGCCGAGCTCAGCTATCCGCATCCCGTCGGCCCCGCCGCCCGGGGCGCCGCGGTTCGCGAGGACCGGGGTCACTACCTCTCGCACGTGGACGGCGGCCGCTACGTTGACGAATGCGACGTCCTCGGCAACGTCCTGGCCGTCCTCTACGGCGTGGCCGGTCCGGAACGGGCCCGCCGGATCATGGAGTTCCTGGATCACAGCCCCGCGGCCAGGCCCTACCCGATGCGCACCTACACCCGCAGCTTCGAGCCGGGGGATCGCTGGGGCATGTACCGCGACGACCTCGAGGCCTTCCAGGATCCTCGCTGGCGGAACCCGCCGGGGCGGTACCACAACGGCGGGGTGTGGCCCTTCATCGGCGCGCTTTTCGTGGTGGCGCTGCAGCGGGTCGGCATGGTGGCCGAGGCCGGGGAGGCGATGCGCGGAGTTGGCGCCGCCAACCGGCTGAGCCGTGGGCCGGATCGACGCTGGGGCTTCCACGAATGGATCGACGCCGAAACCGGCGAGCCCGCCGGTGCCGCCGGCCAGAGCTGGAGCGCCGGCACCTATCTGCTCGCGGCGGAGGCGCTGCGGGGCAAGCCGGTCAGCCTCTGAGCCCCGCCCCGCAGGCTGCGTCTGTCGCTCAGTCCTTGGCGGTGACCTTGTACTCCAGGTAGGCGCCGAACATGAGGCGGGTCTGGGACTCCAGGGCGGGGATCACGGAGAGCGCGAGACCGGCGATCGGGTACAGGAAGAGCTGCACATCGGCGTAGAGCCGCCGCCACCAGCGCCAGGCAGCCGGCTTGGGGCACATCGCCCGATCGACGACGATCAGCACCAGGGTGTTGAGCAGCGCGATGGTGAGGATCGCTGACGTCATCAGGCCCAGCACCGTCGCCGTCGGCGAGAGGCTGTAGTCGAGGTCGACCAGCGCGGGCAGCCAGCCGCCGATCAGCACCAGCAGGGGCAGGGTGGCCCAGGCGAGGTGATTGAACATCAGGTAGCGGAACTTGCGCGCCCGCAACCGCGCTGGGATCTCCGGATGGCTGACCATGCGGGTGCAGACGTAGGGGACGTCGGTCGCCCCCCATGCCCATCGCTTGATCTGGTTGTACTGGCTGACGTGGGTCGACGCGTAATCGCGGGCCCGCGGGGCGTCGCCGAACACGGTCAGGAAGGCGGGCCGGACCTCCAGCTGCTCACCGTAGTGGAAGAATGACTTCCAGAAGAAGCGCGAGTCCTCAGGGATGACGTCATTGTCCCAGTAGCCGACCTCGCTGAGCAGCCGCATCGGCATGGTGTACGAGGAGAACATCACCAGCCGGTCGGGATGCTGGTGGAGGAACATCTGCCACTGGGTCGCCGCGGTCGCCATCACCCGCACCGCGGCGGGCACGCGCCAGAGATTGTTGAGAAACACCGGCACCGGCTGCCAGATGGTGGTCAGCGGCCGCTCCGCCCGCAGGAAGTTCCAGGTGATGTAGGCGAAGTACTGGGGGTGGAGGCGGAAATCGGAGTCGAGGTCGGTGACCAGGGTGCGCGCCGGGTCGAGGCCGAGCTCGTCGCAGTGCTGGCGCAGCACCGGGCCGCCGTATGACATGGCCGCCGACTTGCCGATGACGATGCCGGGAAGCAGCGGATCCCGGATGTGGATGAAGGCGCGGAACCGCCGGCCGTACTCCCGTCGCAGCCGGGTCACGTTGTCGATGCCCTGGGTGTCGGTGGCCCGGGTGATGATGGCGCAGACCTTGAGATGGTCAGGGTAGCTCTGGTCCGCCAGGGCCGCCACGGTGGCCCGGAGAACCTCGTAGCGCTCCGTGTAGGTGGGGATGAGGGCGCAGTGAGTGATCTGATCGGGGCGGGGAGAGCCGGCCGGGATCTCCAGGCCCTGGCATTCGGACCACCAGTCCACCGCCTCCACCCGGCGCAGCTCCTCCAGGGTGCGCCACACCCAGTAGACGGTGACCGCAGTCCGCACCAGGAAGTAGGCGTCGAGGAGAACCGCGCCGAGGCCGAGCACCCACAGGTCGGCGGGGTCGTTGAGGCGGATGGCGAAGGCGGCGACCAGAGGCACCAGCAGCACCGTCCAGCTCAGCACGCCCGGGACCATCTCGAGGAGGCGCTGCTGGATCCGCGGCGAAAGGGCCGTCCAGGTGCGAACCGCCATCCGGACGATTCTAGGCGGCCCCCGAGTCCTGGCCCCGCCGCCCCGGGGGTGGGCAGCGGCTCACCCGATCCCGCGCACCAGCCCCCTGGACCGCCGCCCCACAGCCAGGCAGTATCCTCGCAGTGTTACGGCGTGATCGGCACGCGAGGACGAGGGAGCATGCCCGGACAGCGGGACGACGTCACCGGCGGCAACGGCGACGATCTGGCAGACGAGGGGGACGTCGACGACCTGGAGCTTGACGACGTCGAGGGCGTTGGGGAGGAGGCGGAGGTCGACCTATCGGAAGAGGCCGTGGAGCTTGCCGACGAGGCCGTGGAGCTTGCCGACGAGGCCGGGGACCAGGAGGCGGAGGAGGAAGAGGAGGAAGAGGAAGAAGAGGAGGCGACGCCGGCGGCGGGGCCAGGCCCGCCGGCTCTCCGCCCGCCGCTCCGTCCTCAGCCCGGGCGGCCCCCGAGCGCCCGGGAGGAACCCCCACCCCCCTTCGCCGTCGGTGAGAGGGTCGTCCTGGTCCAGAACACCCGGCCCCGCACCGGGACCCTGATCGGCAACTACCCGGTGGGCGCGATCGGAAGGGTGGAGACCGTGCTGAGCCAGACCGCCATCGTCCGGTTCGACATCGCGCCTGACACCAAGGAGGTCGTCGCCTTCACCTGCCTGGAGAGCGCCGAGAAGGCGACGAGCGGGAAGCTCAGGGGGTAGGCTGGGGCCGGGAGGTCCCGGCGCGGCCGGACGGACGGCGGTCCGCCGAGGCAGGTTCGGCGTGGGTCCCGCGATACGCGGGGGGCAGCAGCCCGGCCACTCCCCGGGCGATGGCGTCCGCGATCTCCCGATCCGTGCGTCCCACGGCCCTGAAGGGCGAGCCGTAGCGCACGTGGATGTGGCCGCGCCGCGGCAGCAGGCCGCCGGTCCCGCGGATGGCGTTCTCGGTCCCCCAGATGGCGACAGGAAGAACTGGCGCGCCGGTCCGGCGGACCAGGAAGCCCGCCCCAGCCTCAGCTGACCGCATGCCCGGGACCCGCGAGCGATGGCCCTCGACGAAAAGGAGCAGACGCCGGCCCCGGCGCAGCAGGTCGAGGCTGATCCGGAGAGCCCGGCGATCCGCGGAGCCCCGGTCCACCGGGAAGCAGTTGCAACCGGCGAGCAGCCAGGCGACGATCGCCGGCCGGAACAGCTCCCGCTTGGCCATCGCGAACAGTGTCCCGGGGAAGAAGGAGCCGAAGATCAGCCCGTCCCAGTTGCTGATGTGGTTGGAGGCGACCAGCAGAGGACCCTCCATGGGCACGCCGGCCGTGCCCTCGAAGTGAAGCCTGCGGAAGAAGAGCACCCGCAGGATGCCGCGCCACAGCCCCGAGATCAGTCGATATCGCCACGGCCGCCGGCCATCGTCGCGAACCGGGAAGCGGTCCGGGAAGCCGGGGACGGGCGCGGGCACGCCGCCATAATGGCGATTTCCGGGCCCCCTTAGCTCAACGGCAGAGCAGCCGGCTTTTAACCGGTTGATGCGGGTTCGATTCCTGCAGGGGGCATCGTGCAGGGGGCATCGAACCGACAGCGCAGCGCGTTGGGGGCGGGAAACCTCAGCCCGGCCCCGAGTTTCCGTTGGACAGCCGATCTTTTGACGCAGGGGCCGGGACGGGCTACCCTGGCTACCGATGCCTCAGTGGTACAACCCGGCGCCGAATCTGCCACGCCCCAGCCCCGCCGAACGCACGCTGGCCGGGCTCGTCTACCTCGGCCTGGCCGCGATCGGGGTAGCACTGGCGCTGGCCGCCTTGGCCGGATGGATCCTACTGATGATCGCAATCGCCGCGGGCCCGGAGCACGGGATGCCCGCCGTCGTGGTCCTCTGCACCCTCATCGCCATGGGTGGCTTCGGCCTGGCTGTGGTCGCGGCCGGGTTGTGGTCACTCCTCCAAGTGGGCTCGGTCCGGCGCGCCCTCGGGTTGCGCTAGTGTCCCGGATTCGAGGTTCGCTGAGCAGATCGTGGCAGGCATCGACTTGGGATCCAGGACACTGAAGGCTGTCATCGAAGCGTCGGCGTAGAGAGAGGAGCGACATCCATGCCCGGCTTCTTCCCAGGTGCCCGAGAGAACATCGCGGTCCCCGACGACCGCAAGGGCCAGATCGTGTTCAAGTGGCCCGACATGAACATCCGGCGATTCACCCACGCCATCGTCGCCCCCGACGAGGTCGCGGTCTTCATGTACCAGGGCCAGGTGAAGGGGACCCTCCCGCCCGGTCGGCACGAGCTCGACGCCACCGAGATCCCGTTCCTCGGCATCTTCGCCGACGCCCTCACCGGCGGCAACCTCTACCGGACCGAGCTCTACTTCGTCGGCAACCGCGAGTTCACCCAGAACCGGTTCGGCGGCAAGATCGACTCCGTCCAGGACCCGGTCAGCACCCTCATCGTCTCGCTCCGCGTCTTCGGCGACTACAGCCTCAAGGTGATCGAGCCCGCCTCCCTGCTGGTCAACCTGGTGGGCACGGTGGACGTCACCGACAACACCGCGATCACCAACTGGGTGGCGGAGCAGCTGCTCAAGGTGCTGAGGACCGATGTCACCTCCCAGATCGTCCGCTCCGGCTGGCCGATCCTGGGCCTCGCCGCCTACACCCCGGAGATCGAGAAGGCGGTGATCGAGCTGGGCAACCAGCAGCTCGCCAGCTACGGCCTGACCATCGCCCGGATGGGCAACTTCACGATCAGCCTGGACGACGAATCCCAGAAGCGCCTCGAGCAGTTCAGCAAGGACACCGCCTACTCCCGGCTGGCCGGCTCCTTCCAGCAATACGCCGCCGGGGAGATGGCGCTGGGCGCCGGCCAGGGGATGGCCCAGGGGGGCGGGGCCACCGCACCCGCGTTCCTGGCCGCCGGAATCGGCCTGGGGGGCCAGATGGCGCAGCCCTACCCGGCGGGCCCGGCCCCGGCTCCGGGACCCGGGTTCCCCGGCGGCGCCGGCGGGTACGGGCAGCCGGCGCCGGCGCCAGCCCAGGCTCCGGCAACCGTCCAGTGCCCGCAGTGCCACACCGCGAATGCCACCGGAGGCCGCTTCTGCTCGAGCTGCGGCACGCCACTGACCGCCGCCCACTGCACCGGTTGCGGGGCCGAGCTGGCTCAGGGAGCTCGTTTCTGCGCCGGCTGCGGCCAGGCGGTGGGCGCGGCGCCGGGCCCGGCCGCACCGCCCAGCCCGCCACCCGCCCCCGCGGTCAGCTGACGCCCGGCCCGGACACTCCAGAGCCGGCGGGGGGTGCCGGCACTCAAAACCAGGAGGATTGCCCATGGAAGCCGTCGGTCAACGGGTCGAATGCCAGTGGTGCCACAGCCACAACCCGGTCGGCGCCCAAAGCTGCGCGACCTGCGGAGCGCCGCTCGACGTCCGCAACCTGGTCAGCGACTCAGGGTGGCGCGAGGCGCCGCGGCTCCGCGACATGACCGAGATCCACTTCGGCAGCTCGACCTGCCAGGTCGAGGGCGAGCTGGTGCCGGTGGCCGAGATGGCCCTGGCCGGTCAGGATGCCGTCTTCTTCGAGCACCACGTGATGCTCTGGAAGGAGCAGACGGTGCCGGTCAGCGTCATGTCCCTCCAGGGGGGCATGAAGCGGGCCATCGCCGGGATGCCCTTCATCGTCACCATCGCGTCGGCGCCGGGGCGGATCGCCTTCTCCCGGGATGCCACCGGGGAGCTGGTGGTGCTGCCGCTCGCGCCGGGGCGGGAGCTGGACGTCCGGGAGCATGCCTTCCTGGTCGCCTCCCACAACATCCAGTACTCGTACACCAAGGTCCAGGGGCTGCGCACCGCGCTCTTCGGCGGCACCGGCATGTTCATGGACCGCTTCACCACCCGCGGCGACCAGGGACTGCTCATCCTCCACGGCTACGGCAACGTCTTCGAGCGGGAGCTGGCCGCCGGCCAATCGATCCTGCTCGAGCCGGGGGCCTACCTTTTCAAGGACAGCTCGGTGCAGATGGCAGTGGAGCAGCAGAAGCTGACATCAGGGCTCTTCGGCGGCACCGGGATGCACATGCTGCGCATGACCGGGCCGGGACGGGTCGGGATCCAGTCGATGTACGTCCACCACCACACCGAATAACGCCATGGCAAGCAACTTCCCGCCCCCTCCTCCTCCGCCTCCCGGGCAGCCCGGCTGGGGTCCCCCACCCGGCGCGGCCCAGTACCCCCAGTCGCAACCCGGCTGGGGCCAGACCACCCCGCCCCCACCCCCCGCGCCAGGGGTCCCGGGAGCTCCCGGAGCCTCCGGCGCACCCCCGGTGAGACCGGCGCAGCCGGCGGGAAATGGCGGCGCACCGGCGGCGCCGGGGCAGGGGTCGTACACCTGTCCCTGGTGCCAGACGGTCAGCCAGAGCCCCGGATTGAGCTGCCCGGCCTGCGGAGCCCCAGTGGACGTGCGGGCGGTCCGGGACACCTCCGGCTGGTACCAGCTGCCCGCGGTGCGGGACATGGCCAGCATCCAGTTCGGCCAGTCACGCTGCCAGATCGAGGGCACCGTGGTGCCGGTGGCCGACGTGCTCCTCGACGGCGGCGAATCCGTCTTCTTCAGTCACCACGTCCTGCTCTGGCGCGATGACGGCGTCAGCGTCCAGTCCATGAGCATGCGCCAGGCCTGGAAGCGGATGCTGGCCGGGATGCCACTGGTGATGTGCCAGGCGACCGGTCGGGGCCACATCGCCTTCAGCGAGGACGCAGCCGGGGAGGTCATCGCCCTGCCCATCCATCCGGGGACCGGCGTGCAGGTGCGCGAGCACACCATGCTGATCGCCAGCGGCGTGACCGCCTACGACTGGGAGCCCAGCGGGATCTGGTTCACCACCATCCAGCGCAAGGGCAACGAGACCGAGCGGGAGACCCACTATCCGCTGGGGCAGTTCCTGGACCGCTTCAGTGCCGCGCAGGCACCCGGGCTGGTGCTGCTCCATGCCAAGGGAAACTCGTTCGTCCGCTCGCTGGCCCCGGGCGAGACCATCATGATCAAGCCGACCGCGTTGCTCTACAAGGACCTCTCGGTCTCTATCCACCTCCATTTCGAGCATCCCGCCAACACCTGGAGGAGCTGGCGATCGTGGGGTGACCGGTATCTCTGGCTGCGCTGCCAGGGACCGGGACGAGTCGCGGTCGAGTCGGCCTTCGCCCCCGTCGAGGACCCCGGCTACGACCTGGTGGCCAGCTCGCCGGCGACCCGCCAGCAGTGGTGACCTTGGAAAGCGGCTGCTAACGCCCGCCGAGCTGGGCAAGACTGCGGGCGCCCTGCCGGATCGCCATCTCCACCAGGCCCTCGAGGATCTCCAGGGCGGCGGTGGGGTTGACGAAGGTCGCGGTGCCCACCTGCACCGCATCCGCGCCGGCGAGCAGGAATTCCAGGGCATCGTCCGCGTTGATGATCCCGCCGATGCCAACCACCGGGACGCGCACCGCGGCGCGCACCTGGGCGACCGCGGCGAGGGCCAGCGGCTTGATCACCGGTCCGCTCAATCCCCCGGTGCCGCGGCCGGGCAGGACCGGAGCCCGGATCCCCCGGTGGACCTTCATGCCGATGTACGTGTTGACCGCCGAGATGGAGTCGGCGCCCGCCTCCTCGACCGCCCGGGCCACCGCGGCGATGTCGGTGACGTTGGGGCTCAGCTTGACCATGAGGTGGCGCGGCGTCTGGGTGCGCGCCGCCGCCACCAGGTGCCCCGCCGCCGCCGGGCTCCGCCCGAAGTCGAGGCCGTTGGCGATGTTGGGGCAGGAGATGTTGAGCTCGTAGCCGCTGATGCCCGGGGCGGTGTCGAGGTGCGCGAGGCAGTGGACGTACTCGTCCAGGCTGCCGCCGGCGATGTTGACCACCACCGGTATTGCCCAGCGCGCGAACTGGGGCGCGTATTCAGCGGCGACGTGCTCGACCCCGGGGTTCTGCAGGCCGATGGAGTTGAGCATCCCGCCCCGCACCTCGGCCACCCGGGGGGGCGGATTGCCGTCGCGGGGATGGAGCGTCGTTCCCTTGGTGAAGAGAGCACCGAGGCGCTCGAGGGGCATCAGCTGCCGCAGCTCGAAACCATAACCGGCGGTGCCGCTGGCCAGACCCACCGGGTTGGGCATGACCAGGCCCCGGCCGAGGTCGGCACGGAGATCGGGGGAGCGGCGCGGGTCCAGGGGGTCCCCGGCATTGGCCGGCCGCTCGGAGGCGCCACCGCCGGGGAGGCCGGGAGCGCTGATACGGCTGGAGACGTTCATGCGATGTGCGCCGGAGGCAGGGCCAGCAGCTCGGGCCAGGCCACCCGCGAGACCTCCATCACCGGACCCTGGCGGCAGCAGAGGGCCCAGGCGGCGGGCCGCCGGCCCGTGGAGGAGCCGCGGCCGGACCGGATCGCAGCGCCGTCGCCGTCTGCCATCGCCGGCTCGCCACCGGCCCACGAGCTGGGATCGGCCACCACGGGAAGGGCGCAGCCGAGGCAGGTGCCGAAGCCGCAGCCCATCGGCGCCTCCAGGGAGACCTCGGCCCGGAGCGGCGGCCGGGGCACGCAGAGCAGCACCTCGGCCAGCGCAGCCAGCATCGGGTTGGGGCCGCAGCCGTACACCAGGGTGGTCTCGTCACAACGGTCGGCGACCAGGTCGGTGACCAGACCGTGGTGGCCGCGGCTGCCGTCCTCGGTCGCCTCCGCCACCACCACCCCCCGGTCGCCGCGCTGGAATCTATCCGCCGGGTACAGGCGTGACGCGGTGGCGGCCCCGTTGAGCACCACCACCTCGGGACAGCCACCCCGGCGCAGCTCGCGGATCAGAAGCGGGAACGGCGCGCAGCCCAGACCGCCGCTCACGACCAGGGCGCGGGCTGGCGTCGGCTCGAAGCTGAAGCCGGACCCCAGCGGGCCGAGAGCCTGGAGCGGGTCGCCGGGGCGCAGCGCCACCAGGATCCGGGTGCCGACCCCCACCGCCTCCAGGACGAAGCCGCATCGCTCCCCGTCAGTCCAGGCGACGCTGAAGGGACGGCGAAGCAGCGGTTCGATGCCGGCGCCGCAGCGGAGCTGGGCGAACTCGCCGGGCCGAGCCTGAGCCGCCAGGTGGGGCAGGCGGGCGGCGATCTCGACCAGCCCGCCACCGAGGGCCTCGACGGCGAGCACCTCGCCCGCCTCGTCCCGCACCCGCGACAGGTCGGAGATGGCGGCGCTCATCGTGCCCCCGCTCCGGAAAGGTCGGGGGCTCCCGCCGCCACCGGGCCCGGCTCACCCAGGGGGTGCACCGCCGCCTGGAGGCCCTGCCGGTAGGCGCGGACCGGGGCCACGTTCACGCCCCCGCCGCGGCGCTGGCGGAGGATCGCCTCCACCAGGGCTCCCGCAGTGTCGATCGAGGTGCAGCAGGGGATGCGCCGGTGCTCGGCGGCGAGGCGGATGCGGTAGCCATCCTTGACGGTGCGGCCGGCCGCGGCCAGGCGCTGGTCACCGCCGCCGTCCAGGGCCACGGTCAGCTCGTCGGTCTCCAGGTTCGAGACGGTGTTGACCACCAGGGAGACCCGGCCCTCCTGGATGACGTCGAGGACGTTGGGCCGGCTCTGGCCGATCCGGCCCACCGCGGTGGCGCTGATCCCGGCGGCGTTGAGGGTCGCGGCGGTGCCTGCCGTGGCCAGGATCTCGAAGCCCAGGCTACTGAGCTGGGCCATGATCGGCAGCGCCTCGGCCTTGTCGGAGTCAGCGATGCTGCAGAGCACGGTGCCGCGCTGGGGCACCGCCCCCAGCGCTGCCATGAACGCCTTCTCCACCGCCGCGCCGAGGCTGCGATCGACGCCCATCACCTCGCCGGTCGACTTCATCTCCGGCCCCAGCGCCGGCTCGACGAGGGCCAGCTTGGCGGTCGAGAAGACCGGAGCCTTGACCGCGACCAGGGGCAGCACCGGCACCAGCCCGGTCTCGAAGCCCAGGTCCGCGAGCATCGCTCCGCGCATCACCCGGGTGGCCAGCTCGACCATCGGCACCCCGGTCACCTTGCTGATGAAGGGAACCGTCCGGGAAGCACGGGGATTGACCTCGAGAACGTGGGGCCGGCCCCGCCAGACCACGAACTGGATGTTGCAGAGGCCGACCACGGGCAGCGCCCTGGCGATGGCCACCGTGTCGGCGACGATCTGGCGGGTCACCTCGGCGCTGAGACCGGCTGCCGGATACGCGGCCATCGAATCGCCGCTGTGGACGCCGGCGCGCTCGACATGCTCCATCAACCCGGGGATGACCACTCTCTCCCCGTCGGATACCGCATCCACGTCGACCTCGGTCCCGAAGAGGTACTTGTCGACCAGCACGGTGCCTCGGGAGCCGCCGGCCCGGCCATCCTCGGGCAGCGCCGCCATCGCCGCGGCCACGTAGCGATGCAGCTGGTCGCGCCCGTGGACCACCTCCATCGCCCTGCCTCCCAGGACAAAGGACGGGCGCACCAGCACCGGGTAGCCGATCCGGTCGGCGATGGTCACCGCTTCGGCGGGATCGGTGGTGGCGGCGCCGTGAGGCTGGGGAATCTCGAGCTGGCGCATCAGCGCCTCGAAGAGGCGGCGGTCCTCGGCGACGTCGATGGCCTGCACGGTCGTCCCCAGGATCGGCACCCCGCGGCGGTGCAGCGGCTCGGCCAGGTTGACGGCGGTCTGCCCACCGAACTGGACCACCACCCCGCTGGCCGCCTCCGCCTCGATGACCGCGAGGGCGGCCTCCTCGTCGAGGGGCTCGAAGAAGAGGCGAGTGCTGCAGTCGAAGTCGGTGCTCACCGTCTCCGGGTTGCTGTTGACCATCACCGCGGCGACACCCAGCCGCCGCAGCGACTCGGCGGCCTGGACGCTGCAGTAGTCGAACTCGATGCCCTGGCCGATCCGGATCGGACCGCTGCCCAGGACGACCACGGACTCGCCGGCGGTCGCCGGGCGCTCGTCCTCGGTCTCCACCGTCGAGTAGTAGTAGGGCGTCGCGGCGGCGAACTCCGCCGCACAGGTGTCGACGCACTTGAAGGTCGCGCTCAGGCCGAGGCGTCGACGGGCCTCGGTCACCTCGTCGACGCCGACGCCGGCCAGGCCGGCGATGCGCCGGTCGCTGATCGCCGCCCGTTTGGCCCGGACCAGGGCCGGGTCGTCCAGACCGCGTCGCAGCGCCTCCTCGGCCTCCACCAGGGCCCGCAGCCTGTCGACGAACCAGATCGCGATGGTGCTGCGGCGGCTGACCTCCTCTGCCGGCATTCCCTGGCGGAGGGCCTCGAGCACCGCGAAGATCCGGCGGTCGTTGGGGTTGTCGAGGAGCACGGGGTCGCGCAGCTCGGCGGGCGCGGGAGGGCGCTGTTCCAGGGAACGGAGCGCCTTGCTGAAGGCGGCCTCGAAGCTGCGCTCGATGGCCATGACCTCGCCGGTCGACTTCATTTGGGTCCCCAGGCGGCGGTCCGCCTCGGGGAACTTGTCGAAGGGCCAGCGGGGGATCTTGACCACGCAGTAGTCGAGGGCTGGCTCGAAGGCGGCGCAGGTCTTCCCGGTGACCGCGTTCTCGATCTCATCGAGTCGCCGCCCCACCGCGATCTTGGCGGCCAGCCGGGCGATCGGGTAGCCGGTCGCCTTGCTCGCCAGGGCCGATGACCGGGACACCCGGGGGTTGACCTCGATCACGAAGTACTCGTGAGAGTCGGGGGCCAGGGCGAACTGGACGTTGCAGCCCCCGGCGATCCCCAGGGCGCTGATGATCCTGAGCGCAGCGCTGCGGAGCTGCTGGTGCTCGCGGTCGGTGAGCGTCTGCGCCGGCGCCACCACGATGGAGTCCCCGGTGTGGACCCCCATCGGGTCCAGGTTCTCCATGTTGCAGATGGTGATGCAGGTGCCGGCGGCGTCCCGCATCACCTCGTACTCGATCTCCCGCCACCCCGCCACCGATCGCTCCACCAGCACCTGGCCGATCGGCGACAGCGCCAGGCCGTTGCTGACCACCTCGATGAAGTGGTCGACGGTGGCGCAGAGGCCGCCGCCCGTGCCCCCCAGGGTGAAGGCGGGCCTCACCACCAGGGGCAGCCCGGCCTCCTCCATGAAGGCGCGCGCCTCCCCCACCGACGAGACGGTGCGGGAGTCCGGGACGGGCTCGCCGATGCGGTGGAGCAGCTCCTTGAACCGCTCGCGATCCTCGGCGGCGCGGATCGCCTCCAGTGATGTCCCCAGGGGGCGGACCCCATAGCGCTCGAGCACCCCGGCATCGTCGAGCGCCACCGCCAGGTTGAGGCCGGTCTGGCCGCCCAGGGTGGCGAGCAGCCCGTCGGGGCGCTCCGCCGCGATGATCCGCTCCAGCACCGGCACGGTCAGGGGCTCGACGTAGACGGCATCCGCGGAGGCGTCGTCGGTCATGATCGTGGCCGGGTTGCTGTTGACCAGGACCACCCGCACGCCCTCCTCGCGCAGGGCCTTGCAGGCCTGGGTGCCGGCGTAGTCGAACTCGGCGGCCTGGCCGATGATGACCGGGCCGGAGCCGATGACGAGCACCGAGTGGGGGCGTTCAGCTGCGCCCAGGCTGTGCTCAGCACGCACCCCCGCGGCCGTCTCGAGGACCTGCGCGGCTTCCGCGATGTCCCGGTCCGAGCTGGTGGACGCAGGCTCGCCGTCGAGGTCCAGTGGCAGCACCGCCTCCTCGATCTCGGCCTCGGACGGGTGGCCGGAAGCCAGCCGGGGAACGACGATCCCGGCATGGGCCGCGCAGAGGCCGAGGAAGTCGTCGAATACGCCGGCACGGTCCTGGGGACCGGGAGCGCCCTCCGGGTGGTATTGGACAGAGATGACTGGAAATTGGCGGTGCCGGAGACCCTCCACGCTCCTGTCGTTGAGGTTGCGCTCGCTGACGTACCACCCGGAGCCCTCGGGAAGGCTGGCCGCGTCGACCTGGAACTCGTGATTCTGGGAGGTGACGTAGACGGCGCCGCTCTCCTCGTCGCGGACTGGGTGGTTGCCGCCGTGGTGGCCGAATCTCAGCCGCGAGGTGGTCGCCCCGGCGGCTCGACCGAGCACCTGGTGGCCCAGGCAGATGCCCAGGATCGGGACCCGCTGTTCCAGCAGGTCACGGGCCAGGCTGACCGGCCCGGGGAGGCGGGCGGGGTCCCCGGGGCCGTTGCTCAGCACCACGCCGTGGGGGCGGTGTTGCATCACCGCGGCGAGATCGGCGTCGTGGCGCACCACCACCACCTCCGCGCCGCGGCTGAGGAGGGCGCGGAGCTGGTTGCGCTTCAGACCCAGGTCGACGACGACGACGCGGGCTCCGGCGAAGCGGCCGACGCCTCCGCTCAACCGCAGGCCCAGCTCCAGCTCGGCGCAGAGCGGCTCGTCCCAGCGGGTCCAAGGTTCGGTCTGAGAGACCTCGGCGACCAGGTCCCGGTCGCTGACCCAGGGAGCCCGGCGGGCCAGCTCCACCTGCTCCTCGGCGGACATCGACGCCGAGCAGGCGAGCACGCCGCGGAGCGTCCCGCGCTCGCGCAGGTGGCGGGTGAGCGCGCGGGTGTCGATGGCGCGGATCCCCGGGACGCCGTGCCGGCGAAGCTCGTCCTCCAGGGAACGGTGGGCGGCTCCGTGGCCGACCCTCTCGGAGAGCTCGCGGACGATCAAGGCCCGGCAGTGCACCCTCCCCGACTCGGCGTGGTCCTCGCGAACCCCGTAGTTGCCGATCAGCGGGTGGGTCATCACCACCATCTGACCGGCATAGGAGGGATCGCTGCAGACCTCCTGGTACCCGGTCATGCAGGTGTTGAAGACCACCTCGCCCGAGGTGGCCGGGTCCAACCCCGCGCCGAAAAGCCATCCCTCGAAAACGGCCCCGGACTCGAGGGCGAGGCGGCCCGCCACCGGTGGGCCGGGTGGCAGCGCACCAGCCGGCGCGCTGGCACCGAGGTTCGCGGCATGCTCAGCCATGGACTGCCTCGGGCGCCGGGCTCGGCACCGGCCAGGGCAGCCGCTGCCGGTCGTGGTGGACCAGGGCTCCGTCGACCAGGGTCATGAGCACCCGGCCGCGGAGCTTGACGCCGATGAGGGGCGTGTTCTGTGAGCTCGAGCGCAGGTGCGAGGGCTCCACCGTCCACTCGGCGGCCGGGTCGAAGAGGACGCAGGTGGCGGCTTCGCCGATGCGCAGCCGCGGCTCACGCAGCCCGGAGGCGCCGCCGAGGACCCGGTAGGGACCGATGGTGAGCCGTTCGATGAGCGTCGGCAGCCAGTCGCCATCCATGCCGGCCAGGGTGATGCACGCCGCCAGGGCGAGCTCTAGGCCGATCATCCCCGGCGCCGCCTTTTCGTAGGGCAGCGCCTTTTCCTCTACCCGGTGAGGAGCGTGATCGGTGGCCACGGCGTCGATGATCCCGTCGCGGAGCGCCTGGATCAGCGCCTCGCGGTCATGGTCGGTGCGCAGCGGTGGATTGACCTTGAGGAGGCCCGACGGATCGGGCTCGCTGGCGAACGGCAGCCACATCCCGAGGTGGTGGGGGGTGGCCTCCGCGGTCACGGTGGCGCCTTCCTCCTTGGCCCGCCGGACCCGCTCGACAGCCGCCGCCGAGGAGATGTGCTGGAGGTGGACGTGACCCCGGCCGGCGTGCGCGAGTGCGCGGAGGGCGTAGTCCACCGCCTTGACCTCCGCTTCCACCGGGCGCAGCGGGCATCGGTTGACCGGGCCCTGGACGTTGTTGACCTGCGCGATCAGGTCCTCGTCCTCGGGGTGGACCAGGATCGGCCGGTGCAGCGGCGCGGCCTGGCTGATCGCCTCGCTGAGCAGCCGGGGCGAGAAAGCGTTGCGCCCGTCGTCGGAGAAGGCCACGGCGCCGGCCGCGGCACAGGTCTCCAGGTCGACCATCTCCTGGCCCTGCAGGCCGCGGGTGAGCGCGCATCCGGTGAGCACCTGCACCGAGGCGGCCACGGCGCGGAAGGTGGCCTCCTTGACCCGCTCGGGCGTGTCGATCGGGGGGACGGTGTTGGCCATCGCCAGCACGTGGGTGAAGCCGCCCGCCGCCGCCGCCTGGGAACCGCTGTGCAGGGTTTCGGCACCCTCGTCGCCGGGCTCACGCAGGTGGGTGTGCACGTCGATGAAGCCCGGGCAGAGGATCACCGGCGTGCCACCGGCCGGAGGGGTGAGATCGATGACCGGGAGAGTGCCCTCCCCCATGTGCTTGTAGATGGCGATGATCCGGCCCTCGCTGAGCCAGACGTCCTGGCCGAGCGCATCCCGGCGTCCGAGCGGGTCGATCACGCGGACCCCGCGGAGGATGCAGTTCATCGGCGCGGCACCAGGAAGATCCCGTCCTGCTCAGGGGCGGTGCCGAGCCGGATCTCGACCCAGTCGCCGGCGGCAACCGGCAGGTTCTTGCCAACGTAATTGGGCCGCACCGGGACCTCCCGCCCCCCCCGGTCGACCAGGACGGCCATCTCGATAGCCGCTGGCCGGCCCCTGGAGGCCACCAGGTCGAATGCCGCCCGCATGGTCCGCCCGGTCTGGATCACGTCGTCGACGAGCACCACCACCAGCCCCTCAGGGGAGGCCGCCGCCCCCGGGGGATCGAGCTCCTGCCATGCGCCGTCGAGGCCAGGCTGGCGGGGGCGGTCGTCGCGGAAGCCGCTGACGTCGACGGCCACCAGCGGGATGTCCCACCGGCTGGCCTCCCCCAGGCGCGCCCGGAGGCGGCGTGCCACCGCCAGGCCGCCCTCGCGGATCCCGGCGAGCACCACCGCGGTCAGGTCGCCGGGGTGCCGCTCCCGGATCTCGTGGGCAAGGCGGAGCAGCACCCGGTCGACGCCCTGGGCGTCGAGGAGCTGCGGCGGCCGGATCTCCGAGGAGGTGCCGGCCGGCTCCACCTGGGTCATCCCAGCAGCATGTCCAGCAGCGCCATCCGGATGGCGATCCCGTTGCGCGCCTGCCGGAAGTAGGCGGCTCGAGGGTCATCGTCGACCTCGGTGGCGATCTCGTCGACCCGAGGGAGCGGGTGCATCACGATCGCCTTGGTGGGGAGCGCCCGCATCACCGACGAGTCGATCCGGATGGCGCGTCGAGCCACCTCGAAGTCGTCGAGGCTCTCGAACCGCTCCTTCTGGATCCGCGTCTGGTAGACGACATCCACCGAGTCGATGACCTCGTCGAGGCGGTCGGTGAGCTGGATCGGGACACCGGCCGCGGCAATCCGGGCCTGCAGGTCGGCACCGACCTGGACCACCTCGGGGGCCACGAAGGTCATCCGCACCCCAGGATGGAGGCTGAGCAGCAGGGCCAGGGAGTGCACCGTCCGGCCGAAGCGGAGGTCACCGCAGAACGCGACGTGGACCCCCTCCGCGGTTCCCAGCTCGGAGCGGATGGTGTAGAGGTCGAGCAGCGCCTGGGTGGGGTGCTCGCCGGGGCCATCTCCGGCGTTGACCACCGGCACCGAGGCCACCCGGGCGGCCCGGGCGGCGGCGCCCGCCTGGTCGTGACGCAGGACGATGACGTCGGCGTAGGTCGACGCCATCCGGATGGTGTCCTCCAGGGTCTCGCCCTTGATCGTGCTGGAGAACTGGCGGGCCGCCTCGGTGCCGATCACCGAACCGCCAAGGCGGAGCATCGCCGACTCGAAGCTGAGCCGCGTGCGGGTCGACGGCTCGTAGAAGAGGGTGGCCATGATCCGGCTGGCCAGCCGGGTGTCCCGGTGATCGACCATCAGGTCGGCGCTGGCAAAGAGCTCGTCGAGGCACTCGCGGTCGAACTGCTCGCTGGAGACGACGTGCTCCAACCGCCGCTGCTTCATGGCCAGCGTCATCACCCATGCCCTCCGCCGCCCGTGAGCGGCTGCGGAGGGACGCCGGCGGACGCGGCGCCGATCCCCTTGCCGGCCTCACTGGACCTGCTTGAAGTGGATCCGTTCTGCGGCAGTCTAACAGGACAGAGCGAACATCCGCGCGCTCCGCGCGGCCCCCGACCTCGAGGCCGGCTCCCGGCCGCGGCCGGAGGCGGTCATGACCAAGGCTTTGCGACGATCGCGCGACGGTCGCGTCAAAGGGCCTCAGATCCGCCGTGACCGCCATACCCTCGGGATGCCATGCAGCCCGACCCTCCGCGCCGGCCCCGATTCCGCTTTCGCCGCCCGCGGGTGACCTTCGCCACCCGGCTGCTTCTCGGCGGCTTCGCCCTCTCCCTGGTCATCATCACCGCGGTCAGCGCCTTCCTGCTGGTGAGCCGGAACCAGCAGACCGACACCGGCGCTCAGACCAATGCGGAGAGCCGCGCCCAGGCCTTCCGAGAGCTGGTCCAGCAGGTCGCGGCTCCCCAGGCCCGCTTCGCCGCCTCCGCCGCCGCCGGGCTCCCGGAGATGGCGCCGGCGCTCGCCTCGGTCACCCCCCGCAGCTCGGCGGCAGCGCTGCTCAGCGGTCCCACCAAGGTGGTCACCGACCTCCCCGACGAGGAGGTCGCGATCTTCGACACCGAAGGGTCCGAGCTGGCGGCCACGGGAGGCTCCGGCCTGCCTCCGCTCCCCGCCGGCCTGCCCGAGGTGCGGGCAGCCCTGGGGGGGAGCCCAGCCGAGTCCATCGACCTGCTGAGAACGGGGTTGCCCGTCTACGACTTCGCGGCCCCGGTCCGATCCAGCAATGGAGAGACCCTGGGCGCCGTCGTCTACAGCATGCCGCTGCCCAGCCAGCTGATGCGATTGGTCGGGGCCCTGGGGCAGGGATACACCCCGTTGCTGGTGGCCAATCGTCGCGGCGCGACCCTGGAGGCGATCTCGGGAAGCGCCGACCAACCGGCGAGCGGCCCGGCGAACCTTCCCGCCGACCTCTCCAGCCAGCTGGGGGGGTCGTCCGCCAGCCTCTCGGGCTTCACCACCATGCCGGGGGCGGGCGCCGCAGCGATCGCCCTGGAGGGGGTCAACCCCAACCCGGGGCCCCCCGTTCTCTACGTCGGGGTCGAGACACCCCTCTCGCTCTTCGTCGGTGACCAGACCACCGACGAGCTGACCGTGGTCTGGCTGGCCTTGACCGCCCTGCTGCTCACCTGGCTCCTGGTGCTGCTCTTCGTCAACCGGTTCGTCCGGCGCCCGGTGGCGCAGCTCTCGGAGGGAGTGGCCCGGATCGCGGGAGGCGACTACGCATCGGACATCCCGATCCAGTCCCGCGACGAGCTGGGGGTGCTGGCCGAACAGGTCAACCGGATGCGCGCCCAGATCCAGTCCAACGTCCACCACATCGATTCGGCGGTTGCCCGGCTGGACGAGGTCTCCCGCGCCCTCACCACCACCACAGCCGGCGTCCCCGGCCTGGAGAGCGCCGTCTGTGCCGCCGCGGCCAGCATCAGCGGTCCGGGCGCCCGGGCCTGGGTGCTGGGCCGGGAGGACGACGACCTGGCGGTCAGGGCCAGGAGCCGGCCGGCCGACCCAGATCCGGAGCTGCCCGACCACGTGGTGGCGGGCCTGCTGCACGGTCGGACCACCCGCTTCCACCTTGGTGAGCGGGAGGCGGGCGGCTGGTCCCTGGCGATTCCGATGCGCTATCGCGACGAGGTCGCAGGGGCGATCGCGGTGAGCACCCCGGAGCGCCTCTCCGACGCCGACATCCGGGCGCTCTCCGCCCTCGCCAACAACGCGGCGATCGCTGTGGCCAACACCCAGCTCTTCGAGCGAGAGCGGGAGACGGTGCGGCGGCTGCTCGAGCTGGACGAGATGAAGTCGGACTTCCTGGCCACCGCCCAGCACGAGCTGCGCACCCCGCTGACCGCAATCGTCGGCCACGTCGAGCTGCTGCAGATGCTCTGGGGGCAGGCCGACGACACCCAGAAGCTCGCCATCGTCGGGAACATCGAGCTCGCCTCCCACCAGCTCTCCGACCTGGTGGAGACGATGATCGACCTCTCGCTGGTCAGCGCCGACAACCTCCGCATGCAGCGCCGGGACGTGAACCTCGCGGACGCGGTCGAGGAGGCGGCGCACGACGTCGCCCGTCACCATCCCGGCGGCCTCCCCGTCGAGCTGCGCGTCGATGTGCCCGCGGAGTTGTGCGTCGATGCCGACCCGGAGCGGTTGCGCCAGGTGTTCCGCTGCCTCATCGACAACGCCGTGAAGTTCACGCCCCCCGGAGGCAGGGTGGCGGTGTCGGCACGACCCGGTGATGGGCCGGACCGCTGCCTGATCGAGGTCGAGGACAACGGGATCGGGATCGACCCCAGCCTCCATGAGCGCGTCTTCGACCGCTTCTTCCAGGTCGAGAGCGGCGGGACCCGGACCTACGGGGGCATGGGCGTCGGGCTGGCCCTGGTCAAGGTGCTGGTCGAGGCTCACGGCGGTGACGTCAGGCTCAGCGGGGAGCTCGGGATGGGAACCACCGTCCGCGTCGAGTGGCCGACCGGACACGGCCTCGACCAGCTCGCGAGCGCAGACGAGCACGTCGATCTCACCGCGTCGAGACAGTCGCAGGTCGCCTCCTGAGCGAGCTTCGGCGAGATGCCGCCATGCGGATGTGACGCCGCCGCCACGGTTCGTCACGAAGCTGTGGCTTCCTCGTCCAACATCACAGGAATGTCATCGGCTCGCGAGCCGCCTGACGTTCCGGCAACCGATCGTTGGGCCTACGCTCGTCGGGAGATGAAGATCAGGAGAGGAAGGCGCTTGCGGTGGCTGGCGGGAGCCGCGCTCCTCGCCGGCGGTGCCCTGCTCGCCGCACCGTCGGTGGGCGGGGCGGCGGACGGTGCCATGGCCACCACCGTCACCCTCACATCGTCAGAGAACCCCTCCGGCTACGGGGACCCGCTGGTCCTCACCGCAACCGTCATCCCGGCCGCGGGCACCACCGTGCCGGATGGCACGGTCACCTTCTCCGATGGCGACGCCATCCTCGGCACCGTCACCCTCAACGCCGACGGTCAAGCTCCTCTTGCCAACCACACGGTGCCAGCCGGCGCCCAGGATCTCGAGGCCCAGTACTCCGGGTCGGACGGATTCGCGGCCTCGACCTCGGCGCCGCTCGTCCAGGTCGTCACCGTCCAGCCGTCGACGACCCTGCTCATCTCGGCGCTGAATCCGGCGACCTATGGCGAAACGGTGGTGGCGGTCGCCGTTGTGCTCCCGGTGGAGGGCGTCGGTGCTCCGACCGGCACCGTCACCCTGCTCGACGGGACCTCTCCGATCGCCAGCGCGCCGCTCACCGGGGGCAGCGCCGCGTTCGCGGTGCCGGACCTGGAGAGCGGCGATCACACCCTGACGGCCGCTTACGCCGGCGACGGGAACGTCGGCGCCTCTGCGAGCGCGTCGGTGAACGAGGAGATCGACCGGGCCCTGACCTCCACGAGCCTCCAGGTCGCCCCCTCCCCCGCCCAGACCGGACAGCCGGTGACCCTCACGGCGTCAGTGACCTCCCCGACCGCCCAGCCGGACGGCGAGGTGACCTTCTCCAACTCGCAGAAGACGCTCGGCACCGCCGACCTCGAGGACGGGGAGGCCACGCTCACGACCACCTTTGACCAGCCGGGGGAGCGGCACCTGTCCGCGACCTACGCGGGAGACAAGGACTTCGAGGGCTCCCAATCACCGGTGACTCCGCTGCTGGTCGACCCGGCCCGCAAGTGCCGGGCTGACGGGAGCGGAGATGGCGATGCCGGGGATGCTCCCTGTCCGCTGCCAAGGACCGACGCGGCTTACCCATCCCTGGTGGACGGCGGCGTGCTCGGCGTTGAGGATGGGCCGTCCGCCCAGCCGCCGGCCAGGGTGACGATCGCCGCAGCCCCCGGAACGGTGAACCAGGGTCAGGTGGTCACCCTGACCTCGGTCGTCTTCGGGTCTGGAGGCAAAGCTCCCACTCCCAGCGGGACCGTGCGGTTCGTGCAGGGCCCGACCACCCTGGGCTCGACCAAGATCGTCCCGGTCGGGTCGACCGGGGACGCCCTGGCCTGCCTCTCGGTCGTCCTCCCCGCCGGGGCGTACCCCACCATCACCGCCCAGTACCTGCCCGACGCCGCCGGCTCGGTCTGGTACTCGGCCAGCACCTCTCAGGCATCGGCGGCGGTCACGGTGAAGCGGTCCTCGGCGCCGACCACACTCAGCCTGGCCAGCTCGGAGAACCCGGTGTCCGCGGGGGGAGCGGCGATCCTCACCGCGACCGTCAACCATCCCCTGTCGTCGCTGGTCGCCGGCGGGTCGGTGAGCTTCACGGTGGCCGGCACGAGCCCCTCTGTCGCGAAGCTGAACCACCTCGGTCAGGCCTCGCTGAGCCTGAGCGGTCTGGCCCCCGGCTCCTACACGGTGACGGCGGCGTACCAGGGCGACACCAACTTCGCCGGGTCCAGCGGCACCCTGGCGGAGACCGTCCTCTCCGCGGTTCCGCCAGTCCGCAGCCCTCCGCCGACAGCCTCCTCGCCGGCTGGTGGATCGCCCACGGCGACCGGCGCGCCACCCAGCTCCCCGGCGACCTCCGGCCGGCCCTCACCGGCCCCGGCCTCACCATCCGCCTCTGCGCCGGCCCGGCCCGCCGCCGCCAAGTCGGCGTCGACGCCCATCTCTGGCGGGTCCCGCACGCCCGGCCCGATCGTGAACGGGGCCACGCCGGGACCGTCGGGGCGGTCGGGCGCGCCCAGCGGCAGCGGGGCGCCCGGCGGCAGGCCGCAGACCTCCGAGGTGCCCCCGATCGGTCTGATCTCGCTGGTCTCCGGCATCCACCTGGGGAGCGCGCCCCAGATCATCGTCTTCCTGATCGTCGTCGACGTGGTCCTGGCGGCGGTCATCCTGCTGGCCTCGCGCCGGGGCCGGAGGCTGACCCGCCGCAGCCTGGAGCCGATCGCGACCCCTGACGAGAACGACGACCCGCCAGCGTAGCTAGGCGATCTTGACGAGGTGGAGCCCGGGGAGCTGGGCGTCCGGCTCTCGAGGCACGCTGAGCACGGCGCAGGAGGCGAAGTCGAGCAGCCGCTGAGGCAGAGTGCGCGTCCCGAGGCCCCTGAACCGGCGGTGGGCGGCGCTCCCAGTGACGATGAGGTCGGCGCCCACTGCCTCGGCCTCCTTGGCGATGAGGCGCGCCGGGTTCGCCGTGACCGACTGGATGACCTTGAGCTCGACGTCCAATCCCCGGCCTCGCAGCTCCTCGACCTGCTCGTCGAGCCTTCTCTGCAGCTCGGGCTCGTCGACCTCCACCGGCAGCAGCGCGCCCCGCGCCGGCATTAGCCGGTTGACGTGCACCACGATGAGGGTGGCCCGCCAGGACTGCGCCAGCCGCCTGGCCGCGACCACGGCGCTGTCCCCTCCCCGCCGCCCGTCGGTGGCCACGAGGATCGTCTGATAGGCCACCCAGCCGGCCTCCCTTCCCGCGGTCGCAGGGCGCCTCGGGTACGCTCCGCGACCCGCAGCTCACATGCTGACACCGCCGCGGTCAATGGTCCATCAACGATTCCGAGCAGCCGGGACCGCGGTGGTCACGCGCGGGTTCTTGCTCACCCCGCTGGTGCACCGGCTCGGAGGTAGGTTGCCGGGTCGCCGGCCAGGCCGGGAAGGTACTTCCCGGCCGGTGCACTAGAAGACCGGCGACTCCCGGTAGGTGCCGAAGACCTCGCGCAGGGCACGGACGATCTCCCCCTCGGTGGCACGGGCACGCACGCAGTCGAGGATGGCGGGCACCAGGTTGTCGGTGCCGCGCGCGGCGTCCTCGAGCCGCTGCAGCGCGTTGCTCACGCTCAGCCCGTCCCGACGCGACCTCAGCTCGGCCAACCGGCGCGCTTGCGCCCTCTCCACCTCGGGATCGATGACCAGGATCTCCGGGGGCGGCCCGGGAGCCTCGTCGGTGAAGGCATTGACACCCACCACCACCCGCTCGCCGCTCTCCAGCTGGCGCTGGTAGCGGAAGGCGGCGTCGGCGATCTCCCGCTGCGGGTAGCCGTCCTCGACGGCGGCGAGCATGCCGCCGCGCTCCTCGATGGCGTCCAGGTATTCCTCGGCGGCGGCCTCGACGCGGTCGGTGAGCTCCTCCACGAACCAGGAACCCGCCAGCGGGTCGGCGACCGAGGGGATGCCGGTCTCGTAGGCCAGCACCTGCTGGGTACGCAGGGCGATCTGGGCGGCCCGCTCGGTTGGCAGGGCCAGCACCTCGTCCATGGAGTTGGTGTGCAACGACTGCGTCCCCCCGAGCACCGCGGCCAGGGCCTCGTAGGCGGTCCTCACCACGTTGTTGTCAATCTGCTTGGCGGTCAGCGAGCAACCCGCCGTCTGGGTGTGGAACTTGAGCTGCCATGACCGCTCGTCCCTGGCTCCGTACCGTTCGCGGAGCCGCCGGGCCCAGATCCGGCGCGCCGCCCGGTATTTGGCGACCTCCTCGAAGAAGTCGATGTGGCTGTTGAAGAAGAAGGAGAGCCGGGGGGCGAAGTCATCGACCGCAAGGCCCGCCGCCAGCCCCGCCTCGACGTAGGCGAAGCCGTCCGCGAGGGTGAAGGCCAGCTCCTGGACCGCGGTGCTGCCCGCTTCCCGGATGTGGTAGCCGCTCACCGAGATCGGGTGCCACCGGGGCACCTGGCGGGTGCAGAAGACGACCACGTCGCTGACCAGCCGCATCGATTGGCGAACCGGGAAGATGAACTCCTTCTGGGCGATGTACTCCTTGAGGATGTCGTTCTGGAGGGTGCCGCCCAGGCGGTCGAAGGCAACGCCCTGCGCCTCGGCGGCCCCCAGGTACTGGGCGAAGACGATCGCCGCCGGACCGTTGATGGTCATCGAGGTTGTCACGGCGCCCAGGTCGATGCCCTGGAAGAGGCTCTGCATGTCCTCGATGGAGTCGACGGCGACCCCGCAGCGTCCCACCTCGCCCAGCGACTCCGGCTCGTCGGAGTCGCGTCCCATCAGGGTGGGCATGTCGAAGGCCACCGACAGCCCCGTCTGGCCATGCTCGAGCAGGAAGTGATAGCGGCGGTTGGTCTGCTCGGCGCTGCCGTAGCCGGCAAACTGGCGCATCGTCCAGAGCCGTCCCCGGTACATGCTGGGGTGGATGCCGCGGGTGTAGGGGTACCCGCCTGGGGGTGGCAGCTGGCCCTCGACGTCGCGGCCGGTGGCGTCCTCGGGACCGTAGTGAGGTTGGAGGGGAATGCCCCCCAGGGTGTCCTCGGGCACCGTGGGGCGGCGAGTTGCCGTCTGTGCCATGGGCCTCCCTTGCCGGGCTCGCTCAGGAGCCCTGCATGATCCGCGCGGCGAGGGCGTAGGGATCGGCGCCCGCCACGTCGGTGTTCTCGTCCATCCCTATTCTCCCCTCGTCGAGGGCACGCCGCGCCCGCTCCGCCGCCCGCTCCGCGACGATGGCCTCGACCTCGGCGCGGAGCCGCTCCACCCGCCGTCGCCGGAGCTCGCCGGAAGCTGCGATCGCCTCGCGATGCCCGTCGATGGCGCCGACCAGCTCGGCCACCCCCTCACCGGTCGTGGCGATCACCTGGAGGACCGGGGGCACCCAGGCGGCGGCCGCACGGGTCTGGTGGACCAGCTCGCGAAGCTCCCTGGCGACGCGCGCCGCGCCGGCCAGGTCGGCCTTGTTCACCGCGAATATGTCGGCGATCTCGAGGATCCCGGCCTTCATGAGCTGGACCGCGTCACCGGCGGCGGGGGTGACCACGACGATCGTGGTGTCGGCGGTCCGCATCACTTCGAGCTCTGATTGACCCACCCCAACGGTCTCCAGGAGGCAGTGGCGGCGACCGCTGGCATCGAGCAGCCGCACCGCCTCCCGGGCGGCCGCGGCCAGGCCGCCGAGATGGCCCCTGGCTGCCATCGAGCGGATGAAGACCCCCGGGTCGCCGGCATGGCGCTGCATCCTCACCCTGTCGCCCAGGATCGCGCCGCCGCTGAACGGGCTGGAAGGGTCCACGGCGATGACCCCGACGGTCTCGTCGCGGGCCCGCCAGCTCTCGATGAGCCGGTCGCAGAGGGTCGACTTGCCGCTTCCCGGCGGGCCGGTGATGCCGACCACCTCGGCCCGCCCGGAGCGCTGGCGCAGCTCGCCGACCAGCGCCGCCATCTCGGGATCGCGGTCCTCGACCATCCGAATGGCCCGGGCCAGGGCGCGGACGTCGCCATCCAGGATGCGCTGGGCCAGGGGGTGCCCCACGACCGCAGTGTATCCACGATCTCCCCGTGCCCTGACCTGGTGAACCTCGGCGGCTGCAACACCGACTGACGCGGCGCGTGACAGGTCGCCTGCGGCGGTCCGGCCGCGCCGCGGCGGGCCGGATACTGCCTGGCGTGAAGGCAATCGCCACAGCCCCGTCACGCCCCGCGGGGACGGCTCGAGCCGGCGGTCCGCCCCTCGCCGCGCCCCGCCCCCTCGGCCGCCGCGGCTCCGACCTGGGCTACATCATCCTGGGCACTGTCGTGCCGGCGGCGCTGTACCTCGTGCTCGGCTACGAGATGGTGCTCAGGGCGATCGGGAGCTTCCAGGCCGGTTGGGGGCGTGGCTGGGTCAGCGTGGTCGGCGGGCCGGTGGGGCAGAGCCTGTATGCCGCCTTCTGCCTGATCCCGGTCGGCCTCTTCGTGGTGCGGCTCCGTCCCCAGGTCTCGGACCGCCGCATCCTCCCCCGGCTGGTCGCCTTCCTCGGGACGACCATCCTGCTGCTCTGCGGCAACCGCCTGCCGGCGAGCCTCCAGCTCTTCACCATCCCTCCGTGGGCGGCGGCGGCCTGCACCGTGGCCACCACGCTGGCCATGGCCGGGGCCGTCTGGGGCCTGCTGACGCTGCGCCGCTCCTTCGGGATCTTCCCGGCGGCGCGCCGGCTGGTGACCACCGGGCCGTACCGGCTGGTGCGCCACCCCCTCTACCTCTGCGAGATCACCGCCGCGCTGGCCGCCGTGCTCCCGGTGGGCCAGCTCAACCCGCTGCTCCTCTTCGCCGTCTTCTGCGGGCTCCAGCTGGCCCGGATCGGCTACGAGGAGCGTCTGCTCCGGAACAGCTTCCCCGATTGGGCGGTTTGGGCGCGGAGGCGGGCGCGGCTCATCCCCGGCGTCTGGTGAGCGGAGTTCAGGACGCGGCTGACAGCGACAGCTGCCTGGGGCCGGGCTCGGGCTCGGCGAAGCGCGCCTCGTGGTCGAGCAGCCAGCGTTTGGTCTCCAGACCCCAGCCGAACCCGCCCAGGGTGCCGTCGCCCCTGACCACCCGGTGGCAGGGCACAACCAGGGGCACCGGGTTGCGGGCGCAGGCGGCGCCGGCTGCCCGGGCATAGCGACGCTCACCGCCCAGCTCGGCGTAGCTGCGCACCTGCCCGGCGGGGATCCGGCGCAGCTCCTCCCAGAGCCGGCGCATCGCCGGGGTGCCGGCCATGCGCACCGGCAGGGAATCGATGGCGGTGACATCGGAGCCGTCGAAGTACGCCGCCAGGGCCCTGGAGATCTGGCCCAGGTCGTCATGAACGTGAAGGGCCGCGGCGGGATTGCCGAGACGCGGGCGCAGGGCCTCGGGGTCGCCGGTGAAGCCGGCGGCCACCAGGGCGCCGGCCTCGGCGATGGCGGTGAAGTGGCCGAGCGGGGTGGTCAGGGTCACGGCGTCGTAGGCCATGGGCTCTCTCCGGGGTTGAGGGTGGACGCACGGTCGAGGCCCACGCCGGGGGGTGGGGTGACCGGCGTGGACAGGCGGTTCCAGAGGTGGAGCGCCGCGTAGGCGCGCCAGGGCCGCCACGCCTCGGCACGGGCCGCCAGGCTGGCGGGATCGGCGGGCTGGCCGAGCCGCTGCATCGCCCGGCGCAGGCCCAGGTCGGAGACGGGGATGGCGTCGGGGTCGCCCCGCCCCCGCATCGCGATGTAAGCGCGGGTCCAGGGGCCGAAGCCGGGGAGGCGAGCCAGGGCTGCCTCGACAGCGTCGGGGGAGCCGCCGGCCAGATCGAGATCCCCCTCCAGGACTGCCCGGCTCAGGGCGCGGATCGATTCGATGCGACGTCCGGTCAGCCCCAGCCCGTCGAGGTCCGCCTCGGCCAGCCGCCGCGGCGACGGGAACAGGTGGGTCACGGAGTCGCTCGGGAGGGGCAGCCGATCCCCGAGCCGTCCGACCAGCCGGCCGGCCAGGGTGCGGGCGGCGGCCACCGACACCTGCTGACCGAGCACCGCCCGCACCGCCGTCTCGAAGGGGTCGACGCTGCCGGGCACGCGGAGGCCCGGCGCCGCGGCGACCAGCGGTCCGATCAGCGCATCGGCGCCCAGAGCCTCAGTGAGCGCGACGGGGTCGGCATCCAGGTCGAGGAGGCGCCGGCAGCGCCGGACCACGTCCTCCAGGTCCCTGATGTCGTCGAGGCGGACCCGGAGCGTGACATGGGGGCCGTCCGGGGTCAGGTCGACCACCGCCGCTCCCCGGGGGGCGCGGACGGAACGGGCGTAGCCCGAGGCGGAGGCCGCCTCGACCCCGCTCACCGCCCGAGCCGCCAGGAAGCCGAGGAGCGGAGCGGCCGCGAAGGGCTGGCGGGTGACCAGCCGGAGGCTGAGCCAGGCACCCGCGGTGCCCGGGCCTGCCGCCGCCGGACCGGGCTCGCCGGCGTCCGACGGGGGCTCCCCCTCCCGGATGGCAGCCTCGCGCAGCGCGCTCGGGGATGCACCGAGCTCGTCGCGCACCACCTCGTTGAACCGGCGCACCGAGTTGAACCCGGCGGCGAAGGCCACGTCGGTGAGTGGCATCCGGGTCTCGGCGATCAGGGCCCGAGCCGCCTGGACCCGGCGGCTGCTGGCGATCTGCAGGGTGGAGGTCCCCACCGCGGCGGTCAGGCGGCGGTGGAGGGTCCGGGTGCTCACCCCGAGACGCCGGGCGGCGGCATCCACGCCGCGGCCGTCCACGCCACCTCCGGCGATCAGCCGGAGCGCTCCCCGGACCAGCCGGTCCCCCGGCGGGTCGGCCTGCTCCGGCCGGCAGCGCCGGCAGGCCCGGAAGCCCGCGGCCTCGGCCGCCGCCGGGGTCAGGTAGAAGCGGACATGGTCCCGCCGTGGCGTCCGCGAGGGGCAGCCCACCCGGCAGTAGACCCCGGTCGACGTGACCGCCACCAGGAACCGGCCCTCGAACCGGCGATCCCGGCTCGCCACCGCGAGATAGCGGCTCTCGAAGTCCTCCACGGGCTCAATGGTGCCCGAGCGGGGCCCGCCGCCACTGGCGGCTTTCGGCCAGGACGATGATGGGCCCTCCCGGTGCCGCCCCGCTCCGTGCCGCTCGGATCGCGTCGCTCGGTGCCGACCAGGTCCTAATAGAAGACCTTGGCCAGGTTGTAGAGCTCCGACGGGACCTTGCGCTGCTCGCGAACCACGTCGGCGATCGGAGCCACCTCGACCGTGCCGTTGCGGACCACCGGCATCATCCCCCACTTCTGATCCAGCACCAGGTCGTAGGCGAACACGCCGACCCGGGTGGCCCAGATCCGGTCATAGGCGGAGGGGGTCCCGCCTCGCTGGGTGTGGCCGAGCACGGTGGTGCGGGTCTCATGGCCCATCCGCGCCTCGATCAGCTCGGCGAGGGTCTCGCCGACGCCCCGCTTGCTGAGCTGGACGTGCCCGAAGGCGTCCCGCTTGCCGCCGGCCGCCTCCTTGTCGGTCACCCCCGACATCTCGAAGCCCTCGGCGACCACGATGATGCTGAAGTCGCTGCCGCTCTGGAACCGCTTCTGGAGCCGGTCGATGATGTCGCTGAGGCTGATCGGCACCTCGGGTATCAGGATCAGGTCGGCTCCTCCGGCGATGCCCCCCATCAGGGCCACCCAGCCGGTGTCCCGGCCCATGACCTCGACGACCATGACCCGATGGTGGGCCGCCGCGGTAGTGTGGAGGCGGTCGAGGGCCTCGGCCACCCGGCTGACCGCGGTGTCGAACCCGATGCAGTAGTCGGTGACCGAGAGATCGTTGTCCATGGTCTTGGGGACGCCCACCACCGGCCCGCCGTGCTCGGCGAGCCAGGCCGCGACCGAGAGGGTGTCGTCGCCGCCGATCGCCACCAGGGCGTCGAGATGCGCCTTGCGAAGGTTGCTGAGCACCTCCTCCTTGCCGCCCTCGCGCTTCATGGGGTTGGTCCGGGAGCTCCCCAGGACGGTGCCGCCGAGCTGGAGGATGCCGGAGAAGAGAGGCCGGGGCATCGCCATGAAGTCACCCGCACCGGTCAGCCCGGCCCACCCGTTCTTGACACCGATGACCGTATCGCCGTGGGCCAGGGCACGCCGGCCCACGCCCCGGATGGCGGCGTTGAGCCCGGGGGCATCGCCACCCCCGGTGAGGATCCCGATGCGCAAGGTCAGCTCCCGTACCCCGGATCGTGGCCGAAGGCACGCTCCTCGTCGGCGCCGAGGATGACGAGCACCCCGTCGTGGGAGCCGCTCGCTCCGGGGCTGGGCTCGGCGGCCCTGGTGACGGGGACACCAAAGTATGCCGCGAACCACTGGGCCGCCGCAGCCTCCCGGCCCCCGCTCTGGTCGATGACCTCGGTCCCCGCCTCGGTCGGGACCCGGCCCAGGTCCGGCGCCGTCCAGCCCAGTTGGGCGAAGATCGCGCTCCAGCGCGCCGACGCCCCATCCCCGATACCGCTGCCGTCCTCGATGCCCACCGCCGCGGTCTCCGCCAGCGCCGCCGGGCTGACCAGGACGTTCTTGATGAAGTTGTCGATCGCCGCGTAGCTGCTGTCATGGGCAAACAGATAGGCGGCGCCGCAGTGGGCCGGATAGCCGCACTCGTAGAGGAAGTTGGTGTCGTCGAGGCTGGCGTGGACGATGGCGCCGGGGCTCACCCCCTTGACCAGGTCGTACACCGCTTCGGCGTCGTCGATCGACATGTTGGTGTCCACGTTGTCCCCAAGTGCGTTGAGCAGGTCGGGAAGGTCGCCGATGCCGCCCACCGACAGCACCTTCTGCTTGAGGGCGACCAGGATCTGCTGCTGACGCTGGCTGCGCGCGAAATCCGTGCCCTGCCCGTTGTCGCCGTGCCGCGAACGCGCGTACTCCAGGGCGGTGGCGCCATCCATGTGCTGCTCCCCGGCGTGGAAGCTGACGGTCGTGTAGGGGCAGGTGTCGGCGTCGCAGGACGGGTACTGAGGGTCGGTGAAGCCGGTGGGGACGTCGATGTCGATGCCGCCGACCGCGTCCACTGCCTGCTTGAAGGCGGTGAAGTCGAGACCGATGTAGTAATCGATGGGGATGCCGAGCAGGCGGGAGAGAGCGGCGTCGGCCAGCGCTCCGCCGTCCGGGGAGCCGGGCGAGCCGCCTCCCTGGATCATGCCGTCGCTGTAGGCCTGGTTGACCCGGCCCTCGTCCACCTTCTTGCCGGCGGCGTCGTAGATGGGGACGTACCAATCGCGGGGGATGGAGATCTCGGCGACCTGGGCGGCACCGCCCTGGTGGGGCTGGATCGACACCACCATGATCGAGTCGGAGAGGTAGGGCCCATCGTGCCCCGGCCCGCCGTAACCGTACAGGGCGATGTTGATCCGCTGATCGCTGGCGACCTGGTTCTTCTCGATGGTGGAGCCGCTCTTGCCCTTGATGAGGCTTCCGATCACCGACGGCACGCTGGTGTGGAAGAGGTGGGCCAGGCCATCCAGCGTCCGGTAGCCGAACACCCCGACCACGAGGAGCACGGCCAGACCCGCGGCCACGACGATGCGCGGCGTGGTCATCCACCGGGGGCGGAATCGGTAGCGCGAGCGCCGCAGGCGCGTTCTCGTTGCCATGTGGATCAGCTCCGGTCGGGCCCCCACCCGGGTGAACGGCGGTCCGTCCAACCGCAGGCGCGGCCCGTCAGGCTCCCTTGTTCTGGAACGTGGTCGGCGACGGGGAGGTTACTGTCGCCTGCAAGCGTAGCCCCGGCGCTCCAAAATGTGGGGCCGGAAGCCGGGTGGGGACGGCCTCAGGAAGCTCCCAGGCCGGCGCGGGCCGACCTGCCCGCCGAACCACCCAGGAGATGGCGGGCTATCACCAGGCGCTGGATCTGATTGGTCCCCTCGTAGATCTGGGTGATCTTGGCGTCCCGCATCATCCGCTCCACCGGGTGATCCTGGACGTACCCGGCTCCGCCGAGGACCTGGACCGCATCGGTGGTCACCCGCATCGCCGTGTCGCTGGCGAGCAGCTTGGCGATGGCCGCCATCTCGGTCACCCCGGCGGCGTGGTCGTCGATCATCTGGGAAACCTGATAGGTGACGGCGCGGGCCGCCTGGACCTGCGCCTCCATGTCGGCGAGCATGAACTGGATGGCCTGGAACTCGGCGATCGACTTGCCGAACTGGCGCCGTTCGATCGCATAGCCGACGGAGTGGTCCAGGGCGCCCTGGGCGATCCCCAGGGCCTGGGCGGCGATCCCGGGCCGCGAGTGGTCCAGGACGCGGAAGGCGACCTTGAGCCCCTCGCCCGCGGCGCCGAGGCGGTTGGCCTCGGGGACGGCGACCTCGTCGAGGTGGATCTCGGCGGTATCGCTGCCCCGGATCCCCAGCTTTCCGTGAATCGGCGAGGCCTCGAAGCCCCTCAGGTTCCTGGCGTCCTCGAGGACGAAGGCGGAGACCCCCCGGGCTCCGGCTGACGGATCGGTCTTGGCGAAGACCACCACGGTGTCGGCGACCGAACCGTGGGTGATCCAGGTCTTGGAGCCGGTGATGACGTATTCACCGTCCTGGCGGGTGGCCCGCGTCTCCATGCCGGCGGGGTCGCTGCCCGCCCCGGGCTCGGTGAGAGCGTAGGCGGCGAGGCGGGCGCCGCTGGCGAGGTCGGGAAGCAGGCGTCGCTTCTGCTCGTCGCTGCCGGCCAGGATGATCGGGTAGGCGGCCAGGGCCTGGACGGCCAGGATCAGGGCCGCGGTGGCGTCGACCCGGGCCAGCTCCTCGATGCAGACCGTCAGGGTTAGGGCGCTGCCGCTCACCCCGCCGTAGTCGGGGCTGAAGGGGATGCCGAACAGGTCCTGCTCCCGGAACATCTCGACGTAGTCCCACGGGAACGTGGCGGTCCGGTCGACCTCGGCGGCCCGGGGCGCGATCCGGGCGCGGGCCAGGTCACGGACGGCCTGGCGAAAGACCAGCTGCTCCTCATTCAGGCTGAGGTCCACGCGTGGATTATGCGGCGGCGGCCCAGACCCTCCGGCGAGCGCGCCCGGCCACCCACCCCTGGTGCCGCGGAGGGAGAGCCGGAGGCGCCGCCTAGCCGCCCACCCTGACCAGGGTCGCCTCGCCCTGGGCCACCCCGCTGCAGAGTGCGACGGCTCCGTAGCCGCCGCCGCGGCGGCCCAGCTCGTAGAGCAGGGTCATGAGCAGGCGACCGCCGGTGGCTCCGATCGGGTGACCCACGGCGATGGCCCCGCCGTTGACATTGACCCGCTCCGGGTCCACCTCCAGCATCCGGGTGGAGGTGATGGTCACGGCGGCGAACGCCTCGTTGATCTCGACCGCCTCGAGACGGTCCACGCTAACCTCACCTCGGGTCCGGGCCATGGCCCGCTCGGCCGCCATGGCTGGGACGGTGGCGAGGTAGGCATGATCGGCGCCGGAGTCGGCAGAGGTCAGCCACCACCCCAGCGGCTCCAGGCCGGCGGCGCGGGCGCGCTCGGCCGACATCATCAGCACCGCCGAGGCTCCGTCGTTGATGCCGGGGGCGTTCCCCGCGGTGATGGTCCCGTTCTCGCTGAACGCCGGCTGCAGGGAGGCGAGCTTCTCGAGGGTGGTGTCCGGCCGCGGCTGCTCGTCCGCGCCCAGCTCCCCCTGAGGGGTGGCGACCGTGATGATCTCGCTGGCGAACTTGCCAGCGGCCAGCGCCTCGGCGTAGCGGCGCTGCGACCGCACCGCCCAGCCATCCTGGTCCTCGCGGCTGACCCGCAGCTCCGCCGCCACCGCGTCGCCGTGAACCCCCATGTGGGGGCCGTCCACAGGGCAGGTGAGGCCGTCGCGGAGCACGGAGTCGACCGCGATCCGGTCACCGAGACGGCTTCCGAAACGCTGGTCCAGGAGGAGGTAGGGAGCCCGAGACATCGACTCCATGCCCCCCGCCACCACCACGTCCGCCTCCCCGCTGCGGATGTAGAGAGCCCCGAGGTTGATGGCCTTGAGCGCGGAGGCGCAGACCTTGTTGACGTTGAAGGAGGGGACCTCGGGTGGCAGACCGGCCCTGAGGCCCGCCTGCCGGGCCGGGACCTGGCCCTGCCCGGCGCTGATCACGTTGCCCATGATCAGCTGGTCGACCTCCGCCGGCCTGGTGCCGGTGCGGTCGAGCACCTCGCGGATGACGGTGGCACCGAGGTCCACCGCCGAGACGTCGCTCAGCCCACCTCCCAGCCGGCCGAAGGGGGTCCGCGCAGCAGCCACCAGAACTACTTCAGCCATGCGGCACAACCTCAGCCGCCACCACCGCCGGGCCGAACTCAATCGCCCGATCGCGCCGCCCGGCGCCCGGCGGTACCGCCTCGGTCCTGGCAGCACGCCAGCCGGCCATCGAGGACCTCCATCATCGAACGGAGCGGCCAGCTCGCCGGCGGGCTCCGTCAAGGCTCTCACCGGCCCGGGCCGTCGACAGCAACTCTACACCCGACAGCCTCGCGAGCCGATCGCCGGTGCAGCCGCCGGCCACCGGCCGTGACCGCGTCGGGGTTCGCGACAATGCCGTCCGAAGCCGCCGCGCCGGGGACCCGAGGACCGGACCCGCGCCTGGGTGAGCTGAAAAGGCGGAAGGCCTACGCGGAGCTGGCCTCGGGGCGGTGGGCGGTGATCAGCTGCTCGAGGACCTGGTCCTGCGCCTGAAGGTGGGCCTGGAGCTGCAGGCACTCGTTGAGGATCGCCTCGGCATCCTTGAAGGTCTGCTCGCCGCGCTTGTCCGCGGCCCGGGCCTGGAGGTTCTGGCCGACGATGATCACCGGCAGCAGGACCAGCTGCAGGAACGTCTGGGAGATCAGGATCACGACCAGGTTGAGGGTGCTGAGGTTGCCGATGATCGCGTAGGCGCCGATGCAGGCGATCACCACGAAGAGGTACGCGGCCCACATCGTGCCCACGATGGTGGTTATGAAGAGCCCGATCCTGCCGTTGATGCCCACCCGCTCGTCATTGGTCCTGGCTGGCTTCTCATGGGCTCGCTCGTGGATGCGGGGGTGGGGGACGTGGACAAAACCGATCCTGCTTCTCCCCGGGGCGGGCGCGGCTTGCTCGGTCATGGGCGGAAGGCTCCCTGGTGCCGGTGCGACGCGCACATGGTGCGGCATCCCAGCAGGGCGGTGGGCGTCAGTCGATAGAGGTCCAAGCTGCCGCCCGAGCACCGAGATCTAGTCCTCGAGGACCTCGAAGCTGCGCAGCAGCTCACGGGCGATCAGGATCCGCTGCACCTCGCTGGTCCCCTCACCGATCTCGCCGACCTTGGCATCGCGGTAGTAGCGGGCCACCGGCGATGCCTCCATGAACCCGTAGCCCCCGTGGATCTGGACCGCCTCGCCGGCACAGGTGGTGGCCACCTCGGAGGCGTGCAGCTTGGCCATGGACGCGAACTTGCCTGGGCTCTGGCCGTGGTCCAGGAACGAGGCGGCCTTCCAGGTGAGCAGCCGCGCCGCCTCGATCTGGGTGGCCATGTCGGAGAGCTTGAACTGGACACCCTGGAAGCGGGCGATCGGCACCCCGAACTGGTGACGCCCGGCGGAGTAGCGAAGGCACTCGTCCAGGCAGGCCTGGGCGAGCCCGACGCTCAGGGCGGCGATGGCGACGCGGCCCGACTCCAGGACATGGAGGAACTGGTCCAGGCCGCGACCCTCGACCCCCACCAGGTGGTCGGCGGGCACGTGGCAGTCGACGAAGCTCAGCTCCCGAGTGTCGGAGGCGTGCCAGCCCAGCTTCCGGTACCGGGGGCCCTGGGTGTAACCGGGTGTGCCCCGCTCCACCGCGATGGTGCTGATCCGCTTGCGCCCGTTGTCGATGCCGGTGATCACGGCCACGGTCACCCCCGCCGAGATGTCGGTGCCGGCATTGGTGATGAAGGCCTTGCGGCCGTCGATGACCCATTGGTCCGCGTCGCGGGTCGCCCGGCTGGTCAGCCCGGCGGCGTCGCTGCCGGACTCCGGCTCGGTTAGGCCGAAAGCCCAGAGCCGCTCCCCGGACATCAGCCGGGGGAGCCAGCGCTCCCGCTGCTGCGAGGAGCCGTATTCCACCAGTGGGGTGATGCCGAGGGAGACCGCGGCCTCGAGGGTGATGGCGCAGGCGGCGTCGGCGCGGGCCACCTCCTCCAGGGCGAGGCAGTAGGAGAGGAAGTCGGCGCCGGCGCCCCCCACCTCCTCGGAGAAGGGAAGGGCGAAGAGCCCCAGGCGGCCCATGCCCGCCACCAGCTGGTAGGGAAACTCCTCGGTCTCGTCGTGGTGAGCCGCCCGCGGCGCGATCTCCCCCTGGGCGAAGTCGCGGCAGAGGTCGCGGATCGCTTTCTGGTCGGACGAGAGCTCGAAGTCCACCTGGACTACACCGTAGCCGGTCGGCCGTCTCCGCCCGGCCGGTGAGTTTGGCGAGTGCCATAGTGCGGCACTGCGGGGGGCGTTCTGGTTCGGGCGCCAAGGCCAGCGGAAGGCGGAGGCACTCCCGCCGCGCTGCACCGAGCCCGTGGCGTGTCTGTCGCAGAGGGATCACAACCCCGCGATCCATTCGAGATCTGAACTGGGGGGAATGAGAGGATGGCCGGAACGATGCGAGATGGGGTGGCGGCTGCTCAGCGTGGGGAGCGCGTCACCATCGGTGCGCTCGCCCCGCTCGTCGCCGGTGCGTACACCAGCATGGTCATCTCCGGCGCCGTGGAGGGCGCCGACGAGGCGGGCGCGCGCCTGGTGGCGATCCAGACCCTCGACCTGAGTCAGGGCAGCCTCAACACCCCGGTGCCCCGGTTCACGCTCCGGGCCGGCTGGGACCTCGTCGACGGGTTCATCGTGGTGGTCAACGCCGTCGACCGCGACTACCTGCTCGCGCTCCAGACTGCCGGCAAGCCGGTGGTCACGATCGCCTCCGATCTGGAGGGGGTCCGCTGTCCCGTCGTGAAGGCGGACAACCGGGGCGGTGTTCACCAGGCGGTCTCCCACCTGGTCGAGCACGGCCACCGCCGGATCGGCTTCGCCGGATGCCTGCTCCAGACCGACATCCAGGAGCGCTACGCCGCGTACCGCGAGGCCCTGGCGGCCCACGGCATCGTTCCCGAGGACACCCTCCTCTTCGAGGCCTCCGACAACCTGGAGAGCGGTGGGGAGGTGGCGGCTCGACAGATGCTCGACGCCGGCATGCCCTCCACGGCGATCATCGCCGGCACCGACTGGAACGCGCTGGGCGTGATGAGGATGCTGACCCAGACCGGCCTTGCCCTCCCTCACGACCAGGCCATCGTCGGCTTCGACGACGTCGAGATGTCGTCGTCGGTCCGGCCCACCATCTCCAGCGTCCACCAGAGCTTCGCGGAGACCGGCCGCAGGGCCGCCGGCCTCGTCGTCGAGATGGTCCGGGGCCGGCGGGTGGCCGCCCAGAGCCACCTGGTCCCGACCTCGTTCGTGCCCCGCGAGTCCTGCGGCTGCACCACCCGGTCGGCGCTTCGGGTCCTGGGCGAGGCCAGCCCCGACCTCTTCGCTCCACCCCGGGACCGCCTCCGGACCCGGCTCGGCCGGCTGCTCACCGCCGGAGAGGCCCCGACCGCCGGGCAGTCAGCGGCGCTGGACCGGGCGGTCGAGCTGATCCTGCCGACCTCCGCGGAGGCCAGCGGGCGGCACACCGACAACGTTCGGGAGGCGGCGCGCAAGCTTCTCTCGGTGGCTCCCCGGTGGGCCAGCATCACGGCCGCCGTCGATTGCCTCCGCGAGTACGGTGAGGAGGCGCGCCGGGACCCGCAGCTGGCCGCTTCGGCACCCCCCGACAGGGTTATCACCGACCTCGCCGTCGAGCTCTCCCGAGCGCTGGCCGAGCGGGAATCGAGCGCCAACAGCGACCTCCACTTCGCCGCTGCCCGCTGGTTCCAGCTCAGCATGTCCCTGCTCAGCGGGACATCCGGCGATCCGCGCTCCCTCGGTTGGGTTGCCAGCACCGGGGCCCGGGCGGGATGCCTCGGGATGTGGTCCGAGGCCCCGGGCGGCGGGCCGGAACGGCGACTCCGGGTCGCCGGCTCGTTTCAGAGAGATGCCGCGGGACCGGTGAGCCTGCCGGAGACCCTGAGGCCGGAGGAGTTCCCGCCCGCCGGGTTCCTGCGGGACCTCGACTGGGGGAGGCGTGAGCTCGCCGTGGTCCTGCCGCTGAGGACCCCCGAGATGGACCTCGGTCTGATCGCCATGGTGCTGCCGGTGGTGACCAACCAGGCCACCGGGCGCGACGTTCTCTATGAGACCGGAGCTCTGCTCAGCGTCTCGATCGAGAGCCAGGTGATGATGGAGTGGCTGCGGGCCCAGACCGAGGACCTCGCCCGCGCCGTCAAGCGCGAGCGCGACCTGCGAGAGGAGATCCGGCGCAGCGAGGAGCGCTACGCGCTGGCGGCACGCGCCACCAACGACGGGCTCTGGGACTGGGATCTCGGCGCCTCGACCATCTTCTACTCGAATCGCTGGAAGGGGCTGCTCGGCTACCAGGGGTCCGACCTCGCGGGTGCCCCGGAGGACTGGTTCGACCGGGTGCACCCCGACGACCTTCCCCGCCTGCGCGAGGCCCTCGACGCCTGCATCGCGGGGGCCACGGAGGTCATGGAATGCGAGCACCGCCTGCGCGCCCGCGGGGACAGCTACCGCTGGATGCTCTGCCAGGCGCTGGCGGTGCGCGACGCCACCGACGGGCGGGCCACTCGCCTGGTCGGCTCACTCACCGACGTGACCGCTCAGCGCGAGCTCGAGGAGCAACTCCGCTACGGGGCTCATCACGACTCCCTCACCAGCCTGCCCAACCGCACCCTGTTCCTGGAGCGGCTCACCCAGGCCCTGGCCCGGGCCGAGCGCAACCCGGCGGCACGCGTCGGGCTGCTCTTCCTCGACCTGGATGGCTTCAAGCAGGTGAATGACCGCTACGGCCACACCGTGGGCGACCAGCTGCTGGTCCAGGTCGCCGAGCGCATCTCCCAGCGGCTGCGCCGGAGCGACACCGCGGCGCGGCTCGGCGGCGACGAGTTCGCCGTGCTGCTGGAGGACGTCAGCGACCCGGCATCGGTGCGGACCATCGCCGGGGACCTGTCCGGTCGCCTCTCCGCGCCCTACGACATCGACGGGAACCGGCTCGAGGTGACCGCATCCATCGGGACGGCGGTCAGCGGCACCGGCCACGAGCACCCTGACGACCTGCTCCGCGACGCCGACACTGCCATGTACTCGATCAAGCTGGGACGCCGGCCCCCCGAGGTGGATCCTCCCTCGCCGGCCTAGCGCACCGGCTCGGAGGTGGGTTTCCGGTTGCCGGCCAGGCCAACGGAGCCAGGGAGGGGATGGCCGCCCAGCTCGCCACCGAGGGTCGAGCCCCGGTCGGGACCCCGACCGGGGAGGGGCGCGTTCCTGCACCCGGTTGTGGACGCGGATGGCAGGAACCCGTGGGGCCTCCCGAGCCGAGGCTCGGCGCTAGCGGGGGAGGAGCTGAGCTCCCAGCCTCTCGCCGGCGAGCCTGACGACGTCCTCGATGGTGTCGGCGATCGAGGCCCCCGCGGCCCGCAGGGCGTCGATCTTGCCCTGCGCCGATCCGGTGCCCCCGCTGATGATGGCGCCGGCGTGGCCCATCCGCTTCCCGGGCGGCGCCGTCCGGCCGCTGATGAAGGCGATGACCGGCTTCCCGAAGCCGGTGGCGGTCATCCACTCGGCCGCCCGCTCCTCGTCGGAGCCCCCGATCTCCCCCACCAGGACAACCGCCTCGGTCCGAGGGTCGGCCGCGAAGAGGGGAAGGATGTCGACGAAGGTGGAGCCCAGCACCGGGTCGCCCCCGATGCCCACCGCGGTGCTCTCGCCGAGCCCCGCCGCCGACAGGCCCTGGATGACCTCGTAGGTGAGGGTGCCGCTGCGGGCGACGACGCCGACCCGGCCGGCGCGCCCGACGTGGTTGGGGATGAAGCCGATCTTGGATTGCCCCGGGGTCATCACCCCAGGGCAGTTGGGCCCGATGAGGCGGGTGCCGGTCCTGGACACGTATCCGACGGCCCGGACCACGTCCAGGACCGGGATCCCCTCGGTGACGCAGACCACCAGCCGGAGGCCCGCAGCCGCGGCCTCCATGACCGCGTCGGCGGCGAACGCGGGCGGGACGATGACCAGGCTGGCGTCGGCGCCGGTGCTGGCCACGGCGTCGGCGACCGTGTCGAAGATGGGCACGCCGAGCGCCTCGGATCCGCCGCGCCCGGGAACCATCCCGGCAACCACCTGGGTGCCGTAGGCCTGCATCTGCTGGGTGTGGAAGCTGCCCTCCCTGCCGGTCAGCCCCTGCACCAGCACCCGGGTGGAGCTGTCGATCAGGATGGACATCAGACGGCGCCCATGCTCGGACCAGCGGTCGGCTCGCCGTCCACCAGGGCGACGATCTGCCGGGCCGCCTCGGGAGCGCTGGTGCCGGGCACGATGCCGGCCTCGTTGAGGAGCCGGCGACCCTCCTCCTCGTTGGTCCCGGTCATCCTCACCACCATCGGGACCCCAACATCCAGCTCGTCCCGGGCGCGGATGATCCCCCGAGCCACCTCGTCGCCCCGGGTGATGCCCCCGAAGACGTTGATGAAGACCCCCTTGACGTCAGGATCGCTGAGCACCATCTCCATGGCGGCCCTGACCTTGTCGGCGCCGGCGCCACCACCGATGTCCAGGAAGTTGTTGGGGCTGCCTCCCATCTGCTTGACCAGGTCCAGGGTGTTCATCACCAGGCCGGCGCCGTTGCCGATGCAGCCGATGGTCCCCCCGGGGAGGTGGACGTAGGTGAGACCGCGCCGCCTCGCCTCCGCCTCGAAGGGGTCATCACCGGTCCGGCCGTCGTCGCCCTGGAGGTCGCGGGCCAGCTCGGCCGCCAGGTCCTGGTGCCGGTATTCGGCGTTCTCGTCGACCTCGAGCTTGCCGTCAGCGGCGATCAGCCGGCCGCCGGCGCTGAGGGCCAGGGGGTTGATCTCGCAGGTCAGCGCGTCGGTGTCGAGGGCGAGGCGGTGCAGGGTCAGGGCCAGGGGAACGAGGGCACCGGCGAGCCGCCCGCGCTGGGCGGCAAGGGCCGGCGCATGCGCCAGGGCCGCTAAGGCGGCCTCCCGGATCTCGAAGGGATGGGGTCCGCTCAGTGGGTCGGGCCAGAGCTTGGCGATCCGCTCCGGCGCCTCCGCGGCCACCTGCTCGATCTCCATCCCACCCGCCGCCGAAAGGATGAGCACCAGCCGCCGGCGCTCGCGGTCCAAGGTGATTCCCAGGTAGAGCTCGTGGGCGATCTCCAGTCCGACCTCGCACCAGACGGACCGGACCGGGTAGCCCCGGATCTCCATGGCGAGGATGCGGGCCGCCTCGCGGCTTGCCTGCTCCGGCGTATCGACGACGGCGATGCCGCCGGCCTTGCCACGGCCGCCGATGGGGACCTGGGCTTTGACGGCCACCCTGCCCAGCTCCCGAGCCGCCTGGGCCGCCTCCTCGGGCGTCCTGGCCAGCCTTCCGGCGGGGACCTCGATGCCGGCCCGGGCGAATTGCCGCTTGGCCTGGTGCTCGAGGAGCTTCACGGATCGCAGTGTAGGCGGAGCGCGCCTGGGAGCTTCGAGACAACCTGCGCGTCCCCGATGCGCTCCACGTCGTGCTTGCGCAGCGGCGCGGCTGCGCCGTGCTGACCACCGACAGCCGCGTGGCCGCGGCGGCTCCCATGAGGGCCCGCAGGGCTGAACCGCGCCGTCAGGACCCGGCGGGACGCCGCGAGGGCGCGATCCCGTCGAGCTCGGCAAGATCCTCGGCTGCCGGCTGCCAATCGGCGGCGGCGACGTTGGCCACCACCTGCTCCGAGCGGCTCACCCCGGCGATGACCGAGATCACCGCGGGCTGTGCCAGCAGGCCGCCGATGGCCACGCCGAGCAGGTCCGTGCCCTTGCGCCGGGCATAGGCGGCGAGGCCCTCGACCACGTCGAAGTTGGCGTCGGTGAGCAGCTCGGCCCCCTCCTGCCCGGCGAGGCGGCTGCCCTCCGCAGCCGTCTCACCCCTCCGGTACCGGCCGGTGAGCATCCCGTGGGCGAGCGGGAAATACGGGATGAGCCCCAGCCCAAAGTGCTCGCACGCCGGGGCGATCTCCGCCTCCGCGCCGCGGTTGAGCAGGCTGTACTCGTTCTGAGCGCTGATGAACCGGCCGAATCGGTGGTGATAAGCGGTCCAATCTGCGTCCGCGATCTGCCAGCCGCTGAAGTTGGAGCAGCCGATGTAGCGCACCTTCCCCTCCCGGACCAGGTCGTCGAGGCAGGAGAGGGTCTCCTCGATCGGGGTGTCGGCATCCGGGAAGTGAACCTGGTAGAGGTCGATCCAGTCGGTCCCCAGCCGGCGCAGGCTGTCGTCCACAGCTCTCAGGATGTGGCGCCGCGACGCACCACCACTGTACGGGCTGTCGCCGACCTGGGCGCCCACCTTGGTGGCCACGATGGCCTCGTCCCGGCGCCCCCGCAGCGCCGCCCCCAGCAGCCGCTCGGACTCGCCCCGGGCATAGCTGTCAGCGGTGTCGAACAGGGTCACACCGGCGTCGAGCGCGGTGCGGACGATGCGAGCGACGCCGGCGGCATCCACCCGGCGCCCGAATTGGTTGCAGCCGACTCCGACCACCGAGACCTCGAGGCCGGATTCACCGACACGACGGAGCTCCATGCCGCCGAATTGTGCCCGAACGATGACCGCCTCCGGGTGCCGGGGATTCCTAGACTGGCCCCAGGGCCGGGAGCCGGGAGCGCCGGTGGTCGGCCCGGACAGGGAGCTGCCGTGGTCTCCGCATCTGAGCCTCCCCCTGGGCCCGTCGCCATGGTCGGCGGCACCGGACGGCTGGGTCCGGGCCTCGCCCTCCGGCTGGCCCGAGCCGGGGTACCCGTGGTGATCGGATCTCGGGAGCGGGGGCGCGCCGAGGCGCGGGCCGTGGAGATCCAGAGGCGCCTCGCCGAGGCCGGGGGTGGGGCGCCGGTCAGCGGCGCCGACAACGCCGACGCGGCCGCGACCGGCAGGCTCGCGTTCATCACGGTGCCGTACGAGGGCCAGGCGGATCTCCTTCCCGCCCTCGCCGAGCCGCTGCGCGGCAAGGTGGTGGTCAGCACCGCCGTCCCGGTGCGGTTCGACCCCAGCGGCGGGCCGCAGCCGGTCGGGCTGGCCGAAGGATCGGCGGCAGAGCAGGCCGCCGCGCTGCTGCCCGGAAGCCGCATCGTGGCCGGATTCCACACTGTGAGCAGCGCCCATCTGAGCCGCTGGGATCGCCGGCTCGACGAGGACATCCTGATCTGCGGCGACGACCTCGAGGCCAAGCGGGAGGTGGCGCGGCTGGCCGAGCTGATACCAGGTGTGCGCGCGGTCGACGCCGGGGCGCTCCGGGTGGCTCGTCTCACCGAGCAGCTCACCGTGCTCCTGCTCAGCGTCAACCGGCTGGCCCACCGGTCGGTCGGAGTGCGCCTCACCAACCTGTAGGCAGGGGCAAGCGATGCACCACGGGAGTCATCGACTGGCGTAGGGTGTTTCGACCATGTCCCAGGTGACCGAGCCGGTGGCGACCGCCGCTCCTCAGGCGGCGCCAGCGGCGGAGCCGGCCCGCTCCCCCACTCCGGGAGCGCACCCCCCGGCGAGCCGGCGGGAGGCGCGTCCGGTGGTCCGCCTGCGGACCCTGGTGGCGGCGGCGCTTCTGACCCTTGCCGTCGTCGGCCTGATCGTGCTGCTGGCCCAGGTCTTCGGCCTGGTGCTCGACTTCCTGATCGCCGTGGTCATCGCCGAGGGCATCCGGCCGCCGGTGCAGCGTCTCCAGGACCTTCACCTCCCGCGCATGGTCGCCATCTTCGCGGTCTACGTGGGGCTGCTGGTACTGGTCACCCTGGTGGTGACGCTCCTGGTGCAGCCGGTGGTGAGCGAGGCTACCAGCCTGGCCGGCCATTTCCATCAGTACCAGACGAACGCCGTCAACCTCATCGGCAGCGTCGAGAAGCACCTGGGGATCACCAACACCCAGCTGGGAAGCCAGGTCGAGGGGCTGCTGGGCCAGGCCGGCCAGTACCTGCTCGCCATCGGCGGGACCATCGCGGGCGCGGTCGGCTCGCTGATCCTGGTGCTGGTGATCACCTTCCTCTGGCTCACCACGGCGGGACGGCTGAAGTCCTTCGTGGTCGACCTCTTCCCACCGCGGGCGCAGCCGCTCGCCTCCGACGTGCTGCGCGAGATCGGCTTCAGGATGGGCGGCTACGTGCGCGCGGTGGCGATCAACATGGTGGTCGTCGGCATCGTCACCGGAGGCGCGTGCGCCCTCCTCGGGCTGCCCAGCCCGGTGCTGCTCGGCATCTTCGCCGGCATCACCGCGGCGATCCCGATGATCGGCCCCTTCCTCGGGGGCATCCCGCCGGTGCTCCTGGGGTTCACCGTCTCGCCGGGTTTCGCCCTGCTGGTGCTGGCGGTCATCGTGGTGATCCAGCTGGTCGACCAGAACACCATCGTGCCGGTGATGATGGGGCGGGTCCTGGCCCTGCCCGCCCTCGCCGTGGTGGTGGCGCTGCTGGTCGGCTGGGCTCTGGCCGGCGTGCTGGGGGCCCTCCTGGCCATCCCCATCGCGGCAGCCATCCAGGTGCTGATCGCCCGCGTCCTGGTCCCCTACATCCATCACACCCAGGGTCGAGCCGATCCCGCCTACGTCGCCGCCTTCGGCGAGCCGGCCGGCGACGGCTCGGAGCCCTCACCTCACGACCGCTGATCCCGCGAGCTCTGCCCGCGGCGGCACCCTAGCGGCTGATCCGGGCGCCGCCGCCCCGGACCAGCGCTTCGACCTCGGCCAGGGTGACCATGGAGGCGTCGCCCGGGGTCGTCATGGCCAGGGCGCCGTGGGCGACACCCAGGTGCACCGCTCGCTCGAGATCGGCGCCGCTCAGGAGTCCGTAGAACAACCCCGAGGCGAAGCTGTCGCCGCCGCCGACGCGGTCGTAGACCTCGAGATCCCTGAAGACAGGCGCGACCCAGACGCGGCCGTCGCTGCTGCAGACCGCCCCCCAATCGTTGCGGCTGGCGGTGGTCGCGCGGCGCAGGGTCACGGCGGCCAGCTTCAGGTTGGAGTGAGCCCGCAGCACATCCCTCAGCATCGACGCATACGCCTCGGGATCCAGTGTCGAGAATTCAGCCCCGACTCCGTCTGCCGGCACCCCGAGGGCCACCGGGTAGTCCTCCTCGTTGCCGACCAGCACATCGGCCAGCGACACCAGTTCCCGGTTCACCTCACGGGCTCGCTCCGGGCCGCCGTGATCGCGCCACAGGCTCGCCCGGTAGTTGAGGTCGTACGACACCACGGTGCCCGCCTCGCGCGCCGCCCTCATCGCCTCGGCGGCAACCGCCTGGCTGGAGTCGGAGAGCGCGGCATAGATCCCGCCCGTGTGGAACCAGCGAGCGCCCTCGCCGCTGAAGATCACCTCCCAGGGCACGTCACCCGCCCGGATCTGGGCGGCGGCGCTGTGGCCTCGATCCGAGCAGCCCAGGCCGGCCCGCACCCCGAAGCCGCGCTCCGTGAAGTTGAGGCCGTTGCGCACCACCCGCCCCACCCCGTCGTAGGGCATCCAGACGACGTGGCTCTGATCGACGCCGCCGGCTCGTATCAGCGTCTCCAGCAGGCGCCCCACCGGGTTGTCGGCGAAAGCGGTGACCAGGGCGGTGTCCAGGCCGAAGCAGGCCCGCAGGCTGCGGGCCACGTTGTACTCTCCGCCGCCCTCCCAGACCTCGAAGCGGCGGGCGGTGGTGATGCGGCGGTCTCCCGGGTCGAGACGGAGCATGACCTCACCCAGGGCGACGAGGTCCCACCGGCAGCCCGATCGCGGCTTGATGTCCATCGCCCACCTAGAGCGGCATGTTGCCGTGCTTGCGGTCGGGGCGGGCGACCCGCTTGGAGCGGGCCATCTCGAGGGCCCCGATCAGGACGCTGCGGGTGTTCTTGGGTTCGATGACGTCGTCGATGTAGCCGCGCTCGGCAGCCAGGTAGGGGTTGGCGAACTGCTCGCGGTACTGGTCCATCAGCTCGGCGGTCCGCTGCACCGGGTCGGCGGCGGCCGCGATCTCGCGGCGAAAGATCACATTGACCGCACCCTGGGGTCCCATGACCGCGATCTCGGCGGACGGCCAGGCCACGTTGAAGTCGGCGCGGATGTGCTTGGAGCACATCACGTCGTAGGCCCCGCCGTAGGCCTTGCGGGTGATCACGGTGAGCTTGGGGACGGTCGCCTCGCAGTACGCGTAGAGGAGCTTGGCGCCGTGGCGGATGATCCCCCGGTACTCCTGGTCGGTGCCGGGCAGGAACCCGGGGACGTCGACGAAGGTGACCAGAGCGATGTTGAAGGCGTCGCAGAAGCGGACGAATCGGGCCGCCTTGACCGAGGCGTCGATGTCCAGGGCGCCGGCCAGGACCCGGGGCTGGTTGCCGACCACCCCGACGGTGTGGCCGCCCAGCCTGCCGAAACCGCAGACGATGTTCTGGGCGTGGTAGGCCATGACCTCGCAGAAGTCGGAGCCGTCGAGGACCCGGGCGATCACCTCGCGCATGTCGTAGGCCTGGTTGGCGCTGTCCGGGACGATCGTCTGCAGCTCGGGGTCGGCGCGGTCGCAGGGATCGGGGCTGGCCAGGTCGGGTGGCTGCTCGCGGTTGCTGGAGGGGAGGAAGGAGAGCAGCCTGCGCACCTGGGCGAAGGCCTCGTCCTCGGTGGCGGCATCGAAATGGGCCACGCCGCTCCTCAGGTTGTGGACGTCGGCGCCGCCGAGCTCTTGGAACCCCACCTGCTCGCCGGTGGTGACCTTGATGACGTCGGGGCCGGTGATGAACATGTAACCCACGTCCCGCACCATGAAGATGAAGTCGGTGATCGCCGGCGAGTAGACGGCGCCGCCGGTGCAGGGGCCGACCACCACCGAGATCTGGGGGATCACCCCGCTGGCCTGGACGTTGCGGTAGAAGATCTCGGCGTAGCCGGCCAGGGAGACCACGCCCTCCTGGATGCGCGCGCCTCCTGAGTCGTTGATACCGATCAGGGGGCAGCCGGTGCGCACCGCCATATCCATCACCTTGGCGACCTTCTCGGCGAAGACCTCCCCCAGCGAGCCGCCGAACACCGAGGCGTCGTGGCTGAACACGAAGACCCTTCTGGCGTCGATGGTCCCCCAACCGGTGACCACCCCGTCGCCGGGGACGCGGCGCTCCTCCATGCCGAAGCCGCTGGTCCGGTGCACCGCGAAGAGATCGATCTCGGTGAAGGACCCGGGGTCCAGGAGCCGGTCGATCCGCTCCCGCGCCGTCAGCTTGCCCTTGGGATGCTGAGCGCGCTGGGCGGCGCCGCCCCGGTGGATGGCGTCGTGGCGGCGCTTGCGCAGGAGGTTGGTGCGCTGCTCGTTCACCGCATGAGCCTAGATCACGGCGCTTGGCCGGTAGACGCCGAAGACATCGCGGAGAGCGTCGCACACCTCGCCGACCGTCGCCATCGCGGCCAGGGCGTCGCGGAGCGGGGGCAGCAGGTTCCCGGTGCCGGCGGCGGCCCGGCGCAGGTCGTCGAGGCGTGCGACCACCCGGCCCCCGTCACGGGAGCTGCGCAGCCGGCGCAGACGTTCCAGCTGGGCCTCCTCGTGCTCGGCGCCGACCCGCTGGATCTCGACCTCCGGCTGCGCGGTCTCGGAGAAGCGGTTGACCCCGACCACCACCCTCCCGCCCCTCTCCACCTCCTGCTGCCAGCGATAGGCGGACTCCTGGATCTGGCGGTGGTAGAAGCCGGCCTCGATGGCGCTCACCGCCCCGCCCAGGTCCTCGACCCGATCCATGAGAGCGCGAGCCTCGGTGGTGACGGCGTCGGTCAGCTGCTCGACCGCGTGGGACCCACCCAGGGGATCGGCGGTCCTGGCGATCCCTGATTCGTACGCGATGAGCTGCTGGGTGCGCAGCGCGATCTCGGCGGCCTGGGGGGAGGGCAGCGCCAGGGCCTCGTCGTAGGAGTTGGTGTGCAGCGACTGGGCGCCCCCGCACACCGCCGCCAGCGCCTGAAGCGCCACCCGGACCACGTTGTTGAGGGGCTGCTGCGCGGCGAGGCTGGCGCCGCTGGTCTGAGCGTGGAAGCGAAGCATCCAGCTCCTCGGGTCCCCGGCCTTGAACCTGTTCCGCATCACCTCGGCCCAGAGGGCCCGCGCGGCCCGGAACTTGGCGACCTCCTCCAGGAAATCGCTGCTGACGTTGAAGAAGAAGGAGAGCCGGGGAGCGAAGTGGTCGACCTCGAGCCCGGCACCGACCGCCGCCTCCACGTAGGCGATCCCGTTGGCCAGGGTGAAGGCGATCTCCTGGGGAGCGGTGGCTCCCGCCTCGCGCATGTGGTAACCGCTGATCGAGATCGGGTTCCAGCGGGGCAGCCGCTCAGCGCAGTAGGCGAACGCGTCGGTGACCAGCCGCATCGAGGGTCCGGGCGGGTAGATGAAGGTGCCCCGGGCCGCGTACTCCTTGAGGATGTCGTTCTGGATCGTCCCCCCCAGGTCACGGGCGGCGATGCCCTGGCGCTCGGCGGCCAGCTGGTAGAGGAGGAGGAGCACGGACGCGGGGGCGTTAATGGTCATCGAGGTGGTCACCTGGGCCATCGGGATGCCCCGCAACAGGGTCTCCATGTCGTCCAGCGAGTCGATGGCCACCCCGACCTTGCCCACCTCGCCGTGGGCGAGGGGGGCGTCGCTGTCGTAGCCCATCTGGGTGGGCAGGTCGAAGGCGCAGGAGAGCCCGGTCTGGCCGCGCTCCAGCAGGTAGTGAAAGCGCCGGTTGGTCTCCTCGGCGCCGCCGAAGCCAGCGTACTGGCGCATCGTCCAGAGCCGGCTCCGGTACCCCTCGGCACGGAGACCGCGGGTGTACGGGTACTCCCCGGGCCGGGCGCGCGGCGGTGAGGTGCTGTAGACGGACTCGATGGGAAGGCCGGAGTCGGTGAGCACTGGCTCCCCACCCTCCGCGGCGCCGGCCGGCGAGGACCCTTTCACGGTGCCGCCGCGGGCGACCCGCCGTTCGCCGCGCCACCCTCGGGTTCCGGCTGGCAGAGCTCGATGAGGACGCCATCCCCCGCCTCGGGATGGAGAAAGGCGACCAAGCGCCCTCCCGCCCCCGGGCGCGGGGCGGGATCGATCGGCCGCATCCCCAGCGACTGGTAATGGTCAAGAGCGTCCTGAACGTCCTCGACCCCGAAGGCGACGTGGTGCAGCCCGGGACCTCGACGGGTGAGGAAGCGGCTGATCGCCGAGTCCGGCCGGGTCGCGCCGAGGAGCTCGACGCGGGACTCGCCCACCTCGAAGATGGCCACCTCGACGCCGTCCTCGGGAACCTCGGAGCGATGGGACGCAGCCTTGCCCGACAGCTGGGTGTAGAGCCGGATCGCCGCCTCGAGATCGCCGACCGCGATGCCCACGTGGTCGATCTTCCGGAGCATTCCCATCCGCAGCGAGTATAGGCAGCCGCCCGGCACCGCACCGCGGCGTCGCGGTCAGGCAGGGCGCCCGACCCCCACCGCGGCGTCGCGGTCAGGCGAGCCCGAAGCGCTCCTCCAGCCAGGCCATGACCAGCCGGGCGACCTGGCCGTCATGCCCCGCCAGCCCGTGGTCCCCACCCTCGATCCAGGCGTGAGAGACGGGACCCGCGATTCGCGCGGTCGCGGCGCGGAGCTCTTCCGGCGTGCCGAAGGCATCACGGGTGCCGGACACGAAGAGACACGGCACCCGGACCGACCCGAGGTGCTCCACCCGCGGCCGGTCGGGCCGGCCCGGGGGGTGGAGCGGGTAGCTGATCAGCACCAGCCCAGCCGCGGCCAGGCCACCGGCCACCACCTCGGAGCAGACCCGGCCGCCCATGGAACGGCCACCCAGCACCAGCCGCCCGGTGTCCGCCTCGAGCCGCGCGGCGAGCACGGCGGCCGCGTCCCGGACGGTCCTGGCCAGCACGGCGGGGGAGTCGGGAGCGCGCCGTCCGGCCAGCCGGTAGGGGAAGTCGATGCGCTCGACGGCCAGCCCCCGCGCGGACGCGGCCCGGTCGACGGCGAGCAGGGTCGGGTGGCCGGAGCTCGCCCCGGCGCCAGGGGTGAGCAGCATGCCGAGGACCGGTGCGGCGTCGGGCCGGCCCCTGCTCATGCATCAGATCCGAGGCTCATGTATCAGATATTGAGGCACAGTCCCTGTTGAGCACTGGTGCCCGGGAGAGATGCGCGATGAGCTGCAGCCGGAAACCTGCGGGCTCCCTCCGATGGTGGCCGCCGTCGCGGACGAAGGACCGCTTACAGGGCGCGGCTGACGAGGGAGAAGACGTTGCCCAGCTGCTGACCGATCACCCCGGCGATGACGATGACCATGACCGAGATGACCAGCAGTGCCAGGGCGTAGCTGACCATCGACGTCTCGCCGCGCCGCTCGACCTGCTGGATGCGGCCGCCGGCCGTCACCGCCAGCCTGACCATCCGAGGGCTCGGGGCGTAGTCCCACTCGATGCTCGGCTGCGGCTCGGCAAGCTGGTCACGATCGGAACCGGTCTCCTGCTCGTTCATCGGCTCCAGGGTAGATGTCGATAGGGCCGGTGACCAGGCGCACTCGCTCCGAAATTGCCTAGGTCAGATGCGGCATCCGTGGTCACGGACCGCTGACGGAGATGCGCAGGAAACGTACGGCCGATGCCGCGAATCTCGTTTGCTCCGGCGTACCGCCTTCGCCGGCTCGGGATCCTGTCGATGGCAGCAGGCGGCAGTGTCACCGTGAAGCCCGAGCCGCCCGACGGTCCGGCCTCGCGGGTGGCATTCCTCGATGAGCCAGAGCCAGCTGCCGGACGATGAACAGTCCCAGCCCGGTGCCGAAGCTGCGCTGGCGCCGCGGCTGAACTTGCTGAACAGGCGAGGCACGTCAGGAAGATCAGCCGAATCATCCAGCAGGAGGACGGAGATCGGGCGTGGCTCCACCGTCGACGCTTCGCGCCGGGCTCAGATTACACCCGGATGCTGGGATCATCTTCCATTGGATATGTAGGGATTGCGCCCTGTCCTCACGCCGTGGCCGGCACTCACGGGGGCGGGGCAAGCTCTCCCGGCCCGCTGCCACGGCCCCGGCGCGCCGGGCTGCACCTCGAGATCAGGATCTTCGGGCCCTGGATCGATGGGCAGGGGCCCGAGTCGCGCGGAGGCCGGGCTGGTGCATCCTCCACGGCCATGGGCTGGTTCCGGCGCCGGTCGCGGCGGTCACGCGCGCTGCTGGTCACCATCGCCGCCGCCGTCGCCATCGCGGGCATCACCTCCGGGCTGCTGCTCACCCGCGGGACGCCGGCGGACGGCGTGGCGGCCGCCACGCCGACGGCGAGCTCGCTGCCCACGGCGGCGCTGAGCCCGACCTCACCGGCCACGCCCCTGCCGTCACCCTCGCCCACCCCGGTGCCGGCCGCGACGCCGTCGCCCACGCCGGCCACCACAGCGACCGCCCCCGGGTGTCCCTCGGTCCCGGCCGGGCCGCCGACCCAGAACATCTCCGCCAACTTCCCGACCGCGCTGGCCTTCGCGCCCGATGGGCGCCTCTTCTTCGCCGACCGGGGGGGCAGCCTCTGGGTGGTCGAGAGCAACGTGCCTCACCTCTTCGCGCGGGTCGCCACCGTCACCACCCAACCCGGCGGTGGCTACAGCGAACGCGGGCTGCTGGGCCTGGCAATCAGCCCGACATTCAGCAGCGATCACTACGTGTATGCGCTCTATGCCCTCACCGACTACAGCCACGAGGACGTCGTGCGCTGGACGGACTGTGGGGGCACCGGTGTCGACATGCGCACGCTGATCGTGCTTCCGACGGGAAGCGACTGCTGTCACAAGGGCGGCCGGCTGGCCTTCGGTCCCGACGGCGAGCTCTACGTGACGCTGGGCGACGAGCACACCGCCAGCGCGGCTCAGAACACCGGGGACGTCCGCGGCAAGATCCTGCGCTACAACCCCGACGGCTCGGTTCCGGCGGACAACCCCTTCGGCCCCGGCAACCCGGTGTGGGCGTACGGCCTCCGCAACCCATTCGGCCTGGCCTTCGGTCCGGGTGGGGTGCTGATGGTGACCAGCAACGGGCCATCGGGCGAGCTTCCCGGCCTCCCCGGCACGGGCTACGACCTGGTGCTGACGGTCGGGCGCGGAGGCGGCTACCAGTGGCCGCTGTGCTACGGCTACAGCCACCCGTTCGCCTACGAGGGAGGCACCTCCGGCTGCGGCGGCCAGACCGGGCCGGTCTGGTCGAGCGAGACCTCGACCGTGGTCCCCACCGGGGCCACCTTCGTCGACGCCGCCGGACCGAGCGGCTACGCGGGCCACTTCGTCTTCTGCACATATGACAGCGGGATGCTCATCTACTCCCCCGGGCAGCCGCACGGATCGGTGACCTCGGGGCCGGGCGGGTGCCGTCTCGACGTCAAGGAGGGCCCCGGGGGCGCCCTGTACTACTCGAGCACCACCGAGATCTACCGGCTGGCCTGAGCCACCGGCTCCAGGAGGGAAGCGTCGCGCTGCTCCGTGGCCTCGCCGGCTGGACGCGAGGGGCGCGAGCGCGGATGATGTCCTGTCGCCGGGCCGGGGAACGCCGCTCCGGTTCAGGCCACCACCTAGCTGTCAGCGGGAGGCTCCAGTGAGATGGCGTCGATGAGCGGCGGGTTCCCGAGCCGCCCGGGGGACGACCGAGGGGGTCGCCTGCCACCTGGCCAGCACCTGGCCGAGGCCTTCCCGGTGCTGTCGGTGGGACCGACCCCGCACACCCCGCTCCCGGCCTGGACGTTCTCGATCACCGGCGTGGTGGACGCTGAGCGGCGGTGGACCTGGGAGGAGTTCCGAGCTCTGCCCAGCGAGACCGTCACCTGCGACATCCACTGCGTGACCACGTGGTCGAGGCTCGACACCGTCTGGGAGGGGGTGCCCGTCGACACCCTGCTGGACGCCGTGGTGACGGGGGCCGGGTATGTGATGGCCTTCTCGGACGGCGGCTACACCACCAACATGCCGCTCAGCGAGGTCACCGGCGGCAAGGCGTGGATCGCCTACAGCTGTGACGGACAGCCGCTGCCGCCGGAGCACGGTGGCCCGGCGCGACTGCTGGTGCCTCACCTCTACTTCTGGAAGAGCGCCAAGTGGGTGCGCGGGCTGCGCCTGATGTCCGGCGACAGCCCGGGATACTGGGAGACGCGCGGGTATCACGGGCTCGGCGATCCCTGGCGGGAACAGCGATACAGCGGCGGGTGAGGCGCAGGACCGGAGCGGACGCTCACACGGTCGCCTTGGCCCGCCGGGCGCCGGCGCGGCCACGGAACCTCCACCACGCGATCCAGGCCACGAGGGCGAGGATGGCGAAGGGAATCGCCGTCACCAGGACCTGAAGGCCGACGGTGGTGATCTCCACCGCGGTGGTCCAACCCTTGGAGATCCCGCTGGTCACGGAAGGACCCGCCGGCGCCACCGCCACGGTGACGGCCCCCCGCTCCCGCAATCGCACCGTGACCGTGGCAAAGGCCACCGACTGGTCGAGGCTGGTCAGCTGGTCCTGATCGGTGTCGATGGAGGTCTCGACGTCCTCGATCTGCTGCTCCAGGGTGGTGATGTCGTCAAGCGAGGTGGCGCCGGCGAGCAGCTTCTGCAGGGCGGTGAGGTGCGCCTGCGCCGAGGTCAGGCGGGCGTTGACGTCGCGGAGGTCCGAGGTGTGATCGACGCTCGCGAAGTTGATAGAGGCCGGCGTGAACTCGGAGGCGGGCAGGCTGTCGAGGAGGCTGGCCATCTGCGCGGCCGGCACCGCCAGGGTCACCTGGCCACTGACGATCCGTCCCTGGGCGTCCGGTGACGTCGAGGAGCTGACCACATAGCCGCCCAGGGCGACCCCCGCCCCGATCACGGTGTCGAAGCAGCTCAGGAAGTCTCCGTGCGGCACCGTGTAGGTGGCGGTGACGGAGCGGGCGACACCGGCCCCGGGGCTCCCGAGCACGAGGTCCGCCTGGTTCACGGCCGTCGACGAGGAGCCCGGCGACGACGGGGCATGCGGCATCGTGAGGCCGGCGGCCCCGGCGTTCGCGGCCGCGCCGGCGGACGGGACCGCTCCCTCAGCCGCACCGAACTCGCTGCTTGCTGCAGCGGATGAGTTGGCGCCGCCGGCCGCGACCGGGGCGCCGGGCGCCGCCGACCCGCAGCCGGCCAGGACGGCGGTCGACATCAGGGCGAGAAGGATCGGTCGGGCCTTCATCGGAGGTCTCCAAAGCTGGATGCACTGCTACGACGCCGGAGCCGTCCGGCGGGTTCCGGGCGCCACCGTCGCCTGGTCCTCCTTCGAGGGTGGGCCAGCGGAGCCCGAGCTTCGAAAACGGGTCAGCCCACCCCGAGCGGGATCAGGCGGGCACGGCCCCGGCGAGACTCCGCTGCCCGGCTCTGACCGCGATCAGCACCGCCGCGGCGGCCACGATCAGCGCGGGCTCGAGGGCCACGGCGCGGAGCACCCCGGCCCGGTCAGAGAGGACGCCGAGCAGCAGCGGGGCGCCCGCGATGGCGGCGGAGATGGCCACCTGGGTCCTGGCCATGGCCCGATCGGTGAGGTCGCCGCCGGCGCCGAGGGCGAGAGAAAGGCTGAGCGGATAGAGATTGCCGACCCCGAGCCCGGTGACGAAGAGGGCGACCAGCTCCGCGGCGGCCCACCGGCCCAGCCAGAGGGCGAGGAAGCCGGCCAGGCTGATGCCGAGGGCGATCCCGATGAGCAGCTCCGCCCGCCCCGGACGCCGCGACAGCCAGGAGCCGGCCAGCCTCCCGGTGAGCTCCCCGGCGATGAAGAGGCTGAGGGCGGCGGCGGCGTCGGCGGTGGCCAGGCCCGCCCGGATGCTGAGCAGCGGCGGCCCGTAGAAGATCACGCAGAACTCGATGGCGACGGCCAGCGCGACCAGCCCGCAGGCGGACCAGAACCCCCCGGGCAGCCGGCCTCGGGCAGCCCCGGACACGGCCGGGGAAGGCATGGGCACCCCCCGCAGCAGGGCGTAGAGGCAGGCCAGGCACAGCACCGGCAGGAGCAGCCCGGGACGCCAGCCTCCGGCGGTGCCGGCGAGCAGGCCGAGAAGGGCAGGCACCGCCACCCCGACGGCACTGGCGCCCACGTTGGCCTCGACCAGCGCCCGGTCACGCTGCTCCCGATGATGGTCGGAGAGGACCACGTTGCTGGTCGCCCCCAGGAGGGTGCAGCCCGCGGCGAGGACGGTCGTTCCGGGGAGGGTGACGGCAACCCGGTGGCCGACGATCAGCACGCCCACCCCTACCGCGGTGACCAGCGCGGACCACCAGAACACCGCTCGACGGCCGAAGCGCCGGGTCAGGGGCGCGAAGAAGAGCCCGGTGCCCACCGCTCCGGCCGCCCAGAGCGTGGAGTGGAGGCTGGTGAGGGTGTACGAGAGGTGGAGCTCCGTCCTCAGGAAGTTGACCACCGGCCCGAGCGCGTAGATGTAGAAGGCGTAGGCGGAGATGCTGCAGTAGGCGAGCCAGGTGACCCGGTCGCGGACGAAGCCCTGCCCCTCCGCCCGGCTCACCGCAGCCATGCCTGCGGACGCGGGCTGGCCACGTCGCAAGCCGGGCGGCGCGAGTGAGGCCGGATGGTCAAGCGCTCCTCCCCATCGGGATGTCGAGCTCCGAAGGCCAGGGTCTGCCGGATCCACTCCACGGGCCTGCCGAGAACCTCGGCCAGCTGGTCATCGTCGAGTCCGCGCCGCCGCTTGAGGCGGCGCAGCGCCGACGCCAGCTCGGCGGCATCCGGCTCGTCGGGTGGCAGCTCACTGACCCACCGGAAGGATTCGTGCGACTCCGGCGTCAGCGCACGGTCGCGGAGGCAGTCGGTCACCTGGCGGAAGGCATCGGTCACCGCGCGCAGGGCGGCGTCGCGGCCGGTGCCGTACATCTCGGCATGCTGGCGGACGGTCATCCGCTGGGCGTTGGCCTCGGAGACGCGCGAGCTGTGCGGGATCACCACCGCACATACCAGATCTCCGTAGCGCCGGTGGAGCTCGTCGATGACCTGGGCATCCGCGATCCCGTTGTGCTGGCGCCGCCACACCGTGATCATCGAGCGCCCCACCAGGCCGGCGCAGGGCAGGCCGAGCTCGGTCCGCACCGAGAGGGCGCGCTGGACCATGTCCCCGGCATGGCGAGCGTCAGGAGCGCTCGCAGTGGTGGGCATGAGCAGCAGGTCGGCGGCGACCAGCGCGCTGCTCACCATCAGCTCGGAGTGGCCGGTGTCGATCACCGCCCACCGGTAGTCGTGCTTCACCGCGTCGAGAGCGCTGCGAAGGTGGAAGGCCCCGTGCTCCACCTGGGCCAGGACCCGGTCGACGACCGCGAGGCGGTCGGAGCTGCCGAGCAGATCGAGGTTGGCCGACACCGGACCGATGAAGGGGCGCGGGTCGCAGGCTCCCCGCGGGTCGCCGAGCACGGCGTCCAGCCCGAGGCCGGCGATGCGGGGGCCGCGGGCGTAGAGGGTCAGGTCCGCCTGCTTGTCCGCGTCGACCGCGAGCACCCGCTCCCCGCCCAGGGCCAGCTCGCCGGCGACCTGGAATGCGAGGGTGGACTTGCCGACGCCCCCCTTGTTCGCCACCACGGCGACCACCTGCATCATCGCGACAGGGGCCGCCTCGTGCACCGACCAGGGCCGCGCGACACCGTGGCCACCATCACCTCCCGCGCATGCGGAGTCGACAGATGGAGAAACCGCCGCGGGGACGGTTCCCGCGGACACTACGTCAGCGCCGAATCGAGTGTCAACCAGTGCAGCGCGCCCGGAGGTGGCTTTCCGGTTCGCCGGCCAGGCCGTCGGAGCCCAGGAAGGGGTGGCACGAGGAGAAGCGCACCAGTAGGTGCGTGACGACAAGCGCCGGGCCCCCTGACGCCGGCTTCAGGGCGCGCAGCGCCCCCGGCGGAATGGCCGGATGAAACGGGGAGTCACCTCCGGCGCGCTGCACTCAGGCTGGAGGGCGCATCGAGCGCGCCACATAGACCGCGATGTCCTCTGCGCCGAGCCGGTCCTGGAGCTGCTTGGCGGCGATGCCCTCGTCGAACATGGTGAGGCAGAAGGGGCAGGCGGTGACGACCCGTTCGGCACTGGTCTCGAGGGCCTGGTCGACCCGCCGGTGGTTGACCCGAGGCTGGCTCTCCTCCATCCACATCCGGCCTCCGCCGGCGCCGCAGCACATCCCCTCCCTGCGGCTCCGCGCCATCTCGACCAGCCGCATGCCGGGGATCCGGGCGAGCAGGTCGCGGGGCGGGGAGTAGATGCCGTTCCAGCGGCCGAGGTAGCAGGAGTCGTGGTAGGTGACGGTCTCATCGATGGGCCGTTCGAGCACGATCCTGCCCTCGCGGACCAGCCGGTCGATGAGCGAGGTGTGGTGGATCACCTCGTAGCGGCCACCGAAGTCCGGGTATTCGTTGGCCAGAGTGTTGAAGCAGTGGGGGCAGGTTGTGATTATCTTGCGGACCCCGCGCCGGTTGAGCACCTCGATGTTCTCGCGGGCGCGCTCCTGGAACAGGTACTCGTTGCCGATGCGACGCGCCGGGTCCCCGCTGCACTTCTCCTCGCCACCCAGGACGGCGAAGTCGATGCCGGCCGCCCGCAGGACGGCGACCAGGGCGGCGGCAGCGGTGCGGGCCCGCTCGTCGAACGAAGCGGCGCAGCCCACCCAGTACAGGTACTCGGCGTCGGGATGGTCGGTGATCAGCGGCACGTCCAAGCCGCGGGCCCAATCGGCACGGCCCTGGTGAGAGAGCCCATACGGGTTGGCCGCGGTCTCGATCGATCGCAGCGCCGCCTCCGCCTGGCGGGGCATGCGCGACTCGTCGAGCACGAGGTGGCGGCGCATGTCGGCGATCTTGGGGACGTGCTCGATCAGCACCGGGCACTGGTCCATGCAGGCTCCGCACATGGTGCAGGCCCAGAGCGTCTCCTCCTCGATGGCGCCGCCGATCAGGGGACGCTCGCCGCCGTTCCGCTGCACCGCCGAGGCCACCTGCTCGGGGCTGATCCACGACGGCTGGAACCGGCCAGGAAGCCCGCGCCGGCCGCCGGGGCGACGGCCATCCCCGGTCGCCCACATGACCGCCGCGCCCTCCGCCTGGGAACCGCCGGCCACCCCCTGGACGGCGTGAGCGACGTGACGGCCGGCCGCGTAGCCGCCGCTCAGGCGCTCGTAGCCGAGGTCGCGCAGGTCGGTGATCAGCGTCTTGGGGCTGAGTGGCTTGCCGGTGTTGTAGGCGGGGCAGTGGGTCTGGCAGCGCCCGCACTCGGTGCAGGTGAACAGGTCGAGCATGTCCTTCCAGGAGAGGTACTCGAGGGCACTGACGCCGAAGTGCTGCGCGCTCTCGTCCTCCGAGGCCAGGATCGCCTCGATGTCGAGGGGACGCAGCCGTCCCCCCGGCGCGGTGTTGCGGAAGAAGACGTTGAGGGGCGCCGTCACGATGTGGAGGTGCTTGCTGTATCCCAGGTAGACCAGGAAGCCGAAGACCAGGGTGAGGTGCGCCCAGAAGAAGAGCCCGTGGAGGCCGGCGAGGACGCCGCTTCCGGGAGCCAGACCGGCGAACAGGCGGCTGAGAGCGGAGGCGAAGGGGCGGTCGGCCGCCAGCGCCTCGGCGGAGTGCTCGGCGATCAGGGTGGCGTAGTTGAGGTCCATGCAGAGCACGAGGAGCGCGATCCAGCCGAGGATCAGCAGCGCATCCCCGCGATGGCTGGCCCGGAACCGGGTGGGGTTCACAACCAGGCGGTTGAGCAGCGCCATGGCGACCCCGGTCAGCACCAGCACCGCGAAGATGTCCTGCATCCAGGCGACCGCCGGTGCCAGGAAGGGGATGGTGTGGATAGGCGCGCCCACCCAGACTGCCTCGACGATCGCCTGGGCGACGGCGGTGAGCAGCACGAGGAAGCCCCAGAAGATCAGCGCGTGGAGCGCCCCCGCATAGGGCCAGCGGAGGAGCCGGCCCTGGCCGAGCACCTGGGTCAGCAAGGACCTCACCCGCACGGGGATATCCCGGGTACGAGGATCGGGCCGGCGTGCCAGGCGGATCAGTTGGTACAGGCGGCGCCAGCGGCGCGCGGCCAGGGTGAAGGCGGTGCCGGCCAGCGCCACCAGGGCGATGGGGCTGATGACTGGGACGGCAGTCGACATCCGGGTCAATGTACTCGGCAGGCGTGGCCTCGGCCGGCGCCGACGGCCTCAGCGAGCCCGATCAGCTGCCCGTCCAAACCGGCTTGCGCTTCTGCAGGAAGGCGGTGATCCCCTCGCGCGCGTCGTCGCTGCTGAACAGGCGGGCAAACTCCTCGAACTCCCGATGCAGGCCGTCGGCAAGGGTGCCGTCCAGCCCCTGGTGGACGGCGCGCTTGATGGCCGCGATCGCCAGCGGAGGCCGATCGGCGAGCGTTCCAGCCAGGCTGAGCGCCTCCTCGCGGAGATGATCGGCGGCGACGACCCGGTTGACCAGGCCCAGCTGGAGGGCTCGGGCAGCGTCCACCGGGTCACCGGTGAGCAGAATCTCCATGGCCGGGCCGCGTCCGATCAGCCGGGGCAGGCGCTGGGTTCCGCCCCACCCCGGCATGATCCCGAGCTTGATCTCCGGCTGGCCGAGGCGCGCCTCCTCGGCGCAGATCCGGAGGTCGCAGGCCAGGGCGATCTCGCAGCCGCCGCCGAAGGCGATGCCGTTGATCGCGGCGATGACGGGGAGGCGGGAGGCCTCGAGCCGCCGGGTCACCTCCAGGGAGACACTGGTCTCCGAGGTCGCGTCGAGGAACTCGGTGACATCGGCACCCGCCGAGAAGAAGCGAGGCCCCTCGCCGGTGATGATCATGGCCCGGCAGCTGCTGTCCGCCTCGGCCTGACCGAGCGCCTCCAGGATCCCGGACGCCACCCCCTGGCTGATGGCGTTGGCCGGTGGATGGGTGATGGTCAGCAGCAGAACGGCTCCCTCGCGCTCGGTGCGGACCGGTTGGCTGATGGTGTCGGCCATGCTCGCGCGCTCCCGTGGTGATAGGAATCGAAGCGGTCATACAGCACCGGGGAGGTGGCGCGCCAGGGGGATTCCGGGGACCGGCGGTCGCCCTGGCGCGGATCAGGCGAGGTCCGCGAACATGGCGGGACGGGGAATGCCTCGCACCGCCACCTTGGGCTCCAGGTCGAGCGCGCCGGGACGGCCGAGCCACATGCCCTGGCCGAGCCCGACACCCATCCGGACCATCTGAGCGGCGACGAACTCGTTCTCGACTCCCTCGGCGACCACCGTCGCACCGCTCGCCTGGGCAAAGGCGACGGCAGCCCGGACGGCGGCGCGCGAGCCGGAGTGAGAAGCGGTCATGGTCAGGCTGCGGGCCAGCTTGATGTACTCGGGCGAGGCCGCGGCGAGCAGCTCCAGGGTGGAGTGTCCCTCGCCCACGTCATCGAGGGCGAAGCGGAAACCCGCCTCGCGATATGCGGCCATGACCTGGCGCACCCTCTCCAGGTCGGCGATCCTGTCCCGCTCGGTGAGCTCGAGCACCACCTGCTCCGGCCGGCCGCCGGCGGCGTCCAGGACCATCAGCAGCTGGTCGACTCCGTGGACCGGGTCGAGCAGCGGCGCCGCGTTGAGGTTGAGGAAGAGCGTCCAATCCGCTGGCATCGGCCAGGGGACGGCGCTGATCGCGGCCCGGCGGCAGAGCCAGTCGAGGTCGCGGATCCGGCCCAGCCGGTTGGCCTCGCGGAAGAGGTCCTCGACGCTGTCGGTCGGCCCGAATCCGAGGGGACGGGCGAGCGCCTCGTGGCCCACCACGGCCGCGTCGTCGAAGGCCACGATGGGCTGGAAGAGCATCGGTACTCGGCCCTCGGCCAGGACCCGCTCGAGATGCGCCGCCCACTCCGACCGCCGGGCCGCGAGGCTCCCGGGACGGCCCATGGGAGCGCCGACCACCCGGTCCCGGCCGCCGCGCTTCGCCTCGTAGAGATGCCCGTCGGCGAGGTCGAGGATTCCCCGAGAATCGGCGCCGGCGGGGCCGGTCGCCCAGCCGATGCTGATCCGAACCTGCCCGTGGGGAAGGGAGATCCCGCTCACCGCGGCGCGGATGCGCTCGGCGGCCCGCGCGGTCTCGCGGGCGCTGACATCCGACATCAGCACCGCGAACTCGTCACCGCCGATGCGGGCCACCACGTCCCAGCCGCGGAGGGTGGCGACCAGCGTCGCGGCCACCGCGCGCAGGGCAGCGTCGCCCGCCTCGTGACCGCCCTCGTCGTTGATGTCCTTGAGGTTGTCCAGGTCCAGGGCGAGGACGGCGAAGCGGCGGCGGGGAACGGTGACGAGAAGCCTCTCGAACTCGCGGCGGTTGCGGATGCCGGTGAGCGGATCGGTGGCCGCGATCTCGGCGAGCCTGGCGTTGCTCTCCCTGAGCTCGGCCTCGGCGCGGCGGCGTTCCATGAAGTTGCCGACCTGGCCGCCGATGTCATGCAGGATCTCCTCGACCTGGACCTCGAAGCGCCGCTGCCTCCAGCTGTAGAACTCGAAGCCGCCGACCTCGGCGCCCTCGCTGATGATCGGGAAGCTGACGAAGGGCTCGAGCTCGTCGCGGAGCTCGCCGAAGCGGGCGTGGAACTCTTCCGTCCCGGCGTTGTGGACCACCGCCGAGTACCAGCTCCAGCCGGGTGCGCCGGGACGCTCGCCGGGCTGGTGGAGGCGGAGCTGGCCGACCTCCACCTCGAGGGTCTGACCGATGATCTGGAGAAGCCTCGGAGCCGCGTCGTCGATGGCGGCGGCCTCGGTGAGAATCCGGGTCACCGTGAACTGCATGGTGCGCAGCTCCTCGAGCCGCTTCCGCCTGGTCTGGTCGCTGACCACGGCGACCACCACCCGCTCCCCGCTCAGCCTCATCGAGCTGAGCCCGATATCCGCGGGGAAGGTGCTGCCGTCGGCACGCTGGACCCGGAACTCCAGGTTGCCGCCCATCGGTCGGAACGCCGGCCCGGCCTGCATGGCTTCGCGGTGGCGGACGTGGGCCGATCGCATGGCGGTGGGCACCAGCAGCTCCACCGCGCGGCCGAGCAGGTCCTGCTTGGCGTACCCGGTCATGGTGAGCAGCCGGGAGTTGGCGTAGATGATGTAGCCGAGCGCGTCGACGAGAAGCAGGCCGTCCGGCATGCCTTCGGCGAGCTGCCGGGCATCCTCCAGGAGCTCGGACTCCTGTCCGGCCTCTGAGCGCGCGGCCCCGTATCCGTCGTCGGCGAGCATTCCCAGTCCAGAATCGGAGACGCTGCCGGGGGACCTGCGATGACCGGCCCGGAGCTTCGACTTAGAGGCTACTAAGTGCCCGCGCGGGGGGCCGGCTCCGTGGCCCCGGTGGCGCACCGCCGTTTCGATCGCGTCACGGCCGTTGCCGGGACGTCACCGCAGGGACGCCATGATGAGCGCCGATGGCGGAACCCACGGAGCCTGCGGTTCCGGAGCTGCCCGGGCGGCTCGAACCCGAGCGGCTTCGGGGCCTCGACGACGATGGTCTGGCCGCCGAGGCGGCCCGGCTCGGAGAGGCTGAGCGCGCCATCCGGGCGGCGATGGCTCCCTGGGACCGCCAGCTCCGCGAGATCCGGGCCCGCCGCGAGGAGATCGCCACCGAGCGGCGGCGGCGAGAGCGGGCGGAACGCCACGCCGCTCGGGTGTCAGTCCGGGAGCGATCGGGCACCGCCGAGCTCCCCTCTCTCGCCGACGCCCTGCTCGCCGAGCCGCCTGTGATGCCCGACGAGCGCCCGCTGGAGCAGCTTCGCGCGCACCTGACCACCGGGGGAGAGGTCGGTTTCGGTTACCCCACCCGGCCAGGGGTGCTCGGCTTCACTGACGGCCGCCAGATCCGCAACGCCACCACCTGGGGGGAGGCTCGGCGGCTGTACGGGGAGGGCTGGGAACCCGGGGCACCGGGGACGCCGGGAGTCCGGGTCCATCTCAGCGGGACGCGGGTGGAACGGGTCGTGCCGGCGGACCAGGTGGTGGTGGCGGTCGGCTGAGCTCAGCCGGCCTGGGGCGGATACTCGGGACGTTCCACGGGTACCAGCGATCCGGGCCCGTCCGGGCTGACCCGGGCTACAGCCGCTCGAAGCGGTCGACGTCGAGCACGAACACGGTCGCTCCACCCACCTCGACCTCGATGGGGGACGAGGCGGGGCTCGTCGCGCTCGCCGGGCCGCCCGCCGCCGCGATCTCGTTGCGGCGCTTGGCATGGCGCCGGGCGATATCGATGACCTCGTCCACCTGGAGCGCGTCGACCCCGATCAGAAGGGTCACGTTGTCGTGGTCGAGGAAGCCGCCGAAGCTCGCGTAGCGGGTGCAGATGAATCCAGCGGCGTTGAGAGCGGTGACGCAGGCATCGGCGTCCTGGGCATGGACGATGGCCACCACCAGCTTCACGAGGTGGCCCCCGGCCGCTCGGCGAGCCGGCGCATGGTGATGTCGCGGATCTCGGCGGCGACCGCGGTGGGCGGCCGGCCGGCATCGATCCTCACGATCCGCCCGGGGTTGGCCGCCGCGAGCTCGTCGAAGGCCGCCCGGACCGCGGCATGGAACCCGTCCGCCGCGGCCTCGAATCGGTCGAGGGGCAGCTCCTGGAAGCGCTGGCGCTCCTCGGCGAGGGCGCGGGGCACCTCCAGAAGGAGGGTGAGGTCGGGCCAGACGTCGCGGCAGGCCTCGCGGTGGAGACGCTCGAGCTCGGTGCGCGGCAGGCCGCGGCCGCCGCCCTGGTAGGCGAACGTCGAATCCGCGTAGCGGTCGGCGATCACCACACAGCCAGCTCCCAGCGCGGGAAGGATCCTCTCTCGGAGCAGCTGGACACGACCGGCGTTGAAGAGCAGGGCCTCCGTCCAGGGGTCGACGGGGGTGGCGTGGTGCTGGAGCAGGTAGCCGCGCACCAGCTCGCCGAGCTGGGTGTCGCTGGGTCGCAGGCTGACGACGTCATGGCCGGCGCGGCTGAGCTCGGCGGCGAGGGCCGCTCCCTGAGTGCTCTTGCCGGCGCCATCGATCCCCTCGAGGGAGATGAAGAACCCCGGCCATGCAGGCATGGGCGCGAGTATGACCGGCGCGCGGAGGGGGGCGTGGCGAGCTGCCGGTCGGGATGGCGCCATGGCTCGCCCGGGCGATCTGGGACGGCGAGACGTCGCGGTTGCCGGACGGCGGAGAACGTGACCCTGACGCGAGGAGGATCAGCTTTCGGCGCGGGTGATCCGCTTGGTCCCTCGCTGCGACCACCCTGACGCGAGCTCCGAAAGCGTCGCTCAGCTCGACTGCTTCACCACGGGACGCGCGCTGGGTCGCGGATCCTGACGGCAAGCCGTGCGGATCGTCAGGCCTCGCTGAGCGCGAGACCGCACACCCGCCGGTCGCGGGCTGCCCGAGGCGAAAGCGTCAGCTGCCGTTGTCCTCGGGGCCCGAGATGACCAGGTGCCGGTTGGGCTCCTCGCCCCGGCTGCGCGCGGTCAGCTCGTGCTGCTCGACCAGCTGATGCTGGAGACGGCGGACGAAGGAGTTCTGAGGTGACAGCTCCACCTCCCCGCCCTGCTGGCGGGCCCGGGTGATGCCCTCCATGGCCTCCTGCATGGCGATCTCGGTGGGATCGGGACCCTCGACACCGCAGACCCGCGCCAGCGCTCCCTTGATCTGAGCCACGGTGTTGCTGCGCAGGACCTCGATGGGAATGCCCGACGACTCCGCGGCCCGCACCGGAGAGTCCTTGCGGCGGTAATAGTTCTTCAGGGTCAGGACGATATCGGAGTCCTCGACGTGGTGCTGGATGCGCACCGGCACCCTGAGCTCCCTGACCGACTGCTCGAGGTAGCTGCGCGAGACCCCGTAGGGGAAGATGGCGAGCGGCTGGCCGCTCCGGGCGCCACTTGCCTGGGTGTCGGACCCGTCGCGCCGCGCCCGCTGGCTGGCGATGTACTCCTCGACGTCGAAGCCGTGCCGCCGGCGCTCGCGCTCGCGGCCGCGCCGCCCGCCCGGACCGAAGGGGGGCGGCTCGAAGGCCGCGGGACGCGGGCTGGTGTCGATCCGGCTGATGATCTGGCCGGCCTCGCCGCGCATCCTGATCTGGGGCGGCTTGAACCGGCCCCGGAGAGCCTCGTCAACCGTCTCGTCGACCGGCATGTGGACTGCCACCCGGTCCCTCTCCTGGATCTCGACCAGGACGTCGAAGGTGGGCGGCGCCTTGCGCTCCAGCACCGACTTCTGGGTGCCGCGCCGGCGCGCCTCCTCGTCGGAGAGGGTGACCGTCTGGATGCCACCGAGGAGGTCGTTGAGGGTTGGGTTGACCAGGAGGTTGTCGAGGGTCAGGCCGTGCGCGGTACCCACCAGCTGGACGCCGCGCTCGGCGATGGTCCGCGCCGCCGCCGCCTCCAGCTCGGTGCCGATCTCGTCGATGACGATGACCTGGGGCATGTGGTTCTCGACGGCCTCGATCATCACGGCGTGCTGCTTGGTCGGCGTCTGAACCTGCATGCGCCGGGAGCGGCCGATGCCGGGATGGGGGATGTCCCCGTCGCCACCGATCTCGTTGGAGGTGTCGACGATGACCACCCGTTTGCCCTGCTCGTCGGCGAGTACTCGGGCGCACTCCCGGAGCATGGTGGTCTTGCCGATGCCCGGAGCGCCGAGGAGGAGGATGGATCGGCCCTGGACCACGATGTCCTTGATGATGTCGACGGTCCCGGTGACCGCCCGGCCCACCCGGCAGGTCAGCCCCACGATGGTCCCGGCGCGATTCCTGATCGCGCTGATGCGGTGCAGGGTGCGCTCGATCCCGGCGCGGTTGTCGTCACCGAAGTCGCCGACCCGTTCGACCACGTAGTCGATATCGCTGTGGGCCACCGAGACGCGGTCGAGGATGACCTCGCCGTCGACGAAGCGCGCCTCGGGTTCCCGGCCCAGGTCCAGCACCACCTCCAGGAGGTCGCCGTGATCCGCCGCCGCCCTCTTGGCGGCGGTGGCGATGCGGGGGGGCAGAGCGTCGAAGAGGAGGTCCAGCTCCTCCTGCCAGGCCGAGCCGTACGGGGTCACCGGAGTGGCTATTGCTCGCTCCTCCGGCTGACCCTGAGGTCCGGGGCCGGCCCGGGCACGGACCTGGCGAGGTGGGCGTGGATCAGGACGGGCTTCTTGCGAGCCGGCACCGTCCGGCGCAGGCGCACCCGGCTCGCCAGGTCGCGAACCAGCAGCAGCTGGGTGCCGTAGATGGCAAACCCGCGACGCCGCAGGCTCCGGATCAGCTCCGAGTCGTAGTGCCGGAGCACCGAGAAGACCGGGCCCGGCGGCAGCTCACCAACGGCCCCCTCGATCACCCCCTCGCGAACCTGCGGGTCGTGGCCGTCGCACATCAGCGAGAGCCGGGTGGGCCGGGTCCCCGAGCCGGGCCGCACCGCGATCCAGGCGACGACCCCGGGATTCTCCACCACGTACTGGCGGAAGTCGTCGCGCCCGAGGCGGGACATCGCCCCGTCGGCGAAGCGCATCTGCCAGGCCTTGAGGGAGGACCCCTCGAGGCTGGCCACGTGCGAGGGGGTGGTGCGCAGGTAGAGGAGGTAGATGGCGCCCACGTCCTCCCGGCGCGCCGGCCTGAGGCCCGCCGCCGCGGCGGATCCCGTGGCCGGGGCCTCGTCGCTGTACAGGATCTGCTCGGTGGCGAGCTGGATGAAGCCCTGCTCCAGGAAGACGCTCACCAGGGCGTGGTCGCGGGGGAGCTGGACCAGGAAGCGGTGGATTCCGTGCTCGAGACCGTGGTTGGTCAGATGGGTCAGCAGCTGGCTGCGGGCAAAGTGGCCGCTCGCCGTTGCGGCCACGCACAGGTTGAGGATCTGCAGCGAATCCGACCTTCCAGCCGGCGACTGGGCCTGGATGAAACCGACGATGCCCTCCCGCTGGGTCTCCGCCACGAAGAGCGTGTCCCCGCTCGCCCCGGCGGTGAACGGCACCAGGGAGGAGACGGTCTTGCTGACCGCGTACCACAGCCGCAGCAGGGTGGCCTGGGGCACCGGGTGGCCCGGCAAGAGCGGAGAACCCGACTCGTCGCCGCTTCCCGCCTCGCCGTACAGCTCCTCGATCCGAGCCAGGTCGCGGAAGGATGCGGGCCGGATGTTCACGCCGCCCCTTCCTCGGCCTCCGCCAGGGCGTCGGCGAAGAGCCGGTGGAGCCGGGGGTCTCCGGTCATCTCGGGGTGGAAGGTGAAGCTGAGATGGCGGCCCTGCCGCACCCCGACCGGCCTGCCGCCCAGGTGCCCCAGAACCTGGACGCCCGGGCCCCATGCCTCGATCACCGGTGCCCGGATGAAGACGGCTCGGAAGGCCGGTTCCCCGATCTCGGCCAGCTCCACGTCGTCCTCGAAGGAGTCGACCTGACGTCCGTAGCCGTTGCGCCGGGTGCGCAGGTCCAGGACACCGAAGGCGATCTGGTCGCCGGTGCCGTCGAGGATCTCGCGGCTCAGCAGGATGGTTCCGGCGCAGGTCGAGAAGGTGGGCATGCCGTCGGCCAGGCGGCGCCGGAGGGGTGCTTCCAGGCCGAAGGCCCTGACCAGCCGGCTCATGGTCGTCGACTCGCCGCCGGGCAGAGCCAGGCCGTCGATCATGGCGAGCTCCTCCGCCGTCCTGACCGGTACGGACTCCACGCCGACCCGGCGAAAGGCGGCCAGGTGCTCGCGGACGTCCCCCTGGAGCGCGAGCACACCCACGCGGACGATGGCGTCAGTCCCCCCGGCCGCGCCGAACCGCCCAACGCGGCGACAGCGGCGGCATCTCGGTCACTGCCGCCAGTGTACCGAAGGGCCGGGTGCCCGACACCGCAGACCGGTCGCAAATGAGGCGCCGCCGATCGCTCCAGCGCCCGCCGATCGGCCTGCTGCGGATGCGAGCAGCTCCGCCTCGGCGTCCGCTGGACCCACCAGCACCGAGTGACCAGCAGCGCCGCCTCGGCGGCCGCCGGATCTACCAGCCGCGGGTGGCGAGCAGCTCCTCCTTGGGCATGGTGGCGACGTCCAGCCCACGCATCGCCTTGCCCAGGCCGGCGCTGACCTCTGCGATGACATCCGGCTTGTCGTAGTACGTGGTGGCGGCCACGATGGCCTTGGCGTAGCCGAGCGGGTCATCGCTCTTGAAGATGCCGCTGCCCACGAAGTTGCCGTCGGCGCCGAGCTGCATCATCAGGGCGGCGTCGGCGGGGGTGGCGATGCCGCCCGCGGAGAAGTTGACCACCGGCAGCTTGCCGGTCTCGGCGACCTCGACGACCAGCTCGTAGGGGGCGCCCAGCTGCTTGGCCGCGGCCATCAGCTCGTCGTGGCGCAGCGACTGCAGGTGCCGGACGCCGCCCAGGACCGCCCGCATGTGGCGCACCGCCTCGACGACGTTGCCGGTGCCGGCCTCCCCCTTGGTCCGGATCATGGCCGCCCCCTCGCCGATGCGGCGCAGGGCCTCGCCGAGATCCCGGGCCCCGCAGACGAAGGGGATCTTGAAGGCCCACTTGTCGATGTGGTGCTCCTCGTCCGCCGGGGTGAGGACCTCTGATTCGTCCACATAATCGACGCCGAGCGCCTCCAGCACCTGGGCCTCGACGAAGTGGCCGATCCGCGCCTTGGCCATCACCGGGATGGTGACCGCGGCCATGATCTGCTTGATCAGCGAGACGTCGCTCATGCGGGCGACCCCTCCCTCCTTGCGGATGTCGGCGGGGACCCGTTCCAGGGCCATGACCGCGACCGCACCGGCCTCCTCGGCCACCCGGGCTTGCTCGGCGGTGACCACGTCCATGATCACCCCGCCCTTGAGCATCTCGGCCAGGCCGCGCTTGACCCGCAGGCCCCCCCGCTCCTCGCCCTGGCTCGCCGCCGGGCGCCCGTTGCCGGTGCCGTCAGTGCTCATATCGCCACCTCGACAGGTTCGTGGCTCCGCGGCCCATTCTAGGCGTCGCCCGCAAGGCCCCCACCTGCGCCCGGCTGGCCCTCGCAGCCCCGCTCGCCTGGCGGCGGGACGGATCCCCTGGGGCAACGGGCCAAACCCATCGGAGGTGGGCGGGGCAACCGGCCGACCCCCACCGGAGGTGGACGGGCAACCGGCCGAACCCCGCCGGAGGCGGCCGGGCCCGGCGCTTGTGCCAGCATCAGGGTCGGACGGGGCTGATGACGGCGGTCCGCGACCCACCGGGGAGATGGAGAGATGCCGGAATCGACGATCGAACGGCCGGCAAGCGCCAGCGGCACCTTCGCGCTGGGAGGCCAGCTGGTGGTCCACCGGCTCGGCTTCGGGGCGATGCGGCTCACCGGCCCGGGCATCTGGGGGGCGCCCGCCGACCGCGACGAGTGCATCCAGGTGCTTCGCCGTGCGGTCGAATTGGGCGTCGACCTCATCGACACCGCCGACTCCTACGGCCCCCACGTCAGCGAGGAGCTGATCCGGGCCGCCCTGCACCCCTACCCCGAGCAGCTGGTGATCGCCACCAAGGCCGGGTTGGTCCGGACTGGCCCGGACCGGTGGCACCCGGTGGGACGTCCCGAGTACCTGCGCCAGGAGTGTGAGATGAGCCTCCGCCGATTGAGTCTGGAGCAGCTCCCGCTCCTCCAGCTCCACCGGGTGGATCCCCGGATCCCCCTCGAGGATCAGGTGGGAGAGCTGCGCACCCTCCAGCAGGAGGGCAAGGTCCGGTTCATCGGCCTCTCCAACGTCAGCCCCGACCAGCTCCGCCAGGCCCGGGCCATCGCCTCGATCGTCAGCGTCCAGAACCGCTACAACCTGCTCGACCGGCAGGCGGAGGACGTGCTCCAGATCTGCGAGCGCGACCGGCTCGGCTTCATCCCCTGGTTCCCGGTGGCGACCGGGCAGCTGGCCCGGCGGGAGGGGCCCCTGGTTTCGATCGCCGAGCGGCTCGGAGTGGCCCCCGTGCAGTTGGCCCTGGCATGGCTGCTGCACCGCTCTCCGGTCATGCTCCCGATCCCGGGGACGGCGTCGGTCGCCCACCTGGAGGAGAACGTCGAGGCCGCCCTGGTGGGTCTGACCGACGACCAGTTCGTCCAGCTCAGCAAGCTGGCCTAGTGGGAGGCCCCGACGAGGTGGCCGCCGGACCGCTGATATCATTCCCTGCGATCGGGAAGTAGCTCAGCCAGGTTAGAGTGCACGGTTCGGGACCGTGAGGTCGCGAGTTCGAATCTCGCCTTCCCGAGTGCGTTCGCCGAAGTCGTCGATGAAGAGTGGGGAATCGGCGAGCGCCAGGGCCTATTGACGACAGCCTTGACGACAGTAGGGCGGGTATTCCACATGCTTGCCGGCCTCGTCGCCGAGGGAACTGGGCCGGTCGGGAAGGCCCTGGCCGCTGCCGGCCTGACCCAGGAGCGCATCGTCACGGCCCTTCCGCAGGGGAGCGCCCAGGGCAATGCCCTCCCCAACGCCTACCTGCGCGGCCTGGTCACCCGGGCCGTGGCCATGAGCGGCGCCGACAGCGAGACCACGACGCCCACGGTGTCGGCCGCCGAGCTGCTCCGGGCCACCCTCTCGTCAGAAGCGGGCGTCGCTCCGGTGCTCAAGGCCCTGGGCGTCGCGCCTGAGGAGATCCTGGCCCACCTCGCATAGCGCTGGCCGAACGAAGGCGTCCCGAGGCCCGCGGTACCCGCGGCGCGCGCAACCCTGCGGCGAGTCCTTACCGGGCGCCGACCACCTAGCCAGGCGCTGACGGCGCAAACGCGTCACTTGCCGACGATGCCACACTCTCAGCGTGCATGCGCTGACCGGTCCCTACAGTTACACGGGGCGGTACATCGCCCGGCGGTTGCTCGAGCAAGGCGTCATGGTCCGCGGTCTGGTGCGCCGCCTGTCGTCCAATGGCGACCCCAGAATCGAGTGCAGAGAGCTTCAGTTCGCCGATGCGAGCCGTCTCGCCGCCGATCTGCGCGATGTCGAGGTGCTCTACAACACCTACTGGATCCGCTGCCCCCGCAACGGGATGACATTTGAGCGGGCCGTGGAGAACACCCGAGCCCTCGCTGAGGCGGCTGCGACTGCAGGGGTGCACCGCGTCGTCCACCTCTCGGTGACGAACCCGGCTGCGCACTCGCCCTTCGCGTACTTCCGCGGCAAGGCCGCCGCCGAGCAGGCAATTGGCTCGACGGGTGTGCCGGCGTCCATCGTCCGCCCGACCCTCGTCTTCGGCCGCGAGGACATCCTGGTCAACAACATCGCATGGCTGCTCCGGCGGCTCCGCTTCTTCACCGTTCCGGACGGTGGGGCCTACCGGGTGCAGCCGGTCTACGTCGGAGATGTCGCCGAGCTCGCGGTGACGGAGGCCCACGCGGACGGCATCCGTGTCATCGATGCGGCGGGTCCGGAGGTGCTGACGTTCCTGGAGCTGGTCCGCGCCATCGCTCGGAGCCTGCCGGTGCGGGCCCTGGTCACCGGGGCGCCGGCCGCCGTGACCAGATTCGCGGGGAGCGCGCTCTCGCGCCTGCTCAGGGACGTGCTCATCACCGGTGAGGAGCTCGGCGCCCTGATGGCCGAGAACCTCCTCTCATCGGCGCCGCCCACGGCTCGCACACGGCTCTCGGAATGGCTGCAGGCGAACGGGCATTACCTCGGCTCGGTGTACGCGTCCGAGACTGCCCGCCACTGGCGGAAGTAGCCGGCTTTGGTCGCCGTTATGCGCTACCGGAGTCGCTGCTGAAGGCCGTTGGACGCCACCCCGCTCAAAGGGGGATGGTCCCCAACGTCTACCTCACGGAGAGGTAGCCAGCGTGCTCGTGACTGGGAGCACCTGCAAGGACCCAGAGGAGCAGAACGTGAGTCCCTCGCTCGCGGTTCCCTGTCCGAAGTCCACAAGGACCGGTCCCGCCGTTCCCGGTAAAGTGACATACGCTCCGCCTGCAGTAGCACAGGAGTTGAGAACGTCGTTGCCGGCGACACTGATGTAAGCGTATCCCTGCGCTGGTCGCTGCGCGTTGAGAGGTGGGGTTCCAATGCCGAGAGTTACGAGTTGGGTGGTGGCGCTACCGAAGAACGTCGATGTCGTGTCAGTCACATGGGTCGGGAGGGTGCCGCCAGTGACAGAAACCAGCTGGAGAGTGGGCCACCCCTGCAGGGTGCAAGGATCAGGACCCTCATTTCGTATCGCGATATCAACTCGAACATTACCCGCCGCGGCGCCCACGTCGAGGTACGCAAGTGTCAGTTGGGAATCCGTGCACGCAGCCGCCGCTTCGGACGTCGTCGCTTCCGCGGGCGTTGCGGGGGTCGGGGTCCCCGCCGGACTTGGTGTCGGGATCAGCGATAGGTTGCGGGATGGCGACAGCCCCGTCCCAGTAAGGGAGGTTCGCCCTGCACCACAGCCCAGAACGGCGGGGGCGACGACGCAGGCCAGGACGGCGATCCGTCTCGTGAGAGCCGCTGACGTGGTGGCCTGGGCCGATTCCCTCACGGGTCCCCCTTTTGGAATGGCAGCGACAGCCGGTCGATCACGCCCTCGAACGCGCTATAGAAGCTCGGATTCCCACCTTGGAACGCGCCGATCCGTCCGTTGTCGAGGGTTTCGCATCCGCTGGTCTTCCACCAGAGCCCGACGTCGGCTCTCCCTGGGTAGGCGAACTCGATGACGGCTACCGAGCCGTCGTCAGCGGGGCAATGGAACACCCCGGTCGGCGCAGCCAGGTTGATCAGTCGGATCGTGTTGGCGATCTGTTGGGCTGTGGCCTGATCGAGGCGGCTCGAGCTGATCAGGAGGCCACGGCCGTTGCCGTTCGGGCCGAGCCCAGGTCCGGGCCCATATGTGCAGATGAGCCCGGCGCTCGGGTCGGCTGGAACCAGCGGGGGGCCGGGAAACGTGTTGACCACGTCTCGGTAGCCCACGACGGAGGCGGGGCAGCCGACTTTCATGCCGACCTCAAGCGCGGGGCCGCTCGGCTTGAACCAGCTGCCCGCCGTGCGGCCTCCGGTCGTTGCGCCGCCAACGGCGATGACCGCCGCAGCGGCCCCTCCAGCGACCACGATGATGGCGACTGCCACCCACAGCGACCGGCCGCGGTATTGGAGCCGTCTGAGGCGCCGCGGACCCGCTGCTCGGCCGGGCGCGGCTTCAGATCCTCCAGCGCCGTCGTCCATGCCCCGGTCATCGTCCATCTCGGTGCCCACGTCTCAAGGCCGTCCTTGGCAGACGCCCCCCGCCGACCGCAGCCGCGTCCGCCTGTACAACGCCGAGGCGTGGTGTCTGGTTCCTGGGAAGAAGGCGACCCAGTCACCAGCCGTTGACCACGCCGCCAACTGGCGCCGCCAGTCGCTACGTCAGTTTCTGACCTCTGGAAACCAACACGGCCCAAGTGCGTTCGGTTGGATGTGAGGTGCCCCCGCCGCCCCCCCGTGGCCATCATCGCTGCTGGCCTGCTCGTCGCCGGCTGCGCCGCCGGTTCCCAACCCACGACGGGAACGGTGACAGGCACTCTTGAGGCCGTGGGCGGACCACCACCGGGAGCTCCGCGTCCGCTCGGAGGGACCATCACCCTCCAGAGTTCCTCGAAAGCGACGTTTACCGCGACTGCGGCAGCCGATGGCACCTTCTCCCTCCGACTGCCCGCCGGGTCCTATGCGGCGACCGGCCGAAGCTCCCTCTACCAGAGCGGGGACGTCAACTGCCAGGCTGTCGCGCCCGTGGTCGTCGTCGCCGGTGGCGTAAGTCACGTGGCGGTGACCTGCCAAGAGAGTTAGCTGCGGCTTCGGTCGCCCCACGACCCAGCTCCAGGCTCGCCGGTATGGCAGAGCTTTCGTGGCTATCGACCGGTTCCTCTTGGCCTGGACCGTCGTGTCGCGCACTCCGCATGCGAACACCACCGCTCCGAGGGCTTCGTGGATCCCGGCCGGGACGGGTTTCAAGTTCCTCCGCATGCCTCGAAGGAGGCCGTCTTGCTTACGACGCTCGGCTCCAGGATCCGCTCCGGGAAGCGGCATAGGCGGGAGCTATCCTCCTGATCAGGGAACTCGACCAGCACGGCTTCAGCCTTGGGCATCCCCCCAAGAGCTCGACGATCGGCAACGCTGCCGCCCGAGCGTCGCACGCCGGGCCATCCGGTTGGCATCCCCGGCCTCAGGGGCTCCCTTGCCCCCCGCCCTCCCTCTGACCCCCTCTGAAATGGTCGAGGCGATCGCCGCGGTCGCGGTGGGCGCTGGACGCCTATTTCGCTCCCCTGGCATGCTCTCGTGCCAGATGGCCATTCCGTCTACCAACTCGATTGCCGCCCGGCTTCTTCGTGTCCTCGACGGCGCCCAAAGCCTGGCCCTTCGCGATCTCCGGGATCAGCTTGCCGACCGCCTCGAGCTCAGCGCTGACGACCGGGCCGAGCTGGTCAACGGGGAGAGCAAGGAGACGAGGTTCGGCAATCGGGTAGGGCACGCGCGAACCCTGCTCGTCCGGCTGGGGCTTGCCGAGCAGCCCTCACTGGGGGCCATCCGGATCACGAAAGCGGGCCTTGCAGTTCTCTTAGGGGACCGGTCGCCGCGCTCCGGTATCAAGGGCGCGACGTCCGTCGGCCTCTATCGAGCTCTGGACGCGGATAGCGACGGTGAGGAGCCGGCGCCAGCGTCGTCGCCGCAACGGGATGACCTGGATGGTCCTCTTGTCGTCGAGCGCGACGTCGCGAACGCTGCTACTTCGATCCATGTGGAGGTCGACGACTCAGGTCCGGGACTGGTCCCCGAGTTGGCGGCGCCGCTCATTCCCGGGCCGCGAGCGCTGGGTCGGTCCATCGTCCTTGCCCGCGGAGACCCGATTCCGCCTGCCTGGTCAGGGATGCCAGAGATCCCGGTGACGCAGGCGGATCTTGAGAAGCGAACCGACACGGTCGACCGGCTGCATCGAGCATGGGCCAGCCGGCAGCCGCTGGTCATCCGGCTGCTCGTCGATGCAAACACTCTTCGCCGACGCGCCACGTGGAGGGTGCCGCTTTGGGAGCTCGACCGGCGGTTCGAACCCTGGACCGATCGCCTGCTGTTCCTGGTCTGGAACAACAGCTACGACGGCCGAGGTGGCCGATCGCCCCGGTGGCACTGGACCACGCTGGCCGCCAAGGCCGGAGCGGAGGCGGCGCCTGCCGGGCCGGCAGAGGTCCTCCTCCCCGGTGGGGAGCCGGCGTGGGTCGACGGCGGCCCCCGCCGCCCCTTTCCCGATGGGGCGTTCGGCGATCAGCGCGTCCTGCACTACCTCAGCGTGGAAATCGGGTCGCTCCGCGCCTCTCCGGGATACGTCGAGCCGCGGGCTGACCTCGCCAGCGACCAGCTGCAGGCTGTTCGACACTTGTCCGGCCCCGCTCGCGTGATCGCACCGGCGGGATCCGGGAAGACACGCGTCCTCACCGAGCGGCTGCGGCACCTCGTGGTCGACCGGCGATACACCCGCGAGCAGGTGGTCGCCGTGGCATACAACAAGCGCGCGCAGGAGGAGATGGTGCGGCGGACGAAGGATTTCGCCCCGCGCATCCAGACGCTCAATTCACTCGGCTGGGAGATCCTGAGGGACGCACTGCCCGGAATCCAGTTCATCGACTCGGAGCTGAAGGTTCGCGACCTCCTCGAGAAGCACTGCCCTCCGCTCGACCGCCGGGCAAATACGGACCCTCTGGCCCCGTACCTCGAGGCTCTCAACATCACGCGCCAAGCCCTGCTCGATCCAGACGACGTCGAGACGAGGTACAGCGACATCGCCGGCTTTGGCGACGCCTTCCGGGCGTACCGCGCTGAGTTGGTCGAGCGCAACCTTGCCGACTACGATGAGCAGCTCTACCGAACCATGGAGCTGCTGCTCGCCGATGCCGAGTTGAGGCGGAGGTGGCAGGCGCAGTGCCGTCACCTCCTCGTCGACGAGTTCCAGGACCTCACGCCGCTGCATCTTCTGATGATTCGCACCCTGGCCAGCCCCGCGCTGGACGTCTTTGGGACGGGGGATGACGATCAGGTGATCTACGGGTACGCCGGAGCAGATCCGCGTTTCCTCATCGATTTCACCGACCTCTTCCCTGGCGCCGCGGCCCGCGCGCTCGAGGTCAACTACCGCTGCCCGCCCGCTGTCGTGACAGCGGCGAGGACTTTGCTGACACACAACCGCGTCCGAGTTCCAAAGCGGATCCGCGCTGCGCGGCCCGGCGCTTCCACCGCCATGAACGTGCTCCACCATAGCCCGGAGGCGACCGCCGCAACCATTGTCGCCATCGTGCACGACTGGCTCGAGCATGGGAGCTCTCCGGGCGACATCGCGGTGCTCTGTCGTGTCAACGCCGGCTTGGTCACACCACAGGTGGCCCTGCACACAGAGGGTATCCCCGTCATCAACGCGGTCAACGCGGAGATTCTGCAGCGCACGGGCGTAAGATCAGCCCTGGCGTATCTGCGCCTCGCCCACCATCCCGACGCGATGCGGCCTGGCGATCTCGAGGAGGCTGCGCGTCGGCCGTCGCGCGGATTCTCGCGAGAGCTGATCTACGAGATTCGCGGGAGGCGCAGCTGGACGCCGGTCGAGTTGCGTGAGCTTGCCGCCAGACAGTCGGCTCGGGTTGCCGGTCGCCTCCACGAGTTCATCGACGATCTGCATGACATCGGCCGTGCCGCTGGCACTGGCAGGACCAGCCTGGTCCTCAACACGATCCGCCAGGCCGGCCTGGAGAAGGCCATGCACCAGCTGGACGCGAAGAGTCTCGGCGAGTCCCACATCGACGACCTGGATGCCCTGGCGAATCTCGCCTCGCTGCATCCCGAGGCTGCGTCCTTCGAGACCTGGTTGCGGGATCTGCTCACGCGGCCCTCCGACCATGATGGGGTGACCCTGTCGACGGTGCATAGAGTGAAGGGCGAGGAGTGGGAGCGCGTCCTCGTCATAGAGGTGCGCGACGGCGTCCTTCCCCATCGTCGGGCGAAGGACGTCGAGGAGGAGCGCCGGATTCTGCACGTGGCGATCACACGCGGCCGCGAGGAGGTGATCGTGCTCACGGACAGGACTCGACCAAGCGTCTTCGTTCGGCAGCTTCACGAGCCATGGGCCGAACGTCGGCCGGTGCACGAGGAGCGGGTGCAGGTCGCCTCCCGACAGATCCGGTCGAGTGCGATCAGTCCGTCCCGTGGTAGGGCACGCGGACGAGCGACACAATCACAAGTGGTCGAGCGGGGGATCACCGCAACCGTGGGCATGACACTAGAAGCCACCGGCGGGTACCGAGGTGATGTCCTGAGCATCGACCAAGGAGGCGTCTACATCGAGACATCCAGTGGCGGGTGCCTGCGGATCAAGTTCGGCGAGCGGGTGAAGGTCAACCATGCGGCGTTTATCCTTCGCGAGGCATAGGTAGGCACCTGGCACAAGGACGGCGCGGCACCGGGGACGGCTTCCGGAGTTCTTCAACGTGTGGCGGATCAATGGGTGAAGCCCGCCCGGCGGCGGGGGAGGCAGGCCGTCACCGCGCGGCCAGGCAGCTCCAGGCAGGCTCGAGGGGGCGTATCAAGTCCCAGTGCGAGGACAGCGCTAGTGGAGACTGCTGACCAGGGCTCACGGTGACCAGCGTGCTGTCGACCTCGCCGCCCAGGCATCCTTCGCGGAGACGCCGTAGCTCCCCGGGGGTAAATGGATGTCGATAGTCGTTGCCAGTCCGGACCATCCAGCCACGGCCACGACCGGCGAATGCGCGGCCGGCTCGGCGTAGGCGTCAGCAGCCGGGATAACGAACACTCGACAGCCGCCCATGTCTGCCGAGCAGGGCGGAACGCTGATCGCGATGCCCGTCCATCGAGGACTGATGACGGCAAGGGCAAGCCAAGCGACGGCCCCCAACGCCACCAGGGAGATCACGGCGACGGACAGGACGAGCCTGGGACGGAACACCCGCCGCGCAGCGAGAGCGCCCAAGTGATCTCTGATCGCGACCACGCATCCATCCTGGGTGCTGCTGCGGGGTTCCGGCTCAGGGCTCGACGGCCCTGTCACACTCCCGCCAGACCACTGCTACCGGGAATAGGGACCGCGACGTCGCTCCGCCTCCTGCCGAGCCCGGTCCGCGGCCTCGCGGGCGCGCTGGCGGTGGCGGCGCAGGTCGTCGCTGGCTTTCGGACGTCTGAGCTCACCAGGAGGGTTGGAGTGCTGGACCGGCGGGCGAGCCGCGTCCGCGCCCTCCAACTCCGGATGGCGCTGGCGGATCTGCTCGATCACGTCCCGGATCGCGCCCGCTTCCTAGAGCTGCCTCGCGAGGTCTCCATGGTCAAAGCCATGGCGCCCGCTGCCCCGCCGAAGCCGACGCCGACGAGGCCGGTTCTGCCCGGGTTCAGTCGCTAGCCGGTTCAACGGGCCGCGGCCGTGAGCCACGCGCGCACACGCGACACCCACGGGGATGGGGGTTACCCGTCGAATTCAAAGACTTGGGTTACTTCCTGGGCGCGCGTACGCGCAGGCGCGTCCTGCTACACCCCTCATGCGGCGGCGACCACGAGACGGGCCAGCGGACGTAACGGCTCAAGGGTTTTGCACGCTGACCGCCAGAGTGACCTCTCCCGTGGGGTTGTTGTCGAAATACTGAGTGAGTTCCGCCGAGGATTCGGTGCAGCGTGCGTCGGCGGCACCGTTTGCCGGGGTGACGGGCAGTGCCGCGCTGCATTCTGCTAGCCAGGCACCGTTCGTCGAACTGCCAGCATAGATTTGGAAGATGGCCACCGCCCCTCCCGATTGCCCATGGTTGATGAACGATGCCTCGGGGAAGCAGGAATCGTTGCTGCAGGGTGCATCCCAGCCTGAATCGACTAGCGTGAACTGGGGCATGGTTGGCAGTTGTGCCTGGAGGGACGTGATCTGCTCTTGATCGGCGGCCAGTTGAGACTGCAGAACCGCGTTCGTCTGGTCGTCGGCGGCCTGCTGAGATTGCAGTCCTGCGATCGTCTGCGTGTCATTCTGGTGAGTCGATCGCCCCAAACTAAGCTGGCCGCTCAGGGTATTCACTCTTGAGTGCATGCCCAGATCGTCGACGACGAAGAACCCGAGTGCTCCAAGGACAACGGCTCCGATCACCACCCCGCCGAGGATTCGGACGAGCAGGCCGAGCCACGACCGGCGCCGCGGTGGTGGCGGCGGAATAGGCACATATGGTGGGTACATAACTCTGGTCCCCCTAAGTCCGCTTGGGCGGGCGCCGACGCAACGCCGCGCTGCTGACCGCCACTCGTGTCGGTTCCCCGTCAGCCACGCCGGCTGCCCCCAAGGCCGTGGTCGGCCGCCCCCGCGGCCCGACGGCCAGCGGGCAGCATCGTGGCAGGGGCCCCCAGGCCCCGCCAGGGCCTATCGGGCAGTCGGCGCACGGCCGGACAGCCCTGCCCGGATCTCTCAGGCTGCCCTCACCGGAGCACTACCCCAGCCATTACCCCAACGCGAGCTTGACGCCGGCTTCCAACGGCCGCCCGGGAGCCCTCGGGGAGGCCAAGTCCGTCGGTGCGCCTGCCCGCCGCTAACCAGCCCTGACGGCGGCTCACAGCCTCCCGTCGAATCTCGCCTTCCCGAGTGCGTTCGCCGAAGTCGTCGATGAAGAGTGGGGAATCGGCGAGCGCCAGCGATCTCAGCCCGGGGAACGCGAACGTCGCCGCCTGCAAGGCGCCGGTCGTGACCAGCGCCTCGAGATCAACCCAGGGGAGGTCCAGGGCTCCGTCGCGTCGCAGCTTGCCCCACATCACGGGAGCGCCACCGGGGGCGCCACCGATCAGCGGCGCCCCCATGGCTGCGCGGAGTTCAGGCGGCGCGGACGTGCGCTGCGCGCGGTCCTTTGTCGCTGCGCTCCACGTCGAAGCTAACGCGCTCGCCAGCAGCGAGTTGCTCGAAGCTGAGTGAGCTGTCCACACCGCTGCGATGGAAGAAATACTCCTGCCCATCCTCTGCGGTGATGAATCCAAAGCCACGCTCGCCGACGACCTTCTTGACGGTACCGATCATCTGGTGCCTCCTTGCCTTCTCAGATGGAGAACAGACGCTACGGGTCCGTTCGAGAAGGAGAAGACGACCACGAGCGACCACTCAGCAGAGTGTTGGGCCGGAGCATACCACGCGGCCGCCAACGGCCGCGGCATGGCTCGAGCCGGGGCCAAGGAGTGACGCCCTGGCTCACCAAGCCCGGGTACCCCAGCGATCCCCAGCAGCCCAAACGAGAGAGGCCCCAACGCACCACTCCCACCTACCGCCCGGCGACCGTGGCTTCTTCGTCAGCAGCTCATCCATCGAGCCCGGGACCCGCTCGATGTCCTGCGCAGCCTCTCGCCGCTGCCCTCTGAACATGCGCCCAGGTCGCCAGCTACCCCCGAGCCGAGCTCGCCCGTCTTCTCCGGGCACGTCGAGGTGGCGACCGCCAGCCTGCGGCGGGCGAGATGGACGTCTTCCCGACCCGAGGCTCAGGCGGGCGAGGAGCGCGCCACCTCGACGCCGTCCTTCCACACCGACTCGATGCGGGCCGGGAGGGTGTCGAGCTGGTAGGGGTCGCCGGAGACCAGCACCAGGTCGGCGCGCTTGCCGGGCTCCAGCGAGCCCAGCTCGTCCTCGACCCCGAGCAGCTCCGCGGCGCTGATGGTGGCGGCGGCCAAGGCGCCCCCGGGAGTCATGCCGCCCTCGACCATGAGCGGAAGCTCGCGCAGGTTGCGGCCGTGCGGCGTGATCGGGCTGTCGGTGCCGAGGGCGATGCGCACCCCCGCCGCCACCGCCCGGCGGAAGGACGCGGCATGGGCGTCCTTGACGTCGTGCGCCTTGCGCAGGCTGGCCTCCGGGATCTGGGCCCCAGCGGCAGCGGCGTCGATCACCCCCTGCACCGCGACCAGCGTCGGCACCAGCCAGGTGCCGCGCTGCCGCATCAGCTCGATGGCCTCGTCGTCGAGGAAGACGCCGTGCTCGATCGATCGCACCCCGGCGCGGATCGCGTTCTTGATGCCGACCGTCGATTGCGCGTGCGCCATCACCCACCGCTCCGCAGCCGCCGCCTCCCTCACCAGCGCCTCCAGCTCGTCGGCGGCGAACTGAGGATGGCGGGGATCGTCCTGGGCGGACAGCACCCCTCCCGAGGTCGCCACCTTGATCACGTCGGCGCCGTCGCGGATCAGCTCGCGCACCTTGCGGCGGAGCTCCTCGGGGCCGTCGGCCACCGCGCTCGGCATCCCCGGGTAGACGGGCGGCTCCCCGAGAGCGCCGCTCGGCAGCCAGGGGTCGCCGTGGCCGCCGGTCTGGCTGAGCATGGTGAGCGAGATGCGCAGGCGAGGACCGGGGATCAGGCCGTCGTCCACCGCTCGCTTCATCCCCAGGTCGGCCCCGCCGGCATCGCGAATGGTGGTGATGCCCGCCCTGAGGGTGGTCAGCAGGCTGCGGGCCGCGTCATAGAAGCGGTAGGAGAGCGGCGTCTGCAGGTGCCTCCAGGAATCGATGTGGCTCATCGCGATGTGCACGTGGCAGTCGAAGAGCCCCGGAAGGAGGCTGCGATCGGTGGCGTCGACGTGGTGGTCACCGTCGAGGTGCCGGGCGACCTCGACGACCCGCTCGTCCTCGATCGCGACGTCCGCCTCGACAAGGCTCAGGCTCCGGGGGTCGAAGACCCGTCCACCGCTGAAGACCGTGCGCATGGCCATCCTCCGCGATCCCGGCCGTGGCCCGACCGATGGGGGTGCGGGAGGGCGACGCGGGCTCCCTGGCGCACCGCCGCAAGGGTGGCAGCCGGCTGGGGGTCAGGGCAAGGCGGGGCCGCCGGGCTCAGGCACGGCCAGGCGGGGCGGCCGGCGGCGTGACGCCGGCCAGGCCCTGAAGGTGCTCCCAGAGCAGGTCGACCGCCGGCATGTGAGCGCCGATGCGGCGAGCCGCGCTGAACTCCTGCATCACCCTCGGTCCCCGGGAGGGGAGCGCGACCAGCCGCCCGCTCTCCAGGTCGCGCTCCACCAACACCCGGGCGATCACCGCGAATCCCAGCCCCGCCATCAAGGCCGAGACCATGGCGCTCGCCCCCAGCTCCACGGTCTCGGCGTCCTGGGCATGCCCCGCGAGCAGCAGATCGGCGAGCCGGCGGGTCGCCGAACCCCGCGCGTGGACGAGGTGGCGGTGCCGGCTCAGCTCGCGCAGGGGAGCACGGCTGCGGGCCAGCGGGTGCCCGGCCGCGACCACCAGGAGCATCTCGGAGCGCTCGAGGACCAGCGACTGCAGGCCGGGAACGTCAACCCTCCATCCCGCGAAGACGATGTCGGCGTCCCCGTCCTGGAGCATCGAGATGATCCCCCGGTAGGGGGCCAGGGTCAGGTGCAGGCCGATCTCGGGGTGGGCGGCGACGAAGGGGGCGAGCCAGCCCGGGACCCGATGGGCGCCGACCACGTTGCCGGCCGCGATCGCGATCTCGCCGCGCTCGATGTCGAGGTAGCTCGACCTCAGCTCGTCGACCTGGGCTAGGTCGTCGAAGACCCGGGTGGCGATGGGGCGCAGCGAGCGGCCGGCGTCGGTGAGGCGGATGTTCCGGCCCACGCGCTGAAAGAGGGGAAGGCCGACGGCTCTCTCCAGGCGGCGGACGACGCTGCTCACCGATCCCTGGGACACGCCGAGGGCGGCCGAGGCCTCGTGGATGTGCTGCCGCTCGGCCACGGCCAGGAACGTGTGGAGCTGGTCCAGGGTGATGTCAGGGCGGGCTCGAACGCGGCCGGGCGGCCGCGCCGGCCGACGGTCGGTCCGCGCCTCCGCCTCCGCGGCCGGCACAGGGTGTCCTCGCACCGGGGCGGCCGCCAGCGGGGACAGGTCGGAACTCGGCATTGTTCTGGTGAAGAGAACGATATCACAGCATGGCCCCACTTGATCTTGAGGCTTTCCCATGCCAGAGTCCGGCAGCCGATGGCCTACACGACCCCGGAGGTCCCTCCCATCCTGGGTGGCGTGCAGCTCTTCCGCAGCTGCATGGTCTCCAGCGAGTACCCGGGGGTCGAGGCGGCGACCAGGTGGCTCTTCGAGCGGCTTGGGGTCGAGTACATCGTCAACCCCGAGCAGACCTGCTGCACCGGCCTCGGCTACTACAGCGACCTCCTTCCCTTCCCCACCACCCTGGCGATGGCGGCCCGCAACGCCTGCGTCGCGGTGGAGGCGGAGCACCCGATCATGGCCTATCTCTGCTCGACCTGCTACGCCATCAACAAGAAGGCGTATCGGGTCCTCGAGGACCCGGAGCAACGCGGCAAGGTCAACGAGCAGCTCGCCAAGATCGGGCACCGCTATGACGACGGGGTGGCCCGCTCCATCCAGCACCGGCACGCCCTGGAGGTCCTCTGGAGCCAGCACCACTCGATCGCCTCCCTGGTTCGCCGACGCCTCGACGGGATCAAGGTCGCGACCCACCCGGCCTGCCACTACTGCAAGGTGTTCCCCGACGAGGTGCTCGGGGACAGCGAGAACTTCATGCTGCCCGAGGACCTCCTGGAACCGGCCGGGGTGACCGCCACCGGGTACTACCCGGAGAAGACGACGCACTGCGGGGCCGGATTCCGCCAGCGGTTCGTCAACCCGTCGATGTCGATGGCCGTGACCCGCGAGAAGCTGCGCCGGCTCGCCGCGGAGAGGGTGGACGTCTGCGTGCACATGTGCCCCAACTGCGCGGTCCAGTTCGACCGCCATCACGACGTCATCGCCCGCAGCTCCGGCGAGGAGTACCCCTTCGTCCATCTTCACGTGCAGCAGCTGGTGGCCCTCGCCCTCGGCGCCGACCCCGATACGGTCTGCGGCGTCGCCGCCCATTCACAGGACGTGGAGCCGCTCCTGGAGCGGATCGGAGCCCGCCCGCGAGCCGTTCCGTGACCCGCGGCGGCGTCTTCCTCTGCGAGTGCGGAGGCAACATCTCCGGCGTTCTCGACGTGGCCGCCCTGGCCGCCGGCGGCCGCTCCCTCGATGGCGTGGTCTGCGCCGACGTCTGCCAGTTCATGTGCGGCGCCGAGGGAAGGAGGCTGATCGAGGCCCGGGTGGCGGAGCGCGCTCTCGACCGGCTCGTCGTCGGGGCCTGCTCGCGGCGGTTCCAGGGCCCGACCTTCGAGCGCATCGCCCGGGATCTCGGCCTGGGCGAGAACAGCGTCGCCTTCGCCAACCTCCGCGAGGGCTGCGCCTTCATCCACCGTGCGGAGCCGGAGCGGGCGCAGCGCAAGGCGGAGGAGATCCTCCAGGCGGCGGTGGCCCGGGCCGCGCGGCAGCGCCCCCTGCAGCCGTCACGCAGCTTCCTGCACCGGTCGGCGCTGGTCGTTGGCGGCGGCATCGGCGGGCTCTCCGCAGCCGAGGAGCTGGCGGGCGCCGGCATCGACGTCCACCTGGTGGAACGGGAGCCGTCGCTCGGCGGCTACATGGCCCGCCTCGCCAAGACCTTCCCAACCGAGGACTGCGCGATGTGCTCGCTGGGCCCCCGGCTGGCCAACGCCGCAACCGACCCGCGCATCCATGTCCATGCGCTCGCCGAGGTCGTCACGGTCACCGGGCCCCCGGGCGAGTTCCGGGCGACGGTGCGCCACCACCCGCGTTTCGTCACCGACCAGTGCGTCGGCTGCGGGAAGTGCGCCGACGCCTGCCCGGTGGAGCTGGAGAACGGCTTCGACCTGGGCGTCTCGCGCCGCCGGGCGATCTGGCGTCCCTTCGCCAACGCGGTCCCCCCGACCTTCGCCATCGACCACCGAGGCCTGGCCCCCTGCACCTCCGCGTGTCCGGCCCGCACCTCGGCGCAGGGGTACATCGCCCTCGCCGCCCAGGGTCGCTGGGAGGAGGCATACCGGGTGGCCAGCCAGCCCAACCCCTTCCCCAGCGTCTGCGGCCGGATCTGCCCCCATGCCTGCGAGGACGCGTGCACCCGGGGCCGTCTCGACCGGCCGCTGGCGATCGCTGGGCTCAAGCGCTTCGTCGCCGACCGGGCGGCTCAGGCGGCTCCGCCGGCACCGCCGCCGCGCCGGTTCGAGGAGAGGGTCGCGGTGGTGGGAGCGGGCCCGGCAGGCCTGACCGCCGCCCGCGACCTGGCCCTGCTCGGCTACGGAGTCACCGTCTACGAGGCGGCGCCGGCGGGCGGAGGCATGCTGCGCTTCGGCGTGCCCGAGTTCCGGCTGCCCACCCCGGTGGTGGCGTCAGAGGTGGACCGGGTCCTCGCCCACGGCGTCGAGCTGCGCACCGGACAGCGCTGCGGCCGCGACTTCACCGTCGACTCGCTGCTGGGCTCGGGATTCTCGGCAGTCCTGCTGGCGATGGGGCTGCAGCGGCCGCGCCGGCTGCGTCTGCGCGGCCCGGAGCTGACCGGAGTGGTCAGCGGGCTGGAGCTGCTCCGCGCCCGCCGCAGCGGTGAGGCCGTCACGGTCGGGGCGCGGGTGGTGGTGATCGGCGGTGGGGATGTCGCCGTGGATGCGGCGCGCACCGCGCTCCGGCTCGGCGCCGGCAAGGTCACCATGGCCTGCATCGAGGACGCCGGTACCGTTCCCGCGCAGGCCGGCGAGGTGGCCGACGCGATCGAGGAGGGCGTCGAGCTCGCCCCCTCGCTGATGCCGACAGAGCTCATCGGCGACACCGCCGTCACCGGGGTCAGGCTGGAACCGTGCGCCCTGGGGGAGCCGGACGAGCGCGGCTGGCGCCCTCCGCGGCCGCTCGATGCGGAGCCGGTGGTGCTCGAGGCGGACACCGTGGTGGTGTGCATCGGTCAGGAGCTGGACCAGGACGCCCTGAGCGGGGCCGCCGGCGTCGCGGTCGAAGCTGGCCAGATCGCGATCGACCGATCGACCATGATGACCGGGCGGCCGGGAGTCTTCGCGGCCGGGGACGCGGCGCCGTCCGGCACGCTGATCGCCATCCAGGCGATCGCGGCTGGAGCGCGGGCGGCCCGCGGGATCCACAACCACCTCCGCGGGAAGGCGCTCTCCCCGGTCTGGCCAGAGCAGAGAGCCGAGGCCAGGGTGTCGGGTTCGGACCTGGCCGGACGGGAGCTGCGTGCTCGCCAGGTGATGGGCATGCTGGCGCCCGAGCAGCGTCGGCGCAGCTGGGAGGAGGTGCGGCTCGGCTTCACTGAGGCCGAGGCGCTCACTGAAGCGCAGCGCTGCCTCGCCTGCGGCGGCTGTGCCGAATGCCATTCGTGCGAATCCGCCTGCCCCGCCGGCGCCATCGACCTCACCCAGCGCCCCTGGGAGGAGGAGCTGACCGTGGGGGCGATGGTCATCGCCACCGGCCACCGGGAGTTCGACGCCAGGCGCAAGCCCCCGCTCGGGTACGGCCGCTACGCCAACGTGATCACCCAGGGCCAGCTGGCCCGTCTCCTCTCGGCCTCCGGGCCCACCGAGGGTGAGCTGCGCCGGCCGTCCGACGGCCGCGTGCCCGAGCGGATCTTCATGCTCCAGTGCGTCGGCTCGCGAGACCAGACGTCGCGTGGCAACCAGCACTGCTCCGCGATCTGCTGCCTGTTCGCGACGCTGCACGCGTCGCTGATCCGGGAGTCGTACCCGGCGGCGGAGGTGACCGTCGCCTACACGGATCTGCGCACCCCGGGCAAGGCGCACGAGGAGTACCTGCGCCGGGTGATGGAGAACGGGGTGCGCTACGTGCGCAGCCGGGTCGGAGAGTACATCGAGGAGAAGGACGGCTCGATCCGCATCCGGTGGGAGGACACGGTCTCCGGACGCAAGCACGAGGAGCTGTTCGACCTGGTGGTGCTCTCCGCCGGCATCGAGGCCTCGGAGGGCACCGGTCAGATCGCGCGCGTGGTCGGACTCCAGCAGGGGGCGGCGGGCTTCCTCCGCGAGTACCACCCCAAGCTGCGGCCGGTGGACTCCCAGCGCCCCGGAATCTTCATCGCGGGGACCGCCCAGGGACCCAAGAGCATCCCCGACACCATCGCCCAGGCCAAGGCCGCGGCCGCCCGGGTGATCGCGATGCTCCAGCCGGGGGTGGCGGTGGCGCCCGTGGAGGTCGCCTTCTCCGACCCCGAGATCTGCATCGGCTGCGGCATCTGCGTCAGCGTCTGCCCGCAGGGCTCGGTCTTCCTGGTGGACGGTGAGCGGCCGCACGCGGTGGTCGAGGCGACGAGCTGCCGCGGCTGCGGGATCTGCGCCGCCGAGTGCCCCTCCGGGGCCATGAGCGTGGGCGGCTACTCCACCGCGGAGCTGCTGGCGGAGGCGCTGGCATGAACTCGCCGATCCCGGCGGTGGCTCTGAGTGACGGTGCCGGCCAGCGGGTGGGGCGGCCACAAGTTGTGGACACTTCTGTCCACAAGCAGATCGACAGCGAGGCATGCCCCGCCGAGCAGCCGGTCGATGGAGCGTCCCCCAACGCTGCCCCCGGGACAGGGTCCCGCAGGATCATCGCCTTCCTGTGCCGGGAGTGTGCCTACGCCGCTGCGGACGGGGCCGGCAACGCACGGCTCTCGCTTCCCCCCACGATCCGCACCGTCATGGTTCCATGCACCGGCCGGGTGGCGCCGCTGCACATCGTCAGCGCGCTCGCCTCCGGGGCCGACGGCGTCTATGTTGCCGGCTGCCTGGAGGGGCAGTGCCACTACCGGGTGGGCAATCTCCATGCCCAGGACCGGGTGGCCTTGGTGAGGAGGCTGCTCGGAGCGGTGGGGGTCGAGCCGGAGCGCGTCGCCATGTTCACCATGAGCGCCGCCGACTTCCCACGGTTCGCGGCCACCGCCCGCCGCATGGACGAGACCATCGCGAAGCTCCCGCGCCTCGCCCGCGCGCCCCACCAGACGAGGTCGTAGACGATGCCCCTGAGCGCCCGCGGCATGGAGATCGCCAGCATGCTGGACTCGGACACCTCCGGTGTTCGCCCTGGCGTTCTCGGCTGCGAGATCCTCCGCCACGACGAGCTCTGCGTCAGCTGCGGCCGCTGCGTCTCAGCCTGCCCCACCGGTGCGATGGTCGAGGAGGGCCGCTTCGATCCGGCGCGACTGTTCTCCGCCCCTGCCGGGACGGAGCTGGGCGCGCTGGGTGCGGTGCTGCGCCGCATCGCGCGCCACCCACCGAGCACCACCATCGAGGTGCCGGAACGGGTTCGGGCCTTCCGCAGCGTCGTCTTCGTGGCGGAGCGCTGCGTGGGCTGCGGAGCGTGCGTGCGCGCCTGCCCGACCGGAGCCGTAGAGGCCCGACCGGTGAATGTGGCGAGGGTCGAGCTGCCGGGGCGCTCGCGCCGTACCGCCCGGGTGGGCTCATGAATCCCGGCCTCGGCAGCGGGGAACCGCGATCGGCCGCGGGCCGGCGGCCGGCGGACGACAGCGGGGCCGCCCGTGCCCTGATCTGCGAGTGCGCCGGCACCATGGCGGAGAACATCGACTTCGACCTGCTGGAACGCGGTCTCCGCAGCGACGGCGTCGCCGTCGAGCGGCGGCGGATCTGGTGCGACCGCGAGGGTCGAGCCCGCCTTCTCGAGCTTCTCGAGGAGGGAGGCGGGAAAAGGCGATTGGTGTTGGTCGGCTGCGCGGCGGACTTCGCGGCACAGCGCTTCCTGGCCCTGCGCGAGCGCGGCCTGCGGCTCGAGACGGCCGACATCCGCGAAGGCTGCTCCTGGGTCCACGGCGGGGCCCGCGATGCGGTCACCGACAAGGCGCTGCGGATAGCCCGGGCAGCGGTCGGATTCCCGGAGCGTCCGGAACGGAGGGCGGAGGCCGGCACCCGGGTCGACCGCGTCGTGGTCATCGGCGGCGGTCTGGCGGGGACCCACGCCGCCACCGAGCTGGCCCGGATGGGGCACCAGGTCGATCTGCTGGAGCGGCGGCCCTTCCTGGGAGGACGCTCGGCCAGGATCGGATCGGTCTTCCCGACCGGGGACTGCGGGCCGTGCCTGCCGGTAGGCGGAACCCAGCCCGGGGTCCGCCGCTGCCTCCATCGCAACCCGGCGATCGACCAGCCGAACCTCCGGGTCCGCCGGCAGGCGGAGGTCGTCTCGGTGAGCCGCGACGCCGCGAATCTGAGGATCGAGGTCAGAGCCGTGCCCGCGATGATCGGCACGGAGTGCATCGACTGCGGGCTCTGCGACCAGGCGTGCGCCGCCGCGAGCCCCGACGGCCAGATCACGGCGATCCTCAGAGAGCCGTATGACGGCAGGGTGCTCCGCGCCATCGACCTCGCGCGCTGCACCCTGTGCGGCAGCTGTGCCGAGGCCTGCCCCATCGGCGCCATCGACCTGCGCGCTGCCGCCGATCTCGAGGTGCTGGAGGCCGGAGCGGTGCTGATCGCGACCGGCTGCGAGCCAGCCCCAGCGAGCCTGGTGACCCATCTCGGCTACGGTGGCAAGGGCGTGCTCACCCAGGCGGAGCTGGCCGAGCGCCTCGACCGCTGGGAGGAGCAGTCATGGCTGGGACTGATGCCGGCGCGGCACCTGGTGATGATCCAGTGCGCCGGCTCGCGCGACCAGCGACGCCTCCCCTACTGCTCCCGGCTCTGCTGCATGATCGCGCTGAAGCACGCGATCCGGCTCCGCCGGCTGTTCCCGGAGATGCGGATCACCATCTGCTTCCAGGAGCTGCGGACGACCGGGGCCCGCGACGAGGCCTGGTACCTGGCGGCGCGCCGCGCCGGTGTCGAGTTCCTGCGCGGCTCACCGGCGGCGGTCGAGCGGGACCGAGAAGACGGGCTGGTGGTGCAGGTGGAAGACCTCGCCAGCTCCCGGCTGTGCCGGCTCCATCCCGACATCGTGGTGCTCTCGACCGGGCTGGTCCCGGCGCCGGACGGGCCGCAGCTGGCCAAGCACCTGGGCGCGGCCATCGACGAGGCCGGGTTCGTGGCGCCCCTCGATGCCAAGAACCGGACCGTGGAGACCGGAGCCGAGGGCGTCTTCGTCTGCGGTTCGGCGACGGGACCCAAGACGATCGCGGAGAGCATCACCGAGGCCTCGGCGGCCGCAGGCCTGATCCACCAGTTCCTGATGCCGGCGCCGCGACGGGGCGACCGCAGCCCGGACATCGACCCGGCTCGGTGCGTGGGCTGCGGCGCCTGCGTGGCGGCGTGCCCGTTCGATGCCATTCGCCTGGCCGAGCGAGAGCCCGGGGAGCAGCGGCCCGACAGCGTCCGAGCAGACGCGCCGCTCGCCACCGTCGACGCCGAGACCTGCCGCGGCTGCGGCATATGCGCCGCCAGCTGCCCGGAGCTGGCCATCGCCCATCCCCTCGACGACCGGACCCTGATGATGCGGCTGGAGACGCTCATAGATGGAGCCGAGCACCCGGTGGTCGGCTTCGCCTGCGCCGAGTGCGCCGGGGCGGCGCTGTCGCTGGGCGGCCGCCGGCGGGATCGCTACCCCGAGAACGTGAGGCTGATCGAGCTGCCCTGCCTGGGACGCCTGAGCGCCCTCCATCTCGTCGAAGCGGTTCGTCTCGGTGCGGAGGGGATCTTCCTGGCCGGCTGCGTGGAGGGTCGGTGCCAGTACCGAAGCGGGGATGGCAGCGCCGCCGAGCAGGTGGCCCTGGCAGCCGAGGTGCTGCACGCGGCGGGGCGCTCCGTGCCCACGGAGATCTGGCGCCTGTGCGCGATCGACCACGGCACGATCGGTCACCGGATCCGCGGCTTCTGCGCCCGGGTCGCGGGAGAGCGGCTCGACACGACGGCCGCTGAGCCGAGCCGCGCGGCCTTCATCGGAGCCGGATGATGCTCGAGACCAGCCCGAACATCGGCACCGCGCTGGCGGAGCTGGCCGAGAGCTGCGCCCCCTGCTTCCAGTGCGGTCGCTGCCGGAGCGCGTGCCCCCAGGGCATCGACCTGGCCTCGGGACCGCGGGGCGTGGTCCGGATGGTGCTCACCCGCGACCTGGTGGGGCTCCTCGCCTCCGAGGACGCGTGGCGCTGCAGCGAATGCGGAGCCTGCACCGACGCCTGCCCGATGGGCGTGGACGTGGCCGCCGTGCTGGCCGGCGTCCGGGCGCTGCAGCGCAGGCACGGCGGGCCGCGGTGCCCGGAGCGGAGCGCCGCCCGGATCGCCAGCGGCCAGATCGAGCGGCATCGCCGGGTCGACGGCCTGACCACCGGTCTCGCCCTGGCGGCACGCGGCTTCTTCCCCCGGGACCCGGCCGGCGCCACCGCGCTGGGGATCCGTTCCCTTCGCGGGCGGCTGGGACAGGCGCCTCGTCCCACCCCGCCACCTCGAGGGGAGCCGAGCTTCTTCGCCGGCTGCGCGCTGCGCGCCGACGGCCATGCCTACGCGGCGACCCGGGCCCTGGCGGCGGCGATCGGCGTGCAGCTCACCGAAACTCCCACCATCGAATGCTGCGGGCATCCGTCCCGCGATCCCCGCACCACGCCACCATCTTTCGATGAAGCGCTGATGACCGCCTGTCCCGCCTGCGAACGGACCCTGGCCCGGAGCGGGGCGGCAGCCACCCCGGTGTGGGCAGCCCTGGTCGAACGGGCGCGCCGGGGCGGAATCCAGCTGCAGGCCCTCAGCCCGCGCTTCGTGCCCTACGCGGGCTGCCTCTCGGCCCGTGACGACGCCCTCCGGGTGATGTCGGCCGCCGCCGAGCTGGCGGGCTCGGAGCCGATCATGGATCGCCCCTCTCTTCACGGCGGCTGCTGCGGTGGGGTCGGCGGTCTCTACCGCACCCCGACCCGGACCGTGACGGAGCTGCTCGCGCTCGCCAACACGCACCGCGCCCCGATCGTCACCCCCTGCCTGCTCTGCCGCGACGTGGTGCGTTCGGCGGCGAGGCGCAGCCGGAGCCATGTGCGCGCTTACTTCTGGCCCGAGTTCTTCCAGGCCGGCCCGCGCGGCGCGGCATCGCCGCCGACCGCCGCCGCCAACGCGGGGATCGGCTCGGTCGCGGGGAGGCAGAGGCCATGAGCATCGACGGCGCTGCGCCCGGAGCGCCGGAGGCGAAGCCGGCACCGGTGAACCCCTACACCGTGATCGCGGACAACGCCTTCCAGGCCCAGCCGTCCCATCCCGACCTGGTCGAGAGGATCATCTCCGACCCGCGCATGCACGGCCACGTCGAGGGCTTCATGTCCTGCATGCAGTGCGGCATCTGCACCTCGGGGTGTCCGGCCGCCCGGTTCGCCGACTACTCACCGCGGGAGATCACCAAGCGGGCACTGGAAGGCGATCCCAGCCTGCTCGAGGACGACTCCGTCTGGCTCTGCTTCTACTGCTACACCTGCCAGAGCCGCTGCCCGCGGGGCAACTCGGTGGCGGTGATCAACCAGATCATCCGCGGCCTCCAGGTGGAATCCGGGTACGGGATCAGGCACGTGGCGATGTTCGCCGACTGGGCCGACCAGTTCTACGAGCGGGGCATGGGCGGCACTCCACCCGAGTTCCTGCCCGACCTCGCCGAGGCCTACGGGCCGCGATGGCGTAGCTTCATCGCGCACCGAGACGAGATGCGCGACGAGCTCGGCCTGGGCAGCATGTATCCCTCGGAAGGAGCTGTCCGGGAGGTCCGGGCGCTGATGGACGAGACCGGCTTCTCGGCGCGGCTCGCCGCGATCCGGGCAGGAGGCTGGACCCTGGCCACGGCAGCCACCGACGGCGAGGCGCCACCGGCCTGAGCGCCGACATCGATCCGGTCCGCACCAAAGCGAGTGCGGCCCGCGCCGGGCCTCGATCTCAGGCTTCCGGCGCCGCCCTCGGCAGCGCGGGCAGGACGCCGCCGTCATCCGCGTCGCCCGGCTTGAACACCATCGATCCCCGAGCACCGCGTCGCTCCATCCGCTCCAGGACGATCTGATGGACGATCGCGCATGCCTGGACGATCCGTGGCTCGGTCAGCGAGTAGTAGACGGTGCTGGCCTCACGGCGGGCCGCCACCAGGCCGGCATGCCGCATCACCGCGAGGTGCTGGCTGGCGTTGGGAAGGCTCATCCCCACCGCCGCGGCCAGCTCGCCCACACTCCGCTCACCGTCCCGAAGATCCTGCAGGATCATCAGGCGCTTGGGGTCGGTGAGGGTCTTGCACAGCTCGGCGTGCAGCTGGTAGGCCTCCGCCTCCCAGATCTGCTCCGCATTCCTCACGCCCGTGCTCATCGTGCGTCCCCGGTCATTTAGTTGCGTAGTTACGCAATCCGAAGTGTCCCTCTTGCTGCGGATCGCGCACCAGGGGACGAGGTCTGTTGCATCCCTCGCATCTAAGCCTCTGCTTCGTTGGGGTCCTGGGTCACCTCGCCGAAGGACTGCCGGCTCAGTGTTACGCAGGCGCTCGCCCACTCCCGAGGCGGCCGGACGGCCTGTCATCCTTGACCGATGAAGCCGACTCCCGGCCAGCCCGTCGCCCTCTGCCCCGCCTGGCTGGTGCCTCGGACACCCGCCGCTTCCTGGCCTGGCTGATCGGGCGCGGCGACTGGCCGGCGGACCTGCAGCTCCGCCCTGGCTCCGATCCGAGCCGGCCGCGAGGGCCATGCGGGCGGGCGTCCGTCATGGGTCCGTGCCGGGAACGCGACCGCGCTTTCGCCTCGCGTCCGGTTCGATAGGGGCGGCGGCAGCGTGCCCGCCGGCTCAGATCATGGAGACCACCCAGGTGGTGCTGTCCGGCTCTTCGCCAGGGGAGACGGTGACGGGCGATGGGGTGCACCCGTGCGTCACCGGGTTCGCCTGGAGCCTCGCCCAATCCGTCCGCCGGTACGCGGCGTGGGCCGTCGAGCTGACGGTGGCCGGCGCCCTGGCCGCCGCGATGCTGACCCCCTTTGGCCAGCTCGCCGCCGCGGCGACCTCCGGAGAGCGCCCGGGGGTCACGGCCGGCGCGGCCCTGTGGCTCCTGGTCGTGGCCGCCCTGGCGGCCCTCATCCGGAGCCGCGACCCGCTTCGCCAGGCCGCCGGGTGGAGGGAGGCCGCCACCCTCCTCCGCGCCACGACGAGGAGGCATCCGCTGCTCACCGTGGTCAGCATCCCGGTGCTCTTGCTGGGGACGTTCGACGCTGCCGGAGCCGCCACCCCCGGCCTGGTCCAGCAGCTGCTCCAGCTCCTGCCAGCCCTGGCCGCCGTCAACCTGGCCGGCTTCGGCACCGCCGCGGTGCTCACGGCTGTCGCCCTGCCCCTGGCGGAGAGATGGGTGGCTGAGCGCAACCAGGCCGCGGCGAAGCGGGCGATCAACCTGGCCATGGCGGCACCGCTGGGATTCGTCCTGTGCCTGGTCGCCGCCTCATGGCTCGGCTGGAGCGCGCCCAGCCCTATCACCGCCGTGGGCCTGGGCGGGCTCTCGGTCGGCATCGGCATCGCGATCGCGCTGCTCGACGGACGCGGGGCCACCCGAATCCGCCCGCGGGCGTGGATGGGGGCGGTGGCCGCCGGCGGCCTGGCCGCGGCAGGAGCCGGGGCGGAGCCCGGGCTGCTGGTGATCGGCGCCCTGCTCGGCGGGGCGGCCGGCGCCGGCCTGGAAGTGGGGGTGCGCTTCGTCCGCTCGGAGACCATCCTCTGGCGTCACCGCGCCGAGCTGCCGCTCACCTCGGGGGAGGTCGTCTACTGCCTCGACGGCCGCTCCATGGAGATCACCCTCGAGGCGTCAGCGGGCGAGGCCGAGGCCACCGGAGTGCGCCGGGTAGACGGCGGCTACCTGACCGCCGACGGCTGGCGGGTGACCCAGCTGACCCCCCAATGCTGGGAGGGCTCCAAGGGCAGGGCCCAGCTCCTGGGTCCGCGGCGCGCCGACCTCGTCGGAGTGATCAGCATCCTCCACCCTGAGGCGCCGCTGCGCTGACGGCTCGCCGGAACGCCTCGATGCACAGCCGGGTCCGGCTGGGTTAGGCTGACTGCTCCGCTCCGGCTCGCTGGGCCGCGGCGCCCGCTGACCGTCCTGGAGATTGCTGAATGCTCGCCATCAACTTCACGGGAACCAAGGAGATCATCGTCTACGTGGTGGTCGCCATCATCATCGTGGCCGCGATCGCCTGGTTCGCCACCCGAGGCCGGGCCAAGACCTGACCGGGCGGGCGCCGCCCGCCCTTTCCCGGCACCAGTCTGGGGATCCCTCCCGCTGAGGCCCAAGAGCCCAATCACGATTGCAGGCCGCCTGCGCCGGCCGTGGCAATCTATCTGCATGGAGACCACGTCGCCGCAGACCGGGGGCACTGTGCTCGTGCTCGGCGGTGGGGGCGGGCGCGGCGCCGCGCAGATCGGCATCCTCCGAGCCCTCGCCGAGCGCGGCATCCAGCCGGATGCCTGCGTGGGCACGAGCGTCGGGGCGCTGAACGCCGCGGTGGTCGCGGCACTCCCCCTCGGGGAGGCAGTGGACACCCTGGAACTGGTCTGGGCGAGCCCGTACACCCGGGCGGTCTTCCACTCCAACCCGCTGCGGATCGCGTTCAACCGGCTTCGCGGCCGCTCCTGGGCAGGCGGCGACGGGGCCATCGGGGACCTCGTCGACTTCGCCACCGGCACGGTCGGGGTCCAGCGGTTCGAGGAGCTGCGCCTGCCCCTCGCCATCCTGGTCACCGACCTGGTGAGCGGCGAGCCGGTGACCATCTCCCGCGGCCCGCTGCGCGATCCCCTCAGAGCCTCCTGCGCCATCCCCTTCATGTACCCGCCGGTGCGCTTGGGCGGTCGCTTCTACGTGGACGGAGGGGTGACCGACAACTGCAGCCTTTCCACGGCGGCGGCGATGAACCCCTCCAGGATCATCGCCGTCGACCTGACCGCAGAGCCCGCCGTGGCGACGCCCCGGCGGTGGTCGGAGATCTTCAACCGGGTGACGTCGGTCGCGCTGCATGCGCGGGTCCGGGCCGACTTCGACCGCTTCAGCAGTCACCTGCCGGTGACCCTGATCTGCCCGCGCATCGCTCACCGGCTCGGGGTGGCGGACTTCACCAGCTTGCGGGATGCCGCCCGGGCGGCCATGGAGGCGCTGCTGGCCACCATCAGCCCTGCCGACGGCGGCCTGGCGCCCGGGGTCTTCTACCTCCCCCTCGCCACCGGGGAGAGCGCGGGGACCGTCTGAACAGGCCACCGGTCTGCTAGCGTGGGCTGATGGCCACCGCTCGCGGAAGCTTCGACATCACGCGCTTCGACAGCCAGGAGCCGCATGACGACCGGGATGGTTTGAGGCTGGCCCGCGCCCACATCTCCAAGACCTTCCACGGCGACCTGACCGGCACCAGCGAGACCGACATCATCACCGTGTACACGGACATCCCAGCCGCCTACGCGGGAATCGAGAGGTTCGACGGTGAGGTGGAGAGGCGCCGGGGCAGCTTCGTCCTGCTCCACGGCGCGGGTTCGAGCCAGGGTCAGCCGTGGATGAGCTGGAAGATCGTGGAGACGACCGGCACCGGGGAGCTCGCCGGCATCCGCGGGGAGGGCCAGATCGTCATCGACTCCGCCGGCGGGCACTCGTACACCATCGACTACGAGCTGCCCCCGGACGGAGGCTGATCGCCGGGACGGTCAGCGCTCCTCTCGTTCCCCGACGCTCACGGCGGGGCCGGCCGCTCAGTTTTGGGGATGGGCCCAGTCTGTAGAGGCAACAGCCAGGGAGGTGAAGCCAATGGGTACCGCTTTCGCGATCAGGTCGGCGATGCTCGAGGTGCCGGGCGGCAGCCTGTACTACGAAGTGCGCGGCCAGGGCCCGGTGCTGCTGATGATGCCGGGCGGTCCGGCCGACGCCACCACCTTCCGCCGGATCGAGGACGACCTCGCCCAGGCGTACACGGTCGTGACCTACGACCCGCGCGGTATCTCGCACAGCAGCCCGTTCGACCCCGGCGACGACGGCCGCATGATCGAGATATTCGCCGACGACGCGCACCGGCTGCTGGCGGCCCTCGGGGGGGAGAAGGCCTCAATCTTCGCGAGCAGCGGCGGTGCGGTGATCGCGCTGGAGCTGGCGACGCGCCACTCAGAGCAGCTGGACACCGTCGTCGTCCACGAACCGCCCTCACCGGACCTGCTCGAGGACCCGGAGCGCGTCCGGGCGGCGAACGAGGACGTCTGCGACACCTGCGCGCGAGAAGGGATCTTCGCAGCCATGCAGAAGTTCATGGCCCTGATCGGCATCCAGGGCGGTCCGCCGCCCGTCGCAGAGGGCGAGCCCTCCGCCGAGCAGCCCGAGGCCAGGGCCATGACGCAGCGCAACTCGGAATTCTTCTTCTCCCGCTACATCCGCAACCTGTCGCGGTACCGGGTCGACACAGCCGCCCTCAGGTCGTGCTCCTGTCACATCGTGCCCGCGGTCGGCAGTGACTCCGCCGGTCAGATCGCCCACCGCGGGGGGCTCGGCCTGGCGCGGCTGATGGGCGTGCCTGCGACGGTCTTCCCCGGCGGCCACGGGGGCTTCGACGGCCGGCCTGAGGAGTTCGCGGCCAGGCTGCGAGAGGTGCTGGGGAGCTGACGGACCAGCTCGAGGAGCGGGAACAATGAGGCCTCTCGCCCGCGACATGGCGCGGGCAGCGCTCGACAGCATCGGGCGTCGAGGATGATGTCAAGCACCGGTGCGAGAGCCGGCTGGGCTGGGACTCACACCCGCCCGCTGGTTCCCGGAGCCTCCGTCAAGGTTGCTCGGGTGAACCAGCCCGCCCCCCGTCGTCAGCTGGCCATCGACACATGTCCAGTGGTAATCGCCGGTCAGGAAGCCGACCCCTGAGCCGGTGCTGGCGCCGGTCGGCGGGCAGCTGACGGGAAACTCGGTCGCCCAGAGGCCAACAACGCTCGCGCCGAGGGCAACCAGGGCAGCTACGAGCATGATCACGCGCCGTGCTGGCGACGGTACCGGGGATCGGACGACCGCGGCCATCACGGGCAGCGACATCAGCAGCAGGATGAGGCCGACCGAGAAGATCCCCAGCACACCGAGAATGAATGTCCCAGCGGCGCTGAAGCTCAGGAGCGCGAGCCGCGCCACGGGCCAGGGGAGTGCCGCGGCGACCAGCGCGGCAACACCGCACGCTCCGAGGTAAGCGGCTACAACAGGCACCCGCAGGGTGCCGTCAGTGGCTCCCTGCCGGGAGATCATCCAGAGGTAGAGACCGTCAGCGAGAAGGATCAGCGCGCCGCCCAGGGCGGCCGTCCGGCGCATTCCACCTGCAGCGTACCGCCGGGATCTCTCCGGGGGGAGCGGCGTGGAGATCGGCCGCTCACGGCCTCGAGTGCGAGTCAGGGCCCGCCCGCGGTGAAGACGGCGCCGGAGGCGCCGCCCGACTGGCCATCCGGATCGTATGGCGTGCAGTAGATGAGCACCTGACGGCCTGTCCAGAGCGGTGAGAGAGGCGGCCATGTCTCGCAGCCGAAGCTCGCGGCCGGCAGCATCTGCCAGGCCTTGGCGGACGGGTCGTAGACGCTGGCGTCGCCGGGGGCGATGTCAGTTGTGCTCGGCGGGATGGCCCCGCTCTCGGTCGTGTCAAACGACAGCAGGGCGGCGCCGGTCCAGGCGAGCAGGCCGTCCGGCATGGGGTCCGCGGGGAGCTGGGTCCAGACGTTGGTCGCCGGCTGGTAGCTGTCGGTGACCTCGGGCTCCCAGGGTCCGGGACAGTCTCCGCAGTTGTACGGCTCTCCGCGGACGACCGCCTGATCACCGGTCCACAGCACCTGCTGGGCGTCGGGAAGGGCGTTCTGAGCCTTGGGTATCGCGCTCCATGCGCCGGCGCGCTCGTTGTAAGCAAAGAGATCGACACCCCCACTCGGCTGGAGCAGACCCGACGAGTCCGGCTTGTTCTCCTGCCACTCCGACCAGCCGATCAACTCGTCACCCGCCTGGACGGCCGCGCTCCACTCAACCGGGTGCCCGTCGGGCTCGACCGGCTCGGGAATCGTCTGCCAGGTTCCGGTGGTCGGGTCGTACGCCGCGCCGTCGCCGAAGGTCTCACCGCTGCTGCCGGCGTCCTGGCCCGACTGGCCGCCGAGGATCACCATGGCGGCGCCGGTCCAGACGGCGACGGAGTTGGCCCGCGGTGACAGCGGCGCTGGCGGCAGGAGCCGCCAGCTGTTGGTCGACGGATCGTAGGCGGCGCCGTCGGCGCTGGCCTGGGAACCCTGCGAGCTCTGGCGGTCGTAGCCGCCCCAGACGATCATCTCGGTGCCGGTCCATGCCGTGGCCTGATCCACCCTTGCCGACAGAGGGGCGGGAGGCAGCAGCCTCCAGCTTCCGGTGGCCGGCGAGTACGCCGCACCGTCGCCGTACAGCGTTTCGTCGAGGGTCCCCTGCTCGCCGCCCCAGACCAGCAGCTCGCTGCCGGTCCAGGCGACCGAGCCTCCCGCCCGCGGCGCGATGGGCGCTGTCGGGAGCGCTGACCAGCGGCCTGTGAGGAGCTGCTCTACGGATGCCGCCGGCGGGGTCGGCGTCGGGGTGCTGGGGATGCTGGGACCCGAGTCGCTGACCGTGCCTTGTGAGGCGGTGGCGGGCCCGCAGCCAGCGAGCATGGCGGCCGCGGCGATCATCGGCAGCCGCAGCCGTGGCGTCAGTCTCACCATGCGGTTGCGGAGCTCCCGGATCCGGGTCGGCCGCCGGCGCGATGACAGCCCGCTCACGCTTGGGGAACGCGGCGGGAGGGTCGGAGGTTCCCCAAAGATCGCCGGGCGAGTTCCGTCGCGTTCAACGGCACAGGAGGGTACGGCCAGCCGGCATGGAAGCAGTCGGAGCCCGCTGGTCGCGTCCGGCCTTCGGTGGAGCACCTTGGTCCCCTGCCAGCCGGCCGCGGTGGCGGGGCCCCGCCGCGGCCTACCGCTCTCGACCGCCTTGCTACCCTTCCAGTCGGCGATGGCCGTACCTGCCCGTGGTTGGCACCCCTCCGCTGAGCGTGAGCTGCTCCCCTCTGGGAATGAGCTGGCGCCGACCATCGGTAACGCAGGCCCCCGTAGCTCAGTGGATAGAGCAGAGGTTTCCTAAACCTCGTGTCGCGCGTTCGATTCGCGCCGGGGGCCCCACTTCAGGTGTGCAAGTTCGGCTGACCCGTCCCAGAAGGCCCTCGGGTGATGCGTCCCACGCCTTCGCCTGATGTGTCCCAGCGGCTTCGGCTGATTGGTCACAGTCGCGCTCATGAGGCAGATGAGCGTGGCGGAACAGCGGTATCAGGCCATCCAGGCGGTGGTCGCCCGGGGCAGGGCGGTCACCGAGGTGGCCGGGGAATGGCGGGTGAGCCGGCAGGGGCTGCCCCGCCTCCAGTACCCTGGCGCGCGCCATGAGCTCGCTGGGCGCGCCGTGACCGAGGTCGCCATCCCCTCGCCGCGGGGACGCTTGCCCGGGTACCTGGCGACGCCGTCCGTGCCGGGCCCGTGGCCCGGTGTGGTCGTCGTGTTCGACGCCGGCGGGATGACCCAGGACACCAGAAACCAGGCCGACTGGCTGGCTGGTCAGGGCTACCTCGCGCTCGCCCCGGACCTGTACCGCGCCGGGAGCCGGCTGCGTGGGGTCGGCAGGGTCCTCGGTGACATGCTGGCGCGCCGGGGGCGGAGCTTCCGCGACCTCGATGCCTCGCGCGCCTGGCTGGGGCGGTCCGACGGCTGCACCGGCCGTGTCGGGGTCATCGGCTTCTGCATGGGCGGCGGGCTGGCCATGGCCCTGGCCGTCGGCCACGGCTTTGCCGCGGCCAGCGTCAACTACGGCGGCCCGCCGCCCCGGCACGCCGAGCGATCCATGGCCGCCGCCTGCCCGATCGTTGCCAGCTACGGCGGCCGCGATCACTCCCAGCGCAACGCGGCTGCCCGGCTGGAGCGGGCGCTGACCGCCTGCGGGGTGGCCCACGACGTCAAGGAGTACCCCGACGCCGGCCACAGCTTCCTCAACGACCACGAGGGAGCCGGTGACCGGATGCCCTGGACCCCCGCTTTCCTGGAGCGGTGGATCGGCTATGGCTACCACCAGACCTCAGCGCAGGACGCTCGCCGCCGCATCATCGCCTTCTTCGACCGGCACCTGAAGACGTAGCGGCCCGGAGGACCCGCGAGACGCAGCCCGGCGGCCGCCCTCGACCACGAGCGGGTGCTTATTGACGCCGGAGCTGAGAGGGCCGGGGGCTGGGCATCCCCACTCATCCGTCTGCGAGGATCAAGCCGATGAGCCTCGAGGTCAGGCCGGCTCTACCTGACGACCTCCCCGCGATTCTCGAGCTCTACGAGCAGCTCGCCGGCGGCCTCGGCCACCACCCGGCCGGCCTGGAGGCGGCTCGAGCTGCGCTCGCCGAGATGGCCACCCAGCCGGGCCGGGTCCTGCTCACCGCGCTGCTCGACGGCGCCGTCGCGGGCACCGCTGACCTGCTCATCGTCCGGCCCAACATCACCCACTTCGGCCAGCCGTGGGCGATCGTGGAGCACGTCGTCGTCGACCGGGCCGCCCGCCGCCGGGGGGTCGGGCGCAGGCTGATGGAGGAGACCGTTCGGAGGGCGCGGGAGGCTGGCTGCTACCGCCTCCAGCTGCTCTCCCACGTTCGCAGGACGGATGCCCACGCCTTCTACCGGGCGGTCGGCTTCGAGCCCAGCGCCCAGGGGTTCCGCGTTTACTTCCCTTGATATCCCCTGGCCCTCTGCTTCCTGCGAGAATTCGGGAGCCTCGGCACCGAGGTCAGACTTCGGGACGGGCACATGGGAGGTCTCCGGGTCATGGCCACCGACGCCAAACAGCTCATCATCGGCTGGTGCAGCGTCACTGACGACCTGCAGTTTTCGGGCGAGCGCACCGAGCCGGGCACCGAATTCGTCCTGCTGCTGACGAGCGGCGGCAGCGAGGTGATCGCCAGCCTCCCGAGCGACCGGGATCGCCTGGTCCTCAGCCAGGCGGTGGAGGTCGGGGACAGCGGCAGCTCGCTGGCCGGGGACCTGCCCTTCCTGGAGGAGCAGCGGCCGGGAACCGTCTCCGTCGCTCCGGCGGGCAGCCAGGTGCTGGTCTCCACCTGGATATTCCTGGACGGGCTGACCAAGCACAGCCTGTTCAGCGCGGTCAGCGATCTCGCCCGGACGAGGCGCGCGGTGCTGCGGCTGGCCGGCACCACCCCCGAGGCAGCGGCCGTCCAGGGTGCCGCCGCGGAGGCCGAGGCGGCCCCCGTCGAGGCGGTGCCGCAGTTCGCCGCCGAGAGCACCGAGGCGTCCTCGTGGGCCCCGGCAGCCTTCGGGGCGGAGGCGCCCGCGGCCGAGGCCGTGTCACCGGCTCCAGCCGCTGAGGCGGAGGTTCCCGCCCCGGCCGCGGAGGCAGCGACGCCGAGCCCTGCCACCGAGCAGCCGGTGACCCCGGCCGCGGAGGAGGCCCCGGCAGAGGAGACCGCGGCGGCCTCTTCGGCGACGCCGGCGGGCGGAGCCTCGCCGTGGGCCAGCCCCGGGTCCGGCTATCAGGCAAGCCCGGCGTACCAGCCGGCAGCGTCCTCCCCGTACCAGCAGGCGCAGCCGGCCCAGGCGGGGCCCTACCCCGCCGGCGGTGCGGGACAGCCGTACGGTGGCGCCGGCCAGGGCTATGCGGCCGGCCAGCAGTTCGGGGGCCAGGGATACGCCGCCGGCGGGCAGCAGTTCGCGGCCCAGCAGTACGGCACGGCCCAGGGACAGGGATTCGGACAGCAGCCCTACGGCACGACTCCGGCCCAGGCACCTGCCCAGGCAGCCTGGACTCCCGGCCACAAGGTCCCTCCCCAGGGCATGCAGGCGTGGGCCGCGCCGGATCCCAACGGGGCGGTGATCGCCACCCTGGGCGGACACCTCCCGGTCCAGGTCACCGAGATGCGGGGCGCGTGGGCCCGGGTGGTCTGCTCCAACGGCTGGACCGGCTGGGTCGACGGCCGGCTGCTGGTCGCCGGGCCCTAGCGGCGCTCATCAGCAGGAGGCACCGGGATCGCCCTCCCGGCGCCGCGGTGGTCCCACGCCCGGGGGCTGGGACGAACCCGGTGCGCACTCGCGGCCGAGGACAACCTCGGGTTGTGGCGCGGCGTACCGCCTCCGCACCATGAGATCGATAGAGGTTGTGAGGTCGCGCAGCCGATCGGGCCGGTGGCGCGCGCGACGCCCGCGCCAAGTTACGCGGGCCTGAGAGACAGATGGGACGGAAGATGGAGCGAATCAAGCGATCGTTGGTCGTCCGCGTGATCCAGACCTACGGCTCGACCCACGCGGGCAGCTACTCGGCGGCGGTGGCCCTCAACGCCTTCGTCTCGATGTTCCCCATCATGCTGGGAGTCCTGGCCATCATCGGCCTGGCCCTGGGCAGCCACGCCATCGAATCCAAGGCCGAGAGCACCATCGTCACCGCCTTCCCCGTCTCGGCGCAGGCCAGCGTCAGGGACGCGCTCAGCCACCTCAACGGCGCCGCCGGCGTCTTCGGGATCCTGAGCATCGCCGGCCTGCTCTTCGCCGGCAGCAACCTGTTCGCCTCCCTCGAGTTCGCAATGGCCCAGATCTTCGGGATCAAGCAGCGCAACTTCCTCCGCCAGCGGGCCATGGGAGTGCTGATGATCGTGGTCCTCGGCGTCGGACTTGTGGTCGATGTCGGCCTGAACACGCTGATGAACGTGGTCCCCTTCATGGCCGGCCTCGGTCCGCTTCTGGCCCTGATCGACATGGTCGCGCTGATGCTGCTCATCTACCGCCTGGTACCGGACCGGACCTTCCACGTCAGCCAGGTCTGGCCGGGAGCGCTGATCGCGGGGATCCTCACCGAGGCGATCACCCTGCTCTTCCCCCTCTACGCCAAGCTGGTGCACGGGTTCAACTCCTACGGTCAGGAGTTCGCCCTGTTCTTCCTGCTGGTGGCCTGGCTCTCGTTCATCGCCCAGTTCATCCTCATCGGCGCGGTGTGGAACAAGGCGCGGCTGGGGGCGGGCTACGACGCCATCGGTCTGGTGGCCACCCCCACCGACAGCAGCTCCCAGGTCCCCATCTCCGCCGGCCAGCGCCGCCCGGCGGAGCCGGCCGCGACGGCGAGGAGGGCCGCGGGCGGCTCGACGGCCCCGGGTGACGATCCGGGGACCCCGGGGGGCGGTCCGGCGACCGCCCGCGACGATCCAGGGACCCCGGGAGGCGGTTCGGCGACCCCCCGCGACGATCCGGGGACCCCGGGAGGCGGTTCGGCGACCCCCCGCGACGATCCGATCGCCGACGCTCCCGCTCGGGCCGGAGGTGGCAACATCCGGCCTCAGTGAGCGCCGGCTATGACGTGCAGCAGGTCACCACAGCCGACAACGTCGGGCTGTCGTTCCGCGTCGCCGGCCTGGCCACCAGGATCACGGCGGCGGCTCTCGATGCCCTGGTGGCCGCCATCCTGGTGGTCCTGCTGCTGCTGCTCGGGGAAGCCATCGCCGCGGGAGCCGCCGGCTCCGGCGCCGGGGCGGCTGAGAACCTCAGCCTGCTCGCCCTGCTCCTGAGCGCACTGTCCGTGGTCCTGGTGATCGCCTACTTCACCCTGTCTCAGGCGGTCAGCGGCGGCCGGACGCCGGGCAAGGCCGCCCTGGGAATCCGGGCCATCCGGCTGGACGGAGGCACCATCGGGATCGGCGAGGCCTTCCTGCGCAGCCTCGCTTACGTGGTCGACCTCTTCGGGATCGGCCCCATCCTGATGTTCTTCCACCCGCAGTCACGACGGCTCGGCGACCTCCTGGCGGGGACGGTGGTGGTGCGGGAGCGGACCCCGGTCACCCTGGCCGCGGCCACCGCTCCTGCGCCGGTCTTGCTGCGGAGCTACGACCCGGGGCCGCCCATCGACGGGCTCGGCGGGCTCGGGGACCGTGAGTTCCGCGCCATCCGCACGTTCCTCAGCCGGCCCGGGCTCCATCCCGCCCAGCGGGCGGAACTGGCCGGCAGGCTGGCGGCGCCCCTCCTCGAGCGCCTGGCCCTGCCCCCCGGCGCCCAGGAGCGGATGTGGCCACCCGAGCTCCTCCTGGAGCGGCTGTACCTGCAGCTCTCGGTCCGCTTCGGCCGATGAGCGGCGGGCTCGACGCCTTCATCGCGTCGCGGCAGGCTCGCTGGTCGGAGCTCGAGGCGAGAACCGAGCAGCTCCGCCGTGGCCGGATGGGCGGCATGCGAGCCGAGGATCTCCAGCGCTACGCAGCGCTCTACCGGCGGACCGCCAGCGACCTGTCGATCGCCCGCCGCGACTTTCCCGAGCATCCCGTCACCGAGTACCTCAACTCCCTGTACGGGCGGGCCCACGTGGTGCTGCACCGGGGCCCTGCGCCCCGCCTCACCGCCGTGCTCCCCTTCTTCGCTTCCGGAGCTCCCCGGCTCTTCCGCGCCAACGCCGGGTACTTCCTGGCCTCGCTGGGCTGCCTGCTCGCCGGGACCTTCGCAGGCTGGCTGGCTTACGCGCTCCGCCCCGACCTGAGAGGCCTGCTGGTCCCCGACTCCCTCTTCGACGAGATGGCCAGGGGGGCCCCCCAGGTCTCGATCCCCCAGCCGCTGCTGGCCGCGCCCAGCATCTTCGTCCACAACATCGAGGTGGCCGCGATCTGCTTCATCCTCGGGCTCTGCCTGGGAGTGCCCACCGCTCTCCTGCTCTTCATCAACGGCTGGAGCCTCGGCACCCTGGGAGCCGCGGTGCACTCCGGTGGCTACGACTACGCCTTCTGGTCGCTGATCGCCGCCCACGGCGTCCTGGAGTTGAGCATCATCGTGATCGCAGGGGCTGCCGGGCTCCGGCTCGGCGACGCGCTGCTCCGACCGGGGCTTCGCAGCCGAGGCGACTCGCTGGCCCAGGCGGGACGCGACATCCTGGGGCTCTTCCTCGCCACCGTGGTCCTCCTGGTGGTGGCGGGCTGCCTGGAGGCCTTCGTCTCCCCCAGCGGGTTGCCCGGCGGAGCCAAGATCGGGATCGGCCTCACCGTGGGGGCCGCCTTCTACTCGTGGCTGCTGCTCGGCGGCCGGGAGCGACGGGCCGCGCGGTCCCTGGCGCCGGCTCCGCTTGCCACCCCCCAGTGAGCACCAACGACCCCGCCCCGAATTGATCCGCTCAAAGGAAGCCGGCCCAGCGCAGGTCGGGATTCATTCCGCGGCGCCTGGCCTCCACCCTCACCGAGCGCATCGCCAGTCGCGCGAGGCTATCTAGACTGGGCCGCATGGAGGTGGTTAGGATCCGGCCCCGCGGCTACTGCCACGGCGTCGTCGAGGCGATCCGGCTGGCCAAGCAGGTCGGCGCCGAGCGCCGGGACCGGCCGGTGACCATGCTCGGCTACCTGGTCCACAACGAGCACGTGACCCAGGAGCTGGAGGAGGCGGGAGTCCACCTGGTCGCCGAGACCGACCGGATGAAGGGGCTGGAGCAGGTCCGGGACGGCACCGTCGTCTTCACCGCCCACGGCATCTCTCCCCAGGTGGTCCAGGCCGCCCGCGACCGCGGGCTGGAGATCGTCGACGCCACCTGCAGCGATGTGACCCGCACCCACGACCTGGTCCGGGAGCTGGCGGGCCGCGGCTACCAGATCGTCTACATCGGCAAGCGAGGTCACCCGGAACCGGCGGGAGTCCTGGGGGTCGCTCCCGACCGCACGACGCTCATTGAATCAATCGAGGAGGTCGACGCCCTCCACTACGCCCCGGGCACGCGTCTCGCGGTGACCTGCCAGACCACCCTCTCGATGTGGGACACCCAGGCGATCATCGACCGGCTGGTCCAGCGCTTCCCGCAGACCGAGGTGCACAACGAGATCTGCCGGGCCACCCAGGAGCGCCAGGAGGCCGCCGTGCTCGCCGCCGACGACGTCGACTGCGTGGTGGTGGTGGGGAGCCAGCGCAGCAGCAACAGCAAGCGGCTGGTGCAGGTGGTCGAGGAGATGGGCCACAAGCCGGCCCACCTGGTCGACACGGCCGCCGACCTGCGTCCCGAATGGTTCCGCGGCATGCGCCGGGTCGGAGTGACCTCCGGCGCCTCCACCCCGACCCAGCTCACCCGCGAGGTGATCGCGGCGCTGGAGGCGATCCCGGACGCGGTGGGGAGCGCACCGGCGGGCTGATCCGGCGCCGCGCTGACCCTCTCGGTCCGGCTACGAAGTGGACACGACGCGATCGCAGCGAGAGGCGCCGGCCTAAGCTCCGGCCATGGGCTTCGGCCGCAAACTCCCCCCTGGCCGGCTGCTGGTCGCCCGGTCGCTGGTCTACCTGCAGGCGGGCATCCTGCTCATCATCGCCGCCGGCGGGGTCATCTTCGGGATGGCCGCCGGGGGCGGCAGCTCGGTGACCTACTCCGGCCTCTTCGGCCATCAGACGCTGAGCGGCAGCGCGATCCTCGGCGCCGCGGTCTTCCAGCTGTTGATCGCGGTGGCCGCGGTGGGTCTGGATCGAGCCGCCGCGTCGAACCCGGGAAGCTACCGCGGCGTCCTGACCCTGGTGGAGGCCGGCCTCGGTCTCTACATCGTCGGCTGGGTCTCGGTCAGCGCCGGGGCCTGGATCTTCGGCCCGCTCCTCTGCGTCGTCGTCCTCGCCCTCCACTGGTGGGAGCCACTGCGCCGGCTCCTGATGGGGAGCGCCGGCGCGACCACCCAGGCGGCCGCGACGGCCGGTGCGGCAGCCACGGCCGAGCCGGAGACCACGGCGACGGCAACCACGGAGGGGCTGGACGCCCAACCGGCTCCCGTGCTCCCCGATCGCCCCTGGGATCAGGCCGGCGCCTTCGCGAGTGTCCCCGCAGCCGCGGAAGCGGCCGTGCCGCAGCCAGCCTCCCGGTCCGGTGCGGCATAGTCCAGCGCGCCGGGGGCAGCCGGCAGGACAGCGCTCCGGCAGCGCTTCCATCTCCAATCGGCCGCGCCTATAGTTCGGGGCGTCCGAGGCCCGGCGCCGGCCGGTGAGAGGGACAGCACGAGGACTGCGCGATGTACCGACCACCCGTCCCGGGAAGCGTCACCCTCGGCCGGGTTCTGCTGATCCTCGAGAGCGCCCTCTGGCTGCTCCTCGGCGTTCTGGCTTGCATCGGCGGAGCCGTGGTGCTAGCGGGGGCCAGCAACATCAACCTGAACCAGATCCCCGGGCTCGCCAACGCCAACCTCACCCTCAGCGCGCTCGGGGGCATCATGCTGGGCGCCGGGATCGTGCTGCTGCTCCTGTCGATCCTCGGCATCTGGTCGGGAGCGGCGATGGGACGGCTGACCGGCGGGCCGCGGGTCACCGGGATCGTGCTGGCGTCGCTGGGGGTGCTGGTGGGCATCTCCGACACCGCTGGCGCTCTGGCGCAGAACCGCCCCACGTCGACCCTGATCACCGGGATCGTGATCCTGGTCGTCAACGTGCTGATCATCTGGGCGATCGGGTTCTCGGGCAGCGCGCGGCGGGCGTTCCACGCCGTCCCCGGGCAGACCGGGATGCCCTATCCGGCCCCGGCCGGCGGGTACGGGCCCACCCCCGGCTATCCGATGCCCCCCTATGGCTACCCGACCCAGCCCTCCGGACCCGCCGGGCAACAGCCCTACGGCTACCCGCAGCCCTCCGGTCCAGGCGGTCAGCAGCCCTACCCGTACCCCCCGCCCCCCTACGCGTTCCCCCCGGGGGGGCAGCCGCAGGGGCCACCGCCGGGTCCGGGCCAGCCTCCCTATCCGCCGCAGCCTCCTCCCGCCCCGTAGCGGTCACAGCCGGGAGCGGCGCTTCAGCTCCAGGTAGCGGTTGACCAGCCGGGGGGAGAGCGTCCGGGCGTCGGCGTCGAGGATCTCGACACCACCCCGCCGGAGCAGCTCGAGGGTCTGCTCCCGGTCGGCCACCAGGCTGCCGGCCACCGCACGGGCGTAGGTGGCCCGGACCTCGAGGGGGCGGGCCCGGGCGGCGTCCTCGAGGGCCGGGTCCCGGACCGTCACCACCAGGGGAAGGTGGCGGCGGCTGAGCCGGGTGCACTGGCGGACCAGGGCGGCGCCCTGATCGGGGTCGAGCACGTCAGTGAAGATCGCGAGCAGAGCGCGCCGGCGCTGCCAGCGGCTGAGCTCGGTCAAGGCCTCGTCGTAGTCGGCCTCCACCTCACCCGCCCGAAGCGGCCTGACCGCATCCAGGAAGCGGCGCATCTGCAGCCGTCCGGAACGCGGCGGCAGGGTCGCCGTCACCCTGTCGGCAAAGGCGAAGAGACCCACTCGGTCTCCGCTCGTCAGGGCTACGTGGATGAGCAGGAGGGCGGCGTTGATGGCGTGGTCGAGCTTGGTCAGGGCGCCCGCGCCCACTCCCATGAGCCGGCCGTGGTCCAGGCAGATGACCACCGGCTGGGCCCGCTCGGGGATCAGCTCGGTGGCCATCAACCGTCCGGTCCGAGCCGTCGCCTTCCAGTTGATGAAACGCTCGGGATCGTCGGGAACGGCGTCGCGCACCCTCTCGAACTCGGTGCCCTCGCCGGGGCGCCGCTGGGCGCGGACCCCGAGCTCGGCGAGCTGGCCCCGCCGGGCCAGGGCCTGGTAGGAGCTGACCGCCGCCAGGTCGGCATCCACCCTCAGCGTCTCCCCATCACCCACGGCCGACTGGCGCAGCCCCAGCCGCCACGGGCCGGGACAGCGCACCACGGTGGCGCCGAAGCGCTCCTCGCCGCGCCCCTCGGGTGTCACCGTGTAGCGGAGAACACCGGGGATGGAGATCCGCTGCACGGCTCCCGACGCGGCGAGGTGCGGGGGATGCTCGTCGCGCACCATCGCGGCGAGGCGGCCTGCCGGAGGTTGCAGCTCGATGCGCACCGAGATCGCGTTGGCGCGGCCCGCGGAGAGGATCTGGTCGTGCTCGCGGCTGACCCGCAGCCGCGAGCTCCCCGGGGCGCGCCGTGAATCCACCAGCACCACCAGGGCGGCGGCCGCGGCCACCGCCACCCCCGGGATGAGCAGCCCGGGATAGGCGGAGCTGGCGGCCAGCGGCACCAGGGCGGCGAGCAGGAAGATCGCCCCCCAGCGGGTCATCGGACCGGCGGCACCCTGGTCACCATGCGCCGCCAGCTCATCGGGGCACGGGCACCCGGTTGACTGCCCGCTCCACCGCCGCCACCTCGCTGATCCCCTGGATCTCCGCCTCGGGCCGCCGGATCAGACGGTGGCGCAACGCGGGCACGCAGATGTCCTTGACATCCTCGGGTACGACGTAGCTCCGGCCCCGCAGCGCGGCCATGGCCTTGCCCCCGAGGAGCAGGGCGATCGCCCCCCGGGGGCTGGCTCCCAGGGCGAGGTCCGGGCTCATCCGGGTGGCCGCGACGATCTGGCCGATGTAGCCGACGAGGGCGTCAGCGACCTGGACGGCGACGACCTCCCGCCGGGCTGTCTCGAGCCCCGGCGCGTCGACGACAGTGCCGATGCCGGCGCGGACCAGGTCGTGGGGGTCGAACCCCCGGTCGAAGCGACGGAGCATCTCAGCCTCGGCGTCACCGCCCGGAGCCCCGACCTCCAGCTTGAGGAAGAACCGATCCAGCTCCGCCTCCGGGAGCGGGTAGGTGCCCTCGTACTCGATGGGGTTCTGAGTGGCCACGACCAGGAAGCGCATCCCCAGCGGCATCCGCCGGCCATCGCTGGTGACCTGCCGCTCCTCCATGGCCTCGAGGAGCGCCGCCTGGGTCTTGGCGGGAGCGCGGTTGATCTCGTCGGCGAGCAGGGTGTCGGTGAAGATCGGGCCGGGCCGGAACTCGAAGCTGCCGCGGTCGGCACGGTAGACGCTGGTGCCGATGATGTCGGACGGGAGCATGTCGGGGGTGAACTGGACCCGAGTGAAGCGGGCGTCCAGGGTCGCGGCCAGGCACCGGGCCATCAGCGTCTTGGCGGTGCCGGGAACGCCCTCGAGGAGTACGTGGCCCCCCACCAGCACCGCCAGGAAGAGGCCGTCGATCACCCTCTCCTGGCCGACCACTGCCCGCCCGATGGTCTCCTGGACGGCGTTGCGGAGCTCGGCGACGGTCGGCATCGGGGCCACATTGTGGCAGGCGGTGGGCACCAGCCACGGTGAGATTGGCCCATTCCCGCGGCGGAAGCCCGCCAGAGCGCGGGCTCCAGGGGGTGGGTGCCCACCACCGGTTGTGGAACGAGTTGTCCATAACTCGGGAGCCCCGGGAGGGAGCCCGGGGAGACGGTCTCCTGGCCGGCATGAATCGCCGGCGAGGGCTCGGCCGCGGAAAGCTTTCGCGGGCGGCCGTGCTGTCCAGCGGCGCCCCGACGATCGTGGATCAGCGGATGGCGGTCGCCCCCCAGCTCGTTTCCAGCGAGTCGACGCGCCGGGCGAGGTCGACGAGGCCCCGCTCATCGGGCCGCCTGGCGGCGAGCCGGCGGGCATCCCCGAGCAGCTGGGAGACCTGGAGCGCCCGCTCCTCGCCGTAGCCCTGGAGAGAAGCGACGAAGGCCGGATCGGGAAGATGCGGGTCGACGCCGGCCGACCGGCCGATCCGCTGCTTCAGCTCCTCGGCATACCGGCTGGCAACGCCGCCCCGCTCGCGGCTGCGGGAGAGCAGGTCGCCGACGGCGGAGACGTGCTCCATCGCCGATGGCACCTGCACCGGGTCGCGCCGAGGCAACGGCCGGCCGAGTCGCCGACCGCCGGTGAGCAGGAGGAGGAGCACGACGGCGACGGCGAGCAGCACCGCGGCGAGGAGGGGGCCCTGGACCACCGCGCTCAGGCCGTAGTCCTCACCGCCGATCGGCGGAAGGTGATGCACCTCGTCGAAGCCGATGCTCTCCCCTCGCGCCGCCTCGAGCAGGCTGAGCACGAAGGCGGCCGAATCCCCACGGCGAAGCCCGTCGTTGCTGAGTGGGAACTCGCTGCCGAGCAGGAAGAGGCGGCCGCTGCCCACCCGAACCTCGGCGGCCACCGGAGCCTTGCCGCTGCCGAGCAGCGGAACCAGGTCGGGCTCCCCGGCGAACGACCAGACATCGCCACCCCCGGGCGGCTGGAGCGGCACGCTGCCGATGCCCTCGCTTCCCGGGAACGGCTGGCTGGGGCCGGCACTGGTCGCCGCCGAGGCGGAGGTCTCGATGCCCAGGGGTTGGAGCACGGCACCGACCGTGGTTGGGTCGGAGAGCGCGATGATGGCGTCGCCTCCGCTCTCGAGGAAGCGGCGAAGCGCCGTCCCGTCGCCCTGGCTGAAGGGATTGACGTCGAGCGGCGCAGCCGAGATCACCACGTCGCTGCCCCCGAGGTCATAAGCGGACTCGATGCGGTGGACCCCGTAACCCAGGTCCTGGAGCCATTCGTAGAGGGCCAGCGTCCCGGCCCGGCCGTCGGCGGTGCTCGAGGGGTCCTGGTCGCCGCTGCTGACCGGCCCGGCCAGGATCACGGCGACCACGAGCACGGCCAGGACCGCGACCAGGATGGCCACCGGCGCGAGGGCTGGACGCCTCATGCTCCTCCCTCCGCGGACGGTCCGGGGCTCGGCAGATCCTGGCCCGCAGCCGCGGCGGGAGCCGGCCCGGAGGCACCGGCGAGACCTGGCCCGGGGGCAGCGGCGGGACCATGTCCGGGGGTGGGGGCACGGCCCTGACCGGGGACCGCCGCGGGACGAGCGGCGAGGGCGCGGATCGCCTGGCAGTGACCGCGTTCGGCCTCCCAATCCTCGCCGCCAACCCCAGCGCCCGAGTACCAGGCGGCGTCGAAACCGGCGGCGGCGGGAGCCAGCCGGGAGGCCAGCTCGGGATCGCCCCGGGCGTGGGCGAGCAACTCGGGGCTGGTCCAGGCCGGCTCCACCGCGAGGCGGCCGCGCGCCGAGAGGCTGAGCAGGGCGCTCCGGAAGCCGCGGCGCACCGCCTCCCGGAAGTCCCCGACGCTGGCCGCGGCGAGGGCCCGGCGCCACTCAGCCTCCGGGTCAGCCGGTTGAGCCGGCGCGGCTCCGCCCGGCTCCGCCACGCGTCCCCGAGCGAAGAGGTGGCGGAGCCGCCACGCCAGCACGGCCGCGACCGTGCCCAGGATCAGCACCGCTATCAGGGCGCTCGCCAGCGGCCCCAGAGCGCCGACGACCCGGTTCAGGAAGCTGCCGATCGCGCCGAGGAGCTGCTGCACCCAGCTCGTCGAGGGCGGGGCGTCGAGGTTGGCAAACGCGGGCGAGCTGTACACGTCCCGCAGCTTCTGGCGGGCCCGGCCGGTGTACGGTGAGCCGCACCCCGATCCGGCAGTGGGCTGGAGGGCGGCGGCCAGGGTGTCGAGGCGAGCCCTGGCGGCGCTGACCTGGCCGCCCTCCAGGTCGGAGATGACCGGGTCGAGGGCGGCGGAGGCGGAGTACTGGGCCTCCAGGACCTGCAGCTGGGCCACCGCCCCGGCGACCGCCGTGGTCGGCGTGAGCTCAGCGGCGACGGCGCGCAGCTGGGCCAGGTAACCGGCGGCGCAGCCCGCCGCCTGGACCGCCGCCGGGGAGGCGAGGAGCGCGGTGGAGGCGAGCAGCGACGCCACGACCGCCGTCAGGATGAGCAGGGCCCTGGCGGATCGCGTCGCCGCGACCGGCGGGATGCTGACCACTTCCTAGAGCGATTGGGCGAGCATCTCGAGGTCGAACGCCTCGCGACGGATCCGGACGTCGTAGTAGACGAGGGTGAGGAGGATCAGGATGAAGGGCGAGGTCAGGATGCCGACCACCCCGCCGGCCAGGCTCGAGACCATCAGCTGGGTGTCCTGGGAGAGCCCCTGGATGAAGATGCTGAACAGAGCCTGGAGCAGCTCGCCGACGATCCCGCTGACCAGCAGCATGACCAGATAGAAGAGGAAGATCCGCCAGAACGAGCCCTGGGTGAGCTGGAAGCTGCGCCGCAGCGCCCCCATCGGGCCGAGCTTCTCGAGGACGAGAGCCTGCACCCCAAGGCTCAAGCGGATGCCGACGAAGACGACATAGACCAGCCAGGCCAGGAAGAGGACGACCGCGATCGCCGCTCCGGCGCCGCCGCCGGCCAGGACGCTCAGACCCACGACGACGACCAGGGGTGCCAGAGCGATCGCCAGGCCCAGGAGCACGAATCCGATCAGGGGCACGATGCGGTGAAAGGCCAGGCCGAGAGCCGAGCCGACGCTGGACTTGCGATCCAGGTAGTCGTCACTGACCACCTTGATGACCGCGCCCTCGGCGAGCGGCAGCAGGAAGAGGTAGTAGGCGACCGTGACCGCCAGCACGACGAGCAGCGCACCGAGAATTCCGTTCAGCTGGCTCTGCAGTTGAGCCGGCGTCTCCACGGTGGTCGAGCCGAACGAGGGGAGGTACGACAGGACCGATCGTTCGCTGAAGAACTCGACGGTCAGGTAGGGCAGCTGGAAGAGCGCCATGATGGCGACGATGGCGAGGAACCGCCTCCGGTAGACGGTGAAGGCGGAGTCGAGCAGCTCGCCGAAGGACTGGGCCCGGAAGCGTCCCCAGCCGACGGCCGGCGGGGTCCAGGCCCAGGTCGGGAACGCATAGGCCGGGTACGGCAGCGCGTACGCCGGCTGACCTGGGGTCGCGAGGCCTGGCGCGGGCCAGCCGCCGGGCGGCGGCGGGTAGCCCGACGTTGGCCCGGAGCCAGGCGGCGGAGGGTGCGGGGGGGGCAGGTAGCCCGGTGACGGCGCGGAGCCGAGCGGCGAAGGGTACCCCGGCGGCGAATGGCCCGGCGCCGGCGCGAAGCCTGGCGGTGAAGGGTATGCCGGGGGCGGATAGCCCGGCGCCGGCGCGAAGCCGGGAAGTGGGAGGTGGCCGGGAGGCGGCCGGTAACCGGGCGGCGGCGGGCCGGCCGGCACCCAGCCGGAGGGCGTGGGAGGATAGCCCACCGCGGACCACCCAGGGGCGGGCGACGCGGCCGGCCTCGAGGCGCCCGGCCAGCCTGGAGACGGCGTGAGCTGGTCGGGGTGGGGGTGCGGCTGACCGGCGCCCTGCCCGCCCTCGGGCGACGGCCCATCCTGGGCGGGCTCAGCGGCCGGCGGGCCGCCTGCGTCAGTCACCGCGCCATTGTGGGACAGGCTCGACGCGCTCCGGCAGAACGCGCAAGCCTGTTGCAGGCAGCGGCCACGGGGCAGCCGGCGCCCTCAGGGTCGCGGAGGCCCCTCCGGCGGACCGCCGGGCTGCTTCTGGCGACGCCTCTCCGCCAGGGCCTTGAGCACCCGCTTGAGGCCGGCGTTGTCCACAACCATGCGGACCCGCCGCCGGCGGTCGCGCCTCTCGATCCTGGCCAGCTCGCGCTCCGGGACGGAGCCCAGCTCATCCTGGTCGGCCACACCCTGGAATCTACGCGGCCGGTCCGGGGGCGGTGAGGGTCCGCAGCCCGAGGTGCCAGCCGACGCGCTTCAGGCGGGCGAAGGCCTGAGCAGGTCGAGCCGGTGACTCCACCTCCCCGCCAGGACCCCGACGCCGACCGCCGCGGCGACCGCGGTGACCACCGCTGCTCCGCCGATCACGGCGGCCCGCCGGCCCCGGATCCGCAGCCATACCCGCCCGGCGCGGCGCGCCTCGAACCGGCTCACCGCGTCGGCGTAGATCCGGTCATGGTCGGCTGGTGTCAGTACCCCCTGCGAGCAGGCATCGCCCACCTCGGCGGCGAGATCCACGAGGGCCCGCAGCGCTGGCGGGACGCGATCCAGGCCGGCCCCGATCTGCCTGAGGTTGAGGGCCGCGTCCAGCCGCTCGGCGTCGTCGATCATGCTCCCTCCCCGGCCGCCGTCCGGCGCTCCGCGGGCAGGGGGGCACCGAGACGCTTGCGCAGCGTGGTCAGCCCTCGGAAGACCAGCAGCTTCACGGCCCCCTCGGAGCGGCCCATGATCTCGGCGATCTCGCGGTTGTGGAGCTCCGCGGTGAAGCGCAGGATGACGGCCTGGCGCTGATCCGGGGGCAGGGCGCCGACCGCCTCGCGGACCGCCTCGGCGCGCTCCAGCTCCTCGATCAGCTCGGACGGCGATTCACTGTCGCCGGCGACCTCGGGGGTCAGCTCGACCCAGGTGGGCGCCTTCCGGTTCCGCGCCACCAGATTGGAGGCGACCCGGTAAAGCCAGGCCGAGTAAGGGACTCCGCGCCACTCGAAGCGCGGAAGCTCCTCCAGGCCCTTGGCGAAGGTGGCGGCGGTCACGTCCTCGGCGAGCTCCCGATCCTTGGTGAGGGTGTAGGCGTAGGCGAAGATCCGGTCCACGTAGCGCTCGTAGATTGCGGCGTAGGCGCCTCGGTCGCGCTGGGCGGAGAGGATGAGCCGGCGCTCCTCGTCGAGAGCGGCGTCGCTGACGCGGCTGATCTCAGCGCCTCCCTCGCGAGGATCTCACTGAGCAGAAGGTGCCGGCTCGTCGACGGTTACGCGAGCTTGGCCCGGCACCCGCCGAACCGGCGGTCAAAAGGAGTGCCCTTCCCATCTCCGACGCTGTCGGTCATGGCTTCAGGGACACCTTGCCACACCGGCCAGTCTTGATGAGCTGGATCGCGGCGTGGATCTCGGTCATGGGGAAGTGGTGGGTGATCAGCGCCGAGGCGTCGACCGCACCCTCGTGGAGGTATCGCGAGGTCTCCTCCCAGGTGGCGTAGAGCCGGCGGCCGACCACGCCGTACAGGGTCAGCCCGCGCATCACGACATCGCGAGCCAGGTCGATGGTCGCCGGTTCGTCGCCGATTCCGAGCAGGGAGATCCAGCCCCCGGAGCGGACCACGCGGGTCGCCGCCAGCAGGGACATCGGCGCGCCGCTCATCTCCAGGGCGCAGTCCACCTCGGCTGGGGCGGCGCGCCGCACCTCCTCCTCGGCGCTGCTCTCACCCGCCTCGACGAGGGCGTCGGCCCCCATCCGCTCGGCGAGCTCGAGCCGGTACCGGATGCGGTCGATGGCGATGACCCGGGCGGCCCCCTTCGCCTTGGCGACCGCCACCGCCGCGCAGCCGATGGGACCGCAGCCGAAAACCGCCACCGTGGCCCCCCGCATGTCGCCGTGGGAACAGGCGTGCACCGCGTTGCCGAAAGGCTCCATGGCGGCGGCAATCTCCGGAGCCACCGTGTCGGCCACCGGCCAGGCGTTGCCCGCGGGCACCACGACCCGGTCAGCGAAGCCGCCGTCGGTGTCGACGCCCAGGATCAGGGTGTTCTCGCAGGCGTGGAAGTCGCCCCGCAGGCAGGGGGGGCAGCGGTGGCAGACGATGTGGGACTCGCAGGCGACCCGCTCCCCGACCCGGAGGCGGCCGTCGACGCCCTCGCCGAGCGCCTCGATCTCTCCGCAGATCTCGTGCCCCATGACCCTGGGGAGATGCACCCTGGAGCTGGCCCAGGGATTCCAGTCGTAGAGGTGGATGTCGGTGCCGCAGATCGAGACCGCGACCACCCGCAGCCGCACCTGCCCGGGGCCGGTGACCGGGTCGGGGACCTCCTGGATGCTCACACCGGGCTCCGGGACGGTCTTGACCACGGCACGCATTGCCAGCCCGATTATGGCCCTCCTCCGGATGCTCGGTGCGGCCTACCGGCACCGGCGGCTGGGAGCCATCAGCAGCCCGTGACAGGGCTCGTGCGCAGCCCCACCACGCTCCACCAGGGGCCGTTCAGCCGGATCGGGCGACCACCGGGGCGGCCACCACCCGGAGGGCCAGGGAGCGGAAGTGGAGGAGCATGGTGGGCACCAGGAGGGGCAGGCCGACCACCAGGTTGGTGAGCGTGACCGGGCCGCCGGCCACGTAGACCAGCATGCAGACGGTGAGCACGACACCGGTGAGCACGGTGTTGCGCCGCCCCCAATCGGTCCTGACCAGCTCCGGACGGCGCCGGAGCAGGAAGACGACGGGGGTCAGCAGCAGCGGGGCGAGGTAGCGGAAGAGGATGAGCGCCGCCAGCCAGACGGTGAGGATGCCGAGCAGGATGTTGCCAACCGCGGCGATGCTGAAGTAGAGGGCGTCCATGGCCGGGTCGATGGCCTTGCCCAGCTGGGTGACCGGGCCCCAGCGCCGGGCCACCCAGCCGTCGGCCGCGTCGAGCAGCCCCACCGAACCGCCCACGAACACCCAGAGGATGAGGCTGAGACGGTGGGGCAGCGACCACGCGCAGCAGAGCAGGAGGGGGAGGCAGAGCCAGGCCCGGAGCGCGCTGAGCCCGTTGGGGACGCCGTAGCGGTCGACCCGTGCTCCGCTCGGTTCGACGAGCAGGGTGGCGCCCCCGGCCAGGACCAGGCCGATCAGCAGCCACCAGCCCGCGGTCACCAGCACCGCCACCGCCAGGTCCCTGCCGTGGAGCACGGCGACCACGACCGCGAACCCTTCCGACCCGACCGCTCCGGCCAGCAGCCAGGCGACCAGGGAGCGGCGGAGCGCCGCGCTGCGGCCGAGCCTCCAGAGCGAACCGCCGAGAAGGCTCCTGATCCCCGAGGAGGCCGGCGTCGCCCTCGTACTAGTGTCCCGGACCTGGGGTTACCGCACCACCAGGCAGGTGATGGTCTTGAAGACGCCGTCGGCGGCCTGGACCTTCTCGACGATCAGCTTGCCGATGCCGGCGATGTCCCCGGACTCGACCTGGGCGATGACGTCGTACTCACCGGTGATGGCATCGGCTTGGACGATGCCCTCCTGCCCCTGCAGCTTGCTCACGACCTCAAGGGCCTTGCCGGCGGTGGCGCTGATGAGAACGTAAGCGCGAACCATCTCCTGCCTCCCACGGGTTGCTGGGCCGGGCGAATGTACCACGGTGCCGAGAGGCTTCCCGTCTCAACACCGGTCGCGGGGCATGGGTAGCATGACAGCGTGCCCTATCTCTTCCGGCTCCTGGTCGGGCTCCTCTTCTACCGCTTCGCGCGCGCTCGCCGGACCGGAAAGCCGGTTGTCGACATGGCCGCGGTGCGTGGCCGGGTGAACGCGGTGCGAGAGCCGGTCTCGATCGCCGGTCGGGTGGTCGCTGCCCTCGCCCTGGCGGCCGTCAGCCTCGCCCTGCTGGCTGCCGGGGTCAGCGGGCTGGTGCTGACGACGCTGACCTGGCTCGGGGGACTGGCGCTGGGACTGGCGGCCGTCTTCGCCCTGGCGGCGGTGCCGGAGGTGGTCAGCGTCCGCCGGACGGTGCGGGCTCGGCGGCGGCGCCTCCACGAGCAGGAGCTGCAGCGGGAGCTGGACAGCAGCCGATCCCCCTGACCCTGGCGGCGCGGGGTCACGCGGTTGCGCTGCAGGCCCCTAGCCGGGGTCGCGAGCGGAGGAGAATCCGGCCATGCGGTGGTGGCAGGCCCCCCGGGTCCGGAAGCTCGCCGGCTACGGCCTGGCCGTCGCGGCTCCCGCCGCCCTGACCGCCCTCCTGCTCCCCTTCCCGGAGTCGGCGTGGCGGGACTACGTCTATCTCTACCTGGGGGTGGTGGCGAGCCTCGGCCTGGTCTCCGGGCTAGGCGCCGCCTTCGTCTGCGCCGGCCTCAGCTTCCTGCTCGTCGACTACTTCTTCGTGCCCCCCGCCCACACCCTGACCATCGCCGACGAGGCCGACCTGGTGAACCTGGTGGTCTTCGTCGCGGTGGCGGCGGCTCTCGGCGGCCTGGGCTCGCGGCGGCGGCGCGCCCAGCTCGAGGCCGAGCGGATGACCGACCGGCTGCGCACCGCCAACACCGAGCTGGAGCGGCTGAGGCGGGAGCAGGAGGAGGCGGCCAACGTGGCCGTCCGGCTGGCGCGGGCGGAGCAGCAGGTGCGAGCGCTGGAGACCACCGACCGGCTGCGCACCGACCTCATCGCCAACGTCTCCCACGAGCTGCGCACCCCCCTGGCCAGCATCCTCACCGGGATCAGCGACCTCCTCGAGGGCCAGCAGCTGCCGCCGGCGGCCCATCACGACATCGAGGCCCTGGTGGAAGAGGCGCGGCGGCTGGAGCGGCTGGTCGCCGACCTCCTCGACCTGGCCCGGATCGAGGGTCACGTCCTCACCCTGACCCCGGTCGAGATCGACCTGGAGGAGGCGATCGACGCCGCCGTCTCCCGGCTTCGCCTCGCCTCCCCGGACCGGTGCGTCGAGGTGCGCATGGCCGCCGCTGGTCTGGAGGTGCTGGCTGATTGGGACAGGCTGGGCCAGATCATGGACAACCTGCTGCAGAACGCCGACCGCCACGCCCCGCCGGAAACCGCGATCACCGTGACGGCCTCCCCGGGGAAGCGCTCCATGGTGGTGGTCCGGGTCATCGATCGCGGCCCCGGGGTGGCCGCCGATGACCGGGAGCGGATCTTCGAGCGCTTCGTCCGCGGCTCGACCGACGGCCCTGAGCTCTCCGCCGGCACCCAGGGCAGGCCGGTGGGAACCGGGCTGGGACTGGCCATCGTGCGCGGGCTGGTCGAGGCGCATGCTGGCCGGATCTGGGTCGAGGAGCCGGAGGACGGGGAGGGGGCGCGCTTCGCCTTCACCCTCCCGGCGGCAGTCTGAGCGGGACCGGGACGGGTCTGAGCCAGGCGGCGGCGGCCCTAACCAGCGGGGGCGGCCTGAGTCAGGCGGCGGCAGCCGGGGTCACGCGGTCCCGCCCGGCTCCATCCCTGGCTCAGCTGCGCGGGGCGACCAGGTGGACGTCGACGTTGGCGACCAGCCGGATCAGCCGTCGCAGGGTCGGGGATGGCCGGTCACGGCTGTTGCGCAGCACCAGGATCTCAGTGATCCGGTGGTCGCGTGCGTAGTCGGCGACGGTGTGGGCCACGTCGTGGCCGTCGACGCTGACGAAGTCACCACCGAGCTGGTGGGTGAGGGTGGCGTAGGCGCCGAGAAGCTTCTTCTCGTCGTCGCTCCGAGGGCGGCGTCGGACCGACAGGGCGGTGAGGGCGTCGTCACGCCGTGCCGCGTGCGCCGCCGCCTTGCGGATGACCGCGTCCTGGCCGGGCCGGGGCGGGACCAGGACCAGCTCCCGGGGGCGCGCTTCCCAGGGCTCCTGGATCCGGGCGGTGCTCATGTACTCGATCAGCCGGCGGTCGCAGTGCTCGGCCACCCGGAGCAGGGCCATCTCCCTGAGCGCTGCCAGCACCTCGGGGCGGAACTCTCCCTGAAGGGCCTGGAGGGCCTCGGCCGGCGGCATGATCTCGCCCTGCCGGAGCCGCTCCTCGAGCGCCGAGGGCGGAACGTCCACCACCTCCAGCTCGACCGCGGCGTCCACCGACGAGTCGTCCAGCACCGGCCTCCCCGGGGGACGGCGAAGCAGCGATCCCATCAGGCCCACGGTGCTGCGCAGGTCGGCGAGGTGGACGGTGCTGATCACGGTGATGCCGGCGGAACGGATCCGGGGAGTCACGTGCCCGACCAGCTGACCGGCGGTGGTCAGTCCGGCCAGGTCGTCGACCGCCACCACCTCGGGGTTGCGGGCGAGCAGGGCGTCGACGTCGAGCAGGCCCCGGGCGGCCGGGGAGTCGGGGCCGCCGAGCAGCTGGAGGTTGCCGAGCTTGCTGGCGCCGCCCCCGCTGACCGACCCCACCACCACGTCCGTGCCTCGACCAGCGCGGCGGCGCGCCTCGTCGAGCATCGCCGTGGTCGCGCCCACGCCCCGCGCGTAGCCCACGTAGACGCGCAGGCCACCCCGGGGCCGGACATCGCTGAGGCCGCGGAGCAACGAATCCGGATCGGGCCGGTCGGGGGGGCGCCCGGGGACAACCTGGCTGCGGGCGATCACGTGGATGTCGGCGTCGGGCAGGCCCTTCATGACCCGGTCGGCGGTGGTGGGACGGAGCCAGGCGAGCAGGCCCCGGGGTTGGGGCTGACCCATGACCACGTGACGGATGCCCCGCTGGGTGGCGATGCCCACCAGGGCGGCCGCGACATCACCCGAGCGCGGCTCCAGCACGGTGGTCTGGAGGTCGTCGGCCAGGCGCCGCCAGGCCGGCTCGGCGGCCGGCTCCTGTCCCGGCTTGACGACATGCACGACGGTGCAGAAGCCGTGGCGGCGGCGGGCCTGGCGGACCCCGCGGCGGATCAGGTCCTCGGCGGCGCCGCCCTCGCCCACCGCGACCATCACGTCCTCGGGAGGAGCCTGGACACCTCCCCGCTCCTCCTCCACCCTCTCGGCCACCAGGCGGAGCCCGATCTCGCGAAGAGCGGCCAGGTTGCCGGGCCGGAAGAAGTTGCGCAGCGCCGTCTCCACCCGCTCCAGGGGATAGACGTTGCCGTGGCGCATCCGCTTGCGCAGCGCCTCGGGAGTGATGTCGATGAACTGGATCTCGTCGGCCCGGTCGAGCACCGTGTCGGGCACTGTCTCGTGGACCGTGATCCCGGTGATCCGCTCGACGACGTCCTTCACCGACTCCAGGTGCTGGATGTTCATGGTGGTGATGACGTCGATCCCGGCATCGCGGATGTCCTCGATGTCCTTCCAGCGCTTGTGGTGCCGGACACCGGTGGCGTTGGTGTGGGCCAGCTCGTCGATCAGCGCCACCTGGGGATGGCGCCGGATCACCGCCTCGACGTCCATCTCGCTGAGTGAGGTGCCGCGGTACTCGACGGTGAGCCGGGGCACCACCTCGAGGGTCCCGATCGCCTCGGCGGTCCGGTGCCGGCCGTGGGTCTCCACGAATCCGACCACGACGTCCTCACCGGCATCGCGGCGGTCGCGTCCCTCACGGAGCATCGCGAAGGTCTTGCCGGAGCCGGGCATGGCGCCCAGGTAGGCCTTGAGCCGGCCGCGCTTCGGGGCGGGCAGCTCAGCCGTCTCGGGGGCCCCGGCGAGGCTCGCCGCGGCTCCCGACGGAGGTGTGGAGGCGATCGAAGCGGGGGGATCGGTCATGGGCTTGCCGGCGTCGGGCTCGGGTCCCCGGGAGAGGGGATGATCCGAGTGTACCCGTGGCGCGCCAGGCCACCCGCCACGTCGGGACGATCCCGGCTGGACCTGGCCCGGCACGGGAGGGATCCACGGAGCCCGATGAGGCCATCGGGACGGGGCCGGCCGCCACGTCCCAGCACGGCTCAGCCTCCCGCCGACTCGGCGTGCACCGGGGCGGGCGGCGCTCCGTACTTCGAGTTCAGAGCCAGGTTGAGCTGGAGGACGTTGACGTGGGGCTCGCCGAAGACGAAGAGGATCCTGCCCTGGAGCTCGGAGTTCACCAGCGCGGTCAGCTGCGCCGGGTCGATGTGCCGAGCCCTCGCCACCATGGGCACCTGGACCAGCGCCGACGCCTGGCTGATGTCGGGGTCGAACCCGGTGAAGTCGGAGGTGACCAGGTCGATGGGAATCGGTCCGGTCACCCCCTGGGCCCGGTAGGCAGCCACCGCCGCCTTGGTGTTCTCGAGCAGCAGCGGGTTCGAGGGCCCGTAGTTGCTGCCCACCGAGTTGGCGGCGTTGCAGGGCTCGAGCGCGCCGGTCGACGGGTTGGTGGTGTAGGAGAGCCGGCCCTGGAAGTACATCGGATCGATGGTGACCTTCAGGCTGCCATCCTTCTGGAGGCTCTCCTGGGGGCAGAACTGACCGATCAGCTGCGCCCCCACCACCTTGCCGTCGACGGTGATCAGCCCGCCGTTGGCGTTGGAGTTGAAGGCCACCTGGGAGATGCCGGTCACCACGAAGGTGTAGATGATCACCATCGCCGCCGCGGCCACGGTGAGGCGGAGGCCGACCAGCAGCTCGCGGGGGATGGAGCCCCGCTCGGGTGGCTTGGGGGTGGATGCCTCGCTCATACCCAGTGCACCGCGTTGACGAATAGGTCGATCAGCTTGATCCCGATGAAGGGCGCGATCACCCCGCCGACCCCGTAGATGAGCAGGTTGCGGCGCAGCAGGGAGGCGGCCCCGACGGCGCGGAAGCGCACCCCGCGAAGGGCCAGCGGCACCAGCAGGATGATGATGATGGCGTTGAAGATGACGGCGCTCAGGATGGCGCTGTGGGGGGACTGCAGCTTCATGATGTTGAGGGCTGAGAGGGGCTTCAGGGCCGCGTAGGCGGTGAACATCGCGGGCACGATCGCGAAGTACTTGGCGACGTCGTTGGCGATGCTGAAGGTGGTCAGCGCTCCCCGGGTGATCAGCATCTGCTTGCCGGTCTGGACGATCTCGATGAGCTTGGTCGGATCGCTGTCCAGGTCGACGAGGTTGCCCGCCTCCTTGGCCGCCTGGGTGCCACTGTTCATGGCCACCCCGACGTCGGCCTGGGCCAGCGCGGGAGCGTCGTTGGTGCCGTCGCCGGTCATGGCGATGAGGCGCCCACCGGCCTGCTCCTTGCGGATCAGCTCCAGCTTGTTCTCCGGGGTGGCCTGGGCGAGGAAGTCGTCGACTCCGGCCTCCTTGGCAATGGCCGCCGCGGTCAGGGGGTTGTCGCCGGTGATCATCACGGTGCGCAGGCCCATCCGGCGAAGCTCGGCGAAGCGCTCGGCGATCCCCGGCTTGACGATGTCCTTGAGATGGATGGTGCCGAGCACGGTGCGGTTCTCCGCCACCAGGAGCGGGGTGCCGCCGGAGCGAGCGATGGTCTCCACCTGGGCGGTGACCGGCTCGGGCACCGCGCCCTTGGGGCCGCTCCCGTTGGCGCACCAGGTGGCGACCGCGTCCACCGCCCCCTTGCGGATGCTGAAGGAGTCGCGGTCCACCCCGCTCATCCGGGTCTCGGCGGTGAAGGGGACGAAGGTCCACCGCTCGGCGTCCGGGGTCTCGGCGATCCCGAGGCGGCGGGCCAGGGCCACGATCGACCTGCCCTCGGGGGTCTCGTCGGCCCGGCTGGCCAGGTCGGCGGCGCTCACCAGGCGCTCCATGGGGATCCCGGGTGCCGGCAGGAACTCGGTGGCCTGGCGGTTGCCCAGGGTGATGGTCCCGGTCTTGTCCAGGAGCAGCGTGTCGACGTCGCCGGCGGCCTCCACCGCGCGGCCGGACATGGCCAGCACGTTCTTGCGGAGGAGCCGGTCGATGCCGGCGATGCCGATGGCGCTGAGCAGGCCGCCGATGGTGGTCGGGATGAGGCAGACCAGCAGGGCGATGAGCACCGGCACCTCGATGGAGGCGCCCGAGAACACCGCGTAGGGCTGCAGGGTGACCACCGCGATCAGGAAGATCAGGGTCAATCCCGCCAGCAGGATGTTGAGCGCGATCTCGTTGGGGGTCTTCTGCCGGGAGGCGCTCTCCACCAGGGAGATCATCCGGTCGAGGAAGGTCTCACCCGGGTTCTGGGTGATCTCGACCACGATCCGGTCGCTGAGCACCCGGGTGCCGCCGGTCACGGCGCTGCGGTCGCCGCCCGCCTCCCGGATGACGGGCGCGGACTCCCCGGTGATCGCCGACTCGTCGACGCTGGCGATCCCCTCGATGACCGTGCCGTCGCTGGGGATCACGTCGCCGGCCTCGCAGACCACGGTGTCGCCGCGGCGCAGCTCGGGAGCCGGCACCGGCTCCTCCTGGCCTCCGATGCCGCCCTTGAGCCGGCGGGCGACGGTCTCGGTGCGGGTGCGCCGCAGCGCCTGGGCCTGGGCCTTGCCGCGACCCTCGGCGATGGCCTCGGCGAAGTTGGCGAAGAGCACGGTGAACCAGAGCCAGAGGGCGATCTGGCCGACGAACCCGGTGTCCGACGCGCCGCCGGCGATGCTGGCGAAGAAGGCGTAGGTGGTCATGGCCGCGCCGACCTCGACGACGAACATCACCGGGTTGCGGGCCATCCAGCGGGGGTCCAGCTTGATGAAGCTGCGCCCGATGGCGGGGATCAGCAGCTCGGGATCGGTGACGCTGCTGCGCCGGCGGCGGGGGTGGTGCGCGGAAGCGAGCGCCATGGCTAGTGGGCCACCTGGGTGAAGTGCTCGAGGAGCGGCCCCAGGGAGAGGGCGGGGAAGAAGGTCAGCGCCGCCACGATCAGGATGGTGCCCACCAGCAGGGCGGTGAAGAGCGGCGTGTCGGTGGGGAAGGTGCCCTCACTGGCCGGAACTATCTTCTTCTGGACCAGGTTGCCGGCCAGGGCCATCACCGGGATGATGAAGAGGAAGCGCCCCATCCACATGGCCCCCGACAGCATCGTGTTGTAGAAGGTGGTGTTGCCGCTGAGGCCGGCGAAGGCGCTTCCGTTGTTGCCGGTGGTGGAGGCGAAGGCGTAGAGGATCTCGGTGAGCTGGTGAGGCGTGCCCTGGGTCGCTATCGGCCCGGCCTGGCCCGCCGGAGTCAGCACCGCCACCGCCGAGAACCCGAGGATCGAGGCGGGCAGGACGAGAATCGCGATGGCCGCGTATTTGACATCGCGACCCTCGATCTTCTTGCCTATGTACTCGGGCGTTCGGCCCACCATCAACCCGGCGATGAAGACGGCGATGATGGCGAAGACGACCATCCCGTAGAGGCCGGAGCCCACCCCTCCCGGGGTGATCTCCCCCAGCTTGAGCAGGACCAGCGGGATCATCCCGCCCAGCGCGGTCCAGCTGTCATGTGAGGAGTCGACGGCGCCGGTGCTGGTCCCGGTGGTGGCGGTACCGAAGTCAGCCGACTGGATGGCGCCGAAGCGGACCTCCTTGCCCTCCATGTTGCCGCCCTCGGACTGGACGGTGGCCACCTGGGTGGCGCCGGTCCCGACCAGGGCGGGGTTGCCTGACTGCTCCTGCCAGGCGGCGACCCCGGCGGCGCCGATCAGGATGACCGCCATGGTCGCCCCCAGGGCGATGCCCTGCTTGACGTTGCCGACCCACCTGCCGAAGGTGATCACCAGGCCGAAGGGGATCAGCAGCACGATGAAGATCTCCATCGCGTTGGTGAAGCCGTTGGGGTTCTCGAAGGGATGGGCCGAGTTGGCGTTGAAGAAGCCGCCGCCGTTGGTGCCCAGGTCCTTGATCGCCTCCTGGGATGCCACCGGTCCCTGGGCGATGGTCTGGAGCGGCCCCGCCAGGGTGTGGGCGATGCTGTAACCGCTGAAGTTCTGGATGGCGCCGTTGGCGACCAGGATGATGGCGACCACGAAGCTGATGGGGAGGAGCACGTAAAGGGTGCCGCGCACCATGTCCACCCAGAAGTTGCCCAGGGTGCGCATGGTCCGGCGCGCGATCGCCCGGATCACCACCACCGCCACCGCCATGCCCATGGCGGCGCTCAGGAAGTTGTGCACCACCAGGGCCACCATCTGGGAGAAGTAGCTCATGGTCGTCTCGCCCGAGTAGTTCTGCCAGTTGGTATTGGTGGCGAAGCTGACCGCGGTGTTGAAGGCGAGGTCGGGAGCCACTCCCGGCAGGTTCTGGGGATTGAGGGGGAGGTGGTCCTGGAAGCGAAGGATCAGGAAGGTGAAGAGGATGCTGACCGCGGTGAGGGCGAGCAGCGAGACCAGGTACCAGACCCAGGTCTGCTCGCCCGCCTCGTCGACGCCGACGAGGCGGTAGGTGATCCGCTCCACGGGGCGGAGCACCGGGCTGAGCCAGACCCGCTCGCCGCGATAGACCTTGAGCATGTAACCGCCCAGGAGCCAGGCGCCCACCGCCACCGCGCCGTAGGTGATGACCGCCGCGATGATGTCCAGCACCATCAGAAGCGCTCCGGGTTGACCAGGGCCACGATCAGATACGCGGTGGCCAGCATGGCGATGATGAAGGCGACGATGAAACCGACCAGCGGGCTCATCTCAGACCTTGGTGAGCCCGATGATCATCAGGGCGCTGACCAGCAGCATGCCCGCCAGGCAGAGCATCACCAGGAGATCGAGTGGCATCGATATCGGCTCCTCGGCGCGCGGTTGCTCAGCGCTTGGCCAGCGACGTGACCGGGGCCGGGCTGACGGTGACCCGATAGAGGCGGCGGTGCAGGCGCCGCCAGAGGTTGCCGGCGCCGTCCACCTCGACGTCGTCGAGCGAGAGCCGGAGCACGCGTCCGCGGGGCGAGTCCTCAGGGACGAGGAGATCGACGCCCCCGTCGGCGCGGAGCAGGGTCGCCTCGACCGCGCCCAGTCTCCGCCCAGCGCCGTCGAGGAGGATCCGGCCGCGCAGCTGGCCGAGGCTGAGGAAGCGCCAGCCCAGGCGCCGCTCGATTGCCACGCCTCGATGGTGCGGCGGCCAGCGTCAACGATCCGTCAACGATCCGAAAGGGACGGGCGGCTCAGCCGGCGGGCCGAGACGGTAGCCGCGCCGGCCCACGGTGACGATCACCTCAGGCTCGGCGGGGTCCCTCTCCAGCTTGCGGCGGAGACGCTGGACGAAGGTGCGCAGGTAGTTCCGGTCACCGGCGTACATCGGCCCCCAGACCCGCGCCAGCAGGGTCCGATGGTCCAGCACCACCCCCGGATGCCGCGCCATCTCGGCGAGCAGGACGTACTCGGTGGGTGACAGGCGCACCTCCTCCTCCGCCCGGGTGACCATCCGGGCTCCGAGGTCGACGACCACGTCGCCGCAGCGGACCACCCGGGCGGCGCCCGCCGTGCCCCGGACCCGGCGCAGCACGGCGCGGACGCGGGCCAGCAGCTCGCCGGCCCCGAAGGGCTTGGTCAGGTAGTCGTCGGCGCCCATGTCCAGGGCCCGCACCTTGTCCCGCTCGTCGCCGCGGGCGCTGATCACGATGACCGAGGGCTGACGGCGGCCCTCCAGGGTGTCCAGCAGGCGCCAGCCGTCGACGAAGGGAAGGCCGATGTCGAGGAGCACCACCTCGTAGCCGCCCCGGGACAGCTTCTCCGCGCCGACCAAGCCGTCCTCGGCGCTGTCCACCCGGTGGCCGGCGCGCTCCAGGGCCAGGCAGAGAACCCGGCGCAGGGAGGCGTCGTCCTCGATGACCAGGAGCCGCCCGGAGACGGCCGGTTGGAGGGGCTCGGCGACGGTCATCGGTGCAGGATTGTCCCGCTGGGCGGACCCCTCTGGGCAAGGCGAAGCCCCTCGGTCGAGAGACCGCCCGGCCCGGGTCTGATCAGGACCCGGCGAGCGTCTCCCTCATCGCCTCGACGTCGAGCAGCTGCGAGTAGATGATCAGCTCGTCGTTCGGCTCGACCAGCAGGTCGGGGCGGGGGATGACCGGCTTGCCGGCCCGGACCACGCAGACCACCATGTCCCCCTCCGGCAGGCTGATGTCGGCCAGCCGCTTGCCGATCTTGTCGGAGACGTCCGGCAGCGCCAGGTCGACGAAGGCCGCCCCCGAGGATCGGACCGCCACTCCCCGGACGGTGTCGGCACCGCCCAGCTCGGCCTCGATGAGCCCCATGAGGAGCTCGGTGGCGGAGACGGCCACGTCGATGCCGAGAGCCTTGAAGACCTGGACGTTGCCCGGGTTGTTGACCCGGGCGATGGTCCGGGGGACGTTGAACTTGACCTTGGCGAGCTGGCAGGCGATCAGGTTGTCCTCGTCGTCGCCGGTGACCCCGACCACGAAGCGGGCCCGCTCGATTCCGGTGGTGGCCAGGAAGGCCATCTCGTCGCCATCCCCGACCATCACCGTGTCCGGACCCAGGTGGTGCTCGATCCACTCCGCCCGCACCGGATCCTTCTCGATCACCGTGACCTCGAAGTCGCGGTCGATCAGGTGCTTGGCAAGATGGAAACCGAGCTTGCCGCCACCGACGATGATCACGTACGGCGACTCGCCCGGCTGGCTCATGAGAACCTTCTGGCCGCTGCGGGATCGGGGACGACGGTCCGGCCGATGTTGACGCCGTTGAGGAAGTAATTGCGGACCAGGTCGGCCCCGAGGGTGGTCGGGCAGAAGCTCTCCAAGCCGAGGTCGTCGTAGACCTCCTGGCGGATCGGGTCGTAGAGACGGGTGATCACCCGCCGCACCCCGAAGATCCGCTTGGCGATCTGGGAGGCCATCAGGTTCCGGTTGTCGCCGTTGGTCACCGCCGCGAAGCAGTCGGCCGACTCGATGCCGGCCCGGCGCAGCACCCCCTCGTCGATGCCGTTGCCCAGGACCATCTCGCCCTTGAAGTCACGGCCGAGCCGGTCGAACGCAGCCATCCGTTCATCGATGATCGCGACCTTATGGCCCTCGGCGTCGAGCTGGCGGGCGAGACGGGCCCCGACCCGGCCGCAACCCAGGATGACCACCTTCACGGCGGCGATTCTACCCGCCCCCCGGCCCCTCCCCCGGTTCGCGACGGGAACGGCACCCGACCGGTTCGCCCCGGGCCCTCCTCACGTTCGCGACGGGAATGCTAACCCGACCGCTTCGCCACCCGAGCACCCGACCATTCCTGGCGGGACTAGGATTCAGTCGGCCTCATGGTCGAGAAGTTCACGCCCCGCCGGATCCTGGTGCCGGTGAACGGGGCCACCAGCGACGAGGACGCTCTCCGCTTCGCCTTCCGCCTGGCCCTCCGCCAGCGTGGCAAGGTCTTCGCGGTGGCCGTCGTCGAGGTGCCCCGCGGGCTGCCCCTGAGCAACGTGCAGGGAGAGGTCGTGACCGCCGCCGAAAAGGTCCTCCAGCGAGCCGAGGAGGTCGGTCGCGAGTACGAGGTGGAGACCCGGGTCGAGGTGCTCCAGGCCCGCGAGGCGGCACCCGCGATCGTGGAGGAGGCGACCGCGCTGAGCGCCGACCTGGTGGTGGTCGGGCTCAGCTTCCGGGAGCGGTTCGGCGAGTTCTACCTGGGGCGGACCGTCCCGTACATCCTCCGCCACGCCCCCTGCCGGGTCATGCTCCTGCGGGAAGAGCCCCCTGGGTGACCGCCGGAGCGCCGGCGGGTGTGCTGAGCCGGCCGGCTCCGCCCCTCCCTAGACTCCGCTGTCGTGGCTGACGCTCTGGCTCCCCAACCTCCCGCCGGCCCGCCAGCCCAGCTCCCTCCCGAGGAGGTGGCAGCGCTCCGCGAGGCGGGCCGCGCCTGGGCCGCCCTCGATGCCTCCCCGGCCACCGGCTTGATGCCCGGACTGGAGGGGACCCAGGCCAGGGGACGCCCGGGGGAGAAGTACGTCAGGGTCTTCCGGCCGCAGACCCAGGGCTTCGAGACGGTGGCCCCCGGCTGGCTCGAGGCCACCCCCCGGGCCACTCAGCCGGACACCGGCTTCGGCCGCTTCCGCCGCCGCCTCCGGACCACCGTCCTGGGCCAGCCGCTGGCCAGCAGCCGGGTCCTCCACGAGCGGCTCAACAAGGTGCGTGCCCTCCCCGTCCTCTCCTCGGACGCACTGTCGTCGGTCGCCTATGCCACCGAGCAGATCGTGGTGGTGCTGGCCGGCGCGGGAGCGATGGCGGTGGGCACCGACCTGCTCCCGATCATGGGGGTGATCGCCTTCCTGATCGCGATCGTCTGCCTCAGCTACCGCCAGACCATCAAGGCCTACCCCCAGGGCGGGGGTTCCTACATCGTGGCCAAGGACAACCTCGGCCCGGTCGCCGGCCTGATCGCCGGATCCGCGCTGATGACCGACTACATCCTCACCGTGGCGGTCTCGGTGGCGAGCGGCTACGACCAGATCCAGAGCGTCATCCCCGCCGCCGTCCACTACCGGGTGCTCGCCTGCATCCTGGTGGTCGTCTTCATCGCGCTGGCCAACCTCCGCGGCCTGCGCCAGGCCGGCAACATCTTCGCGGCGCCGACCTACATCTTCATCTTCGCGATCCTGCTGACCGTCGCGGTCAACTTCTTCCGGCTGTTCACGGGGAGCATCCATTCCACCGTCACCACCGTGAACATCAGCCAGGAGAGCAACTTCGCGGACATGGGTGGCCTGCTCCTCGTCTTCCTCTTCCTCAAGGGCTTCTCGTCGGGATGCTCGGCGCTGACCGGGATCGAGGCGATCAGCGACGGCATCCTCGCCTTCAAGGTTCCCGAGTGGCGCAACGCCCGGACCACGCTGACCGTGATGGGGTTGCTCAGCGTCGTGATGTTCTGCGGCATCACCATCGGCACCGGGGTGCTGGGCGTCGACATCCGCGCCGCCACCGACCCCTGCTACCAGTCGGTGATCGCCCAGCAGGCGGCCCACGCCTTCACCGCACCGCTCCAGTGCGTCCACGGCCACCCGGTCTTCCCGCCATCCAGCCCCCTCGGCCAGGGGCTCTTCGTCTTCGTCGGGGTGGCCACCACCGCCGTCCTCATCCTGGCCGCCAACACCTCGTTCTCCGACTTCCCCCGGCTCTTCTTCTTCCTCGCCCGCGATGAGTACGCGCCTCACCAGTTCCGCCGCATGGGCGACCGCCTCGCCTACAGCAACGGGATCATCATGCTGGCGATCCTCGCCTGCCTGCTGCTCTTCATCTTCCAGGCGGACGTCACCCACCTGATACCGCTGTATGCGATCGGCGTCTTCGTGGCCTTCACCATGTCCCAGACCGGGATGGTGGTCCGCTGGCTGCGCCGCCGGGAGCCGGGATGGAAGCACGGCCTGCCGATGAACGCGGTCGGCGCCGTGATGACCTGCATCGTCTTCGTGGTGACCGGGGTCTCCAAGCTCCCTGAGAGCCTGATCGTGTTGGTCATCGTGCCCAGCGCGGTGCTCCTCTTCCTGGCCATCCACCGCCACTACCAGGAGGCCCGCGAGCAGCGGACCACCGAGATCCCCACCGAGCCCGGCCAGGTGCACCCGGTCTGCATCGTGCCCATCGACCAGCTCAACAACGTCGCCTTCCAGAGCCTGGCGCTGGCACGGTCCCTCTCCAACCAGGTGGTCGCCGTGCACGTCTGCTCCACGCCGGACCACATGAAGCTGCTGCGGGCCCGCTGGGACGCCTGGGGCAACCACGTGCCCCTGGTCATCGTCGAGTCCCCCTACCGCTCCGTGCTCCGCCCCCTCCTCCACTACATCGACGCGGTGGACAAGCAGCTGAGCGACCGGACCCTGGTGGTGGTGCTGCCGGAGCTGGTGGCCACCCGCTGGTGGCACCAGCTGCTCCACAACCAGTTCCCGCTCCGGGTCAAGGCGGCCCTGCTCTTCCGTCCGGGCACGGTGGTGGTCAGCGTCCCCTACCACCTGCAGCGGCGGCGCCGCCGCCGCGAGGCCGAGCTGGAGGCGATCTAGGCAGGGGCGGTCGCCGGCCACGCTGGGCCGGCACGAGCTTCGGTGGCTGCCGGCGTGTCAGACTCCCACGACATGCGCCGGCTGCTCCTCGCCGTCGCGGTCTGTGGCCTGCTTCCGATCTCCGCCACGGCCGCCGACTGGCCGACCTTCCACGGCGACAACTCCCGGCAGGGCAACGACAGCGGCGATCCCGGGCTCGCCAACCCGGCGGCGGCCTGGACCTCCCCCCAGCTGGACGGGCAGCTCTACGCCGAGCCGCTGGTGGTCGGCGACCAGGTCGTCGCCGCCACCGAGAACAACACGGTCTACTCGCTCGACGCCGGCAGCGGAACGGTGCAGTGGTCGACCCACCTCGGCGCGCCGCGGACCACGGCGATCATCTGCGGCGACATCAAGCCCCAGGGCATCACCAGCACCCCGGTGGTCGACGGCGGCAACGTCTACGTGGTCGCCAACATCCAGACCGGCCCGTCGAGCTTCTTCTTCGAGCTGGCCAGCCTCAGCCTGGCCACCGGCGCGGTCAACTGGACGGCGAACATCGACCCTCCCGACAACAGCAACCCCTCGGGCGTCACCTGGAGCACCGAGGCGCTCACCATGGAGGACCGCGGCGCCCTGCTGGTCACCGACTCCCGGGTCTTCGTTCCCATGGGCGGCAACGACGGTGACTGCGGCAGCTACCACGGCTACGTGGTCAGCTATCCGGAGGCAGGCCCGGGTGCCGGGAGCCTGGCGTGGTGGGCCTCCACCGAGGTCGACGCCGGCGACAGCCAGGGAGCGGACTGGGCCGCCGGCGGTCTCTCAGAGGACCCGGCCGGGTTCCTCTACGTCGGCACCGGGAACAGCAACCACACGAGCTCCAACGACCGGTACGACTACAGCGATGGGGTCATCAAGCTCGATCCGCAGAGCCTGGCCCCCGGCGCCCCACTCGACTACTTCGCGCCCTCGACCTGGGCGCAGGACAACGCCGGCGACGCCGACCTCGGTTCGACGACGCCGCTGCAGCTTCCCAACGGCCGCATCTTCGAGGTCGGCAAGAGCGGCACCGGGTACCTCCTGAACAGCGCCGCCCTGGGGCACATCGGCGGCCAGGTCGCCGCTCACCAGGTGTGCCACGCGAACCACGACGCCGCGTTCGGCACCCTGGCCTACGCCGGCGGGATCGTCTACGTGGGCTGCAGCGACGGCCTGGCGGCAGTGCAGCTCAGCTGCGGTGACGACGACTTCGCGCCGCTCTGGTACCAGACCGCAGCGGTCGCCAACCACCCTCCGACGGTCGCGGGCGGCCTGGTGTGGTCGGTCAGCTCGGGGGGCGGCCAGCTGCTGGGGTTCTCGGCGGGCACCGGGGCCCTCGCCCACAGCCTCCCGATCACCGGCTCCACCCACTTCACCACCCCGACCGCCGCCGACGACCTGCTCCTGGTGGCCGGCGGCACCCGGGTGGACGCGTTCGCCGGAGATCCGCCGCCCGCAGCCTCCGGCCCTGACACCTCGTCAACCGCCACCCCAACTGCCTCCCGATACCAGCCGCTCAGCCCGTACCGGGTGCTGGACACCCGGGCCGCCTCCTGCGCGCAGTGCGACGGCGGGGCTCTCGGACCGGGGGAGACGCGCACCATCCAGGTCGGCGGGTACGCACCCCCTGGCTTCACCGGCGCCACCGTTCCCACCTCGGCCACGGCGGTGGTCCTCAACGTCACCGGCGTCGACGACTGCGTTGGCACCTACCTCACCGTCTTCCCCGCGGGCGGCGCCGTGCCGCCCACGTCCAGCCTCAACCCCGGCCCCGGCCAGGTGATCCCCAACCTGGTGACCGTGGCCCTGGGAACCTCCGGGGGCAGTCCTGGCTACGTCGGAATCTTCAACGCCGCCGGGAGCATCGACGTCGTCGCCGACGTCGAGGGGTACTACCAGAGCGGCGGCTCAGGATCGGCCGGCGAGCTCCACGCCCTGTCGCCGCCGGTGCGGGTCTGCGACACCCGGGGAACCGAGCCCGCCAATCCCTGCAACGGCGGCGGGGCCCAGCCGCTCGGCCCCGGGGAGAGCCGGCTGGTCGCCGTCGCCGACGGCCCAACCGGGGTGATCGCCCACGGTGACGCATCGGCGGTGGTCCTGAACCTCACCGCCGTGGGGGGAACCGCCGGCACCTACCTGACCGTCTATCCGCCCGCCGCTTCGGGCTCGGCCCCGCCCACCTGCGGGTCACCTCCGCTGGCCTCCAACCTCAACCTCCCCGCCTATGCAGTCCAACCCAACCGGGTGATCGCGCAGGTCACCGAGTATCAGGGAACCGGCTACGTCTGCGTCTTCAACGACCTGGGGAGCATCGACGTCGTCCTGGACGTCGACGGCTGGTTCGGCAACGGCTCCGACAGCGGTGGGGCTCTCTTCTACGCCTCCAACCCGTTCCGGGTCTGCGACACCCGGGGTGGGTCGGGGACGCCCTGCGCGGGCGGGACCCTCGGGCCCGGGGAGGTCCTCCCGCTCCCGGTGGCCGGCGCCGGACCCCTGCCGGCCGCCGGGATGGTGGCCCTGGCCGCGAACTTCACGGCGGTGGCGGGGAGCTCGCCGACCTTCCTCAGCGTCTACCCGGACGCATCCACGCCGCCGGCGACCTCCGACCTCAACTCGGGGCCCGGCCAGATCATCGCCAACCTGGGGATCGTCGCCGTCGCTCCCGACGGGATCATCGACATCCTCAACGACCTGGGCAGCATCGACGTGGTGGTCGACGCGGTGGGCTGGTTCGCCTGATCACGATCGGCAACCCGGCGACGAGGCTCAGCTGAGATAGGGAGCCAGGCCCTCGGACTGCTCGGCGGCGTCCATCACCAGCTCGCTGACGGTGGGGTGAGCGTGGATGATGTCGCCCAGCTCGTCGACGGTCAGGCCGTCGCTGATAGCGATCCCGACCTCGTGGATGATCTCGACGGCGTGGACGCCCATGACCGTCGCGCCCAGGATCACCCCCGTGGAGGCGTCGGCATAGATCTGGGCGAGGCCGTCGGGCTCGTTCTCGGCGAGTGCCTTGCCGTTGCCCGTGAACCGCGCCTGGCCCACCTTCACCTGGTGGCCGGCGGCCCTGGCGGTCTGGGCGTTGAGCCCGACCATGGCGATCTCGGGATGGGTGTAGACGCAGGCGGGGACCACCGTCCGGTCGATCGCACGCACCCCGACCCCGAGGGCGTTCTCCACCGCGCGGGCGCCCTCGGCGCTGCCCAGGTGGGCGAGCTGGAGGCCGCCGATGCAGTCGCCGGCCGCCCAGATCCGAGGGTTGGCGGTGCAAAGAAAGTCGTCGACCACGATGTGACCGCCCTCGGTGAGGCGAACGCCGGCCTCCTCCAGGCCGATGCCGGCGGTGAGCGGCCGGCGCCCGACGGAGACCAGCACCAGCTCGGAGTCGATCACGGTGCCGTCGTCCAGGGTCGCGGTCACGCCGTCGTCGCGGTACTCGACGGCCTCGACCCGGTGACCGGTGTGGAAGCTGATCCCCTCCCTCTCGGCGAGGCGCCGGAACTCGCTGACGATGCGCGGTTCGATCCCGGCGAGGATCTGGGGCAGCACCTCGACCACCTCGACCTCGACGCCCAGGGGCGCGAAGAGCGAGGCGAACTCGCAGCCGATCACGCCTCCGCCGATCACCAGCATCCGGCGGGGCAGGCTCTCGAGGCGGAGGATGCCGTCCGAGGTGACCACCCGGGAATGGCCCATGTCGATGCCGGGCAGCCCGCCGGGCTCGGTGCCGACGCAGACGATCAGGTGGTCGTACTCCAGGCGCTCGTCGCCGACCCGGACCGCCCCGTCCTCGATCACCCCGTGACCGCGCACGACCCGGACCTTGCGGCGTTTGCAGGCGGCCTCGACGCCGCTGCGCATCCGGTCGACCACCTCCTCCTTGCGGGCCATCACCCGGGCGAAATCCACCCGGACCTCGCCCACCTCCAGCCCCAGCTCGGGGGCATGGCGGATCCGCCGCAGCAGGTCACTGGTGGCGAGCAGCGACTTGGTGGGGATGCAGCCCCAGTTGAGGCAGGTGCCGCCGAGCTCGGCCCGCTCCACCAGGACCACCTCGGCGCCGCGCTGCGCGCCCCGGAGGGCGGCCACGTCGCCCGCGGGGCCTCCGCCGAGCACGACGACGCGGGTGCTCATCGCTGCCCCGAGCGGGATCCGGATGCGGACCCGCGGACCGCCCCGGCGGCGGGCCGGCCGCCGACCTCAGCCTCGGCCTTGCCGTCGCCCTCGTCCCTGCGGAGATGCAGGCGTGATCCCGCGACGAACTCCTGGACCGCCGGCGAGGTCATCAGCGCTTCGCGCAGCACCTTCTCCTGCTCGATGGCGTGGGAACCGTGGTATCCCTCCGACGGGCTGGCCCGCCCCGGCCGCCCGATGTACTCCCAGCTCACCGCGTAGGGCCGGCTCTTGCCGATGCGGCGCTGGAGGTGGGACCAGGGTCCCATGTTCTCGGGCTCCTCCTGGACCCAGAAGAGCCGCTCCAGGTTGGGGTAGCTCCTGATCATGGCCACCACCTCGTCGAGGGGGAGGGGGTGGAGGAGGTCGACGCGGCCGATGGCGAGGTCAGCGGCATGCTCGCGGAGCTCGTGGCCCTGCAGCTCCCAGTACACCTTGCCGGTGCAGAGCAGGAGCACCCGGACCCGCTCCCGCTGGCGGGACATCCGCGGGTCCTCGATCACCGGCCGGAAGCCGCCCGCGGTGAGGTCGTCGAGATGAGAGCCTGTCTCAGGGGCGCGGAGCAGGGACTTGGGGGTCATGAGCACCAGCGGCCGCGCCTCGGGGGAGAGCGCCTGGTCGCGCAGGAGATGGAAGTACTGGGCTGACGTCGAGCAGTCGGCGACCCTGATGTTGTGCCCGGCCGCGAGCTGGAGGAAACGCTCCGGGCGGGCGCTGGAGTGCTCCGGGCCCTGGCCCTCGTAGCCGTGGGGGAGCAGCAGCACCAGCCGCGAGCTCTGGCCCCACTTGGCCTCCCCGGCGACGATGAACTGGTCGACGACAGTCTGGGCGCTGTTGGCGAAGTCGCCGAACTGAGCCTCCCAGAGCACCAGGCAGCGGGGATCGGCGGCGCTGTACCCGTACTCGAAGCCCAGGCAGCCCACCTCACTGAGCGGGCTGTTGTGGACCTCCAGAGTGGCTCGGGCGCCATCCAGGTGCTGGATCGGCGCCCACACCGCGCCGCTCCGATCGTCGTGGAGAAGCATGTGACGGTGGCTGAACGTGCCGCGCTCGGTGTCCTGGCCGGTGAGGCGGACCGGGACCCCCTCCAGGAGCAGTGATCCCAGCGCCAGCGCCTCGGCGTGGCCCCAGTCGATCCCACCGCCGCCCAGCGAGGCCCGCCGCCGCTCCAGCTGGCGGGCCAGCTTGGGGTTGACGGTGAAGCCCTGGGGGACCCGGAAGAGCCCGTCGTTGAGAGCGCGCAGGGTCGCCTCCGGGACCGCGGTGGCGACCGCCGCCTTGGCTGCCGGCTCCTCGTGCGGGGCCGGCGAATGGGAGTCGGTGAGGGTGGTGAGGCGCCCTTTGACCCGATGATGGGCGTCGGTGATCCGGGCGAAGACCTCGTCTGACTGGCGCCTGGCCTCATCCTCGGTGAGCAGCCCCTCGTCGACGAGACGGCGGACAAAGAGCTCGCGGACCGTGGGATGGTCCTTGATCCGCCGGTACATCACCGGCTGGGTGTAGCTGGGCTCGTCGGTCTCGTTGTGGCCGAAGCGGCGGTAGCCGACCAGGTTGATCAGGACGTCCCGGTGGAAGGCCTGGCGGTAGGCGTGGGCCAGCCGCGCTGCGCTGACGCAGGCCTCGGGATCGTCGGCGTTGACGTGGACTATCGGGATGTCGAACCCCTTGGCCAGGTCGGAGGCGTAGCGGGTCGAGCGGGCGTCGGCGGGGTCGGTGGTGAACCCCAGCTGGTTGTCGACGATCACGTGGACGGTCCCGCCCGTGGAGTAGCCGGGCAGGGATTGCAGGTTCAGTACCTCCTGGACCGCGCCCTGCCCGCTGAACGCCGCGTCGCCGTGGATCAGGATGGGCAGCACCCTGCGCTGGTCCCACTCCGGCTCCGCTCCATCGCGCGTCGACTGCAGCGCTCTGGCCCACCCCTCCACCGCCCCGTTGACCGCCTCGAGGTGAGACGGATTGGAGAGCAGCCGGACCTCGATCCGCTTCTCGTGCTCGGAGACGTAGGTGCCGGTGGCGCCGAGGTGGTACTTGACGTCGCCGGTGGGGTCGTCGACCCGCAGCTCACCCTTCTCGAAGGCGCGGAGCAGGTCCTCGTAGGGGCGGTTGACGACATGGGCGATCACCGCCAGCCGGCCGCGATGGGCCATCCCCATCACCACCTGCGAGGTGCCGTCCAGGGCGGTGAGGTCGAGCAGCTTCTCGAGCATGGGCACCAGCATGTCGGCGCCCTCGCCACTGAAGGTCTTCTGCCCGATGAAGGTGCGCCGGAAGTAGCGCTCCATGGCGTCCACCTTGGTGAGCCGCCAGAGCAGGCGCAGCTTCTCCTGGGAGGAGAGGGGCGTGTGGAAGTCGCCGGATTCGATCGCCTCGCGGAGCCAGAGGCGCTGCTCGTGGCTCGAGATGTGCTCGATCTCGTAGGCCAGGGTGCCGCAGTAGGTGGCGCGGAGGTTGGGCAGCACCTGGGCCAGGGTCTCGCCGGGCACGTAGACCCGGAGCAGGTCGGCGGGGATCCGCTCCATCAGCTCGGGGGTGAGGCGATAGGTCTCCGGCTCCATGGCGGGGTCGCCGGGCGCGGGCATCCCCAGGGGGTCGAGCTCGGCCCCCAGGTGGCCGTGGGTGCGGAAGGCCTTGACCAGGGAGGTCGCCGCCTGCATCGCCGCCAGCAGGGTCCGGTCCATGGCGCCGGCGGTGACCGGAGGGGTCGCGAGCGGAGGCGGCTCGGCGACGGCGGCCCCATCGGCGCTGGGGGCAGGCGCGGGACTGGCGGCCGGCCCCGCCGGGCCGCCACCGCCCGGGGGCCGCGCCGGCCCACCCCCCAGGCTCGGAAGAGCGACGCCCAGGCTCTCGAACGCCGCCTCGTAGAAGCCGCCGGTCCCGCCCAGCAGGGCTTCGATCCGGCCCAGGAGCTCGCCGGACTCGGCCCCCTGGATCACCCGGTGGTCGTAGGTGGAGGTCATGGTGAAGACCTTGCCCACGCCGAGCTCGCGGAGCCGGGCCTCGGGGAGAGCCCGGTACTCGGGTGGGTGGCCGATGGCGCCAACCGCCACGATGCAGCCCTGGCCGGGCATGAGCCGGGGGATCGAGGCCATGGTGCCGATCCCCCCGGGGTTGGTGAGGGTGAGGGTGGCGCCGGCCAGGTCGTCGGCTGAGAGGGAATTGGTCCTGGCCAGCTCCACCAGGCGTTCGTATTCGGTCCGGAAGCTGGCGAAGTCCCGGGCCCCGGCTTCGCGGAGGACGGGCACCACCAGGAAGCGGGTGCCGTCGGGGCGCCGGGTGTCCACCGCCAGGCCGAGGTTCACGGGGCCGGGCACCCGGAGCGGACGGCCGCCCTGGTCGCGGGCGAAGTGGGCCCGCATCCCCGGCATCTCCTCGGCCGCCCTGGCCAGCGCGTGGCCGATCAGGTGGGTGAAGGAGACCTTGATCCCCTTTCCGGCCCCCTCCAGGGCCGCGTTGAGCTCGCGCCGCCGCGCCTCCAGGACGGCCGCGGGGAGGGTGCGGATCGAGGTCGCGGTGGGGATCTCGCGGCTCCGCTCCATGGCTTCGACGAGCGCCGCCTGGGGACCGCGGAGTGGGACCGGGGCTACGGCGGCGGGTCCCGGCGTGGCCGGGGCGTCCACCGTGGGGGCAGCGGGCCGGGCGGGGCTGGCCGCGATCGAGGTCGGGGTGACGCCTGGGCCGGGGCGTGCGGACGCGGCTGGGCCCACTGCGGTCGCGGTGACGTCGTCGCCGCGGATCAGGCCGTCGGGACCGGTCCCCCGGAGGGTGCCGATGTCCCCGCCGGCCAGCGCCGCGCGGCGCCGGGCCAGGGGGGTGGCGGCGACCGCCGCGGCCGCATGCGGACCGTCCTGCGAGGGGGGCACCGGTGCCGGGCGATCCGGCGCGTGCGGAGCTGGAGCCGAGCGATCCCGCGCGGACGGCACCGGGCCATGCTCGGGGGGCGCGGCCAGCGGCTCAGCGGCTTCGCCCTTCTCGCGCTCCGATGAGGGGCCTGACGGTGGCGGCTCGACCGAGATACGGGCCAGGACCCCGCCCACCGGGACGGTGACCCCCTCCTCGGCGGTGACCTCGGTGAGCATGCCGTCAGTCGGGGCGGGCACCTCGATGTCGACCTTGTCGGTGGTGACCTCGACCAGGGTCTCGCCGCTCACCACCGGGTCGCCGACCCCCTTGACCCAGTGGACGACAGTCCCCTCGGTCACCGACTCCCCCATGGCTGGCAGGGTCAGGTCGACGAGCTCAGGCACGGATCACGCTGCATGACGATTGGCTCTCAGGAGGGGCCGCAGGGAGCGGCCCAACTCACTCCGCCTATCCTCGCACCTGGGCGGCGAGCCGCGAAGCTGTGCAGCTGCCCGAGGGTTTCGAGCCGGAGACGGTGAGGTAGCTAGCTTGTGGGCCACGCCTCCCGTGGCCAGGCCGCACACTTCGCGATATGCCGACCACCTTCAAGGACTACTACGCGACCCTCGGCGTCCCCCACACGGCGACGGAGAAAGAGATCAAGTCCGCCTTCCGGAAGCTGGCCCGGCAGTACCACCCCGACGTCAACAAGGGGAGCAAGACCGCGGAGGCGCGCTTCAAGGAGGTCACCGAGGCCTACGAGGTGCTCGGCGATCCCCAGAAGCGCAAGCAGTACGACGAGCTGGGCGCGCAGACCCGCGAGTACGAGGCCTGGCAACGCGCCGGGCGCCCGGGAGCAAACCCCTTCAACCGCAGTGCGGGGCCGCAGGTCGAGTACCGGACGGTCAGCCCCGAGGAGATGGAGCAGCTCTTCGGGACCACCACCAATCCGTTCTCCGACTTCTTCCACGACATATTCGGCCGCGGCGAGGCGGCCTTCCGGGCTGCCGCCACCAGCCCCGGGCGTGGCCGCGGGCGGGTGACCGAGATCCCCACCCCTGGCCCCCAGCGCGGCCAGGACGTGGAGGGCGAGGCCGAGATCAGCCTGGAGGAGGCCTTCCGGGGCACCGTCCGCACCCTCGAGCTGACCGGGCCGTCAGGGACCCGGCGGGTGGAGGTCCGGATCCCCGCCGGCATCCAGGATGGGGCGCGGGTTCGCGCCGCCGGCCAGGGGAGCGGCGGATCAGCCGGGGGCGCCGCCGGCGACCTGCTGGTGCGGGTCAGGATCCGCCCGCACCACACCTTCACCCGCGAGGGCGACAACCTCCAGGTCACGGTGCCCGTCCCGCTCCACGTGGCTCTCCTCGGCGGCAGCGTCGAGGTCCCCACCCCGGCGGGAAAGCGGGTCTCGCTCTCGGTGCCCGCCGAGACCCAGAACGGCGCCCACCTCCGGCTTCGGGGCCTGGGCATGCCCCGGCTGCGGGGCGAGGGCCTGGGCGACCTGATCGCCGAGCTGGAAGTCCGGCTGCCGCTTCCCCTCACCTCCGAGCAGCGAGAGGCGGCCGCAGCCTTCAAGCCCCGCTGACGCGTCGGGCTGCGGCGGCGCTTGGGCGGATGGAGCGCCGCCGGGTTCGTCCGCCCGGGGGGATACCTCGCCTCCTCCTAGTGGTTGTGGAATTCTCTGGCCAGAACTCAGGGGTGGGGCAGGGTGGGGCAGGTGGGGCAGGTGGGGCCCGAGCTCGGGCAGGAGCGGGACACCTGGGGTATCGCGACCCCCGAGGGCCGCGCCCCGTGATCCCGATGCCGCTTCCCGTAGGTTGACGCGCTACTACACACCTGTGTAGCATCCCGGATGCCGGGCCCGCGCGGGGCCGGCGGCCGGAGGGGCGGCCATCCCACCACGCGAACTTGGGAGGCCCCCTCCGATGGACTCGCTGACCGCCCTCGTCAACAGCTGGGTGACGCTGGCCCAGGGGATCGTCGGAAGCGTCGGCGCCCTGGCCCTCCTGGTCGCCTTCGTCTACCGGATCGTGGCCGCCGATCCCCGTGGCGCCTACGAGGCGAAGCGCTGGATCGGCCGGATCGTGGTGGGGACGGTAGGTGCGGAGCTGGCAGGAACGCTGACCCACGCGCTCATCGCCACCATCCCGAGCGGCATGCATTGAGGCGTGGTCGTGGCCCTGCTGATCCTCGGAGCTGCGCCCACCGGCCTGGCCGGGCTGATCACCCAGCTGCTCGACCAGCTCGCCAAGAGCGGCAGCCAGGATGTCCAGAGCCTGCTCGACGGCTACCTGCTCAGCACCACCGATCCCTCCCACCTCGGTGCGCCGCTCACCGGGAACGCGACGCTCGCCGGCCTCAACCATGGCTTCTGCCTCGCCGGTGACACCCTGCTGGTGCTGGTCGTGATCGGCCTGGCGGTGCGCGGCTTCAGCGGCCGGAGCATCGCGTCACAGCACGACCTGAGGGCGGCGCTGCCGCGGGTGCTCATGGCCGTGGTGCTGATCCACCTCTCGCTGACGCTGCTGCAGATGACCGTCGATCTCAACAACGCGCTCTGCAACTTCACCACTGGGCTCGGAGGAGGGGGATTGCCGTGGACGGGCCCGCTCTCCTCCTCGGCGCTGCAAAGCTCGAGCCTGGCCGGCGACCTCTTCGAGGTGATCGTCCTGCTCGCCCTCGTGGTCGCGGTGGCGCTGCTGGGGTTCGCCTATGTCATCCGGATGGCGGTGCTGCAGGTGCTGATCGCGGTCGCGCCCCTGGCGGCGCTGGCATCGATCCTGCCCGTGACCCGCGGCTTTGCCCGCGCCTGGAGCCGGATCTGGGTGGTGGCCGTCTTCATGCAGGCTGGCCAGCTCGCGGTGCTCAGCGTCGCCACCGCCACCGGGCTGTCAGCGGGGAGCGGCCTGGCGGCGGAGATCTACGCGCTGGCCACCCTGTGGGTGGCCCTCAAGGTGCCGGGCTTCCTCGCCGCGGCCACCGAGCCGAACGGGTCGGTGGCGGCGCTGACGCGCGGTGCCGTCCTCAGCGCCCGGCGCATCCACCTGCCGGCGATGGACCGGGAGCTGTGAGCGCCGTCAGGAGCGCCGCGATCCTCACCGCGGCGGCGGTGGCCGGGCTCAGCCTCCTCGGCGGAGCTGAGGTCGGCGCGCTCAGCTCTCAGCCCTTCGTCAAGCCAGTGAACGGCGCCACCATCAGCCAGCCCTTCGGCTGCACGTCCTTCGCCGCCGAGCCGGTCGATCCCAGCTGCCCGGGCGGCCACTTTCACTCCGGTATCGACCTTGCCGTGGCCGCGGGCACCCCGGTCCACGCCACCCTGGCGGGCTCCTGCCAGGTGATCGACGACCGGACCGGCTATGGGCTGCACGTGGTCATCGACCACGGCAGTGGCCTCACCAGCCTCTACGCCCACCTGGAGGCCGTCTCGGTCCACAACGGAGAACCGGTGAGCGCCGGCCAGAGGATTGGGCTGGTCGGCTCGACGGGCAACTCGACGGGTCCTCATCTGCATTTCGAGATCCGCATCGACGGCGTCGCCCAGGACCCTCAGCTCTTCGTGCACTTGCCGTGAGCTGTGACTGCAGACGCTGCATCGACGAGGACCCCGTGGCGCAGTGCGGCATCGGAACGGCCAGCCGGAGGGGGAGCACCCCTCACAACCGGAAGGACAAAAGGGCACGACAGAAGGAGCGAACATGATCAACCGGGTGATCCTGATCGGCAACCTGACCAAGGACGCGGAGAGCCTGCCATCCAGCGGCAAGCCGATGACCCGCATACGCCTTGCCACCAACAGCGGATGGAGAGACGCGGCGGGAAACCGGCAGGAGGAGACCGAGTACCACTCGGTGATCGCCTTCGGTTCATGGTAGACTTGGCGGTCTAAGGCAAGCCGCCGGAGGACCGTCCGCCATGACCCGAGCCGCCATATACGCCAGGATCAGCCGGGATCGGGCTGGCGCCGGCCTCGGGGTTGACCGCCAGGCCGCCGAGTGCCGGGAGCTTGCCACCCGCCGCGGGTGGGACGTAGTCGCGACCTTCATCGATAACGACATTTCGGCCTTTTCGGGCAAGGTCCGCCCGCAGTATGAGGCGCTCTTGGGGGCGATCGAGGGCGGACGGGTCGAGGCCGTCCTCGCCTGGCATAACGACCGGCTGCACCGCTCGCCGAAGGAGCTAGAGCGGTTCATCGACCTAGTTGAGCACCATAAGGTCGCGGTCGCGGTTGTCCAGGGTGGGGATTACGACCTGACGACCTCAAACGGCCGGCTGTCGGCCCGGATCGTCGGCGCCGTCGCCCGTCACGAATCCGAGCACAAATCCGAA
>DASPQV010000050.1:0-38389 GCA_035624785.1 Binatia bacterium | reverse complement strand
ATCTCCCGGCCAGCGTCGCCCGGGTGCTCGCCTCCAGGTTCACCGACCCCATGCCCACGAAGTAGGCGTCCGTGGCCACCGGCCCCCAGGTGTGGCATTGGTGGCGGACCCACTCCACCGGGCTGCGGTCGCCCTGCCACTCCACCTCGTCGAAGCTGCCCAGCGCCGCGGTCATGCCCGCGAAGGCCAGCTCCAGCCGGTCCATCACCCGGCGCAGCCCGATCATCTCCTGGCGGTGCTCCTCGGGATCCCGGCCCGCCCGCAGTCCCGCCGCGTAGCGCTCCACGGCGGCGCGGAGGTCGGCCAGGTCGCCACCCATCTCACCCGACAGTCCCGCCATCTCGCCTTCGCACATCGCCCACTCAGTATGCCCGAACGCATGTGCGCACTTCAACCCGATGGTCAAGCCAGCCAAGCTTTCGGATCCGTCGGGGACGGTACCGACACCCCCAGCGGCGCACCAGCGAGGGTACACCCGCACTAGTCACCTTTCGGCCAGGTGCATCTCGCCTGGCTGCTTTAACGCGATCAGGATGAGAGGCGTGATTGGAGCACTGAAGGGCCTCGCTGGCAGTGCCCTCGCGGCGGCGGTCGCGTTCAGCGGCGTCTACGCCCTGGCGGCGCAGCTGGGTGGCTCCGTCCCCAGCCTGGGCGCGGCAGCGGTGCCGATCAGCTCCGCCTGCACCCAGGACACTCTGAACATCGGTTACTCGGTCGCCTACTCGGCCTCGGTGGGCATCGGCGGGGGCTACGCGGTGACCAACGTCACGGTCACGGACGGCGCCGCCAGGCCCAACCTGGCCCCCTGCGTCGGCGAGAAGTACCAGGTCACCCTCCGCGCCGCTTCGGGAGCGGACCTCGGCACACTCGGCGGCACCGTACCGGCTGACCAGAGCAGCTTCGCACCGCCGACCGGCTTCGCCGAGCCGGTGGACGCCTCCTCGGTGGCCTCCGTCGCCCTGGTCATCGGCATCTGAGGCACTCCCTCCGGGCCGCCCCGCCTGTGCCGGGCACCAAGCGGCGGGTCACGGATCTGAGATCCGGATAACCGCTCCGTGACCCCCGTTACCGGCTTCGTGGCTCGGTGACGCCGGGGCACCAACGTGCTGACGCTTCGTTAGGGGCAAATGGTGCAGATGCACTATCGCCTCGTGGCCAGCCTGGCCCAGTAGGCAGGTGGCCGGAAGAACGGGAATCTCGAACAGCCGAGGCACTAGCGGAGCGAGGAACCATTCATGAAGAGAATCATCGGAGCCATCGTCGCCGGGGTCATCGCCTTCAGCGGAATCTACGCGCTGGCGGCCAGCCTCAGCGTCACCAGCAACAACCTGGGCGCCGGAACGTCGGTGGTCGCCTCCTGCACCGCCGATACCCTCAAGGCGAGCTACGGCACCCCCGGCTACCAGTCGTCGGTTCCCGGCTACACCGTGACCGCGGTGACCATCACCGACACCGCCGGCACCCCCAACTGGACAACCTGCAACACCCAGGCCTACCGGGTCACCCTGTACGGGAGCGGCAACGCCTCCCTCGGTGAGGTGACGGGCACGGTCAGCGGCGTGACCAACGTCGCCAACAGCTCGTTCACCACCGGATCCTTCACGGCCCCGGGCGTCAACGCCAACCTGATCACTGGCATCGCGGTGGTCATCGGCGGCTGATAGCGAACGCCACCTGAAACACAGCGATCACCCACAACTGAGCGGAGAGCACCATGAAGCGGATTCTCGGAGCCATCGCCGCGGGCGTCATCGCCTTCAGCGGCATCTACGCCCTGGCGGCCAGCCTGAGCGTTACCAGCAACAACCTCGGCGCCGGCGTCTCGGCCGTGGCCGCCTGCCAGAGCGCCACGTTGAACGTGACCTACACCCCGGAGGCGTACTCCTCCACGGTTCCCGGTTACACGGTCTCCACGGTGACCGTCAACAACCTGCAGAACACCTGCTACAGCGTGCCCTACAGGGTCACCCTCTACCAGACCGGCGGAACCTCGCTGGGTGAGGCCACCGGGACCACCCCAGCCAGCGGCACCACCTTCACGGCGAGCTTCACCAACGTGAGCGCCGCCGCGATCACCGGGGTGGCCGTCGTCCTGGGCGGCTGACAAACCCTCGCTTCGCTCCGCCGCGGGTCCTGCGGTCTGTCAGCCGCCGGACCCGCCGGCTCGTCTACGGGAGTGATGGAGTGATGCGGAAGCCGCCAACATTGGTCCGGATCGGCCTGACGCTCGTCCTCGTGGTGGGCGGGGCTGGGCTCGTCGTCAGCGACGCGGCGGGGCTTTCCACCAGCAGTCGCAACCTCGGGGCTGCACAGGTGGCGACGCCCCGATGCTCCGGCTCGCTGAGCGGCATCGGCCTGACCGAGAACGTCCCCAGCGGCACCAGTATCACCACGGTCACGCTGACCAGCGTGCCGGCGAGCTGCGACGGAGCCGCACTCGTGCTCACCGTCTCCAGCGGCTCGACAACCGGGGCCGCGGCCTGGACGGTCGCGGGTACCGGGACCACCCTGACGCTCTCAACCTCGGTCCCGCTCACCAGCCAGACCCAGGCAGACCTGGTGATGACCGGGCCGTGAAAATCGGTTACGCCGCGCTGGCCCTGGGATTGGCCATGACCATCTCGACGGGGTCAGCCGCCAGCCTCACCCTGCAGTCACAGAGCCTGACGGCCGTCCGCACCTGCGTGCTCAGCGGCTACCCCTCAGGGGCCACCGAGACCGATGACTACGTGGGCTCGGCCGGGGGGAACGGGACCGGGACGATCTACCTGCGCTCCATCGTGAGCACGGGTTCCAACGGAGATCGGCGCATCTACGTCATGTTCACGATCAGCGGCGCCAGTGGATGCTCCCCCGCCCTCCCCTCCACCGCCACGGTGCTGACTGCGACCGTTCGCCTGTACATGACCGCGACCCCCGGCACCGGCGTCTGCCGCACCGAGGACGCGTTCCGGGTCGGGGTGGGCGGCACCACCTATTGGCCCAACTCACTCTCCTGGACCGCGACCATGACCTGGGCCGGCCAGCCTGCCGGAGGGAACTACAACAACCCGCCCAACAACCCGCCCACGGTCGCTCCATCGGGCTTGGCAACCGTCGGCCCGGGCTGCGGCGCCGGTGGGGTGACTGCCCCCGGCTACGTCGCGTGGACGGTGACCAGCGACGTGCAGGGATTCGTCAGCGGGACCATCGTCAACGACGGCTGGATGATTCGCGACGACGTCGAGCAGCAGGGCACCTCGACAACCGCCAACCAGGCCACCTTGGAGGGGGGCGCGGCCGGCGTGGTTGCCACCGAGGCGCCGGAGCTGGTGATCAGCTATGTCGACGTCCCGTGAGGCCGGCGCAATACGGATCCAGCCCCCGGAGGTACCGGCCTGGCTCGGACCCGACCTCCGTCCGAGCGGCCCCCCGCTCCGGCCGGGCCGTGCCGCGGCGCCACATCGACTCCGCACATCGACAACCGCATCCCGCGTGGCATCCCGATGACGTCCTGGACGCAAGCCATTCGCGCCGACGGAGATCGGGACCCCACAGGAGCACTATCAGACTTGGAGCGAGCCTCGCCGGGCGGTGGATGGCGCCACCTCCTGAAGTGGCCTGAGATGCGAAGACCCGGCACCCTGATCCGGATGGCCGTCACCACGGTGGTGGTGGCGGGAGCGGCGATCGCCGTCGGCCTCGCCGCCGGGCTGACCACGCTCAGCAACAACATCGGGGCCGCCCAGGCGGCCACTCCCCGCTGCACCGGCAGCGACCTGAGCGTCATCGAGGGGACCGGGGCCACCATCACGACCGTCACCCTCAGCTCGAGCACCAACATCGACAACACCTCGGCCTGCCACGGGGCGTCGCTGGCGGTGACGGTAACCAATGGGACAACGTCGGGCTCCGCAACCTGCACGATCGGCACGGCGCCCTGCACGGTGGCCGGAACCGGCCCCTACACCTTCGGCCCGCTGACCCTGTCCGCCGGTGTGGCGCGAACGGCCGCAACCCAGGCGGACATCGTGATGACCGGGCCATGAGGCGGATCGGCATCCTCCTCGCCCTGAGCGCGCTGCTCACGCTCTCCACCGCGGCGGCCGCCAGCCTGTCGCTGACCTCCCAGGCGCTCACCCCGATCCGGAACTGCATCCTCAGCGGCTATCCGAGCACCACGACAGATGTCATCGACGCCATGGTCGAGCAGAACAACCCCAACACGAACTACAACAACGCCACCAACTCGGTGATGTCCCACTCCGGTAACACCAACCGCCGCACCTACGTGGAGTTCCTGGTTGCTGACTGCGTACCAGCGATCCCCCCCACCGCCACGATCCGCAGCGCGACGCTGCGCCTCTATGCGACGGCAGTGCCGGCCGGGACCTGCCGCACCGACGACGTCTTCGCGGCGACATCAGCATGGACCGAGACCGGCATCACCTGGAACACCCAGCCCACATCGAATTCGACACGCACGACCTACATGCAGATCGGATCGACGTGCACCAGCAATAATGCCGCTGGCTACGTGACCGGATGGAATGTCACCGGCGACGTGCAGAGCTACGTCAGCGGGAGCGCAAGTGACGACGGGTGGATGATCCGCGACGACGCCGAGAGCTCCGCCACCTCGTACACGGCCACCTACGAGGCCAAGAACGGCAACAGCACGACCGAGAATCCTGAGCTGATCATCTCCTACGTGGACGTGCCATGAGCCAGGCCGCCAGCGGCCCCGCCCCGCGACACTTCGCTCCGCTCCGCCAGCTCAGACTGACCGTCGCAGCGCTGGCCGAGCTGAGCCCGGTCTTCGACCCGCTCCGCCCCGTCCTCTGCTCGCTTCGCGAGCGTCTGCAGCCTCTCGGGTGCTCCGCCCTCTGGCTTGTCGCCTGGCTTCGGAGCACCCTCGGGCAGGTCGAGGCTGCCGCCCGCCGCCGCCACCCCACAGCGGCGTTCACTCCGGCCGCGGCGCACCCGGCATCCAAGCCGAACGCCGACGGCCCCGGGCCCACGGCCCCAGCCCGGCCCTCCATCGCCGTGACGCTCCAAGCCCTGATCGGCCGACTCGTCGGCGCCGTCAGCCGGCCCGCCAACGCGATCTTCCTGGTGGCGCTGACGATGATCCTCACCGCCTGGTGGGTGGAGCTCCGGCCGACCTCATTCCTGGGTGGACCAGCGAGCTTCATCGTGGTTAGGGGGACCTCGATGCTGCCCACCCTGAAGACCGGCGACTTCGTCCTCGCCGAGGCGCAGTCCTCCTACAAGGTCGGCGACCTGGTGGTTTACGCGATGCCCAAGGGGCAGATCGGAGCCGGCGACGAGCTGATTCACCGAATCGTGGGCGGCGACGCGACCAGCGGCTACATCCTCAAGGGCGACAACAACCCGGCCGCGGACCCGTGGACGGTGCCCCGCAGCGACATCCTGGGCAAGGATGCGGTGGTCCTACGAGGCGCGGGCGGCTCTCTCCTGGTCTTCCGCAGTCCGATCTTCGCGGGCTCGGTGGCCGCGATCATCGCCATCACGCTAGTGCTGTGGCCGCCGGCCTGGCTGCGCCCGCGGAAGCGGGAGAGCGGCGTGGTGCAGACCGCAGCCGATGCTGCACCGCGGGCAGCCAGCGGCGCCCACACCGCGCCTGCTGACACACCGGCGTCCGCGCCCGTCGTCATCCCCCGAACCTCGCGTCCCAACGCGCGCGCCCCGTCCCACGTCACCACCACCAAGAGCGAGCGCGTCGCCCCCGCTCGCCACCCACGGTCTCCCCGACCCCGGGCCACGACGCCGACTCCCAAGCCGTAGGCCCCGCGCGGCCGCAAAGAACCCGCCCACCACCTGCAAACGCTCCCACCCCCCTCCCCCCGTTCGTTCGGTGCCCAACTAGGCCGGACGGACTACGATGGTCGTGACAAGGGGCCCTGCGGTCACCGAGGGACAGAGAGCACCTCCCCAACCGCCGCGGCCAAGAGGGCACCCTCGGAGACCTGACGTGAGCTTCGGGACCCAGCCCCGGCCACCCATCGTCGGGGAACGCGCGTTCGCCGCCGTCCTTCGGCAGCGGCGCCGGATACGCCTGATCCTGACCTGGCTGGCCATCGGATTCGGCATCTACCTCTTCCTGGCCTGGATGATCGGGGCCGACATCAACGGCGCGACCAACCCCGACGGCAGCCCGGTCATCCAGAGCGTCGCTCCGACCCAGGCCACTAGGAACATCGCGACAGTCCTTCCCCAGATTCTGCGGACCATCTTCCCGCTGCTCCTCTACGGCGTCATCTTCATCTCCATCGCCATGCTCCAGCTCGTCGGCATCTTCTGGCTGATGAGCCGGGGGGTGAGCTACACCGTCCTGCCGGGAGAGTTCAGCACCAACTTCCAGGACGTCCGCGGCATGCCCCACGTCGTCGACGCGACCCGCGAGGTCATGAACCTCTTCCAGGGCTACAAGCAGTTCCGCCGGGTGGGCGCCTACCCGCCTCACGGCATCCTCTTCGAGGGACCGCCGGGCACCGGCAAGACGCTCTTGGCCAAGGCGATCGCCGGCGAGACCGGGGTGCCCTTCATGTACGCGTCGGGCGCGGGGTTCGCCAACATGTTCCTGGGCATCCCCCAGCTGCGCATCCGGATGATGTTTCGCAAAGCGCGGCTGCTCTCCAACAAGTGGGGCGGCTGCGTCATCTTCGTCGACGAGCTGGACTCGATCGGAGAGGCTCGCGGCGCTGTCTCGGTGCGGCGCAGCACCGAGGGGCGCGACGGCCTCCATCCCCAGATGATCCCGGGGATGTTCGGGAGCGGCGGGATGGGCATGGTCAACATGCTGCTCACCCAGATGGATGGGATCGAGCAGCTGCCGCGCTACAAGCGGTTCATCCGGCGCAGCCTCCACCTGCGCGCCGGCGCGGTGCGGCTCTCCAACCTGCTGGTGATCGGCGCCACCAACCGGGCGGCGACCCTCGATCCGGCGCTGCTGCGGCCGGGCCGGTTCGACCGCAAGATCCATGTCGGCCTCCCCGATGAGGAGGGGCGCAAGGACATCATCGCCTACTACCTCAAGAAGGTCGCCCATGACCCGATCGACATCGACCGGGTTTCCCGGGCCACCTCCGGCTATTCCGGGGCGCGGATCAAGAGCATCGTCAACGAGGCGATCATCTTCGCGCTCCAGGACGGCCGGGAATCGCTCAACTACAGCGACATCTGGAAGGCGAAGCTCACCGACGAGATCGGCCTCGCCGAGCCGACCGTGTACAGCGACCGGGAGCGCTATGCGACCGCGATCCACGAGAGCGGCCATGCGGTCGCGGCCCACTTCCTCCGCCCCTGGGCGCCGGTGGAGGTGATCTCCATCCGCAAGCGCGGCGGTGTGCTGGGCCTGGTCCACTCCCAGGATGACGAGGAGCGCCACGCCTCGCGGCGCAGCGAGGTGCTGACCAACCTCCGGGTCTCGCTGGCGGGCATGGTGGCTGAGGAGATCTGGCTCGGTGAATCCACCGAGGGCACCGCCGGCGATCTGGCCAGCGCCACCCGCCAGGTGGTGCGCATGCTGGCCCACACCGGGATGGGCTCCCAGCTGGTCTCGATGGCACCGCTCCAGGGGCGGACCCTCGGCGACGACTTCGAGACCCTGCTCTCCGATCCTGAGCTCCGCGCCGAGGCGGATCGCATCCTCCACTCCTGCAAGGACGAGGTGCGAACGCTCCTGGAGGAGAAGCGAGGCGCGGTGGAGGCCGTCTGCCAGGCGGTGATGACATCGGGCGAATTGTCGGGTGACGAATTCAGGACCCTCCTCTGGCAGATCGGAGCCATCGAGGAGAAGCCCCGGACCCTACCCCAGCTCCCGGTGACGCCCGGCTACGCCCGTGGCAATGGCCATCCCCCAGGCAACGGGTATCCCAGCGGCAACGGGTACCCGGGCAATGGTCACAACGGAGGTCCCCATGGCTGACGCGCCCTCCTGGCACTGGTGCCCCGCCTGCCGGCTGGCGTCCTCGCGACCCGGCCCCTGTCCCGGCTGCGGCGCCGACTACCAGCAGGTCTCGGAGCACGGGGTGCCGGACGAACCCTTCCGGCCTCGGCTGCCGCGGACCGGTGGCTTCCTCGCCGGGGCCGCTTCGGTGATCCTGGTGACGGCGCTGCTGGCCGGGGCCGCCTTCGGGGTCTTCCAGCTGGCCAGCCACGGGCAGAGCGCGACCGGGAGCCCGGAGGCCGCCGCCTCGCCCTCGGCCCAGGCCTCGGCCGCCGCGGCGGCTCAGAACAGCTGCACCAAGGGCGTGGCCTGCACCTTCGAGGTCTCTGCGCTGGGCACCACGATCACCCTGCAGGGCGCCTGGACCGAGAATGACGCGGTCGGCGAGGACGTCGCCACCGCCGTGTCCGAGGTGGCTGCACCAGTCTTCGTCGACCTCTCGGTGGCCGGCGGGGATGCCGACCTCGGGATCGTGCACGTGTCGACGACGAATCCAGCCGGGGCCACCAACGAGCTGTTCAGCGTGCTCACCGCGGTGAACCAGGACGGCCAGGGACACCCGGTGATCTGGGACCGCTCGCGCCCGCTCAGCATCGACGGCCACCCCGCCAATGCCGAGGACTTCATCATCCAGGGGGCCAACTCAGTGATCAGCGACGGCTCCTACTACGCGCTTGCCCTGGGCACCGGCGACCTGCTGGTGGCCGAGGTGGAGGCGGCCCAGCAGGCCACCAAGGACAAGCTCGAGGCCGCCCTGGTCCAGATGTAGCGCATGCGGGGGGCTCCGCCCCCCGCAAACCCCCTGCCGCTGCTGCCCCGCCCCCCGCAAACCCGGCGTGGGATCAGCCGCCGCCCGGGATCCAGCGCATAGAATCGGCCGCATGGGCCGGGTGATCCACGTCCGGGTCCGCGGCCTCCACCCCGGCCGGAGAGATGCGGCCCAGGCTCGCTTCAGCGAGCTGGCCCGGCGGCGCGAGTGGCGCGACGGGCACCCCTGGCTCGCCGACGAGCGCTCCCTCGACATCCTCTCGCAGCTCTTCTTTGGCGACCAGAGGGAGACCAGCTCCCGCGAGGACCCGGAGGCGAGCCCGCTGTCGGCAGCCACCTTCATCCGGGTGCTCGGCGACGAGACCGACGCGCTCGCCGTGCTCTTCATCTTCCGAGACCTCTCCGAGCGCTTCGGGCTCCGGGTGGAGCTCCGCGACCCCGACAACCCCATCGCCAAGCTCCGCAGGGTCGAGCTGGACGCCGGCAGGCTTCCCGGCGGGCTCCCCCTCGAGGCGGTGCTGGTCCGGCGGCCGATCTTCAAGAAGCTGCCCGACGGCCGCCGCCTCGAGCTGTTCCCGCCCCGGGCGCTGACCTCCGCATTCGGAATGCCCGAGGCCCGCCCGCCGGAGCACCGAGGCTGGAGCTTCCTGGTCGCGGGCATGCGCGGCGAGGCGACCGACTTCTTCGAGGCCGAGGCGGAGGCCATGCGCATCCAGCGCGGGCTCGACGGCCTGGGTAAGGCGGGGTGAGAGCGGTCGTCCAGCGGGTCCGCCGTGCCCGGGTGACCGTCGCCGACCCGTCGGCCGCCGCCACTCCCGGCGCCGATGCGCCGCCACGGCTGACCGGGGAGATCGGCCCCGGCTTCTGCGTGCTCCTCTCGGTCGGTCCCGACGACACCGAGGCGATCGCCGAGCACCTCGCCGAGCGCGTCGCCTGGCTCCGGATCTGCGCCGATGAGGGTGATCGCATGAACCTCGATCTCCGCCAGACGGGCGGCCAGGTCCTGGTGGTGAGCCAATTCACCCTCCATGCCGACACGTCCCACGGCCACCGCCCCAGCTTCATCAGGGCGGCGCCCCCGGAGCTGGCGCGGCGCCTCTGCGATCGCTTCGCGGCGGCGCTACGGCGTCTCGGCCTGGTGGTGGCGACCGGGGAGTTCGGGGCCCGGATGGAGGTGGAGATCCTCAACGACGGCCCGGTCACGATCGTGCTCAGCTCGGGGGAGCCCTCCTGGCCGGCGGACGCCGGCTGACGGCGGCGTCGCGGCCGGCGGCCGCGCCTTCCCGGTCGGTCACTTCACGATCGACGGGGATCCCCAGAGGGCCGCGTTCCGCCTCATGGGCATGGGCCACCGAACCCGGGCGGGTCCGCGGCCGAGGCGCTCCCGTCAGGCGCTGCGCCGGGCCCTGAGGACCGCCAGCTGCTCCTCCTCACCGCCGGTTCCGGCGTAGCGCAGCAGCTCAGGCGGCCGGCCGCCGGTCCCGGCCGGGCTCCGGAACCGGGGCACGCGGAGCCGGAGGGCGGCCACCTCGGTGTCCCGGACCGGCTTCAGCACCCCGGAATCGCGGAGCTCCTGGACCCGGCGCCGGAAGGTGCGCTCACTCCCCTCCCGGCCGTGGAGGGCGCTGTAGAGGCGGAAGAGGTCATCGCCGGTGAAGACCTCGCCGAGGAGCCCGACCGCGCCGGCGACATGGCGGGAGTCCCCGCGCAGCCGCTCGAGCCCAGCGCGGAAGGCCGCGGCGTCGGCGGATTCCAGGCGCAGGCCCCGGCTCACCGAGCTCCAGGCGGCGGGCCGGGGCACGTCCGCATAGGGAACGGTGGCGTAGTACCAGAGGGTCAGCGACCGACCCCGGCCTCCCGAGGCATCGTCGATGCCCGCCAGGTGCAGCCGGCCGCCACGGGCACGCCGCCCCCCCTCCAGCTTCAGCCCCGCCTCCTCGACGGCGCGGGCGCCGGCCGCCTCGAAGGACTCCCGGGCATCCAGCTCGGTGCGGGGCAGATTCCGCCCCACCGTCAGGACGTGCAGGGCTCGGGCCGCCTGGGTCTCCGGGCCCGGATCGAAACCGAAGACCGCGACCGCGACCGCCAGGGATGCTTGCGCCTTGGCCATGGGCCAGACCACCTCCGTTTGTGGCGATGATGACACGAACTGGGGTCGCCTGGGCGGTCTGAGGGTTATTTGGCGCGGAGGGGCCATTCGGAAGGACCCGCGCGCCCGGCCGCCCAACTCCGGGCTGGACCGCTGCGGCCCGGTGGGCGGAGCAGGACTCGAACCTGCGGCCTTCTCGGTGTAAGCGAGACGCGCTGACCAGCTGCGCCATCCGCCCCCCGAGCGACTATACCCGGCCTCCCGAGCGCGCGAGCTCCCTCACCCCGCCCGCCTGGTCACCCACCAGCACCCGCTCGGCCATGCCGAGGAAGAGGCCGTGCCCGACCAGGCCGGGAACGGCGTCGAGCCGCTGGGCCAGGCCCTCGGGGTCGGCGATGACCCCAAAGTGACCGTCGGCCAGGAGGTTCCCGGAATCGCTGGTCCGCGGCCTGCCGTCGGCGTCCAGCCGGAGGCTGAAGGGAGCTCCGCACTCCTCGAGAGCCGCCAGGGTGGCCTCCCGGCCGAAGCCGATGATCTCGACCGGCACCGGCCCCTGGAGCTGGGGCACGAGCTTGCTCTCGTCGGCGATGACCACGAAGCGGCGGGCGGCGGCGGCGACCACCTTCTCCCGGACCTGCGCCCCACCTCCTCCCTTGACCAGCCGGAGCCGGGGGTCGACCTGGTCGGCCCCGTCGACCGCCAGGTCCAGCCCGGAGCGGTCCAGCTCGACGAGCTGGATCCCGCTGTCCGAGGCCAGGCGGGCGCTGGCCTCCGACGAGGCCACCGCGGTCACCCGAAGCCCTCCGGCGACCGCCTCGCCAAGAGCCACGATGAACCAGCGTGCGGTGCTGCCGGTGCCCAGCCCGACCCGCATGCCATCGAGGACGAGGCGGGCGGCCGCTCTGCCCACCGCCTCCTTGGCGCGATCGAAGCTCATCGTGACGAGCCTAGCAGCTAGCCGGCCAGCCGGCCCGCCCCCCTACAGGCACGGCCCGGGCGCCGGAGGGCCTCGGCGAGACACCCGCGGTCAGGAGACCAGGCGTCCCTTGAGCCGCAGCTCGTCCCGGGTGGGCAGCATGCCCATCGGCTGGCGCATGAAGCGCTCCTGGGCGGCGAAGATCGCCTCGACGAGGTCGGCGGACGTCGCCTCCGGGCTGACCGACACCCCCCGCCGGCGCAGCTGGCCCACCACCCATGGCGGCATCGGCTGGCCGCGCAGGTTCATCTCCTCGATCTGCATCAGCAGGCCGTCGAGCTCGCAGAGAATCTCGCGACGGCGAGCCCGGTAGGTGTCGGTCTCAGGAGCCCACTGCAACTGGTTCAGGACGCGGTTCCGGACGAATGTGGCCATGACAGCTCCCTGGAGACGTCCCCCACTCGGCGGTGTTCAAATGCGGTGAGGTGCATCCGAGCGCGGACGAATCCCAGCCCAGGATGGTAGCCAAGCCAAGCCCGAATTACCAGGGTCCAATGGCCCAGGTCTCGAAAAGACCTTGTGAAACCCGTGTGAAGCTGTGTGAAGCAGCGTCACTCGAAGGGGCGAAAGACGCGATTGGGCTGTCTTATGGCCACCAGCGTCCATAACGCGAACGTGGTAGTCGCCAAAATAGGCGAAAACTCAGTTGGCGGGGACGGGGAGCGCGGTGACCAACCGGGAGAGGGCGGGACCGGCCGGGCGCGGTGAGGCCCCGAGAGCTCGGGCCAGCTCCTCGGCAAGCTCGCCGGAGACCATCTCCGGGGTGAACCCGGCGACCCCCTCCCCGGCCAGCGAGGTCACCCCGGCGTCGGGTATCCCGCAGGGGATCACCCGCCCGAACCAGGAGAGGTCGGGGTCGACGTTGAGGGCCACCCCGTGCTGGGTGACACCGCTGGCCAGCTTCACTCCGATGGCGGCCAGCTTGGCCCCGCCCACCCAGGCCCCGGTGTACCCGGGACGGCGCTCGGCGCGGACGCCGTGGCGGGCCGCGGTGGCGATCAGCGCTTCCTCCAGCGCCCGAACGTAGGCGATGGCGTCGCCCCGCCCGGGAGCCGCGGCGAACGGGAAGATCCCGGCCAGCCTGACGATCGGGTAGCCGACCAGCTGCCCCGGCCCGTGGAAGGTGACCGAGCCGCCCCGATCCACGTCGAGGCACTCGGCCCCCAGGGCGCGGAGAGCGTCGGCGCCCGGCCCGAGGTGCTCGGGCTGGGCGTTGCGCCCGACCGTGTACACCGGCGGGTGCTCGAGCAGGAGCACGCAGTCACCGATCTCGCCGGCCACCCGGGCCTCGGCGAGCCGGCGCTGCAGCCCCCAGGCTGCCTCGTAGGGGACGGTTCCGAGCCAGACGTGCTCCAGGGTCCGGCTCACGGCGGTCAGGCTGTCGCCGGGGAGCCGGCCACCGGACGGGTGGCGCCGGTCGATGTGGCGGCGGCGAGCACTTGGCCGGCGGCGTGGTAGCTGGAGCGGACCAGGGGGCCGGACTCGATGTGGGCAAAGCCCAGGCTCATCCCATAGGCCCTCAGCTCGGCGAACTCGTCGGGGTGCCAGAAGCGGATCAATGGGTGGTGCTTCACCGACGGCCGGAGGTACTGGCCGATGGTGACGATCTCCACCTCGTGGGCCCGCAGGTCGTCGAGCAGGCGGTGCACCTCGACGACCGCCTCGCCGAGACCGACCATGAGCCCGCTCTTGGTCCGGGAGCGCGGCTCCATCCGCTTGGCGGCCCGGAGCACGCCCAGCGAGCGCTGGTAGCCGGACTTGGGCCGGACCCTCCCGTAGAGGCGGGCCACCGTCTCCATGTTGTGGTTGAAGATCTCGGGCCGCTCGTCCATCACCGCCCGGACAGCGTCGAGGTCTCCCTGGAAGTCGGGGGTCAGCACCTCGACGGTTGTCCCCGGAGCCTGCCGACGGATCTCGCGGATGGTGGCGGCGAAGATGGACGCGCCCCCGTCGGGGAGGTCGTCCCGGTCGACCGAGGTGACCACGGCGTGGCGCAGGCCCATCCGGGCCACCGTCTCCCCCACCCGGCGGGGCTCGTCGGCATCGACATCGCCCCCCCTCCGGCCGCTCTTGACGGCGCAGAAGGCACAGGCCCGGGTGCAGGTGTCGCCGAGGATCATGAAGGTGGCGGTGCCGGTGTTCCAGCACTCGCCCTGGTTGGGGCAGCGCGCCTCCTCGCAGACGGTGACCAGCCCCCTGGCCCGCATCAGGGCGCCGATCCGGTCCACCCCCTCCCCCACGGGGGCCCGGACGGTGAGCCAGGGAGGGCGCCGGTGGACACCCTCGGGAAGCAGCCGCTGCCACGCCGGCCGCTGAACCGCCGCCGCCGGCCGGGGAGCCGGGCTAGCGGGAGCGTCCGCGGGGGTCAGTGGGATCTGCCGCATCGCCTGGCCCCACCATAGCAGCGGGAGCGGCGGGCCCCACACCCACAGGGAGGTTCCCCGCCCGCTCCGGCCGGCCCTCGTGTCCAGCGGCCGCCCCTCCCAGCGCGACACAATCTTCGGAGCTATGGCCACCTTCCCCGTTCCCACCAACGAACCGGTGCACTCCTACGCTCCCGGATCCCCGGAGCGGCAGAGCCTCCGCAGGGCGATCGGCAGCATGGTGGAGGCCGCCCCCCGCGACCTGCCCATGCACATCGGGGGCGGCGCGGTCGAGGGCGTCGGCGCCGAGCTCGCAGTGCGGGCCCCCCACCGGCACACGCTCGAGCTAGGTCGCGCCCGCCAGGCCACCGAAGGCCAGATCCGCAGCGCGGTCGAGGCCGCTCTCCGCGCCGGGCAGGACTGGGCCCACACCACCCTGGAGGAGCGCGCCGCGGTCTTCCTCCGGGCCGCCGACCTGCTGTCCGGCCCCTGGCGCGACCGGGTCAACGCCGCCACCATGCTCGGCCAGAGCAAGACCGCCTACCAGGCGGAGATCGACTCGGCCTGCGAGCTGATCGACTTCTGGCGGTTCAACGTGCACTACGCCTTCCGGCTGCTGGAGGACCAGCCGATCAGCTCCCCCGGGGTCTGGAACCGGATGGAGCTGCGCCCGCTGGAGGGGTTCGTGGTCGCGGTCACCCCCTTCAACTTCACCTCGATCTCCGGGAACCTCCCGACCGCCCCGGCGCTCATGGGCAACACGGTGGTCTGGAAGCCGGCTTCGACCCAGCTGCTGGCGGCCAGCCTGCTCATCGAGCTGCTGGAGGAGGCGGGGCTTCCCCCGGGCGTGATCAACATGGTGACCGGGCGCGGCGGCGTCCTCGACGCGGCCATCTTCGACCCCAACCTGGCCGGCATCCACTTCACCGGCTCCACGGGCACCTTCCGGACGCTCTGGCGCCAGGTCGCCGGCAACCTGGAGCACTACCGCAGCTACCCTCGGCTGGTGGGCGAGACGGGGGGCAAGGATTTCGTGGTCGCCCACGAGAGCGCCTCCCCCGAGGCACTCCTGGTCGGCCTGCTCCGGGGCTCCTTCGAGTACCAGGGCCAGAAGTGCTCGGCGGTCTCCCGCGCCTACGTCCCTCGCGGGCTCTGGGAGGAGCTGCGCGGACCCCTGGCGGCAGAGACCGAGCGGATCCCGATGGGCGACCCCGCCGACCTCTCCATGTTCATGGGAGCGGTCATCGACGAGGCAGCCTTCCGCATCCACGAGGCGGCGCTGCGAGCGGCCGCTTCGGACCCGGCGCTCCACGTGGTCGCCGGCGGCGAGTGCGACAGCAGCGTGGGCTGGTTCGTCCGGCCGACCATCATCGCCACCGACGACCCCAAGCACGACCTCATGGAGCGGGAGCTGTTCGGGCCGATCCTCACCGTCTACCCCTACGACTCGGACTGGGATGAGGTGCTCCGGCTGGTCGACGAGACCTCGCCGTACGCGCTCACCGGTGCCATCTTCGCCACCGACCGCCGCGCCATCCGGACCGGGATGCGGGCGCTCCGCAACGCGGCCGGCAACATCTACATCAACGACAAGCCGACCGGGGCGGTGGTGGGGCAGCAGCCCTTCGGCGGCGCCCGGCAGAGCGGCACCAACGACAAGGCGGGCTCGGCGCTCAACCTGATCCGCTGGGCCTCGGCCCGCGCCATCAAGGAGACCTTCGTGCCTCCGGCCGGCTGGCGCTACCCCCACATGGACGGGGACTGACGTCGCGGACCCGGCTCACGGGGCTGGGAGAGGGGGCCGACCGCCTGATCGCACGTTTTGGACATGGAAGTCCAAAACCAGGCACACACATGAAGGGTGCCTCCGGATCCCTGGAAGGCCTCCATCAGAGCAGGGACGCAGCCTCGTCCAGCTCCTCGAGCTGGGTCCTGACGTCCTGCACGAAGCGGGCCGCCTGGAGACCGTCGTTGAGGCGGTGGTCGAAGCTGAGGCCGAGGTTCATGATCGGGCGGATGCCAATCATGTCATCCACGACGACCGGCCGCTTGATCACCGCGTCCATGGTGAGGATCGCCGCCTGGGGCTGGTTGATGATGGCTTGGGTCAGCACCGTGCCCAGCGCCCCGGTGTTGTTGACGGTGAAGGTCCCACCCTGGATCTCGTCGAGCTTGAGCCGGTTGGCCCTTGCCCGCTCCCCCAGGTCGGCCATGGCCTGAGCCAGCCCCGAGAGGCTGAGCCGGTCGGCGTTGCGCAGCACCGGCACCACCAGGTTCTCCTCGAGGGCGACGGCGATGCCCAGGTGGATGTCGCGCTTGAGCACGATCCCCTCCTCGCTCCACTGCGCGTTCAGGGTGGGGAAACGGCGCAGCGACCCGAGCACCGCCCGGGCGACGAAGGGAAGGTAGGTGAGGGAGACGCCGTAGGTCGCCTTGAACTCGTTCTTGCGCGCCTCGCGCACCCGGGCCACCCGCGACATGTCGACCTCCACCATCAGCCAGGCGTGGGGGGAGATGTGGCGGCTGCGCACCATGTGGTCGGCGATCGCCCGCCGGACGTTGGTCATGGGAAGGAGCCGGTCGCCCTCCTGGAGGTCGGCGGCCGGTGCCAGCGCCGGCGCGGCAGCGGGTGCGCCCGGCGGGGCGGCCGGCGCGGCCTGGGCTCCTGGGCGCTCGCCTCGCCGCCCGGCGGCGTCGCGTTGCTGCACGTACTCCAGGACGTCCTTCTTGGTGACACGGCCGCCGATGCCGCTTCCCCGGATCTGGGTCAGGTCGACGTCGTGCTCCCGGGCCAGCATCCGGACCGCCGGGGTGACGTGCATGCGGCCGTCGCTGGCGGCCTCACCAGCGGGCTCGGGCCCCGCCCGCGGAACGATCGCCGCCTCACCGCCGTCGTCAGCCTGGACGGACGCCGCGATCCGGCCGGGGACCTCGATCGGAGCGGCCGGGGGCGCCGGGCTGGTCGGCGGCTCAGCGGAGACGGTAGGCCGCGCGGCTTCCGACCGGGCAGCCTGGGCTGCCGGCCCAACCTCCCTGGGCAGGGCCTCGGGTGCCGGGACGGCCTCGCTGCGGACCTCGACCTCCGCCTCGCTGCGAGCCGTCCCACCGCCCGCGGCCTGGCCGTCGGAGGCGCCCTCGGCGCCCTGCTCGATGGTGCAGATCGGCTGCCCCACCGTGACCACCGCGCCCTCGGGAGCGATCACCTCGCCGAAGGTGCCGTCGGTGGGCGCGGGGATCTCCGCGTTGACCTTGTCGCTGGCCACCTCGACGATCGACTCGTAGCGAGCCACCGGTTCCCCCGGCTGTTTCAACCAGCGCGCGATCGTCCCCTCCGTGACCGACTCCCCGAGCTGGGGCATGGTGACCGTGACTGCCACGCTGAAGTCCTCTCTTGTCTAGTACCTGGCCAGCTGGCGAAGCTTGGCCTCCAGCTTGTCCGTGCCGACGAGGTAGAAGTCCTCGAGCGGCCGGGCGAAGGGCATCGCCGGGACCTCCGGCCCGCCGATCCGCATCACCGGAGCATCAAGGTACTCGAAACACTCCTCGGCGACGATGGCGCTGACCTCGCTGGCCACCGACACCGCCAGGTTGGCCTCCTGGGCGACCAGCACCTTGCCGCACCTGCGAGCGCTGCGCACGATCGCCCCGCGGTCGAGGGGACGGAGGCAGCGCAGGTCGACGACCTCCACCGAGAAGCCATCGCGCTCCAGCCTCTGGGCCGCCTCCAGGGCGGTGTGCACCATCAGGCCGTAGGTGAAGAGCGCGATGTCCTCGCCCTCTCGGGCCAATCTGGCCGTGCCCAGCGGCACGGTGTAGTCGCCCTCCGGCACCTCACCGCGGATCGACCGGTAGGCCTTCTTGTGCTCGAAGTAGAGGACCGGGTCGGGGTCGCGGATCGCCGCCACCAGCAGGCCCTTGGCGTCGTGGGGCGTCGAGGGCACCACCACCTTGAGACCGGGGACGTGGCAGAACATCGCCTCCAGCGACTGCGAGTGATACAGGGCCCCATGGACGCCGCCCCCGAAGGGAGCGCGAATCACCATCGGGACATTCCAGTCGCCGGCGGAGCGGTAGCGCATCTTGGCGGCCTCGCTGATGATCTGGTCGACCGCCGGCAGGATGAAGTCCTGGAACTGGATCTCGGCGATCGGCCTCATCCCGTTGAGGGCCGCGCCCACGGAGACGCCGACGATGCAGGACTCGGCGAGCGGGGCGTCCATCACCCGCCACTCCCCGAACTCCTTCTGGAGTCCCTCGGTCACCCCGAAGACCCCACCCTTGGCGCCCACGTCCTCGCCGAAGACCATCACCCGGCGGTCGCGGCGCATCTCCTCGCGCATCGCCTCGCGGATGGCATCCACATACGTGCGAACCGGCATGTCAGCGCTCCGGGGCAGCGGCAAAGCCGGTGAGATCGAGCTCTCCGGCACCGTCGTGCACCACGTGGTCCAGGGCGCTCTCGGGGTCCGGCTCGGGAGCCTGCTCGGCCTCCAGGGTAGCCTGGTCGATCTCGGCCTGCAGCTCCGCCCGCATCACCTTGGCGTCGACGGCGGAGAGCACCCCCAGGTCGTCGAGACGCTGGGCAAACAGCAGGACGCAGTCGCGCTGCCGCTCCTCCTCCAGGGACTCCGCGGTGCGGTAGCGGCGCTGGTCGTCATCGGAGCTGTGCGAGGTCAGCCGGACCACCTTGGCCTCGATCAGGGTCGGGCCCTCGCCGCGACGGGCTCGGGCGACCGCCTGACCGCAGCGCAGGTGGCACTGGACCGGATCGCCGCCGTCGACCACGACCCCCGGGATCCCGTAGCCGGCGGCGCGGTCGGCGACATCGGGAGTCGCCATCTGCTTGTCGGCCGGCACGCTGATCGCGTAGCCGTTGTTCTCGACCAGGAAGACGACCGGCAGCCGGCGGGTGGCCGCGAAGTTCAAGGCCTCGTGGAAGTCGCCCTCGCTGGTGGCTCCCTCCCCCACCGAGGTCAGGGTCACCGCGTCCTCGCCCCGCATCTTCGAGGCCAGCGCCACCCCGGCGCCGTGGAGCAGCTGGGTGGCGACCGAGGACCCGGTGCTCACGATGTTGAGGCGCCGGCAGCCGAAGTGGGCCGGCATCTGCCGGGCTCCGGCGTTGGGGTCGTCCGCCCTGCCCAGAGCGGAGAGCAGGTGGTCCTTGGGGGTCATGCCGAGGACCAGGGTGAGAGCCAGGTCCCGGTAGTAGGGGGCCACCCAGTCGACCCCGGAACGGAGGTGCATCGCCGCCCCCACCTGGATTGCCTCGTGACCCATCCCCGAGATCCAGAAGGGTGCCCGGCCCTGGCGGTTGAGCACCCAGCAGCGCTCGTCGAGCAGGCGGGCCCGGAGCATGTGCCGGTACATGCTGCGGAGGGTCTCGGCATCCACGCCGGTGACCGACCGGACATCCCTGGCTACCGCCAACGGCATCTCCTCGGTGGGCTCTCTCTCCCCTCACCGCTGATGGTAGCGGGGGAAACGCGGCGGAGGGCACCAGCCGATGCGATCGTGCGGGGTTGCGGGCCCGCTGATCTCAGCACCCCCTCGGGGGTCTGCGGGGGCGGAGCCCCCGCATGGGGGGTGTGCGGGGGCGGAGCCCCCGCACACTAGATGTGGATGGGCTGTCCGGAGACGGCGAGTGCCGCCTCCATGAGGGTCTCGCTGACGGTGGGATGGGGCGCCACCGCCCGGCCCATCTCGAAGGGGGTGGCCTCGAGCAGGCCGCCCAGCGATGCCGCGTAGATGAGCTCGGTGACCTCCGGGCCGATGATGTGCACCCCCAGCACGCTGTCGTCCGTGCCGGCCACGATCTTGCAGAAGCCCCGCTCTCCCCAGATCACCGACCGGCCGTTGGCGGTGAGCGGGAAGACCCCGACCCGAACCTCGTGCCCCGCCTCCCGCGCCTGCTCCTCGGACAGCCCCATGGAGGCGATCTGCGGAGTGCAGTAGGTGGTCCGGGTGACCAGGTTGGGGTCGAGGGGATGGGGGTTCCGGCCGGCGATCGCCTCGGCGGCGATGGTCCCCTGGTGGCTCCCCTTGTGGGCCAGCAGGAAGCCGCCGGCGACGTCGCCGATGGCGTAGACACCCGTCTCGGCCGTCTGCTGGTCGAAGCCGGCGCTGACGAAGCCGTGGTCCAGCTCGACCCTGGTCGTCTCCAGGCCGATCTCCTCGCTGTTGGGGGCTCGGCCCACCGCGACCAGGAGCAGCTCGGCCTGGAGCCGCTGCTCCCTGCCGTCCCGGGCGACGCTGACCGAGACCCCGCCCTCGTCCAGGGCCACCGATCTCAGGTCCAGGGCGCTGCTAACCAGGCAGCGGATCCCCCGCGCCTCGAAGTGCTTCTGGAGCTCCACCCCGATCGCCCGGTCCTCGAGGGGGACCAGCCGGTCGAGCATCTCCACCACGGTCACCTCGGCCCCGCAGCTCCTCCACAGGGAGGCGAACTCGACCCCGACCGCCCCGGCGCCGAGCACGATCGCTGAGCGGGGGATGTGGTCGAGGACCAGAGCGTCATCGGAGGTGAGGATGGAGCGGCCGTCGGCCTCGATGCCGGGGAGCAGCTTGGGGCGGGAGCCGGTGGCGACCACGACCGATCGGGCCTCGACCTCGACATCGCCGCTCTGCCCGCCGCCGACCAGCAGGCGTCGCGGGCCGTCCAACCGTCCCCTGCCCCGCAGCACCTCGATCTTGTTCTTGCGCATCAACGTCTCGACGCCGCGATGGAGCTGGCCGACCACACGGTCGCGGTGCCGGCCGGCCTGGGCCCAGTCCAGGGACAGCTCCGCGGCCCGGACCCCGAGCCGCTCCCCCTGGCGAGCCTGGTCCAGCACGAAGGCGGACTGGAGCAGGGCCTTGGTGGGGATGCAGCCCCGGTGTAGGCAGCAGCCGCCCAGCTTGTCCCCCTCGACCACGGCGGTGCGCAGACCCAGCTGCGCCGCCCTGATCGCCCCGACATACCCCCCCATCCCGCCGCCGAGGAAAACGGCATCGAAGCGGACCGCCATCGGGAGCCGAGTATATCGGGGCGGGTCGTGAGCTCCGGAAGGCGGCCACCGGTCCCGGGAAGCGGTACGCTCGGCTCGCCATGGAGACCCGGTGGGGTATTCGCGGATGAATTCGATCGAGCTGGCCGCCCTCGCCATCTCGCTGGCCATCGGGATCGGGGTCGGCTACGACGCCGAGCGCTGGAACCGCAGCGTCAACGGCTGGAGCCTGCTGGCGACCGTGCTCAGCGTGGTCGGTCTGGCCATCTGGCTGGTGGTCCGCCACCTCGAGGCGGACAGGCGCGCGCGCGAGGGCCTCGCCCTGCCCACGCCGCTGTGGCGGTGGCTGCGCCTCCGCCGCCGGCGTCGCCGCCTCGGCACCGGCTGAGCCGCCGCGGGATCAGGCGGCGCGCTGTCCCCGGGCGACGGCCAGGGCCGCCTGGAGCTGGGGGTCCTGGCTGGGATCCGCCGACTGCTCCTCGAGGGTGAAGAGGTCGTCCGGGCTCGGCAGTGACACCTGGACCTGGGGGGTGATCCCGGTGCCGTCGATGCTCTCCCCGGCCGGCCCGTACCACTTCTCGACGGTGAGGTGGAGGTCGTTGCCGTCAGGCAGGGCGTAGTCGACCTGCACCGAGCCCTTGCCGTAGGTCTGGACGCCCACCACGGTGCCCCGGTGGTCGTCGCGCAGGGCGGCGGTGACGATCTCCGCCGCCGACGCGGTGCCACCGTCCACCAGCACGACCACCGGGATGGTGAGGGCCAGACCTCCGGAGGCGATCTGGTCGTGGATGACCTGCTGCGCCGAGCCGGGCTGGCCCTGGACGTCCATCCGCCCGCGGCGGACCACCACGTCCTGCTCGGACCCGCGCCGGGTCAGGAACTGGCTGGCCAGGGTGACCGCGGCCGAGACGTAACCGCCGCCGTCGCCGCGCAGGTCGAGCACGACCGCGGTTGCCCCGCGCGCCAGCCCCTGCTTGAGCTGGGAGACCGCGTCCTGGCCGGTATCCGACCCGAAGCTCACCACCTGGAGGTCGAGGACGCTGCCGAACATCCGGCTGAACACGGTGCCGACCTGGAGGTTCTCCCGAGTGATGGTGAAGCGGAGGGTCTGGGATCCCCGCAGCACAGCCAGGGTGACGGGGGTGCCGGCGGCGCCGCGGATCAGCGGCGAGACCGCCGTCAGCCGGGCGTCGAGGGAGCTGCCCAGGCCGCTGACCGCGGTCCCCCCCACAGTCACCAGGATGTCGCCGTTGCGCAGCCCGGCGCGGTCGGCCGGCTGCCCGATCAGCACCTGCTCGACGGCCAGCACCGTGGGGGATTGACCGGAAGGGCAGAGGCTGGCCCCGGCGCAGCGCTCCTCCAGGGTGATGCCGATGCTCCCCGAGCGCTGCTGGTTCAGGTCGGCTCCGAACTGCTGGTACTCGCTGCCGGTCAGGAAGGCGGTGAACCGGTCGTGATACTCCTGGTCCAGGGCCTCGACCAGCGCCTGCTCGCTGCTCTGGCCGGCCAGGCTGGCGGGCACGCCCCGGAGCACGTAGTCGTTCTGGATGTCCTCCCAGGCCGCCTCCAGCGAGGTGTCGTCGAAGCCGCCGCCGAGCCGGGGGAAGATGGTCGAGAGGGCGCTGCCGAAGGGGACCGCGGCGAGGTTGGAAGCGAGCAGACCGCCCAGGTAGAGGCAGACCACCGCCAGGACCAGGTAGCTCCAGGCGCTGCCCCGCACCCGGGCCAGCGGCGAGCGCGGGGTGAGGGCGACCGGGCCCGGCGGAGTCTCCGTGGCGGTGTCAGCCGCAGGCTGGGACGCGGCCTCGGACCAGGGCTCGGCCAGCGGCGAGGGCTCCGACTCGGTCACGGGACGGTGCGCTCAGATCCCGGCGCGGCTCGCCGGTCAGACGTGGAGGAAGCGGCGCATACCGAGGAGGCTGCCCACCCCTCCGAGTCCGGCGCCCACCACCACCAGGATCAGCACCATGGCGGTGAGGTAGCCACCGTCCAGGGTGATGCCCAGGTAGATGCGCGCATTGGCGAGCTGGAGCAGGAATCGGTAGGCGAGGCTGACTATGACGGCCCCCAGGGCGGCGGCGATCAGGCCGCCGAACATCCCCTCCAGGATGAAGGGCCAGCGCACGAACCAGTCGCCGGCCCCGACCAGCTTCATGATCTCGATCTCGGTGCGCCGGATGTACACCGCGGTCCGGATGGTGTTCATGATGATGACCAGGCTGATCACGGCGAGCACCGCGGAGAGCACCAGCCCGACGCCATAGGTCCAGGCGATCACCGTCTGCAGGGTGGGGATGACGTTGCCGCTGTAGCTGGTCGGCTTGCCGGCGCTGTTGTCAACGATCGGGTACCCCACGGCCGCGCTGTTGAGCTGGGTGAGATCGGCGAGGCTGCGGGCGTGGATCTTGATGGACGCGGGCAGCGGGTTGCTGCCGGCCACCGCGATCGCGCTCTGCATGAAGGAGAATCCCTCCTCCTGGGACACGATCACCGCCTCGTCCTTGCTGATGAAGCTGACGTCGTCGGCCCGGGGATCGGTGCGGAGGCGCTGCTCGTAGTCGGCGATGGTGCGCATCGAGAGCGAGTCCTGGAGATAGACGTTGATGACGTCGGCCTCGGACTCCGCCTTGATCAGGATGGTGTCCACGGTGTGGGAGAGCAGCAGCGTGCCCCCCACCAGGACCATGATCAGCCCCATGGTGAAGACGCCGGCCATGGACACCGCGAAGTTGCGCGCGAAGTTCTGGACGGCCGCCACGATGGCGAACCTGATGGAGGCGAGGACCCTCCTCATCTGACTGGGGCCGTCATATCGTGGCCTCCCCCTCGCGGAGGTAGGAGCCCTCGGCCTCGTCCCGGACCACCCTGCCGGAGTCGATGGCGATCACCCGGCGGCGGCAGAGGTCGACGATCTCGCGGTTGTGGGTGGCCATGACCACGGTGGTGCCCCGGTGGTTGATCTGGAGCAGCAGCTGGACGATGCCCCAGGAGGTGTCCGGGTCGAGGTTCCCGGTCGGCTCGTCGGCGAGGAAGATCCGGGGCCGGTGGACCAGGGCCCTGGCGATGGCCACCCGCTGCTGCTCGCCTCCCGAGAGCTCGTCGGGGAACTTGTCCAGCTTGTCCTCGAGGCCCACGATCCAGAGGGTCTCCTCGACCTTCTCCTTCATGTGGCGCTGGCCGGGGCGGGTCACCTGGAGGGCGAAGGCGACGTTCTGGGCGACGGTCAGCCGGGGCAGCAGCTTGTAGTCCTGGAAGACGATCCCGAACTTCCGCCGCAGCTTGGGCAGCTTGCGCCGCGACATCCGGGTGGTCTCCATCCCGTCGACGAAGATCCGCCCGGTGGTGGCGGCCTCCTCCCGGATCAGGAGGCGGACCAGGGTGGTCTTGCCCGAGCCGCTGGCCCCCACCACGAAGCAGAAGTCGCCCTGGTGGATGGCGAGGTCGAGGTCGTGGAGCGCCTGGGTGCCGTTGGGGTAGGTCTTGCTGACCCCGTGGAAGGAGATGACCGGGCGCGGGCCCGGGTCGGCTCTCGCTGCCGTTCTGGGGGGCAGGACCGCTGCCAGGCTCACCTCCGGGGACCCAGCGCTGGCCGAAGCGCCCGGGGGCGGCTCGCCAGCTTCATTGCTTCACAGCTATGGGGGTTGCCGTTCCGATCGTTCACTGCTGAGACATCGCGCCGGACGGAGCGCGGGGCACCCGTGGACGGGGCCCGGGACGCGGGATTCGGCGCGAAAGTTGGTGGGAGACCCGACGCGGGAACCGGCCGAGTATACCGGCGGGGACCCCGCCATGGGCCGCGCCGTTGCGGAACCGTGCCGGCACGCTCCGGAGCCGGGCGCGCTGAGGGAGGCTTTGGCCCGCAGCCCGGGCTCAGCTCGGCGCGCCGGCTGGGGCTGGAACTTCGCCGGCAGCCCAGCAGAGGTAGGCCTCCTGGAAGGCGTCGATGTCACCGTCCAGCACCGCCTGGGCGTTGCCGGTCTCGTAGTTGGTGCGGTGGTCCTTGACCATCGTGTACGGATGGAGCACGTAGGAGCGGATCTGGGAGCCCCACTCGGCGGGCAGGGACTCCCCCTTCAACTCGCTGATCTTCTCGGCGTGGGCGGCCTGGGCCACGGCGAGCAGCCGGGATCGCAGCACCCGCCAGGCGACGTCGCGGTTCTGGTGCTGAGAGCGCTCGTTCTGGCAGGTCACCACGATCCCGGTGGGGATGTGGGTGAGCCGGACCGCGGACGAGGTCTTGTTGACGTGCTGCCCGCCCGCGCCGCTGGAGCGGTAGACGTCCTCCCTCACGTCCTTGGGGTCGATCTCCACCGTGACGTCGTCCTCCACCTCGGGCGTCACCTCCACCAGGACGAAGCTGGTGTGGCGGCGGTGGGCGGAGTCGAAGGGGCTGAGCCGGACCAGGCGGTGAACCCCGCGTTCGGACTTGAGGAGGCCGAAGGCGCGCCGCCCCGCCACCCGGATGGTGGCCGACTTGATCCCCGCCTCCTCCCCCTCCATCTCCTCGATGAAGTCGACGTTCATCCGGTGACGCTCCCCCCAGCGGAGGAACATCCGGAGCAGCATCTCGGCCCAATCCTGGCTGTCGGTGCCGCCCGCCCCGCTCTTCACCGACAGCAGCGCCGGGTGGTCGGTGTAGGGGTCGCTGAAGAGGAGGTCCACCTCGCGGGCGTGCAGCTCGCGCTCGACGGCGTCGAGCTCGGCGGTGATCTCCGCGGCCATGGCGGCGTCGCCAGGCTCCGGTTCGCCGGTGTCGGGAATCAGATCGGCCAGGTCCCGGGCGTCACCGGCCCGCCGGCCCAGCGTCTCCCAGCCGGCGAGCTCCTCGCGTACCCGGGAGAGCTCCTGGGTCAGCAAGGCGGCCCGCCGGGGGTCGTCCCAGAGGTCGGGTGCGGCGACCTGGGCCTCCAGGTCGCGGATGCGCGAGCGCCGTCCGTCGAGGTCAAAGGTGGCCCAGTAGCTCGGCTACACGGGCGGACACCTCCCTGGCGCGTAGCGACAGCTCGCTCATGACCTCGAGGAGTCTACCCGCCGTGCCGCGGGCAAGCGGCCCGGGTCCCATGCTCCCCGGCCGCCGAAGCCCTTGTCCGGCGATGCTCCCCCGCGTCGGGGATCACGGCGTCGGACCGGGGCAGCGAGGGCCCGTGCTCCGGGCTCTGCCGGCCGGTGCCCGGGGTGAACGAGTCACCTCGTACCACCGTCCCCAAGCGAGCAGGATCGTGCCAGGTCCCGGGTGAACGGCGAGCTATGCCCGGCCTATGAGGGGGTCAGGCAGGCGCCGGCGAGCGACTGCTCACTCGATGTCGCGGAAGCGTCGGCCGTGCCTGACGGCGTTACGGACGCCGGCGATCAGCTCCTCGGTCGGGGTGTCCTTGAGCAGGTAGCCGACCGCGCCGGAGCGGAGCGCCTCCTTGACCCGCTCCTTGCCCGAGAAGGAGCTGAGCATGAGCACCCGGGTGTCCGGGCAGGACCGGAGCAGGAAGCGGGTGGCGTCCATCCCGTCCATGTTGGGCATGGAGAGGTCCATGAGGACGACGTCGGGCTCATGCTTGAGGCTCATGGTCACGGCCTCGACGCCGTCCGAGGCCAGGCCGACCACCAGGATGTCCTCGGTGCGCTCGAAGATGTCGGCGAGCCCCCGCCTGACCACCGGATGGTCGTCGACGATCAGGAGCTTGATCTTGCCGCCACCGCCTGCCATGCCGATCAACCTCTGCAAAACCCGGGAGCCCTCAGCTCTCTCCGGGCGCATTCTAGGAGCGACCGGAGAGATTGGGCCCGGCTGTCACCGCCGGGCGACCGGACCGTGCTCGCCCTGTGCCGACACGTTGGCGGGCGCAGAGGTGGAGCACGGGCGGCCGGCGGGCGGTCAGAGCGTGGTGGCCGCCGTTTCGGGCCCGGCAGCGGCGACCGCCGTGCCGCGCTCCGCATGATCGGTCAGCCGGCGTGACCGGCGGCGCCTCGGGAGGACCGCCCGGGGGACGGCGGCCGGCTCTGGGGCGGGAGCCGGCGCTTGAGCGGGGGCCATCAACACCGAGGATCCCGCCGCACCGTCCTCGGAGCCGGCCGGCAGCCCAGCCTCGGCGGCCATGAGCGCTGCACCGTCGTCAGGGGCTTCGCCCGCCGCCTCAGCCTCCCCGGCCACCAGCAGAAGAGGCACGGTGAGGGTGATCGTCGTCCCCCGTCCGGGTGCCGAATCCACGATCAGACGGCCACCTTCGTCCCGGGTCCGCTGCTCCAGCATGCCCAGGCCGTTGTGACCCCGCTTGCGCCGCTCGGCCCGCTCTTCGGCGGTAAACCCTGTGCCGTCGTCCCGAACCGAGGCCACCAGCCGCTGGTTCTGGATCCGCACCGCCACCGCGACATGCCGGGCGTGAGAGTGCTTGACCACGTTGCGGACGGACTCCAGCACCACCTGATGGACCATCCGGCCCTGGCGTAGGTCGATCGGGGCTTCGGTGCAATCGAGGCTCCAGGTCACGTGCTCCTTGCCCAGCAAGCGGGCAAGCAGCTGGCGCAGCGCGGCGGACAGTCCTTCCTGGTCCAGGAGCGGCGGGGCCAGCTCGACCATCAGGGCGCGGAGCTCCTGGGCGGTGTCGGAGGAGACCTTCTGGGTGAACTCCACGAAACGCCTCACGTCGCTGGGCGTCCAGGCGGTCGCGTCACCCCCCTTCATACGCTGGCTGAGACCGCTGGCCACGATGTAGAGGCCATAGATGTCCTGGATGGCGCCGTCATGAAGGTCAGATGCGAGGCGCAAACGCTCCGTCTCTGAGGCGGTGGCTGCTCGGCGGAGGGCTCCGGCGGCGAGCCTCTGGGCCCGCGCCTCGCGGGCGAGCGCATCAGCCTCCCGCCGGAGAAGCTCCTTTTGCTCCTGCGCCTGCTTCTCCTGGGCCTGATCGTGCTCATAGGTCCGCCGGGCCAGTGCCACCATGTAGGCCTGGACGAGGGCCAGAGGGAGGATCAGGGTTACGATGCCGAACGTCCCCTCGTGACCGTACAGGTAGGTGGCGCCCGCGGCTGTGACACCGAACAGCAGGGCGAGCGATCCCTGCTGAGCGAGGCTGAGCAGCCATGCCCGGAACTCCGAAGACTCGCCGGCCAGGGAAACTACGGCGGCCAGCAAGACCCGGTTCACGATGGTCTCCGCGGCTGCGCCGGCCACTCCCCCCGCTGCCAGCACGATCGCCGGGCTGTGAGCGTTGGCAACGTGGATGAACGTGAGCCAGGCGGCAGTGTTCGCGAGGAAGTGGTTAGCGATGTTGAATGTTGTGCGGAACGTCCCCGGGCGCCGGCGAACCGCAGAACCGAGTGGGTCGCCGAACGACAGCGCCAGGATCGCGGGCGGCCCGATCGCGAAGCTGAAGGCCAGGTGGAAGAAACCGGACGCTGAATAGCGGCCGGGCACCCGGCCGAAGAGCGGAATCTCGTAGGCTGCCATGCCGCCCACAAGCAGTGCACCGATGGCAGCAGCAGCCCAGTTGTTGTGGCGCCAGGGCATGAGGGTGACGACCACGGCCCCGAGCAGCCACATCCCGCCCACGAAGGCGACCAGCGGCAGCGTGAGTCGCACCCGCTGCATGGGCGTCCACTGGGGGATGTCCCAGAGGGTGTGGCCCACGCGCGTCAAGCGGCGACGGAAATGCCCCAAGAAGCCTCCGACCACGGCGCAAGCCTACCCCCAGCCGCCCGCCTTGGCGTGGATCGTGACCACGACGTCGTGAGGGTGTGGCATCGCCACGAGCGCTTCATCAAGCATACTGGCGCCAGGCTCTCTGTCGCGAAAATGTGACGGTTCTGTCCCGATCCGACGACACGTCTGATCCGAAGGCCCCGGATCTGACGTGGGCCGAACAGGATGGTTGCCTGGATGCAACCGGCACTTCACAACTCACAACCGCTCGGCGCACACTAGGCGGCTGGATCGCCCCCACGGGCTCGGGAACCGGAGGATTGCGCCGTGTATCGCAGCGCCAACTGGTAGTACACCACCCGTTTGATTTGACTAACTGAGAGGGGCCGGTCGCAAGGTGCGGTGATCGAGTCTGCCGCACCTTGCTGATAGAGTTCTTTAGCCGTTTTTTGCTTGCTCTAACTGAGTTCGCAGATCATCTGCATCAGCCCCCAAACCGCGTGAAAGGGCGGAAACTGCCCGGGTGCGCGGGGCGGTAGCGACCCGATTCCTGGCCGGGGTAGGCATCTCCGGCTTCGGTGATTGGCTGACCACCTTCGCGCTCGCCGTCGTCCTCTACGGCGCGACCGGTAGCTATGCGGCCACGGCCGGGTACTTCCTGGTCAGGGTGGCCCCACGTCCGCTGGGATCCTGGCTAGGCGGCCCTCTGGGTGATGTCGCCAGCCCGCGTCTCGCGCTGCTCGGAGCAGCCGTCGCCCAGGGCCTCGTCACAGCCGCCCTCGCGGCACCTCTCGGCCTGCACCGGGCGTACTGGTCCGTCTACCTTCTGGCAGGGCTCTCCCAGCTGATCGGCGGATCGTGGCAGCCGCTGACCGCGGCTCTCATGGCTCGGCTGGCCACAGGGCCGAGCCGGCACTCGCTCAACCTCGCTTACACCCTCCTGGGGGGCGGGGCAATGGTGGTCTCTCCAGCAATCGGTGCCCTCCTGCTCCCCGTCCTCGGCGCCGTCCCGCTGGTCCTCACGGACGCCGCGACGTTCGTCGTGGCCGCCGGGCTCTTTCTCTCCCTGCCACCGATGCCGAGGAGCGCGGCCCGGCGCCTCACCGTGCGCGGCGCCGCCATCGAGGGCTTCACCATCGTCCTTCGCCACCGAATGCTGCGGGTCATCGCCGTTGGCGCCTTTGCGGCCACGGTGGCGATCACGGCTCTCCAGGCCGCCCTTCCCGCTCTCGCCCTGCAGCGGTTCGGCAGCTCGGCCGACGCGGGCGTCCTCTACGCTTGCGTCGGCCTGGGCAGCATGGGTGGCTCGCTGCTGGCGCTCTGGCCACGCCTCCGGCACCCCGCGGTCATCTTCCCCGGGATGGTGCTCGAGATCGCGGGTGTGGGGGCCGTCGCCCTTGCCGGTGCTCCCCTGGCAGATCTGCTGATCCTCGCCATCAGCACCGCGGGAGCTAGCCTCTCCCAGGTCGAGAGCGGGGTCTTCGTACAGAGCCAGACGCCAGGATCGGTGGGACGCATCCAGGGCGCCGTCTCGACGAGTCGCTTCCTCGGGATGGCCGGTGGTGCCGCCATCGCCCTGCTCCTGGCCCTCACCCTGCGCAACAGTCCGGGGACGCTGGTGCTGGCCCTGGCGGTAGCCGGAGTGCTCATCCTGGTCGTCTCCGCCCTCGGGCCGGATGAGCAGACGGAGAGCGCCATCTCTGCCGCTTCGCCGCTGGCTGAGCTTCCCGAGTAGCCACTCCGCTGCCGCGCTTGCTGGTCCCTCCGGCCCGGGCCGCTAGACTCGGGGCGCTTCCTCCACCCACCTCCACATCGGAGGGCGACCCATGCTGGTGCTCCTCACCATCCACGGCATCGGCTTCGAGCAGGCGCCCAGTGGCCTGGCGACATCGGACGGCTACGCCGACGCGCTCCACGAGGGGCTGCGGGCGCACCTCGGAGCCAAGCTCGGGGACGACCCCAACCGGGTGGCCGCCGGGGGGGGTGGGCCGGTGTACGCGCAGAGCAACTACCCGCCGCTGAGCCACGCGACCGAGCCGGGGCTGGCCCGGCTGGGGCGCTGGACCGCCTCGGGGGCCGTCGACATCACCGGGGTGTCCCTGGCGACCGACGGCGCCGACTTCGCCCACGTTGCCCTGGTCTACTCCGGGCTCGAGGAGCAGCACGGAGACATAGGCGCCCTGCACGAGATGGCGGTGCTCGGCATGCCATCGCTCCCCAGCTACGCCACCCTTACCGGGCTCGCGGTGATGGTCGCCAAGGACCTCGAGGCGCTTCGGCAGCATCCGGCCTCGAGCGGGCCGGCGGGGCCGAGCCTCCAGCCGCGGGCCGACACGGTCCCGCACCGGGGCCTGATGGACCGCCTGCTGCACCGGCAGGCAACCCCTGCCGCCACCACCGGCACCGCTCCCACTGCCAGCGCCTCCAGCGGGGCATCGTCAACCTCTGACCCCATGGCCGGGGCCCTGAGCGTGCTCCACACCGTGGAGGACGACGTCGCCGCCTACGTCGCCCGCAACGAGCACCGCGAGAGGGTGCGCATGTTCATCCGCGACGCGGCCAGCCGGCTGCTGGCCCGGCCGGACGTGGACGGCATCATCGTCAACGGCCACAGCAACGGGACGGTGATGGGCTTCGACCTCGTCTCGGCCCTCTCCCCGCCCTCCGCGGAGGGAGTCCGCTGGCTGATCACCTCAGGCTGCCCGCTGCGCAAGTACTCGGACACCCTGGACTGGGGACGCGACGCCGGGAACATCCGGCTCATGCGAGGCGATTGGACCAACTTCTGGGACCCCCTCGACCCGGTCGCCGACCCGCTCGCTCCGCCGGCCACCTGGAAGCGCGGCCAGGCCATCCCCAGCGACGGCCCCGGCATGTTCGTGGTCCACGACCCGGACACCGGCCTCGAGTCGCCGATGGCGGTGACCGACATCCAGGTCGACAACGTCCGGGACAGCAAGGGGGGCGGTCTCCGCGCCCACAACTACTGGGACAACGACGCGTTCTGCTCGGCGGCCGGAGACCTCATGCTGCAGGCCCTCGCCGGGGTCGCCGTCTCCCTCACGGCGACAGCAGCACCACTTGCCACCAGCGCCTCAAACGTTTCGAGCGGCGCCCCAACCTCCGCCTAACCGTCCTCGCCCGCCGCGCCGAGCTTCGGGCCCAGCCGTCCTCCCCTACGCCGGCATGGACCCGAGGACAGCGGTGGCCTCGAGGTCAGCGTCACTCGCCGGCCTCGGCGTCAGCCCGCAGCCGGCGAAGACCTCGACCGCCACCGGTGCCTGCCGCTCGCTGCACTCGACCAGGAGATGTCCCCCCCTGGCCAGCCAGGATGGGGCCTCGGCAGCCACCCTCCTCACCAGGGCGAGCCCGTCGGAACCTCCGTCCAGGGCCGCAGCGGCCTCGAACAGGCGGGCCTCCCGCGGCAGCGTCTCGATCTCCGCAGTGGGCACGTAGGGGGGATTGCAGACGATGACGTCGACCCGTCCGCGCAGCCCGGCGGGCAGCGCCGCGTAGAGATCCCCCTGGTGGACGCTCGCTGCGGAACCGTCCAGGTTGCGGCGGGCGAAGCCCACCGCCCGCGGGTCGATGTCGGCAGCGTGAAGCTCGATGCCCGGGATCCTCGCCACGAGCGCGGCACCGACCGCACCGGCTCCGCAGCAGAGATCGACGACGACGGCCCCCGGCCGGAGCAGGGCGACCGCCTCCCGGACCAGCAGCTCGGTGCGATGGCGGGGGACGAAGACGCCGGGGCCCACCGCGATCCGGAGACCGCAGAACTCCCCCCAGCCGATCACGTACTCGAGGGGGTCCCCTGCCGCTCGCCGCTCGACCATGCCGCCCAGCTGGGCCGGCGAGGCGGCGGCCGAGCGGAGCAGGCGCGCCTCGTCCTCGGCGAAGACGCAGCCGGCGGCGCGGAGGCGGGCGGCGATCGCCGGCAGGGTCAGCCCGGGCGGCGTCCGCGGCGGCCGGGAGCGCTCTTGCATGACCCCAGAGTAGGTGCGGGAGCGGTTCGCAGGCAGCGGTTCGCCGAGTGCCGGGGCCACGGAGTCGGGTGATGCCGGCTTTGGACTGAAGTCCGGACTGCGCGTCCACCCGGCAGCTCGACGCTCCATGAATATGCGTGGACTGAGCGGGAGCAGTCGTGAGGTAGCATCGGGCTGGTGAGCGGCCTGAGGATGGCGCCTACGTATCCGCCGATGGCGGGCGCCCTGGAGAGCACCGCTGCCACGCCCCGGCGGGAGGTCGACGGCGCCGTCGAGAGGGTACGGGCGCAGGCACGGTCGTTTGCCCGCATGCCCGTCGCCGCGAAGGCGGCACTGCTCCGGGAGTGCATGGGAGGCGTCGCCGCGGTGGCCGGCGAGTGGGTCGCGATGGCCTGCCGCGCCAAGGGCCTCGACATCGACCGTCCGGAGGCGAGCGAGGAGTGGATCGGCGGTCCGATGATCACCATGCGCGCCCTCCGGCTCATGGCCGAGTCCCTGGAGGCGATGGCCGCGGATCGCCTCACCCTGGGTACGGGGCACCGGCTGCGTGAGGACGGGCGGCTGGAGGTCGACGTGTTCCCGGCGTCGCGGCTCGATGCGGCCGCATTCCCCGGGTACCGGGCGACGGCCGTGATGATGCCGGGGATCGACGCAGCCCAGGCGAGAGAGCGCCAGGCCGCCTTCTACAAGCGGGGCGACGACGACGGCGCCGTCTCTGCCGTCCTGGGCGCCGGCAACGTCGCGGCGATCGCGCCCACCGACGCGGTGCACGAGCTCTTTGTCCGCGGCCACGTCGCGGTTCTCAAGATGAACCCGGTCAACGCCTATCTCGCTCCCGTCCTGGAGCGAGCCCTGGCCCCGCTCATCGAGCGAGACCTGCTGCGCATCATCCAAGGCGGCGGCGAGGAGGGGGCTCACCTGGTGCAGCATCCCGGCGTCGATCACGTCCACCTGACCGGGAGCGCGGCCACCCACGACGCCATCGTGTGGGGAACCGGGTCGGAAGCCGAGCGCCGCAAGCGCGCGGGCCAGCCGCTGCTCGACAAGAGCCTCACCTCGGAGCTCGGCAACATCAGCCCAGTCATCATCGTCCCCGGCCGCTACAGCTCGAGGCAGCTCCGCTTCCAGGCTCGGGCGATCGCCAGCTCCATGGTCAACAACGCGTCCTGCAATTGCAATGCCTCCAAGCTGCTGGTGGTCTCCGAGGGCTGGGATCAGCGGCGGCTCTTCTCGGGGCTGCTGGCCGACACGCTGGCGGAGATCGCTCCCCGCCGCGCCTACTACCCGGGAGCGCGCGAGCGTTATGACACCCTGCTGCCCGGTCACCGGGTGCTCGAGATCGGCGGACGCTCTGATGGTTCACTGCCCTGGGCGCTGGTCTCGGAGCTCGACGCCGATGACGCGTCCGAGAAGCTGTTCACGACCGAGCCCTTCTGCTCGATCCTCAGCGAGGTGGCGCTGCCGGCCGCCGACCCCGCGGCCTTCCTCGCCGCGGCGACCAGGTTCTGCAACGACCGGGTGTGGGGAACGCTGAACGCGGAGATCGTGGCTCCAGACCAATCGAGTCCGGGGGGCGCGCTGGAGGCGGCGGTCCGCGACCTGCGCTACGGAACCGTCGCCATCAACGCCTGGCCGGCCGTCGCCTACGCGGTGATGTCACCGCCCTGGGGCGGTCACCCGAGCACGAGCCACACCGATATCCAGAGCGGGCTCGGCTGGGTGCACAACACCTACATGCTCGAGGGCGTCGAGAAAGTCGTGCTGCGCGCCCCGCTCGTCCCCCTGGTCAAGCCGGTCTGGAATGTCGATCACCGCACGGCGCGGCAGACATTGAGGTTGATGACCGGCCTGGAGCGGAGGCCGAGCTGGCCAAAGCTGGCTGGGGTCGCGCTGACGTCCGTCAGGGGTTAGAACGCCGCCTCCATCGGCAGAGATGCGGAGCCCCGTCCGGGAGGCCGCGTGTATGATCGCCCCGCCATGCCGGCCCCGGTGCACCCCGCTGCCGATGGGCAGGCGCCTGCCAGGGTCGCCCCCGCCCTGGCGGTGAGCCACCTGACCAAGCGCTTCGGTGACCGCACCGCGTTCGAGGACGTGTCTTTCGAGGTGGCCCCCGGGGAGGTCTTCGGCTTCCTGGGGCCGAACGGAGCCGGCAAGACCACCACGGTCAGGACGGTGGGTACGCTGATCGCGCCGACATCCGGCTCCGCAGTGGTCGCCGGGATACCCCTCTCACCGGCCAATGGGGATGCGATCCGGCAGCGCATCTCGATCATGCCCGAGAACCCCGGCCTCTACCTCCGGCTGACCGTCCGGGAGAACCTGGAGCTGTTCGCCGGGCTCTACGGGCTTCGGTCACCTCGCGTCCGCCTCGACGCCGCCATCGAGGCGGTGAACATGACGGGGCGATCCGGTGATCTCTGCGGCCGCCTCTCCAAGGGGCTTCGGCAGCGGGTGGGCCTGGCTCGCGCCCTGCTCAACGATCCGGAGGTGATGTTCCTCGACGAGCCGACCTCGGGTCTGGACCCGGTGGCGGCCCGAGAGGTGCACGGTCTGATCACCGGGCTGCGCGAGCGCGGGGTCACCGTGTTCCTGACCACCCATCGCCTCGAGGAGGCGGAGCGCCTCTGCGATCACGTGGCCATCCTCAACACCCAGCTCCGCCTTGTCGGGCGCCCCGACGAGCTCCGGGTGAATCTGTTTCGGAGGTCGCTGGTGGTGGAGACGGCGGTGCCGCTGGCGCAACCGGAGGCAGTGTTCACATCCGAGGCCGGCGTCGACGGCTGGACGCTGGACGCTGCCGCGACCTACGTGCTCAGGGTTGGCGACCCTCGGACCGCGGCGCCCCGGGTGACCCGGGCCCTGGTCGGGGCGGGCGCCGACGTGCTGTCGATCAGCGAGTCCCGTCACTCCCTGGAGGACGTCTACCTCCGGCTGATCCAGGAGGACCCGGAGGCGCAGCCGAAATGAGCATCGACGTCGGCCGGCTGCTGGCCCTGGCCCGGAAGGAGGTCCGCGAGTACCGGCGCACGCCCTTCGTCGTCGGCGCGATGGCGGTGCTGCCGATCGTCTTCATGATCGCCCCGCTGATCACGATCTTCGCCATCGGCCCCTCGGCACCGGCCGCCCCGGTGGGCAAGGCGGTGGGTTCCACCTTCCTCTTCCTGCTCATCGTTCCTGCGGTGATCCCGGCCACCATCGCGGCCTACTCGGTGGTGGGAGAGCGCGAGCAGGGGACGCTGGAGCCGCTGCTCACCACCCCGGTGCGCCGCGAGGAGATCCTGCTCGGCAAGGCCCTGGCCGCGATCGTGCCCGCAGTGACCGTTGCCTACGTCCTCTTCGCGCTGGTGGAGATCTGTGCTGCCCTCTTCGCCGGCAACCCCACCGTGTCCACGACTCTCCGCGAGGGGCCGCACATCCTGGCTGAGGCGCTCTTCGTGCCGCTGCTGGCGATGTGGTCGATCGGGGTCGGCACCGGGATCTCGGCGCGATCCAGCGACGTGCGGGTGGCTCAGCAGCTGGGCACCCTGGCCAGCGTGCCGCCGCTGGCGGCGACGTTCCTGGTCTCCTACCAGATCATTCCCCCCAGCCTGTGGGCGGCGATCGGGTTCGGCCTGGGGCTGCTGGTCCTCGACATCGCGATGTGGCGGGTGGTCGCGGCCATGTTCGACCGCGAGCGGCTGATCACCGGCAGCCGGGCGCAGGGGGTGGCCGTGAGCGGCGGCGGTGCGCCGCCGGGCCAGGTCCGGAGGATCCGGGCGATCGGAGGTGACGGGGGTGGCTGAGGCGACACTCAGGCTGTCCCGCATCTGGGGCGGGAATACACTGCAGCGGGACTGAACGCGCCCTCCACGGTTACCGAGGCGCCGCCCCGTCGGAGGTCCGGCGTCCGCCCATGCCGATACCTCATCGGCGAGCCGGGCGGCGGCGACATCCCATTGTTGGGCGCGCCGGCCCGGCGCTACACTGCGCGCCGCCATCCTGCCGTGGGCGGGACCGCTCTGGAGGATGCAGATGGCCCGCTGTCACCACCGCACACGCAGCCGGGATTCGATGGTCAGGCTGGTTGCCCTGTCGGCCGTCTCGCTGGCCGCGGCGGCGTGCGGTGCCAGCTCCTCCGCGCCGTCACCCGCCCCCTCCCCCACCTCCTCCTCGAGCTCCTCGGCAGCGAATTCGACCGCCCCGACTCCCACCCTGCCGGCCGCCACCGCCATCGACATCCGCCTCCTCCTTCAGCAGGGGCTCTCCCTGGGACTGGCATCCAACGTGCTGCAGAGCCAGCTCCAGATGGTGGAGATCGCCTTCACCCCGAACATCGGCGTCTGCGCCGCCCTGCCCGGGGGTCCGGGGGCCTCCAAGCTGATCGCCATGGGGCCCTCCAGCAGCAAGCCGATGCCGGTCAGCGTCGACATCTACTACGACGCTGGCTGCGCGCACCCCTACATCGAGGAGACGGCGCAGGTCTCATTCGACCAGGCGACCAACGGCGGGACGATCAATGATGTGTCCAGCTACTTCGGCATGGGTGGCAGCCCCCTGGGGACGCTCGACCTGAGTGAAACCGACCTGACCAGCGCCTCGGGAGCCGAGATCTACGGTACCGGCCTGTTCACGCCGAGCGGTGGCACCCCCGCCGTCAGCCTGGGCCTGGCCTGCACGATGCCGATCTCCAACGGCGCCCCTTCGTCGCTTCCCTGCAGCGGAGGGATCGCCCAGTCGTTCCCGGACGAGGGGGTCTCGCTGGCCTCCCTCACCTCGGTCACGCTGTCACTCAAAGCACAGGGAAGCGCCCAGTACTCAGTCGGCCTGACCAGCTCAGCGGCCACCCTCGAGACCGGCAAGCCGGGCGACCTGTCGATCTCGGTGCCCAACCCCACCTCCCCGGCCGTCACCGGCCAAGGAGCGGTGACCGGTTCCGATGCGATCACCGGGCAAGCGGCAGCCTTCGCTCTCTTCCCGCCCACCCCCACGGGGTGGTCCGTCACCGACTCGGCCCAAGGGATGACCTTCTCGGTGCAGGTGGTCGACAACTCGACCGGAGACATGGCCGGGCAGGTTGCCTCATCGAGCGGCGCGCGGCTCGCCCAGCTGAGCCTGGACCGATCGGGCACAGGCACGGTGACGTATGCGGACGGCACGAGCTCGGCGGTCACCAACTGGACGCTGGCGGGCTGAGGGCCGGAAGAATCCGCTTTCCAGCGGCGACAGGCAGCGGTTGAGGCGTGAACGGCACGCGCGCCGCTGCTCAAGGTGACGAGCTTCAGCCCGCCCAGTAGCGCACTCACGGTCTGGCCGACATGGCGCGAGCATCAGGCACGCTGCAGGAGAGGATCGTCACGCCGGCTTCGCCACCCTGGGCCCCGAAGAGCGTCGCCCTCGGTGAGCCGGCCGAGGCCGGGTCGTCGACCAAGAGAGCGCCCGGATCAGGCTGTCCGAGCTGCCCTACTTCCCGTGGCAGAACTTGTACTTGGGGCCCGGGGCGGCGATTCCGTTGGTATTCAAGGCGCTTCTCACGGCACTGTGCCTTTACTGAGCCTATCGAATCGTCTCTCACCTGGCCCTAGCAGGCCGTTGAAATTCGCCGGCTGAGAGGGGTGGCGCGGCGAACGCTTGTGTGCGAGTCTTGACCTGCACGTATTCAGC
>DASPQV010000049.1:0-73112 GCA_035624785.1 Binatia bacterium | reverse complement strand
CCTGCTCAGCGCCTACAAGTACGGCGGCGAGCAGCGCTGGGCCGATCTCTTCGGCGCCATGCTCGCCGAACTGCTGAGCGGGCCAGGGCGGCTCCTCGATGGCTTCGACCTGGTGGTGGCGAGCCCCACCTACACCGGCCCCGGAGGGCGTGGCTTCGACCACACTGCCGCGATCCTCCGCCGGGCCGCGCCCCGGATGCCACCGGAGGACGCGGCCCGCCTCGACCTGGCGTCCCCGCCCGCCATCGTCCGGGCTGCCCCGGTACCCCGGCTCGCCCGGTGCGGCCATCTCGAGCGCCAGCGGATCGCCCAGCACCTGCTCCGGACGGCACTGCGGGTCCCCGACCACCGCCGGACCAGGGGGCGGCGCGTGCTCGTCTTCGATGACGTCTTCACGGACGGACGCACTCTCGACGAGGTGGCTCGGGCGCTCCGTCTCCAGGGCGGCGCCCGGGAGGTAGGGGGGATCAGCCTCTGCCGGCAGCCTTGGCGGGAGGCCCCAGGCCTGCCGGCTCAGCGCTCATCATTCCCGCTCACCCCATGGCCACCGGATCCCCCCTGCTCGAACCGCGCCGCGAGGTCCCAGCCGGCGCGCGTGACCTCGAGGTCCTGAGGTTCGTCGCCCGCCACGGCATGGTCAGTCCCGACCAGCTGCGGGCTGGCTTCTTCCGTTCGGCGGCCACCGCGGGACAGCACCTCCATGCCCTGGCGGCCAGCGGGCTGATCACCCGGCAGCGCGTGGTCGTCGACCTCCCGGAGGTGATCCGGGCCACCCCCAGAGGCACGCGGCTGTCGGGGTGCGATCTCCCTCCGGCGAACCTCGACCTGGCTCGGATCCGTCACTCCCTGGCCCTGGTGGACCTCGCCCTCGAGCTGCTCGCCGCCCATCCGGGCGGCCGGTGGACCACCGAGCGCGAGCTGCGCCGGGACCGGATGCGCGCCGCCCGTGCCAGGGGGCGCTGGGAGCCACTGCGCCGTGTCCCCGACGGCCTGCTCGAGCTCTCCGACGGACGCAGAGTCGCCGTCGAGCTGGACCTCACCCCCAAGCGATCCACCCGGCTGGACCTGCTCGCCGGCGCCTACGCGGTCGACCCTGACGTCGACGTGGTCTGGTGGTACCTGCCCAGCCGGCGCGCCGCCCACCGGATGCTGCGGGTGGTCACGGAAAGGGGGCTGGAGCACCTCATCGAACCGCGCACCCGCGACCGGGGCCTGGCGGCCGTTGCAGCGGAGCCAGCTCTTTCGAACTGATCGGCGGCTGTGCGACGATCCGCCGCCAATGCCGCGCCTGGCCCGGCGGATGCCGGCTCCCTCACCTCCCCCTTCGCCGTCAGCCGTTCACCCGCACGGCTGCATCCGCCTTGGCGTGGACACCCTGACCCGCAGGCCGTTCGACATCGCGATGCCGGACGGTGTCGCCCAGCACGTCACCCTGCTGGGCCTGACCGGCTCCGGCAAGACGACGACCGCGGAGCGGCTGGCCGAGGGGGCGGTCGGCGCCGGGCTGGCCGTCGTCCTGATCGACGCCAAGGGAGCGGGGCTGCGGGCAGCGGCCGGCCGGCTGGCGTCGGCTGCCGGTGTCGGTTACCAGGAGGTGGTCCCGGGCGCCCTCGGCACCCTCCACTACAACCCCTGCGGCGCCGGCAGCCGCTCCCAGGTCGCCGACAAGCTGGTCTCGGCATTCAGCCACGGGCCGAGCGGCCAGATCTACCGGACCGTCTCCCTGGAGGCGGTCTCCATCCTGGTGGGCGTCCTCCGTGGCATCGATGAGCCGGTCACCATCCGCCGGCTGCGGCAGGAGCTGAACCGCACCCGGATGCCGGGCCTGGCCCACCGCGCTCGTGATGTCGTGCCCGACCTGGCCGGCGACCTGCTCGACCTGGCCAGGCGCGGAGGCGTCGCCGCTGACGCCCTGGAGGGGATGAGGGCCCGGCTCGGCGCCCTCCTCCACGGGGAGTACGGGGCCATCTTCGACGGGGGGGAGCCTCAGCTGGACCTGGCGGCCGCGCTCGGCGCTCCAGGGGTCACCTACGTCTCCCTGCCTGCCCTGGCGGTCAGCCAGGACACCGCGCTGATGGCCCGGGTGCTGATCCAGGACCTCAAGCAGGCCGCCTTCGAGCGTCTCCAGCAAGCCGGCTCAGCGCCCGCCATGCTCATCCTCGACGAGTTCGCCGCCCTGGGCGACCCGGAGCAGATCGAGGACCTGCTCCGCCAGGCGCGCGAGGCGCGGGTGTCCGCGGTGGTCAGCACCCAGCAGCTTCCCGACGTGCGGACCGCGCCCGCCCTGCGGGGCGCCCTGCTCGGCGCCGGGCTGCTGATCGTCCACCGGATCGGCGCCGGCGATGCCGCGGCGGTGGCCGACGCCATCGGCACCGAACGAAGCGTACGGGTCACCCGCTCGTTCGAGGGCGGCGAGGAGGTCGGCAGGCGGTCGGTGCAGCCGGTGGACCGTCCGGTCGTCGATGCCAACGTCATGAAGCGGCTGCGGACCGGCGAGGCGGTCGTCCTCAGCGCCGCCGGCTCCGACCGCCGGGTCGCCGCCATCTCGGTGCTGCCTCCCGCCGGCGGGGGCGGAAAGTGACCGCCCCCGCCTCCATCTCGATCGGCGGCGTCCCGGGCACATCCCCGAGACCAACGCCTCAAACCCCGGTGACGCGGCTGGCGGCCGGGGTCTCGCGGCGCTCCGGCACGGCTCTCGCCGCCCTGTTCTGCGCCTGGTCCGGGGTGTGGCTGGCGGTCTGGCTGCTGGCCGCGACCACCGTCCTGGGGGCCCTCCTCGGCTTCTCCGAGACCGCCCTGGGTGGTGGCGGGCTGGCCCAGGGCCCCGGTGCGGGTGTGCTGTCGATCGCGGGCGGCGCGCTTGCCGGGATGGCCGCGGGGTTGCTGACGGCGCTTCGCGACCTGGTGATTGGCCAGCCTCTCCAGCTGCTGGCCAGCCTGGCGGCGGGGCTGGCGGTCTCGGCGCTGGTGCTGAGCGCGATCGTCTGGCTCGAGCCGGGGTGGCTGCGGCTGGGCGGCTGCCGGCGGCTGAGCCGCCGCGAGGCCGCTCGCCTCCTCCCTCTCGTCGAGGCGGCAGCCGCGGACCTCGGTCTCGCCGAGCTGCCGCGGCTGCTCATGGTGGACTCCGGATCCCTCCGGGTGCGGGCCCGCTCCCGCCACCTGGTGATCGGACGCGGCCTCCTGGAGGAGATCGGCGACGACCTGGCCGCCGACCAGGCACTCGGCGCCGTGCTCTGCCACGGGCTCCACCACTGGGCCGCGGGCGATGGTGCCGGCGAGCAGTGGGTGCTCGCCTGCGGCCTGCCCCTCGCCGCCGTCTACAACGCCGGCTGGTGGCTGGCCCAGCAGGGGAATTCCATCCTCGGCCTGATCGGATGGGTGATCCTCTGGCCGGCCTGGCTGCTGGCGAGGCTGGTGGTGCAGCCGCTCGGCGCCGCCCGCTCCCGGCGAGCGGAGTACGAGGCCGATGCCGCCGTCCTGGCCGCCGGCCGGGGCGCTGCGCTCCACCGGGCGCTCAGTTTCCTCGGCGAGCTGGAGGCTGGCCGGTCGGGATGGGATCGCGTGCTTGCGGATGCTCATCCGCCGCTCGAGCTTCGCCTCGAGGCGCTGGAGGAGACGGGCTGAACGTGCGGGGTCAGCCGCTGATGAGGATGGGCACCGGTGTCCAGGTCGTTCCGCCGTCAGCGGTGCGCACCAGCCCGGCGAGCCCGTTCTCGTCGTAGGTGACGGCCCAACCCAGCTGGGCGGTCACGAAGTCGATCTCCGAGAACCCCAGCGAGCCGCCGGTCCACACCCGAGCCCAGGTCTCACCCCCGTCGCGGGTGACCCACAGGCCGTAGGGCGGGATCTGGGCTCCGCCCGGGCCCGCGCTGGCCGCCTCGGCCAGCAGCCAGCCGGTGGCGGAGTCGATGAAGTCGATGGCATCGGGGACCAGGCCGTCGTCGGGCAGGTTCCGCTCGATCCAGCGGCAGCCCCCGTCGGAGGTGATGTACAGGGCGGATCCCCCCTCACCGCCGCCGCTGGAGGCCAGCACCGCCCCGTCCTGGCTGGACCAGAAGACCGGCGTTTCGGCGCCGCCCTCGGGGGGCGTCGCGGTCGAGGGCAGTGGCTGGGCCGACCAGGAGGCGCCGCCGTCGTGGCTCACGAAGAGGTTGGGGCTCACCCCAGCCTGGTCTCCGGCGATCCAGCCGGTGCTCGGGTCGCTGAAGCTGACCGGCTGGTCGAGCCCCGCCGGCAGGCGGCCCGCCGGGCCGACCTTCCCCAGCGCTGAGGTCGCCACCTGCTGCCAGGTGGCCCCGGCGTCGGTGGTCCGGAAGAGGACCGTCGACCAGCAGCTGGAGGGGCCTTCGCAGCGCAGATCGATGAACCAGCCGTGCTCAGGGTCCACGAAGTCGAGGGAGCCGTAGACGTACGCGGCGGTCAGGGTGCCCTCGGCGGTCCAGCTCCTTCCCCCGTCACCGGTCGCCCAGGCCTGGAGCGGACCCGGCGCCGGGGCGGTTCCAGGCTCGCAGGTGGCCGGCGACCCGGTGAGAGCGCGAGCGGTGCTCCCATCCAGGAAGGCCGCCGCAACCACCTGGGCCCCCGGCGGCAGCGGCGGCGAGCTCACCGACCATCGGCCGGCGGCCGACGTGGTGTGCACGATCGACCCGGCGGAGTCGAGAGCCCAGCCCGTCGTGGCGCTCTCCATGTGCAGCGAGTAGACGCTTTCCCCGAGGCCGGTCCCCGGCCCCTCGGCCATCGCGGTGCAGGGGCTTGGCGCCGGTGTCGGTGTCCAGCCCAGGACCGTGCCCATCCTGGCGAGCCTCCACTGGCCCGCGAAAGTCCAGGTGTCGGCCAGGTAGTCGTCACCGAGGCCAGCCGCGAACCGGCCCCCGAAGAGCACGACCTGATGGCGGCTCGCGTCATAGGCGAGCGCCTCCTGGCAGCGGGCCGAGGCACTCGAGGAGGTCAGCCGCCCCAGGCCGGCGGGCGCGGCGCCGAGCTCGGTCCAGCCGCCGTGGTCCCACCGGTAGGTCCGCGACGATCCGATGAGCAGCGCACCGCCGGTGGAGTCGATCACCTGGCCCGAACCGACCAGGGCGGCGCCGCTCGCCGAGCCCTCCGAGCCGGCGCTCGGGATCGGGTCCCAGCTGGTGCCGTCCCAGCTCCAGGCGGAGGTCGTGGGAAAGTCCTGACCCTGACCGGGGCAGCCCGGGGCCGAGGTTGCGTAGAGGAGGAGGTCCCGGGCGGCCGGGTCGTAGACCAGCAGGGCCCCGCTGGTCGGCCCCGGCGAGGCCTCCGAGGTGAGCCGCTGCCATGCGGCCGAGCGCCACACCCACGTCTGCATCCCCTGGCAGTCGCCGTCGAGCCCGGATACCAGGAGGAGCTGTCCGGTGGCGTCATCGGTGGCCACCGTCACCGGGCCCGGCGAGGGCGTGGGCTCGACCGCGGGCCACCAGAGGCGCCCGTCCCAGGTCCAGGTGTCGCTCATGGCCGTGGTCTCGACGTAGCCGGTGCTGCCCCCGGTCATCACCAGCTGGCGGGAGGCCGGGTCGTAGCCGATCACCGCCCCGGTGAGCGGTGGTGGTGCTGGATCCGGATGCAGCGCGGACCAGGCTGACCCATCCCAGCTCCAGGTATCACCGAACACCGTGGTGCCGTCATCACCGCCGTACATGAGCACGCTCTTGGTGGCTGGGTCGTACGCCATCGCCGCCCCCTCACGGGGCGCCGGCTGACCGGGGACCTCCCGAACCGTGGACGGGGCGGGAGTCGGTGGCCTGAGCGCGAGCGCCATCAGCGTCCCGCCGGCAGCCACCGCCGCGGCCAGGACGGCGGCGGCCAGCAGCGACCGGCGGTCGATCCGGCGGCCGCCGGAGCTATCCCCACCCAGCGGTGCCCCGGGGGGAGCGCGCCACCGGCTGCGTCCGGGATCCTTCACCGGCTCGTCGTCAGCCATCGCCCCACCTGCCTGTCAACTCACGAGCCCCAGCCCGCCGCAAGTGTGGAGCAAGCCGCGGAGCATTGCCGATGACTACGCCGGCTTCGCTCCTGTCAGGGGCGGCGCCGGAGCACGGCATGGGCAGCGTGGTAGCCGCACATGCCATGCACCCCTCCCCCGGGCGGCGTCGACGCCGAGCAGATGAAGATCCGCGGGTTCGGGGTGGCGTAGGGATTGAGGCTGGGCACCGGGCGAAGCACGATCTGCCGGACGGTGTTGCGGCCCCCGGCGATGTCTCCGCCGGCGCAGTTGGGGTTGTGAGCCTCCATCTGGGCGGCGTTCATCGCCCGCCGTTCCAGGACCAGGTCGCGGAAGCCCGGCGCGTGCTCCTCGAGCCTTCGCTCGATCCGCTCCGAGATGTCGAGGTCGAAGCCGTTGGGTACGTGGCAGTAGACCCAGGCGGTGTGCCGCCCCTCGGGCGCCCGGGTGGGGTCGAAGAGGGAGGCCTGGACGACGAGCAGGAAGGGCCTCTCCGAGACCCGCCCGGCGGCCACCGCCGCCTCGGAGCGGGCGACGTCCTCGAAGAGCCCGCCCACGTGCACCGTCCCGGCCCTCAGGCAGGCCGGATCCCGCCAGGGGATGGGGCCGGAGAGCGCATAGTCGAGCTTGAAGACGCCCGGCCCACGCCGGTATCGCCGCAGTCGGCGCAGGTAGCCGGTCGGGAGGTCGTCGGCGCAGATCGCGGCCAGCTGCCAGGGCGAGAGGTCGAAGAGGTAGGCGCGGGCGTCGGGCAGGTCGCTCATCCGCCGGACCGTGCGCCCGGTCTCGATCGTCCCTCCCAGCTCGCCCAACCGGGCGGCAAGGGCGTCGGCGAGCACCTGTGACCCGCCTCGCACCACCGGCCAGCCGCTGCCGTGCGCGGTGCCCAGCATGATGAGCGCGGCTGCCCCGGTCAGGGGCTGGCTCAGCGGCGCGATCGAATGGGCCGCGGCGCCCCCGATCAGCGCCCGCGTCCCCTGGGCCGCGAACAGCCGGGAGAGGAGCGTCGCCGGCAGGGCAGCGTAGCGGCCGAAGCCCGCCATGAAGAGCGGGTGCCGGGGCACCCGGACCAGGGGGCCAAGCACCGTGTCGGCGAAGGCGCGGTGGCCGTGGACCAGCGGGCCGAGGATCCCCGCGTACCGGTGGTAGTCGGGGCCGAGGCCGGCGGCGGTGGCGCTGATGTCGCGCTCAACGATCGTGGCCGGCCGGTCGGAGAAGGCGTGAGCCAGGGGAGCCGGCGGGTGGACCCACTCCACCCCAAGTGCCCCGAGGTCCAGGCCGGTGAGGAAGGGCGAGAGCGTGCCGAAAGCGTCGACCGTCGAGCAGATGTCGTGGCGGAACCCGGGCAGGGTGAGCTCCGCGGTCCGGCAGCCGCCGCCCACCCGCTCCGCGGCCTCGACGACATGGACTCCCCAGCCCCGCTGGGCGAGGGTGATCGCCGCTGCCAGGCCGTTGGGCCCGGCGCCGACGACGACGGCGTCCTGCACCCTATGAGGATGCGGCAGAAGGCAGGGCGAGCGTCATCAGGTTGCTGCCCGAGCTGGTCACCACCTTCAGGGTGGAGATCTGCGCGGCCGGCATGTCGGTGGCGCCGTCCACTGTGGCCCAGCCCTCGTAGCCGACCCGCCAGCTTCCCAGCTCCTGCTGGGCCCCGCTGCGGCCGACCGCCCAGAGCTGGCAGTCGTCCCCCGGCTTCACCCCGGAGACGGTGAGGTGGATGGAGCTGCCCCAGTCCTCTCGGAAGACGTCGGCGGTCACCCTCACCCCGTTGGCGGGGTTGGTTCCCGACGCGTGCACGGCGGCCACCTGCGCCGGCGGCGGAGCGTTGACGTGGCCGGCGATCAGGAAGCCGGCGGCCACCCCCGCACCCGCCAGGGTGAGCGCGCCGAACCCGGCGGCGATGCGGAGACGCAGACGGAGGCTGCGGCGCCGCCGCCCGATCTCAGCCACGGTCCGCTCCAGGAGCCCGGGAGGCGCGCTGGGAACGGGCGGTGGGACGGCCGGAGCCGGCATGGCCAGGGAGCCGCGGGCTCCGAGCCGGCTCAGCACCCCGGGCAGGGGCGCGAGCAGCGCCAGCTCATCGCGGCACGCGGCGCAACCCGCAAGGTGGCTCCGCACCTCCACGGCCTCGGCCGGATCCAGGGCCTCGAGCAGGTAGGCGCCGAGGGCGATCCGCACTCCCTCGCAGGGGTCGCTCACGGCTGCCATCCACGTTCCTCCAATGCCACCCGCAGGGCCCGGAGCGCGTAGTAGGTGCGCGACTTGACCGTCCCCGCGGGGATGCCGAGGGCGGCGGCAGCCTCGGCGACCGTCCGCCCCCTGTAGTAGGTCTCGGTGAGCACCGCCTGGTGCTCCGGGCTCAGGCTGGCGATGGCTCCGGCGACGTCGAGGGCCTCCACTGCCCGGTCGATGTCCTCCCCGCCCGTCTGCAGGTCGACGGCCAGCCCGCCGACCTCCGGGGGCCGAGCCAGCCGCGCCCGATGCTGGTCGGTCGCCAGGTTGTCGGCAACCCTGAATAGCCAGGGCCGAAGCGATCGGGTGTGCACGTCCAGGCGGCCAGCGTGGCGCCAGGCCCGGACCATGACCTCCTGAACGATGTCCTCGGCGCGGCCGGGGTCGCCGACCCGCCGGCGGACGTGGCCGAGCAGGGCATCGCCGTGCTCCAGCCACAGAGCACCCACGAACGCCGCCCCCGGGTCGTCGGTCAATCTCCCTGGAGCCTCCCTCTCCATGACTGCCTGCACACCCTCTTCACGATCGGAATGGTGCGGCGGTTCATCGGCACCGTGGTGGGGTCCTCAGCCCGCACTGAACCGGGCCGCCGCGGCGCCCGTGTGTGTGGGTTGAGAGCAAGCACTCACCTCGGCCCCGCCCGGGTGAGCCACGGAGACACATGATGCGCCCACAGCATTTCATATGGCTCGGAGCCACAGCGCTGGTGCTGGCCGGCTGCGGCACCACCTCGGCCAACTCCCCCGCCGCCACCGGGACGGCGGCGGCCTCCACACCACCCGCGTCCACCTCCACCCCCTCCGCCTCCAGCGCGACCGTCGAGGGGGGGACGGCGAGCGTCAACGGCAGCTCGGAGCAGGTGCTCACCAACGCCAGCGGGATGACCCTCTACTACTTCACGCCCGACAGCGCGACCTCGGTGAGCTGCACCGGAGGCTGCGCCAGCACCTGGCCCCCGCTCCTCCTCAGCAGCGGCCAGCCCAACGCCGCCATGACCCTCTCCCAGCCGCTCACCGTGCTGTCAGGCACCAACGGGCGTCAGGTCGAGTACGCGGGGCATCCCCTCTACACCTACTCGGGCGACTCCGCGCCCGGTGACGCCCACGGTGAAGGCATCGGCGGCAAGTGGTTCGTGGCCACGCCCAGCCTGACCGCCGCCGCCGGCGCCGCCTCGAGCACCAACCCCTACGGGTATTGACCAGGCCCGGCCAATGAGGCCGGCACGCCGGCCCCGCCGGGCCGGCCGACATTGCCGTTGACCCGGCTGGGGGGAAGCCCCCACCCCCCAGCCCTCGGCGGCCCCGGCCTCGTCTCCGCTCCGGTAGCGTTGCGGAGGTGAGGCCTTGGTGCGCCAGAGCGGTGCTCGCGGTGGCGATGACCGCTCTGGGCGGCTGCGGCTCGGGCTCCGCCGCAACCCGTCCCCCCGCTCCCACTCCCCCCTCGACGACTGCCGGCCGGCCGCCCGCCACCCCCGCGCCGTCCTCGCCAAGCGTTCCCGTCGCCACCGCCCCCGCCGCCCGACCGCACATCCTGCTGGTGATCGAGGAGAACGTCGGCTACCAGGCGACGCTGGGCGAGTGCGGCAACGGATCGCCCGACCCCTACCTGTGCTCGCTGGCGGCCGAGTACGTGTCGGTGACCGGCTGGTACGCCATCGAGCACCCGTCGCTGCCGAATTACCTCGACCTGGTGTCGGGATCCGACCAGGGCTGCAGCGGTGACGGCTGCGCCGGACCCTACACCGCCCCGGATCTCGGCGGGCAGATGACGGCCGCCGGCATCCCCTGGGTCGCCTACATGGAGTCGATGCCCTCCGCCTGCTACACGGGCTTCGGCAGCGGCGACTACTACCGCCAGCACGACCCATTCGTCCTCTTCAGCGACGTCACCGGCCGGGGCTGCACCACCGCGGTCCAGCCCTACCCGGGACCCTCCGGGCTGGTCGCAGCCCTCGGCTCGGCCGGAGCTCCCGACTTCGTCTGGATCACCCCCAACGTCGTGGACGACATGCACAGCGCCAGCATCCAGCGGGGGGACGCCTGGCTCCGCGCCAACCTCTCGGGCGTCCTCGGCTCCGCCTGGTTCACCGACGGTGGCACAGTGATCGTCACCATGGACGAGAACGACGCCGACGGCTCCGGATCCTGCTGCGGTGACGCGGCGGGAGGGCGGGTCCCCATGGTGGTGATCTCCGCCCCCGACCGCGGGCGAGGCACCGTAGCCAAATCCGGCGACCATTTCGGCACCCTGAGGACCATCGAGGAGGCCTTCGGCCTGCCCCTCCTGGGAGCCGCGAGAGAGGCCGCCAACGGCGACCTCAGCGAGCTGATCGGATGAATGACGTCCTTCACTTCACCCACCGAGCAGGCTCGGTCGGGACCCCGCTCAGAGGGAGGTTGCTCACGTGGACGAGTTCACGGCCGGACATCTCGAGGCCATCCGCAAGGCGGCCGAGCGCATCGCAGCCAGGGTCCGGCGCACGCCGGCGCTCCCCGGCTCCGACCTCGCCCCTCAGCTCGTCCTCAAGCCGGAGCTGCTTCAGCCCACCGGGTCGTTCAAGGTGCGGGGCGCTTTCAACGCCGTGCTGTCGCTGCTCGAGCACGACCGCCAGCCCGCCGGCGTCATCGCGGTCAGCTCGGGCAATCACGGCCAGGCGGTGGCGCTGGCCGCGCGAACCACGGGGCTGGCCTGCGTGGTGGTCATGCCCGCGGACTCCAACCCCATCAAGATGGCCGCGGTGCGAGCGCTGGGCGCGGAGGTGATCAGCGAGGGCATCACCGGGGCCAACCGGGAGCAGCGCGTCCTCGAGATCCGGGCCGAGACCGGGTTGACCCTGGTCCATCCCTTCGACTCCTGGGACGTCATCCACGGCCAGGGCACGATCGGGCTGGAGCTGGTCGATGACGTGCCCGATCTCGGCATGCTGGTGACCCCAGTGGGTGGCGGCGGCCTGATCTCGGGGTGTGCCCTGGCGATCAAAGCCCTCCGGCCCGAGGTCCAGGTGGTGGGCGTCGAGCCCGAGCTGGCCGGCGACGCCGCCGCCTCCAAGCGCAGCGGCCGGCACGAGAGCCTGCCCGGCGCGCCCGCGACCATCGCCGACGGCCTGCGCAGCCTGAGCATCGGCGAGCGCGGATTCGAGGTGATCGTGGGTCGGGGCCTGGTCGACCAGATCGTCACGGTCACCGAGGCGGAGATCGAGGCGGCGACGCTGACCGCGTGGACCCGCCTCCACCTCGCCGTCGAGCCGTCGGGGGCGGTGCCTCTGGCGGCCTTCCTGACCGGACGGCTGCCTCGCCCCGCCGCCGGCCGGACGGTGCTGGTCCTCTCCGGTGGCAACGCCGACCCCGCCCTGATCGCCCGCCTGATGGCCCGCCCGGCGGTCCCGATCAGCGATGCTCCGTTGACATGAAGCTCGGCCTCCACCTCCCCGACTTCACCTGGCCGGGCGGACCCCCGACCCTCGGCGCGGACCTGGCCCGGATCGCCCAGGTCGCCGACGCGGCGGGCTTCGACAGGCTCAGCGTCATGGACCATTTCTTCCAGATCCGCAATGTCGGGCCCCCTGAGCACGAGATGCTGGAGGCGTACACGACCCTCGGCTTCCTTGCCGCTCACACCTCGCGGGTCCGGCTGCTCACCCTGGTCACCGGGGTCGTCTACCGGCAGCCTGGCCTGCTCGCCAAGATCGTCACCACCCTCGACGTCCTCTCCGGCGGCCGGGCGATGCTCGGCATCGGCGCGGCCTGGAACGAGGACGAGGCCACCGGGCTGGGCCTCTTCTTCCCGCCCATCGCCGAGAGATTCGAGCACCTCGAGGACGCCCTCCAGATCTGCCTGCAGATGTGGAGCGGCGACGACCGGGCGTTCGCCGGACACCACGCCCGGCTGGCCCGGACCCTGAACTCGCCCCAGGCCCTGTCCCGGCCTCACCCGCCGATCCTCATCGGCGGCTCCGGGGAGCGCAAGACGCTGCGGCTGGTGGCGCGCTACGCCCAGGCCTGCAACCTCTTCCCGAGCCCGGACCTGGAGCGGAAGCTCGAGGTCCTGCGCCAGCACTGCGAGGCCGAGGGCCGGGATTACGACGACATCGAGAAGACGGTCCTCTACAACTTCGACACCGGCGAGCGCGGCGAGCGGGCGGCCCAGATCGTCGCCGATCTCCGGGAGCTGAACCGCCGCGGCTTCACGGTCGCCCACGGCTCGGTCAAGGACGTCTCGCGCGTCGAGCCCCTGGAGGTCATCGCCCGGGACGTGATCCCGGCGGTTGCCGAGCTGTAGGCGGGTGCCCGCCACCGCGGGTTCCCGGCGATGAGTTTCCGGGTCGCACCTCGTCTACACTCGCGACAAGCCCACACACGACCGGAGGGAGGCCCATGGCGCGCGCCCTGCTGATGATCGGCACCCGCAAAGGACTTCTGATCGCGCGGAGCGACGACTCCCGGCGCACCTGGACACTGGACGAACTCCGCTTCCCCAACCAGGAGGTCTACGCGGTCGGCATCGACAGCCGCTGCGATCCCCCCCGGCTGTTCGCCTCCGGCACGTTCGGCTGGTGGGGACCGTTCTTCACCCATTCGGACGACCTGGGGGCCACCTGGGCGGAGTCCCGGCAGGCGGCCATCGCTTTTCCCGCCGAGGCCGAGACGGCGCTGGCCCGCGTCTGGCAGATCCAGCCCGGCCCGCCCAACCAGCCGGGGGTCGTCTATGCCGGGGTGGAGCCGCATGCTCTCTTCCGCTCCGATGACGGCGGCGAGAGCTTCTCGCTGGTCCGGGGCCTGTGGGACCATCCCCACCGGTCGGAGTGGAGGCCGGGCAACGGTGGTGCCTGCCTGCACACCGTGATCCCGCACCCCACCGATCCCGCCCAGTGCCTGGTGGCGATGTCGACCGGGGGCGTCTATCGGACCGAGGACGGCGGCGCCACCTGGAATCCCAGGAACCGCGGCATCGAGGTCAGCTTTGCCCCCGAGGATGCCCGCTTCCCGGAGTACGGGCAGTGCGTCCACAAGGTGGCCATGCATCCCGACCGTCCCTCCCGGCTCTTTGCCCAGAACCACGGCGGCGTCTACCGCAGCGAGGACGGCGGCGACGAGTGGACGGCGATCGAGACCGGCCTGCCCAGCAACTTCGGGTTCCCGATGGTCGTCCATCCGCAGCAGCCCGACACCGTCTTCGCCTTCCCGCTCGGCGAGGGCAGGCTCCCGTCGGACACCCGCTGCCGCGTGTACCGCAGCCAGGACGCCGGCGCGACCTGGCATCCCGTCAACGAGGGTCTGCCCGAGGAGCCGTACCTCGGCGGGGTCCTCCGCGACGCCATGTGCACGGACTGGGCGGACCCGGCCGGCCTTTTCTTCGGCACCCGGATCGGCGAGGTCTTCTGGAGCCGGGACGGCGGTGAGTCCTGGGGACAGGTGGCCCAGCGGCTTCCCGATGTGCTCTCGGTGCGGGCCGCCGAATTTCAATGAGCTCCCGGCTGGTGCTCCCGGCCCCGCTCCGCCCCCTCGCTGACGGCGCCGCCCAGATCGAGGTCCAGGGCTCGACGCTCGGCGCCGTCTTCGACGACCTGGCGGCCAGGTTGCCCATCCTGGAGCGCCGGCTGCGCGACGAGCGCGGCCAGATCCGGCCCCACGTGCTGGTGTTCGTCGACGGCGCCGGGGTGCGTGGCGAGGGCTGCCTCAGCACCCCCGTCAGGGATGGCGCCGAGGTGTTCGTGGCCCCCGCCGTCTCCGGCGGCTGAGCTCAGCGGACGGCCACCTCGGCGGGAAGCTCGCTGTCGATCCACGCCTGGAGGGCGTCCCCGGACTCGAACGAGGTGATCAGGGCGTGCCGGGGTGCCGGACCCGGGTTGTGGACGACGTGGTAGAGGCGCTCGGTGTCGATGACCAGCTGGCGCCCCGGGTGGAGCGGGATCCGGGTCTCGGTGCTGGGATCGTCCCGCTTCTCCCGGAGGATGAAGGTGGATCCCGCCGGCGCGTCGAGCTCCAGCCAGGCGCGGACCACCCACCCCTCGCCGTCCGGGTTGAGCCGGTTGTTGTCATCGAGATGCAGCTGCCGCAGCGCGGCGGCCTCGTCGCTGGGATTGAGCTCGATGACCCGGACGCGGCCATAGCGAGCTCCGATCTGCTCGACATAGCTGACCAGGGAGGGAGCGATCCTCCGGTTGGCCGTCCAGACACCGTCCTTGTCGGGCTTGCCGTGATCCCAGAAACCGTGGCACTCCATCTCGCCCAGGGCGGAGGCGAGCGGCGCGAAGTTGGTGTCGCCGCCCGACTTCCAGTCGATGAACTCCAGATTGCGGTATTGCTGGGCAGGGATCGACGGCCCCGTGTGGTCGCGAAGGATGACGAAGCCGGTCGGTTCGAGGACGGAGAGCTTGCGATGCGGCATGGGTCGTCGACCTCATCTGGGCGGCGGGTGTGGGCGTCTCCCAGATTAGCGCCGCGTCCGCCGCCGGTCCCCCGCCCGCTCCGCTACCGTTGCTGCGCGTGGACCCCGATCTCCGCTTCGCCCACGAGCTCGCCGACATCGCCGACTCCATCTCGATGGCCAGCTTCCGGAGGGTGGGCCTGGTGGTCGAGCGCAAGCCCGACCTCACCGAGGTCACCGAGGCCGACCGCCGCATCGAGGAGCGGATCCGCGAGGAGGTCGCCCGCCATCGCCCCGGGGAGCGGGTGATCGGCGAGGAGTTCGGGGGCGACCCGGCCGACACCGCCGGGGAACGCTGGGTCGTCGACCCCATCGACGGCACCCGCAGCTTCATCCGCGGCTTCGAGACCTGGGGCTCGTTGATCGCGCTCCAGCGGGGCGGCCTCGGCGTGGTGGCGGTGGCCACCGTTCCCGCCATGGGGCTGCGATTCGCGGCCACCCGAGGCGGGGGCGCCACCCTCAACGACGCCGCCATCCACGTCTCTGCCGTCGATAGCCTGGGGGCCGCGATGCTCGCCCACACCAGCGTGGCCGGATTCGTCCGGGCGGGCGTCGACGACCGGCTGCGGCAGCTGGCGGGGCGCTGCTGGGACAGCCGCAGCATGGGCAATGCCCTCTCCCACCTCAACGTCGCGCGGGGCACCGCCGACATCGGCTGGTCCGCCCGGGCCAACCTCTGGGATTTCGCCGCCCTCGCTCTCATCGTCGAGGAGGCCGGGGGGCGCTTCACCGATCGGAGCGCCGACTCGCCGATCGGAGGGCCCGGGATCTCGAGCAACGGCAGGCTGCACGAAGCCGCCCTGGAGGCCGCCGGCGTCCTGTAGGCGCCGGATGTCAGGAACCCGCCGCCTCCCGGGGCTCCGAGACCCGCTGCACCTCCAGCCTGCCCTCGGCCTGCATCCTCCGGATCAGCTTCTTGTCCTGCTTGCCCACCGAGGTCTTGGGGATCTCGGTGACGAAGGCCCATGACTCCGGCAGCGAGAAGTGGGCGACCTTGCCGGCGAGGTACTGGCGCAGCTCCTCGGGATCGGCGGGCTGTCCCGGCCGGAGCGCGACCACCGCGAGCGGCCGCTCCTGCCAGCGCTGGTCGGGGATACCGACCACCGCCACGTCCACCACTGCGGGATGGGCCATCAGGTGGTTCTCGAGCTCCACCGAGCTGATCCACTCCCCCCCCGACTTGATGACATCCTTGGACCGGTCGGTGATCTGGACGTAGCCGCGGGCGTCGACGCTGCCGACGTCCCCGGTGCGCAGCCAGCCGTCGTGGAAGCTTCCGCTGGCATCGATGCCGAAGTAGCTGGCGGTGATCCAGGGGCCCCTGACCTCGATCTCGCCGACGGACTCGCCGTCCCAGGGCAGCTCGTCGCCCCCCGGGTCGGTGATGCGCAGCTCGACGCCGGCGACGATGCGCCCGGTCTTGGACCGGTAGCGCCAGTAGTCGGGATGATCCTCGGTGACGCCCCGCGGTGGGTGGGCCACGGTCCCGATCGGGCTGGTCTCGGTCATGCCCCAGGCCTGGACCAGCGGGAACCAGCGCTGGTACGCCTGCATCAGGCTGGTGGGAACCGCGGCTCCGCCGCCGATCCCGAGCCGGACGAAGCTGAGGTCGGCCCCGGTCGCCAGGGCCGCGCCGAGGAGCCCCTGATAGATGGTGGGAACGCCACCCAGGAAGGTCGGACGCTCCTGGAGGATGAAGGAGAGGAGCGGCTCGGGCTGGAGGAACCGCTCGGGCAGGTGCATGTCGCAACCGCCCATCCACGCGGCGTGAGGGGTCCCCCAGGCGAGGACGTGGAACATCGGCACGATCATGCAGATGCGATCGGAGTCGTCGAGCCGGAAGTTGTGACCCACGGCGAACGAATGCAGCCAGATCGAGCGGTGGCTGTACACCACCCCGCGGGGATCGCCGGTCGTCCCGGTCGTGTAGCACATCGCCGCCGCCTGGCGCTCGTCGAGCTCGGGCCAAGCCCGAAGCGGCGGTGAACCCGCGATGAGCTCCTCGTAGCCGATCACCTCGCCGAGCCCGGTGGCATCGCCCTTGCCGACGAGCACGATCTTCTCGACGGTCCTGAGACTCGGCCGGATAGCAGTCAGGAGCGGCAGCAGGCTGGCGTCGGCGATGATCACCCGGTCCTCGGCGTGGTTGATGATGAAGGCCAGCTGCGGCGGGTAGAGGCGCAGGTTGAGGGTGTGGAGCACCGCGCCCAGGCCGGGGACCGCGAAGTAAGCCTCCAGGTGCGCCTGGTGGTTCCAGCACAGGGTGCCCACCCGGTCACCGGGGCCGACACCGAGACGGCGCAGCCCGGCGGCGAGCCGGTCGGTGCGGTCAGCGACCTCGGCGAAGCTGGCCCGTCGCGAGCCCTCACCTTCGAAGGTCACCACCTGGCTGTCCCCGTATATGCGCCGTCCCCTCCGGAAGATCTCGGTGACGGTGAGGGGCACGTCCTGCATCGTGCTCTGCATCGGTCTCCTCCCCGGGCAGCGCGACCGCCGCCCCCAATACCATGCCGCCATGATGCTCCAGCCCCCCACTCTGGTCGACGTTCTCAATGCGCGGAACCGGATCTCCGCCCACCTTCCTCGCACCCCCCTCCGCCGCTATGCCGGCCTGGACCAGTTGGTGGGCGCCGAGGTCTGGGTCAAGCACGAGAACCTCATGCCCACCGGAGCCTTCAAGGTCCGCGGTGGCATCAACCTGATGAGCCGGCTTGACGGCCAGACCAGGGCCGCGGGAGTGGCCACCGCCTCCACCGGCAACCACGGGCAGTCGATCGCCTACGCGGCCCGCCTCTTCGGGGTGCCGGCGACAGTCTTCGTCCCCGAGGGCGCCAACCCCGTGAAGGTGGAGGCGATGCATGACCTCGGCGCCGAGGTGGTCTTCGCGGGACGCAAGTTCGACGAAGCCCGCCGGGAGTGCGAGCGGTTCGCGGCGGAGCGAGGTCGCCGCTACATCCACTCCGGTGACGAACCCGATCTCATCGCCGGGGTCGCCACCCACACCCTGGAGCTGCTCGAGGATCAGCCCACCGTCGAGGTCATCGTGGTTCCCATCGGCGGCGGCAGCGGGGCGGCGGGCGCCTGCATCGTGGCCCGAGCGGTCAGCCCGCGAATCCGGGTGATCGGCGTGCAGTCGGCACAGGCCAGCGCCGCCCACGACTCCTGGGAGGCGGGCGCCGCCGTGGAGCGGGCCAACACCACCGTCGCCGAGGGGCTCTCGACTGGCACTGCCTTCGCCCTCCCCCAGCGAATCCTCCGCACCCTGCTCAGCGACTTCCTGCTGGTCGACGACGGCGATCTGCTCCGGGCGACCCGGCTGATGATCGAGAAGACCCGGACCCTGGTGGAACCGGCGGGAGCGGCGGCCCTGGCGGCCGCCCTCAGCCCAGCTCTCCGGCCCCATCTCGAGAGCCGCCGGGTGGCCCTGCTCTGCACCGGCGCCAACATCAGCCCGGCGCAGCTCGCTGCGGTGCTCGCCAGCTCCTGATGCTCGGCTACCTGCTGATCGGGCTCGGCTGCCTGCTCTGGGTCGCGGCGGTGGCGGCGGTGCTGCGCGACCGCCGCTCCAGCCCGCGGCGGCGCCTGGTCACCGCCCTGGCCCTGGCCGCCTGCGTGCCCCTGGCCGTCGTCTACTGGCTGGTCACGCGCTGACCCCCGTCCGCAGGGTCAGCATCCCTCCGGGCCGGGTGGCGAGATGTACTCGGGCATCCACATTGCCGCGTCCACGGCAGCCCCGATCTCCTCGTCGCCGGCCACCCGCCCCAGCCCCTCGTCGCGCGCCTGGCAGGCCACCGCAACCGCCACCCGCCGCGAGATCGGCCTCAGATCGTTGAGGCTGGGATAGATGGCTCCCTGGGCCAGCCGCTCCCGCGGCACCGCCTCGGCGAGCGCGCTGGCGGCGACCAGGAGCATCCGATCGCTCACCTCCCGGGCATGGGCCACGATCGCCCCCATCCCGATGCCCGGGAAGATGAAGACGTTGTTGGCCTGGCCGATCAGCCGGGGCACGCCCTCCACCTCCACGGATGGGAACGGGCTCCCGGTGGCGACCACGGCGCGGCCGCCGGTCCAGGCGAGCACGTCCTCGGGGAGCGCCTCGCAGTTGGCATTGGGGTTGCTCAGAGCCAGGACCACCGGCCGGCGGGCCTGGGCCGCCATGGCCCGGATGGCCCCCTCGGAGAAGGCCCCTGCCTTCCCGCTGGTCCCGATCAGGATGGTGGGCGCCACATGGCGCACCACCGTCTCGAGGTCACCGGGCTCACCGTCGAGCTCGAGACGCGCCATGTCGCCCGCGGTCAGGGCGAATGGCCGCTTGTCGTCCTCGATGTGGTCGCGCCCCTCGAAGAGCAGCCCCCGGGAATCCAGCATCACCACCGCCCGCCGGACCTCCTCGGGGTCGGCCCCCTCGGCGCGCATGGCCGCCTGGATCAGCCGGGCGATCCCGATGCCCGCCGCCCCGGCGCCGAGGAACATCACCCGCTGCTTCGGCAGCGGCTCCCCGGCGTGGCGGAGGTAGGCCTGGATGCCACCCAGGATCACCGCCGCGGTTCCCTGGATGTCGTCATTGAAGCTGGGGATCCGCTGCCGGTAGCGGTCGAGGAGCCGGATGGCGTTGTGCTGCTTGAAGTCCTCCCACTGCACCAGGCAGTGGGGGAAGACGTCCTCGACCGCCTCCACGAAGGTCTCGATGAAGGCGTCGTAGGCGGCGCCACGCAGCCGCGGCTTGGGATAGCCCAGGTAGAGGGGATCGTCGAGCAGCTTCTGGTTGTCGGTGCCGCAGTCGAGGGACACGGGCAGGGTCAGCGAGGGGTGAATGCCGGCGCCAGCGGTGTAGAGGGCGAGCTTGCCCACCGGGATGCCCATGCCCCCCGCCCCCTGGTCGCCGAGCCCGAGGATGCGCTCGTTGTCGGTGACGACGATCAGGCGCACCTCGGGCCGGCCGGCGTTGCGGAGCAGGTCGCGGATGCGATCGACGTCGTCCGGGGTGATCCAGATCCCCCGGGGCCGGCGGACCACGTGGCTGAACTCCCGGCAGGCGTAGCCCACCGTGGGCGTGTAGACGATCGGAGCCAGCTCCTCGAGGTGCTCGATGAGCATGCGGAAGAAGAGGGTCTCGTTGCGGTCATGGAGGGCCGCCAGGCCGATGTAGCGCTCCAGATCGTCGCCCTTGCGCCGGAGGTGCTCCAACTCCAGGGCCATCTGCTCCTGGATGGTCACCACCCGCCAGGGCAGGAGACCGCGCAGATGGCAGGTGGCGCGCTCCTCCTCGGTGAAGGCGGCGTCCTTGTTGAGCGACGGTTCGGCGAGCAACTCGTAACCGCAGGGCCGTTCACGCTCCGGCTTGGACGAGCCAAGCCAGGGCACCAGGGCTGGCGAACGCAGCACGTTCCTCATCTATTCAGGCCTCCGCCACCACCTTGCCAGCCCGCCCAGCGTTCCGACACTGCCGAAGGGCCCCAGCTTCTGGGGCCCTTCGTCGACGGAGCCCGGGCGGTCAAAAGGCGCGGGGCGAGGTGGCGGGCGCCGGCGGCGCGGGGATTGAGACAGAATCGGAGAAAGCAACCAGCTGGGAGGTTCTTCACATGCCCGAGCCCGTCATCGCCGCTTTCGGCCGGTCGCCGATCGGGCGGGCCTTCAAGGGCAGCCTGGTCAACTGGAGGTCGGATGACCTGGCCGCCCACGTGGTCGAGAGCGTTCTCGACAAGCTGCCGGCCCTCGACCGCCGGAGCATCGACGACCTGATCTGCGGCTGCGGGCTTCCGGGGGGGGAGCAGGGCTTCAACATCGGGCGGGTGGTATCCATCCTCACCCGCCTCAACGTCCCCGGGACGACCGTCAACCGCTACTGCGCCTCTTCGCTGCAGACCACCAGGATGGCGGCCCACGCCATCCGCTGCGGTGAAGGGGAGGTCTTCCTCTCGGTGGGCGTCGAGTCGATCACCCGCTACCAGTACGGCACCAGCGACATGCCCAACAACCGCAACCCGCGGTTGGAAGCGGGCAACGCCGAGGCCTACCCGGACATCTACATCCTGATGGGCGAGACCGCCGAGAACGTGGCCCGACGCGAGCGCATCTCCCGCGAGGAGATGGACCGCTTCGGACTGCGCTCCCAGGAGCTGGCCGTGGCCTCCCAGGATTCCGGGTTCTACGCCCGGGAGATCGTGCCCATGCCGACCGGCGAGGGGGGGCTCCCGGCCACCGACGACGGCCCTCGCCGCAACACCTCCCTGGAGAAGCTGGCGGCCCTGGAGGCGGCCTTCCGGGAGGGGGGCAGCGTGACCGCGGGCAACTCCTGCCCCCTCAACGACGGGGCGGCCGCGGTGGTGGTGATGAGCGACCGCAAGGCGGAGGAGCTGGGCATCCAGCCCCTGGCCCGAGTGGTCTCCACCGGCCTCTCCGCCCTGGAGCCCGAGTTCATGGGCCTGGGGCCGATCGCAGCATCCCGCCAGGCCCTGTCCCGGGCCGGAATGAGCATCGACGACATGGACATCATCGAGATCAACGAGGCCTTCGCCGCTCAGGTGATCCCCTCGGCACGAGGCCTGGGGCTCGACCCATTCGACGACCGCCTCAACCCCCACGGCGGCGCCATCGCTCTGGGCCACCCCTTCGGCATGACCGGGGCGAGGATCCTCTGCACCCTGCTCAACGGCCTCCAGGAGAAGGACGGCCAGCTGGGCCTGGAGACCATGTGCGTCGGTGGCGGCATGGGCATGGCCATGGTCGTCGAAAGGCTGAGCTGAGCGCGCGACCTTGGGGCGGTCTGGCCTGCAAAGTAACCAGAGCGGTCCCTGGGCGGTTATCGTCCTAGAGACGCCGGGGCCGCGCCTCGGCACCGAGTGAAGCGGAGGACCCATGCGAGGCACGCCGCGACGGGGGTGGCTGGCCGTCGGCGTCCTCGGTCTGCTGGCCGCCGCCTGCTCCAGCACGGGGCCGCCTCCGCCGGCGACGCATGCGGACACGCCGGTCGCCGGGGTGACCGGCGGGCTCTCCACCCCAACCCCGACGCCGGTACCCACCCCGTCAGGCCCGCCCAGCCTGACCGTCACCCCCGCCGACGGATCCTCGGGTGTCGGCCTCGACCAGCCCATCACGGTGACCGCGGCCAACGCCCAGATCGGCTCGGTGAACGTCCAGGAGGATGGCGCCTCGCTCGCCCTGGCCGCAGACCTCACCTCGGACGGACGCGAGTGGCAGTACCAGGGCGGGCTCGACCTCGACGCCACCTACACGGTGACGGCGACCGCCAAGGCGAGCGGGGACGCCGCGGTCCGGGCGACCACCACCTTCTCCACCATCACCTCGGCGCACCGGCTGCTCACCGACGTGGGCCCCGGTAACGGGGTGACCGTGGGGATCGGCGAGCCCATCGACCTCCACTTCAACACCCCGATCCCCGCCGCCGACAGGTCCGACATCGTCGCCCACATCGCGGTGGTCAGCAACCCTCCCCAGGCCGGCGGCTGGTACTGGTTCGACAGCCAGGACCTCCACTACCGCCCGGCCGCCTTCTGGGAGCCGGGCACGGTGGTGACCGTCGTCGGCGACCTCCAGGGGGTGGACGCCGGCAACGGCTACTGGGGCCTGGGCGACTGGAACGAGACCTTCACGATCGGGCCCAGCCACATCACCATCGTCGACACCCAGTCCCGCCAGATGTGGGTCTACGACGACCACGCGCTGCTCTACAACTGGCCGGTCAACACCGGCAAGACCGGCTTCGACACCATCGACGGCACCCTGGTGGTGCTCTTCCACACCCCGGTCATCGACATGAAGTCCTGCCCCACCTTCCACACTCCCGACGCCTGCACCCCGGGCGGGGCGAACTACTACGACGAGAACGTCTACCAGGACACCGCGGTCTCGTCGGACGGCTACTACATCCACTCCGCCCCCTGGGCCTGCAATGACAGCAACTGCAACCTGCAGACCTACGGCCGTGCCGTGAACAGCTCGCACGGCTGCATCAACCTGGCCCCCGACCATGCCACCGCCTACTACAGCTGGAGCCAGGTGGGCGACGTCGTCGAGGTGGAGGGCAGCCCGCTGCAGGCCTCGTATTCCGACGGCGAGGGCGACTGGCAGGTGCCCTGGAGCGAGTTCGTCCAGGGTGGCCAGGACGTGCCCGCGTCGGCGATCCCCTCGCCATCGCCCACCCCGACAGCCGGCGCCACACCCGCGGCGACGCCGAGCCCCTCGGCGACGCCGACCCCGGCCCCGGCTCGGCCCTGACCGGACCCCACCGGCGAGCCCGGCGCCCCCCGGCGGGGAGAGATCGCCCGGCGACGCGGGCGCCGGGTCAGGCCCGCCGGCTGAGCGCCCTGCGGATCAGCCGCCGCTCCTCGGCATCGGCGGCCCGGAACACCCAGAGCGCGACCAGGTAGAGGAACCCCGCAGCGATGGTCAGCAGCACGGTCGCGACCCTTCCCTCGGGCCGGACCAGGAGCAGGAAGCCGCCCATCACCAGGGCGGCGGGGATGATCCGCCAGCTCAACCGGATGATGGGGATGCGCACCCCCAGGCGCCGCAGCACCCACCAGCCGATCGCCACCAGGCCGATCTCGGTGAGCGCGGTGTTGGCGCTGGTGACCCAGTAGCCACTCCCGGGGTGGAGGTGCTCGAAGACGGGGATCAGCGCCGCGTTGAGGACCACGTTGACCACCATCCCGATGCCCACGATCCAGGCGTAGATGCGCTGCCGGTCCATCGCCAGGAGGGTGGCGGCGTTGGCGTTGTCCACGAACATGAAGACGATGGTGATGCCGAGCAGGCGCAGGGCGGGCGAGGCCTGCGGGTACAGGCTGAACAGCTGGGTGTACTGGCCGGCCAGGACGACCACCCCCACGCTGATGGGAAGGCCGAGGGCGACCAGGCCCTTGAAGAGCTTCTGGGTCGTCGCCACCAGGCGGTCGCGAGCCTCCCGGTGGTAAACGGAGAGGAGCGGGAAGACCACGGTGCGGAGCGCGAAGGGCACCACCAGGAGCGCCTGGAAGGGCTTGTAGGCGGCCTGGTACCAGCCCACCTCGCAGTAGGCGAGGGTCGTGGGCGAGGGGCACGACCGGGCGACCTGCGGCCCGAAGTGCTGAAGGATGGGAACGTCGATCTGCCAGTAGACGGTGGTGAAGACATAGGAAACGGCGAGCGGCAGGGTCATCACCAGCCAGGGCAGGATCAGCGATGGCTCGAAGCGCCAGCGCGGCCGCCAGATGCCAGCCGACAGCAGGACGATCGCGAAGTAGGCCGCGGCGGCCAGGTAGCTGAACGTGTAGGTCCAGATGAAATACGCCGTGCCGAGGTCCCGGACGGCGCCGATCACCACCAGACCGAGGAGGAGCAGCGCCTCGGGGACGATCTCGATGACCACCCATCGCACCCGTTGCAGCGCGTAGAAGGTGTTGCGCAGGATGAGCTGCAGGCCGGAGCTGACCAGGAGCGCGGCGCTGGCCACGATCAGCGAGTGGAGCCCGAGCAGCCAAAGGGTACCGGTGAGCACCAGGACCGCGAGGACCGCCAGCGGGATCCTGACCGAGAGCTGGTTGTCGAGGTAGCGGCCGATCTGGTCGGGCCGCCGTGCCCCCTCCCGCACGTAGAGGGTGCTCAGACCGAGGTCGGCGAGCACCGAGACGATCGCCCCGTAGGTGATCGCGGTCTGCATCTGGCCGAAGTCGCCGGCGCCCAGGGAGCGGAGGATCACGATCACCGTGCCCAGGGCGAGCAGCCGGGAAGCGAGCTGGGCCGCCAGCACCATCAGGGAGTTGCGGAGACCCCGAACCCCGCTTCCCGGAAGCGGCGAGGTTTGGACAGGGGCTGGGCTTGCGCCCGGCAGCGGCCCCTCGGTCACGTGGTCCATCGGGCGGCCATTGTCGGGGAAACGCCGTGGGGCTGACCCGGGGTTCGCTTGGCGAAACCAGCGCTCAGGCGGCCCCCGACCCGCGGTCAGCGGCCGGCTCGAGACCCGTGAGCAGGATCGGTCCCTGGCGCGCTGCCCGGCGGCGCAGCCGCGCACCCCGCCGCCGCCACTCGTCCTCGGACCGGCTGACCCTCGCATCCGGCACGACCGCGAGCCGGCGCCGCCAGAGGGCCCGGGCGCCGAGCACGCGCTCCGCCTCCAGGCAGACCCTGAGTGCGCCCCCGATGTCACCGTCCCGCTCCAGCGTGATGGCAAGGCCGCGGGCCGCGGCGAGGTCCGCGGGGTCCCGCCGCCACAGCTCGGCAAGGACAGGGAGCGCGGCGGGCCAGGCGCCGCGACGGCGGAAACGGGCAAGCCGGTGCCCAGCTGCCTGGGCCCAGGGCGAGGCTCGATCGCCGAAGGCTGAGGTGAGCTGCGCCTCGGCGGCATCCTCCATCCCCAGGGCCGCCAGGTGAACCGCGAGCCGGTAGCGGTCCGCCGGATGCACCGGGCGGATCAGGTCGCCGGCGGCGTGGGCTGCCACGCGGGCCGCCAGCACCAGGGTGGCGCAGAGGTCGAGCTGGTTGTGCCGGACCACCCCCTCGAGGACGCTCGCCGGCGCCCCGCCCAGCCAGGCCCGGAATCGGGCGGGCGCCTCCGCCCCGGGGACGTCGTCAACCCGTTCCAGCCCGAGCAGGCAGACCTCCGCCTGGCGCAGCGTGCAGGCGCCGAGACGAGCCCGGAAGAGCCGTCGCACCGGGCCCAGGAGGTCGCAGTGGATGGGCGGGGCGACCGCCTCGGGAGAGCGCCGGTTGAGGATGCAGCGCGCCTGGAGGACCGGCAGGTCGAAGCACCGTCCGTTGTAGGTGAGCAGCAGCCGGCGGCTGGCCAGGCGGGCGGCGATGGCGTCGAGCATCGCCGGCTCTGCCTCGAGGTCGGCGAGCAGCCACTGGTCGATCTCGACGCTCGAGCCGCGGGGCACCCCGACCCCCACCAGGAACGGCACCACCCCGCTGCCCCGGAGGCCGAGCGTCTCGATGTCGAGCACCGCCAGGTCCGCTTCACCGAAGGGACCCGCCGGAGCCGCGGCGGGCAGCCGGAATAGAAGGCGTACCAGCTGCTCAGCAGTTGCCGGTCCGGGGGCGCCGGCCCGCTCCAGGAAAGGGCCGAGGTCCACCTTCACCCGGCGCACCAGGGTGGCGGCGTCGGCAACGAAGCCGAGCCGGCCGGCCCGGCTGACCGGGCTCTCCACGGGGGCGGGGCGCGGCCGCGGCGGCGCCGGACGCGAGAGGTCGGCCAGGCCGCCCATGGCGGCCAGCCGCCGTCGCAGGTCGGCGAGGGCCAGGCTTCCCCCCGTGCCTCCCGCCAGCTCGGCCGCGGGCATCAGTCGGCCAACGCCCGGAGAACCGCCGCCGCCGCCGCCCTGGCGTCGGTCCCGGCCGGCGGAGGCCCGACGCACGAGGGACACCCGGCCGCGCACGAGCAGCCCGCGGCCAGCTCGAGGGCCGAGGTCACCAGGTCGCCGAAGCTCTCGAAGCAACCCTCCGCGAAGCCGACACCGCCGGGCGTGGCGTCATAGAGATAGAGGGCCGGCCAGCCCGCCTCCGCACTGGCGCCGGGCACCGGCTCGACCTCCGGCCGCCAGCCGGCCGCGAACTCCTGGGGCTCGGCGGGCGGCGGCGGCACCAGCGCGGACGGGGACCCGCTCCCGCGCCCCCCACCCGGGTGCAACCCCGGACCGGATTGGCCGCGCGGCTCCACGTGGGTGCCCAGGTCCCGGGGATCGCACATGCAGAGCAGGCACGCGGCGGCGTGGAGGGCGCGCGATGCCCCGGTCAGCCCGGTGAGCAGGTCGGCCGGGGGCAGCGCCGTCAGGGCCTCGGGCGGGATCGCGACCCAGACCGCGGTCGTGTGCAGGTCCTGCTCGGGCAGGTGGATCGGCCCCGATCCCACGTTCTCATGGGTGAGAAAGCGGACCTTCTTGTAGACGGTGGCCAGCCGGCTGACCCGGACCTCGCCGTGGCTGCGCCGCGCCCGGGCACCGACCGGACCGGCGAAACGCTCCAGCACCCGCAAGGTCTGCCTGGTCTCGGCGAGCGTGTAGTGATCCACCGAGACCGGGTGGACGTAGGCACGCTTCTCCTCCCAGTCGAGGCGCTCGACGTGGTACTGGCGGCCCTCGTGGAGGTAGATGGCGTCGTCGTGCACCAGCACCGGGGCCGAGAACTGGTCGGTCTCGCCGATGACCCGTCCGTGGCTGCCGGGGCGGCCCCCGCCGCTCCCCGCCCAGGGGCCCTGCGGGCCCTGCCCCGGGCCCGCCGGATCGCTGGAGGTGTCGATGATGACCACGTTGCTGGCCGCCGCCCGGCGCAGCGAGATCGCCTCGGCGGGGAAGGCGTCGGCGGACCAGTGGTAGCGGCTGGCGGTGCGATGCACCAGACCGTCGGCGGCGAAGCACTCGAGAAGAGAGCCGGTAAGCCCGTCACCGGCCCGCCCGAAGCTCTCGCCCACCTCGAAGGCGAGCTCGAATGCCGCGGCCTGGAGGTGCGACCCCAGGACGAGGAGGTTGTCGGGATCCACCAGGCCCCGCTCGGGCGGCGTCTCCAGAAGGTATTCGGGGTGGCGCAGGAGGAACTGGTCGAGCGGGGCATCCGAGGCGATGAACACACCCAGGGAGGCGGCGTCGCGGCGTCCTGCCCTGCCCAGCTGCTGCCAGGTGCTGGCCAGGGTCCCCGGGTAGCCGACCAGGACCGAGGCGTCCAGCCCGCCGATGTCGATGCCCAGCTCCAGGGCGTTGGTGGCGACGACGGCGCGGACGCTCCCGGAACGCAGCCCCGCCTCGATGGCCCGGCGCTCGAGGGGCAGGTAACCGCCTCGGTAGCCGCGCACCGGCTCCGCCTCGCCGGGGCCGCTCGGATGCAGCTGGCGGAGGTAGCTGAGCAGGACCTCGACCGAGCTCCGGCTCTGGCAGAAGCCGATGGTCTGGAGATCCAGGCGGAGCAGCTCAGCCATCAGGCGCCGGGCTTCCAGGACGGCCGAACGGCGGATCCCCATGGTGCCGCTGGCCAGCGGCGGGGCCCAGAACCAGAGGTGCCGCTCGGCCTGCGGCGCGCCGCTCCGGTCGACGAGCCTAACCGGCCGCTCCAGCAGCCGCTCGGCGAGCTCCCCGGGGTTGCCGATCGTGGCCGAGCAGCAGATCACCGTCGGGGTGCTGCCGTAGAAGCGGCAGATCCGGAAGAGCCGGCGCAGCACGTTGGCGAGATGAGAACCGAAGAGACCGCGGTAGGCATGCAGCTCGTCGATGACGACGTAGCGCAGCGATCGCAGCAGCCTCGCCCAGCCGGTGTGGTTGGGCAGGATCCCGGCATGCAGCATGTCGGGGTTGGTGACCACGATGTGGCCGTCCTCGCGGATGGCCCGGCGGAGCCCGGTCGGCGTGTCCCCGTCGAAGGTCGCGGCCCGGAGAAGCTCACGCCTCTCGGCGGGCAGGCGCTCGGTGAGGTCGCGCAGGCCGGCCAGCTGGTCCTGGGCCAGCGCCTTGGTCGGGAACAGCCAGAGGGCGCGGCTGTCCGGGTCGCGCAGCCAGGCGTCGAGGACCGGGAGCACGAAGCCCAGCGTCTTGCCGCTGGCGGTCGGGGTCACCAGGGTGACGTCCTCGCCGGCCAGGGCGGCCTCGATGGCCAGGGCCTGGTGCGAGTAGGCGCGGTCGAGGCCCCGGCCTCGGAGCGCCTGGTGCAGCTCAGGATGAAGGCGCTCCGGCCAGGGGCACAGCTGGGCCGGCCGCGCCGGGATCGTGGTTTCGTGGACGATCCGTCCACTCACCCATGGCCTGGCCCGAAGCTCGGCGATCCGCTCCCCGGTGGAGGGATGCCTGAGGGTGGCCCCAGGGGCGGGCAGGCCTGCCACGGTGCCGGAGCATAGCGAACATAGGTTCGAAACGCAAGGCCAGCCGCCCCGGCGGCGAGACGCGGGCTCTAGGGGTGCTCGGAAGCGGCCGCGAAGCCGTTGCCGGGCTCGGCGAGAGCCCGTCCGACCGCCTCCCTGAGCTCGGCGATCGGACCCTTGGTGACCACCTCGACGCCGGCGATGCGGCGGGCCTCGTCCACCCGCGGATCGGTGGCCACGTAGGCGGTGAAGAGGATCACCGGAACGCCCTGCGTGGTCGGCTCCTGGCGCACCGCCCGGATCAGCTCGAGGCCGTCCATGGTGGGCATGCGCAGGTCGGTGACCAGCAGCCGGGGCGGATGGACCCTGGCCCGCTCCCAGGCCGCATCCCCGTCGGCCTCGGCCTCCACCACGTACCCCGTCGCCTCGAGGACGAGCCGGAGAAGGTCGCGGATGTCAGCCTCGTCCTCAGCGACGAGGATGTAGTGACTCACCGGAATGCCCCTCGCTGGTCGACCCAGGGCGCCACAAAGGAAGGGGGGAAGCTTGTGGCAGGACTGTACATCACGGGATGCGGCACCCGGTCGCCTCCTCGTGCCCGGCGGGCTGGACGTGGCCCAGCCGCGCTCACCGACCCGTGGACACTCCCACCGCCCGGCCGACGCCGAAGGTGACCGCGGCGGCGACGGCCGCGATCAGGAACTGGCGGAGGGCGCTGCGCAGCATGGACCGGTCCGTGAAGTAGCCGACCGCGCCGCCCACCACGATCGTCGCCAGCGCCCCGAGGATGATGGAGACGGCGACCGCGGTCCACCCGGCGGCGAAAAACCAGGGTATGAGCGGGATCACCGCTCCGACCGCGAAGCAGAGGAAGGAGGAGGCCGCGGCGGCCAGGGGCGAGCCGGTGCGAGCCGGATCCACCCCCAGCTCCTCCCGGCTATGGACCTCGAGAGCCACCTCGGGGTCCTTCATGACCGCCTCGGCGACCGCCTCGGCCATCTCCCGCGGGACACCCCGGCGCTCGTAGACCTCGGCCAGCTCCCGCTTCTCCAGCTCCGGGTTGCTGCGCAGCGCCTCCCGCTCGACGGCCAGCTCGCGGCGGATCAGCTCCGACTGGGCGCTCATCGAGACGTATTCGCCGGTGGCCATGGAGAAGGCCCCGGCCACCAACCCGGCGAGGCCGGCGAGGCGCACGATTCCGGCCCCGGGGGCGGCGCCGGCCACCCCGAGGGTCAGCGAGATATTGGTGAGCAGGCCGTCGCTGATCCCGAACACCCCAGCTCGGGCCACCCCGCCCTGGACGTTCCGGTGGTGGTCGGCCGGCGGCAGGCTGAGATCGCGGGTCTCGGTCTCGGTCTTCCCGGGGGCGGCAGTGGACACCTCCCGATCATCCTCCGCAGGTCGGTGCGGCCCCGACTGTACACGGGCCGGGATTCCCGGAGCGGCGTCGCAGGGGATTTCCCCGGACCTCTCGATTCCCGGCGTGGCTCAGACTCCCAACCGTGAACTCGTCGGTGTCGACCGGGCACATCCTGGCCATCGTCCTCACCGTGGCGGCGGTGGCCGTGCCCGTCCCCCTGGCCCGGCTGCGGCCGGGGCGGTGGAGCACCGCCTTCGGCTGGACCCTCGCCTTCCTGCTGGTCGCCAACGAGCTCGGCTACCAGGTGGTCCAGTGGCGGGCGGCGTTCGACTTCTATCCGTGGGCGGTGGACCGGAGCTTGCCCCTCTACATCTGCGACATCGCCGCCTTGGTGGGTGCGGTGGCCCTGGTGTGGCGGCGGCCGCTCCTGGTCGAGATCACCTGGTACTGGGCGCTGGCCGGCACCCTCCAGGGCATCTTCACCCCGGACCACGCCATCGGCTTCCCCTCCTACGACTGGCTGGAGTTCTATCTCGACCACATCGGGGTGGTCCTGGCCGCCTGCTGGCTGGTCCTCGGCCTTCGGATCCATCCGCGGCCCCGCGCCGCGCTCCGAGTGGCCATCATCACCGTCCTGTTCATCGCCCTGGTGGGCGTGGTCGACGGGCTGACCGGCGGCGACTACGACTACCTGCACGCCAGCCACCCGCCGGGCCTGCTCGCCCTCCTCGGCCCCTGGCCGTGGTACCTGTTCGGCGCCACCGGCATCGGGCTCGTCTCCATCCTCGTCTTCGACCTCCCCTTCTGGCCGGAGCGCCACCGCGCTCGCCGCGCCGCCCAGGCCGGGCTGGCCGGCCGCGACCGGCCTCGCCCGGTCTCGGCCGGGCCGGTGAGATGATCCCCGGCCGATGAGCGCACCTCCGGGGCCGAGAGGACCCACCGGGGCTCAGCTCCTGGCCGGCACCGCCGAGGCCCCGGAGTACTGCCGGGCGTGGGCTCCACTGGCCTTCCCGGATGGGCTGCCCAGCGCCGAGCTGGCGGCCGCCCTCGCGGTGGCCCGACGGGGCACTAGCCCCGGGCGCGCGCCCCGCCTCAGGGTCACCTCGTTCCGCGAGGACCCAGCGTGAACCCCTATGCGGAGACCCGGCTTCGCTCCATCTCCGCGATGACCGCGTCGGCGACCTGGGAGGTGCCCACCGCGGTGGGATCGTCGCGCCGCGGCTTCATGTCATAGGTGACCGACTCTCCCCGGGCGATCACCGATGCCAGGGCGCCCTCCAGCCGCGCGGCGGCCTCCGGCTCGCCGAGGTGCTTGAGCATGAGCACGGCGCTGAACATCATCGCCATCGGGTTGGCCATGTTCTTGCCGGCGTAGCGGGGGGCGGAGCCGTGGGTCGCCTCGAAGACCGCGATCTGATCGCCCATGTTGGCGCCCGGCGCCAGCCCGAGACCTCCGATCAGGCCGGCGCAGAGGTCGGAGAGGATGTCGCCGTAGAGGTTGGGCATGACCATGACGTCGTACAGCTCGGGCTTCTGGAGGAGCTGCATCGCCATGTTGTCGACGATCCGATCCTCGAACTCGAGGTCGGGGAACTCCTCGGCCACCTCCCGCGCGGTCCGCAGCCAGAGGCCGTCGGTGTGCTTCATGATGTTCGCCTTGTGGACCGCCGTCACCTTGTGCCGGCCGTTGGCCCTGGCCCAGGTGAAGGCGAAGCGGAACACCCGCCTGGAACCGAACACCGAGATCGGCTTGATGCTGATCCCGGAATCGGGACGGATCCGGTGACCGCTCAGCTCGTCGATGGTCTGGATCAGCCGCAGGGTCTCGTCGCGGCCTTCCTCGAACTCGATGCCGGAGTAGAGATCCTCGGTGTTCTCGCGGACGATCACCAGGTCGATGTCCTGGTAGCGGCTGCGCACCCCCGGGTACCACTTGCAGGGACGGACCAGGGCGTAGAGGTCGAGCTCCCGCCGCAGCTCGACGTTGACGCTTCTGATGCCATGACCGATGGGTGTGGTCAGCGGGCCCTTGAGAGCCACCCGGTTGCGGCGGATCGACTCCAGGACGTGCGCAGGCATGGGCTGCCCGTAGCGCTCGACGACATCCAGCCCGGCGTCGTGCACCTCCCACTCGATCCCCGCTCCGGAGGCGTCGACCACGCGCCGGGCGGCCTCGCTGACCTCGTAGCCGATGCCATCGCCCGGGATGAGCGTGACCCTGTGCCGCGGCGCCTCGGTCATGTCGTCCTCCTGTGAACAGCCGCCTCCGAGTGTGCCAGATCGCCGGGACCGGAGGCCCCCGGCCAGCCCGGCCCGCCCGGCCGCCCCGAGCGTCCCGCCGTCACCGCCGATGACCTGCCGGCTTGGCGCCTGGTACCGGATCAACGGCCGCCACCAGCTGCCCTGGCGGCGCACTCTCGATCCCTGGGAGGTGCTGGTCAGCGAGGTCATGCTGCAGCAGACCCCGGTCTCCCGCGTCCTGCCCAGATGGCGGCGCTTCCTCGACCGCTGGCCGACCCCCGAGGCATGCGCCGCCGCCCCCCTGGAGGAGGTGCTCCGGGAATGGAACGGCCTGGGATATCCGAGGCGGGCGGCGGCGCTCTGGCGCTGTGCCGGCTCCGTCGCCGAGCGGGGGTGGCCGCTCGACGAGGCGGGGCTGCAGTCTCTCCCGGGGATCGGCGGCTACACCGCGCGAGCCCTGCTCTGCCTGGCCCTGGGGCAGCCGGCGCTTCCTGCCCGCGACGTCAACCTGGCCCGGGTGGCGGCGCGCTGCTACCTGGGCCTGGAGCGCGCCCCGGGACGGCGGCTGGACGAGCTTCTGGTCGCCCATCGGCCGGCGGAGATGCCGGTCCGCGACTATACCCTGGCTCTGTTCGACGTCGGCGCCCTGCTCTGCCGCCGCAACCGCGTCGACTGCGAGCGATGTCCGCTGGCCCGGGAATGCCGTTCCCGGAAGCGGCTGGCCGGGGGCGTGTCGCCGGCGCCGCGGCGGCAGCCGCCCTACCAAGGCAGCATGCGCGAGCTGCGCGGGGCGGTCCTGCGCGCCCTGCTTGCTCGCCCCGGGTCGTCTCCGGAAGAGCTGGAGGCGGCGGTCTCCGGGATCCCGGCCGCGGTCCGGCCCGGGGCGGTCGCCGAGGCCCTCGCCGGGCTCCGCCGGGACGGGCTGGTGCCCGGCCGCTGAGACCGCCCGCCGCGGCTGCCGACTCGGGAGTCCGGGGCGGGTGGGCACCGCGCCCGGCCCGGTACGATGGCTCCGGTGGGAACGATCTCCCCCTACCTCGATGCGGTTCGCGAGACCCTCATGTCTCGCTCCAGCTTCAGCTTCACGCCGGACCGGGACCTTCCCGCCCCGCCCGCCCGCCGGGCCGACACCGGTGCCGGGCCCCGGCTCCTCTTCGTCGGCTTCCCATCCGACTACTCGCTGGCCTTCCTGCTCGGCCTGCTCCGCCTCGACGTGAGGGTGTGCGGCATCGTCACCTCACCGGGGGCCCACCCGGCGATCCTCGCCGACAACGCGCTCAGCCGGATCGCCGACCATCTCGGCGTCCCCCTGCTCCGCACCTGGCGGATCAATGACGAGCACAGTCGCATCGACATCACCGCGCTCCGGCCCGACGCCGCGGTGATGGCCAGCTTCAACCAGATAGTCCATGCCCCGACCCTGCGCATCCCCCGGCATGGCTTCATGAACGTGCACCCCTCGCTGCTCCCCCAGCTCCGCGGTCCCGAGCCGGTGTACTGGGCGATCGCCGAGGGCGCGCCGCGCAGCGGCATCACCCTGCACCGTGCGGTTCCCCGGGTCGACGCCGGCCCGATCCTGGCCCAGGCCGAGGTGCGCATCGACCCGCTCGACACCTCGGGAACCCTGACACGGCGTCTGGTGGGGGCTGGCCTTCCTCTCCTCGGCGAGGCTGTCGCCACCCTCCTCGCCGGCACCCCCGGGGTGCAGCCGGACCTGAAGGCGGGCAGCTACCGGCCGCCGGTGGGCCACCGCCGGCTCGACGAGGCGCCGTCCGCCGCGGTCGCGGAGCGGATGGTGAGGGCGGGCGTACCCAACATGCCGGCCTGGACCGTGCTGGAGGGACGGGTCGCCTACATCCTGGCGGCGCGCATCCGCGCCGGGGGTGCGGCTGGCCCGGATCGGGCACCCCACCTCTCCTTCCCCGACGGCGACCTGCTCCTGCTCAGCACATCGGCGAGCTGCCACTGCCACCACGACGTCGAGAACTGCCCGCATCGCGAGGAGGAGGCCGCGACACCGGTGCAGCTCTGACGAGGCTGCTGCAGCCGTCCCGTTTGGCTCATCACCATGTCACCATGGCGGAGACGTGCAGGATCCCGCCCTTTCCCACCTGCCCTGGTCGGTGACCCTGCCGGAGTTCCTGCACACCGCTCGGGACACCGGCGGCGAGGGCGCCTGCCTGGTCTTCATGGTCGCCGACGAGATCCCGCCCGGCGCCCGCGCCGGCTACGCCCAGCTGATCATCGCCTACGCTCGGGCCAACGAGCCGGTGACCATCGGTTCCGATGGCACCTCCGTGCTGCTGATCACCGAGGGCGGGCTGGAGGCCGGCCGGGTCGTCGCCGACCGGGTCTTCACCCTGATGCGGCGGATCTCCCTGGCGACCACGATCCGGGCCGGGGTGGCGCCGCTGGACGGCAATCCCGAGGCGGCCATCGCCCTGGCCAGGGCGAGAGCCGAGCGCGCCGCACCCGCGACCGTGGTCGCCGAAGGCTGAGAGGGCGCCAGCACCGCTCCGAGTACACTCTGCCGGCGGCGTGCCGAGGTAGCTCAGTTGGTAGAGCACGGGTCTGAAAAACCCGGTGTCGCCAGTTCGATTCTGGCCCTCGGCACTTTGTCGCTCAGCGCCGGGAAGGCTGTCCTGAGCTCGCTCGGCGGCCGGTCAGCGTGGCGTGGACACCCGGCAGCGCCGGCTCGATCCGCCCCGATACCTGGGGAGCCGGAAGTCGAGGTGCAGCGGAGCCGGCCCGGCCACCGTGATCGCGGTGACCGGGCCCGGGGTCAGGCGGCTACAGCCCGATCCCCTTGCTGAACGGGTCGACCCAGCGCTCCAGCGAGGCCGCCAGCTCGGGGTGCTCCTTGGCGGCGTCCTGCAGCGAGACCCCGCCGACCGCGGCGTCGATGGCCTGGCGGAACGCTCTCGCCCCCGCCGCCGGGCCCTGAGGGTGCGCATGAATGCCACCACCCGACCCGATCACGATGTCGCAGCCCAGGTCGCCGATGATCTTGGGAACCATCGACGGGGTGATCCCGCCGGAGGGCATGGGGAAGGTCGGGCGCTTGCCGTAGAAGGGGAACACCAGGTTCTTGACGACGTTCTGGAACCTCTCGGGAAGCACCGGCGCCTTGCCGTAGGGAGCCGGGACCACCACCACGTCGGCGCCGGCCAGCCGCGGGAACTTGCCGAGCACCAGGTGCGAGCTGATCCCGTGCCAGGGTGACATGTACAGGGCTCCGGCCACGTCCATGTGGGCCAGGACCGGGACGTTGATGGTGCTGTCCTCGGCGAGGGCCTGGAGCACGGGGAGTCCGACCGCCAGGTAGTTGACCATGATGGCGTTGGCCCCGGCCTCGATCGCGTGGTGCGCGTTGTCGAACACCTTGGGCACCGAGTCGGTGACGTTCACCGTGTAGAGGGTGTGCTCCCCGGTCTCCTCGAAGGCCCGCCGCTCCATCTCCATGTAGCGGGTCACCCGGTCGGTCACCGAGTTGAAGGAGGCGTCGGCGAGCAGCTCGTCGTCCTTGATGATGTCGCAGCCACCGAGCGCGGCCTGGTAGAAGAGGGCGACGCCCGCCTCCACCGGGTAGCCGGTGCAGGGCTTGATCATGTTGTTGAGCAGCGGCCGGCCGCTCACCCCGAGCAGCTTGCGGACCCCCTCGATCCCGAACCTGGGACCGCCGAAGCCGGCCACGTACCGCTCGGGCAGGCGGAGGTCGACCAGCTTGACCCGGCCGCCCATCGAGATGTTGCCCACCACGGTGGTCAGGAGCATCGGTATCTGGGGCCCGAAGTTCACCTCGGGGAAGGCCACCTGGACGATGTACTCGCGGCTCCCCTCGGCAATGTACGGCTCGGGGAACTCGGCATCGGGGACCTCGTAGACCCCGATCACCTTGGCGATGTGCTTGACCCTGACCTCCGGGGTCTCGCCGGGGACCGGCACCCAGGTGCCGGTGCTCTGCTCGATGGCCAGCGCCGGGGCCAGCTTGGGGACCGGGATGGCCGCCGGGAACGAGATGAGGTACGTGCCCACGACGTACTCGTCGGGGTCGACACCCTCAGGCAGAGCCACGGGCTGGGAAAGCAACTTGAGGTCGTCCATGACCACCCTCGGCATGCCGCCGGGCGAGCACCGCCCGGTCGACCGCAGCATGGGTCCCACCGCTCCAGCCGGACCAGAGGCGAGGGCATTGCCAGGCTTGGGCCGAAGGACCCTTGGCGCAGGCTGAAAGCCTGGCCACACTCCGAGCCATTGCAGCGGGAGAGTGAGATGGATCGGAGCTACCGGGTCTACGGGTATCGCTGGGCGGTCCTGGGCGCCTTCATGTTCGTGAACCTGACCATCCAGGTGCTCTGGATCAGCTACGCCTCGGTCAGCAGCCAGGCGGGCACGTACTTCCACGCCTCCGACCTCCAGGTCGGGCTGCTCGCGATGCTCTTCATGATCCTGTTCATCCCCTTCTCCCTCCCGGCGGCGTGGCTCATCGACACCAAGGGCTTCCACTTCGCGGTCGGGGCCGGCGCGATGCTGATGGGGGTGTGCGGGATCGCCCGCGGTCTGGCCGGACCCAGCTACGGGGGCGCGGTCGCCGCCACCGTGGGGATCGCGATCGCCCAGCCCTTCCTGCTCAACGCCTGGACCAAGTTCCCGGCCAACTGGATGGCGCCGACCGAGCGGGCCACCGGGGTCGCGCTGATCACCCTGGCCATGCTGGTGGGCATCGGCCTGGGCGAGGCGCTGACCCCGGCGCTGGTCTCCAGCCCCGGCTCGATCGGGACGGTCCAGCTCGTCTACGGCGCGGTGGCCATGCTCTCCGCGGTGGTCTTCGTGGCCGTGGCCCGGGAGCATCCCCGGACCCCGCCCTGCGCACCCGAGATGGAGGTGCGGGCCCTGATGCTCGACGGTCTGCGCCACGCCGTGCGGGTGCGGCCCTTCCTCGTCTACATGCTGGTCTGGTTCCTGGGCATGGGCATCTTCAACGGCGTGCTCACCTGGATCGACGACATCCTGAGCCCGCGGAAGTTCTCGTCGGACGAGGCCGGCCTGGCCGGCGCGCTGGTGCTCCTGGGAGGGGTGGTGGGCAGCGTCACCATGGCGGCGCTCTCCGATCGCAGCCGGCGCCGGGTGCGCTACATGCTGATCGGCTTCGTGCTCGCCATCCCCGGCCTCCTGGGCATGACCTTCGCCCCCGAGTCCATGGCGTGGCTGCTCTACGTCGCCGCGTTCGAGTTCGGCTTCTTCCTGATCTGCGTGGGGCCGATCGGGATGGAGTACGTGGCAGAGGTCACCCAGCCGACCCCCGAGGGCACCTCCCAGGGCCTGCTCCAGCTGGTCGGCCAGTGCTCGGTGGCCATCGTCTACCTGATGGAGGCACTGAAGGTGGGCGGGACATTCACCCTCCCCCTGCTCCTCAGCGTGCTGCTGCTGGTGATCAACGCCGCGCTGATCGCCCGCCTCAAGGATCCCGCGGCGACCCCGGCGAAGGGCGGCGTCCCACCCGCCAAGACCCAGCCCGGGGTGCTGGCCGGCGCAGGCTGACCCGGGCTCAGAGCCGCTCCCCGGCCCGGATCGCCAGCGGCAGGGTGCTGCCGGGCGGGGGCAGCGGGCAACTCCAGTGTGGGTCGTAGGCGCAGCTCGGCTGGTAGGCAAGGTTGAAATCGAGGCGCAGCGCTTCCATGCCGCCGCCCAGGTCCGCTCCCTTGGCGGTGTCCAGCAGGTAGCGTCCGCCCCCGTAGGTCTCGGTTCCCGTGGTGGCGTCGCGGAACGCCACCAGGAGCCCTCCTGCGTAGTCGAGCAGCCAGAAGAGGCTGAGCTCGCAGGCCTGACCCAGCAGCTCGAAGCCGGCGACACCGAAGCGCCGCGCCGGGAAGCCCTGGCCTCCGCTCCCGGGCAGCGCGATCTCCACCGGTGACGCGGGCGAGACCCGGGCGGTGGTCCGCAGCGCCGGGTCGTAGGGGTAGTAGCGGGGGATCGCGCTGCGCCGATCCTCCGGGAGGGGCGACTGGGGATGCGACCCGAACAGCTCGCGGCGGGTTTCGCACCAGAGCCGGAATGCCCGCCGCGGATCAGTCTCAGCCCGCACCGCCGCGTACAGGTCGCGGATGCGCCGGCGCCAATCGAGCAGCTCCATGACCTCGGGGCCGGCGGGCCCGGAGCCGCTCACCCGGTGCCGCCCCGTCAGCTCACGTAGCGGCCGATGGCGGCGGTCAGCTCGCTCACCTTCTCGTCGCCGCCGCCCTCACGCACGGCGTCCACCACGCAGTGGCTGACATGGTCGTGGAGCAGGGCCAGAGCGACCCGGTCCAGGGCGGCCTTGACCGCGGTCACCTGGGTGAGCACGTCGATGCAGTAGCGCTCCTCGTCGAGCATCCGCCGAAGACCGCGCACCTGGCCCTCGATGCGGGCCAGCCGAGCCTGGAGCGAGGCCTTGTCCTGGGAGTAGCCGGGTGCACTCATGCCATCGCCTCAGCGTGCCGCCGGGTAGCCGATCTGGTCGAGGCGGGCTCGGATGGCACTCTCCGTGACCCGCGCCTCATCGTAGGTGACCCTCACCGTCCGGCCGGGCGGGTCGACGTCCACCGCGGCGACACCGGCCAGGGTGCCCATCTCCGTCTCGATGGTCCGCTTGCAGTGCTCGCAGCTGATGTCGGGGGCCAGCAGCGTTATCTCTGGCATCGATGTCTCCTCATGCGGAGCTGGGATCCGGGATGGGCCGGGCCGCTCGGGGTGGGGCCGGCGCGCCCCGGCCGAAACGGCGCAGCCGCAGGGCGTTGAGGACGACGCTCACCGAGCTGAGCGCCATCGCCAGGGCGGCGGCCACCGGAGGCAGGATGCCGATCGCAGCGAGCGGCACCAGGACCAGGTTGTAGCCGAATGCCCAGGCGAGATTCTCGCGGATGGTCCTGAGGGTGGCTCGGGAGAGGCTGATGGCGCGGCTCACCGCCTCGACGTCGCCGTGGACCAGGGTGATGTCCGCGGCCGCCATGGCGACGCCGGTCCCGCTGGCCATGGCGATGCCGACGTCGGCCAGCGCCAGGGCAGGGGCGTCGTTGATGCCGTCGCCGACCATGCCCACCGGCCCGCGCTGGGATCGCAGCTCGCCGATCAGGGCCATCTTGTCGGCGGGCCGCAGCTGAGCCCGGACGTCGGCGATGCCGACCTGGCGGGCGATCGCGGTGGCCGTGCCGGGCAGGTCACCGGTGGCCAGGACGACCTCCAGGCCCAGGGCCCGGAGGCGCTCGACACCGGCGCCGCTCCCCGGGCGGAGGGGATCGGCCACCAGGATCACCGCCTCGAGCCGGCCCCCGACCGCGACCGCGAACGGGGTGCGTCCCCCGAACGCCGCCGTCGCCGCGCTGCTCTCGGCATCGCCCAGGTCCACGCCGCTCTCCCGAAGCCACGACAGGGAGCCGACGCTGACCTCGAGGGCACCGACCCGGCCGCGGACGCCACCGCCGGGCACCGCCTCCATCTCGCTGGCGGGAGCCAGACGGCTCTCCGCGGGCACCGCGTCCACGACGGCCCGGGCCAGGGGATGCTCGGACGCCTGCTCGACTGCGGCGGCCAGCCTCAGGGCCCGGCGTCCGTCACTCGACCCCACCGGGACGACCTCCACGACCGCGGGCTGGCCGACGGTCAGGGTGCCGGTCTTGTCGAGGACCACGACGCGGAGGGTGCGAACCCTCTCCAGGGCATCTCCACCCCGGATCAGCAGACCCATCTCCGCTCCCCGGCCGCTCCCCACCATGACCGCGACGGGGGTGGCGAGGCCGAGCGCGCAGGGGCAGGCCACCACCAGCACGGCCACCGCCGGAGAGATGGCCGCCACCGGGTCCCGGCCGGCCAGCATCCAGCCGGCGAAGGTCGCCACGGCGAGCACCACGATGACCGGCACGAACACGCCGGAGACCCGGTCGGCCAGCCGTTGCATCGGCGCCTTCTCCCGCTGCGCCCGGTCGACCAGGGCCATGACCTGGGCGAGCACCGTCTCGGCGCCGACCTTGGCGACCCGCACCACCAGCGCCACCTGGGCATTGACGGTGGCACCGACCACCTGGGCGCCGGGGCCCCTGGAGACCGGCAGGCTCTCGCCGGTGAGCATCGATTCATCGACGGCACCGCGGCCGGCCAGGACCACCCCGTCGCTGGGGATCCGCTCCCCCGGGCGGACCTGGACCACGTCACCGATCCGGAGCGATTCGACCGGCACGTCGACCGGCGCGGTGCCCGCCCAGCGCTCCGCGGAGGCCCCCCGGGCCAGCAGGTGAGCCACCCGCGGCTGGAGCTCGGCGAGCGACTCGATGGCCTCGCTGGCTCGACCGCGCGCCACCAGCTCCATCAGCTTGCCGATGCTGATCAGCGTGACCACCAGGCAGGCGACGTCGAAATAGAGGCTGCGCCCGGGCAGGGCGAGAGTGGCCACCGCCGAGTAGAGGAAGGCAACGCTCGACCCGAGCGAGACCAGGGTGTCCATGGTGGCGGCGCCGTGCCGGGCCGCCGACAGCGCCCCGCGGTGGAAGCCGGCGCCGACCCACAGCCACACCGGGAGGGCGAGACCCAGCTGGGCCCAGGGGGACCATGGTGATCCGCTGAAGCCGTAGCCAAGCACCAGGACGGCGGTGCTGAGAGCCGCCCCCGCCGCCAGCCTGCTGACCCGAGCCGACACCTCGGCGCGCCGGCGGACCCGGCGCTCCACGGCCTGCTCGCCCACCGTCCGCGCTTCAGGGATCAGCTCGGCGGCGTAGCCGGCACCGGCCACCGCCGAGACCAGCCGGCTGGCCGGCACCGGTGCGGTGACGGTCACCTCGGCGGTCTCGGTCGCCAGGTTGACGCTGGCCGAGCCAACCCCGTCGACCCCGGAGAGCGCCCGCTCCACGCGGCGGACGCAGGCCGCGCAGCTCATGCCGGTGATCGCCAGCCGCAGGTGGCCGGCGCCGATCCCCGGCTCCGTGACCGGGGTGGGGCGAGCCTGCCCCACCGCTGTCGAGCCGGATCGCGCGCCCATCCTCTGCATGGTACCCCTACCCGGTACCTGTATGCACCCCGAGCCCGGCCGCCGCCCGGGTCAGGCGCAGGCGTCCCCCACCACCCTGAGGGCGTTGGCCCAGGTGAGCCTGGCCAGCTCGTCGCGGCTCCAGCCGCGAGCCAGCAGCTCGGCGATCAGGTGCGGGTAGCACGACACGTCCTCGAGGCCCTCCGGAAGCCGGTCGGTGCCATCGAAGTCGCCGCCCAGCCCGACGTGGTCGACCCCCGCCGCCTCGCGAACGTGATCCACGTGGTCGGCCACGTCGGCGACGCTGGCCCGGGGCGGGGGGCTCTCGGCAGCGAAGGTGGCTTCGAACCGCATGCGCGCCTCGAGGTCGGAGGCGTCGAGGCCGCGCTCGGCCATGGTCCGCCGGGCCAGCTCGGTCCATTCCCAGCAGGGCGTGGACACGAAGGAGGGGACGAAGGCCACCTGGCACACCCCACCGTTGCCGCTCAGCCGCTGCAGGACATCGTCAGGCACGTTGCGGGGGTGGTCGACCAGGGCCCGCGCCGAGGAGTGGGAGAAGATCACCGGGCGGGTGGTGGCGTCCAGGGCCGCGTGCATGGTGCTCACGGCGACGTGGGAGATGTCGACCAGCATCCCGACCCGGTTCATCTCTCCCACCACCTGCCGGCCCAGGTCGCTGAGCCCGCCGGCCCGCGGCTGGTCCGTCGCCGAATCCGCCCAGGCGGTGCTGTCGTTGTGCGTGAGCGTCAGGTAGCGAACGCCCAGCCGGTGGAGGTCGCGAAGGATGCCCAGCGACCCGGCGATGCAGTGGCCCCCCTCAGCACCCAGCAGCGAAGCGATGCGTCCGGAGGCGCGGGCCCGTAGGCAGTCCCCGGCGCTGACCGCCAGGGCCAGCCGGCCGGGGTGGGCATCGACCATGCGCCGCACCAGGTCGACCTGCTCCAGGGTTATCGCCAGGGCCTCCACCTCCGGCACGTTGGAGGGGGCGTAGACGGACCAGAACTGGGCTCCGACCCCACCCCGGACCAGCCTCTCGAGGTCGGTGTGGGTCCGGCCCGCCAGCGAAGCGCCGGGATCCACCGCGGCCAGGTCGCCGCCCGAGAGGCGCCGGATCTCCCAGGCCAGGTCGTTGTGGCCGTCGAAGACGGGCGCGTCAGCGAGCAGGGCCCGGGCCTCCGCCACCAGGTCGGCGGCGGCACGCTCGGGCATACCCAGATCCTGCCACCTCGCCGCCCCCTCCCGGTGGCCGCGGGTGAGCGCATGAGGTGATGCGGCCGTAACCCGCCGGCGTATCCACTTTGGGGGCTCTCGGGCACAGGAGGAACCGGACCGTGCGACCTTCGGCAGCGCTGCTGCGCATTTCCCTGATCGTGGCCGTCGCGGCGGGCCTGGGCCTGGCCGCCGTGCCAGTCCTCGCCGCCTCACCGGGCAGCTTCGCCGGACCCCTCGGCACCATCTCGACGGTGGCGTCGACCATCCCCGCCAACGGCGACGTGAATCCCTACGGGGTGGCGATCGTGCCGGTCACCGCCGGGCGCCTGGTCGCCGGTGACGTGCTGGTCAGCAACTTCAACAATCGCAACAACCTGCAGGGCACCGGGAGCACCATCGTCGAGATCTCGCCGAAGGGCAGGGTCACGGTGTTCGCTCATCTCGTCCCTGATCACCTCGGCGGAGCCTGCCCGGGAGGGGTCGGCCTCACCACCGCGCTGGTGTCCCTGCGCAGCGGCTGGGTCATCGTGGGCAGCCTGCCGACCAGCGATGGCACGTCGGCGACGATGCAGCCCGGGTGCCTGATCGTCGTCAACCGCTGGGGACAGGCCGTCGAGACCATCTCCGGCGCGCCCCTCAACGGCCCCTGGGACATGACCGCTCTCGACCGCAGCAGCTCGGCGCTCCTCTTCGTCACCAACGTGCTCAACGGCACCCAGGAGGCCAGCCCCGCTTCGGTGGACGGCGGGACGGTCGTCCGAATCGCGATCTCCACCGCCGGTGACGCACCCCTGGTCACCTCGGAGACGGTGATCGGTCGCGGCTTCCTGGAGCGCACCGATCCCGCCGCGCTGGTGGTGGGGCCCACCGGCGTCGGCCTGGGTCGCGACGGCACGCTCTACGTGGCCGACACGGATAGCAACCGGATCGCGGCCATCCCCGACGCGATCAGCCGAACCACATCCCAGCGGGGCATGACGGTCTCAGCGGGCGAAGCGCTCGACGGGCCGCTCGGCCTGGCGATCGCCCCGAACGGCGACATCCTCACCGTCAACGGCATCAACGGCAACCTGGTCGAGACCACCCCCGGCGGTGCCCAGGTAGCGGTGATGACTCTGGACAACACCCCGGTCTCGGGCCTGCCCAACGGCAACGGGACCCTGTTCGGCCTCGCCGTCGCCGCGGAGGGGAGCGGCATCTACTTCGTCGACGACGGCAGCAACACCCTGAACCTGCTCCACTGAGGTCTCGGCTTCCGGGTCGCTGATCCGGACACCGGTCTGAGAGCGGGCTCCCGCGACCGGCATCGCGGGGGCCCGCTCCCCCGGCCCCCGCGGCCGGCGGCATCCGGCGAGCCGTGGCCACGCTGTTGAACCGGGCAGGGCCGCCGCCCGTGGAACAGCACGTGGACGACCGAGGCCCCCGACCGGCCGCCGAGGCCTGGCGCGCGCCGCTCCATGTCCTGCACCTGGAGCCCTCGGCCCGGCCCGCCGCCGAGGACTGGGCGGTGGTCTACCGCCGCGAGGCCCACCTGGTGTTCCGCTACGTGCTCTCCCGGGTTGGCAACCGCGCCGACAGCGAGGACGTCTGCGCCCAGGTCTTCCTCCGCGCCCTGCCACGGCTGCGCCCGGAGGCGGCCCCGGAGGAGGTCCACGCATACCTGCTGACCACCGCGCGCTGCCTGGTCGCGGACCACTTCAACGAGCGCTCCGCCCATCGGGCCGAGGAACTGCTGGAGGAGACGCGCGCCCGGCCGGCGGGAGCGCCGCTGCCGAAGGGCGAGCGCCGGCTCCACTCCATCCTGGCCCGGCTCGGAGACCGGGATCGCCGCATCCTCGAGCTGCGCTTCCTGCGCGGCTACTCGGTCAGCGAGACGGCGACCGCGCTGGGGGTGACCCCGGGGACCTGCAAGGTTATCCAGCTGCGCGCCCTCCGGCGAGCCGCCGGCCTGGGCGACGAGCGGGAGGCGGAACCAGGCTGACCCGCTGTCACCGCGCCGCGACGAGCGCGCCGGCGGCGTCGCTTGACAGCGCCGGAGCGCCATCCCATCCTTACCCAGCCGGCTGGGTCTCGGGGCCTGCCGGCGGACGGGACGGATTCGGGCTGGGAGGTGCGGCCGTGCGTCGTGCTCGTCATCGCCGATTTCGTGCGGCCGTCGCCGCGGCCGTGCTCGGGATGGGGGGCATGGCGATCGCCGCCCCCACCACCTCCGCGACCGGGGTCTCCCTGGCGCAGGCCTTCGACAACGTGGGCATCACCACGCCTGGCGGCGCCGGCGCCGGGAATTACGACGGCATCGGGGACTCGTTCTCCGCGCCCGGGCTGGCCGCGGATGCGCTGGCCCCCGGGGAGAGCCTGCTCCACGACGGTCTCGGTCTCACCTGGCCCGATGTCGCGCCCGGCAGCCCGGACAACGTCGTCGCCGACGGGCAGACCATCTCCCTGAGCGGACGCGGCTCCACCCTCGGGATCGTGGGCGCCGCCGCGTTCGGGTCGGCGAGCGGCACCTTCACAGTCACCTACGCGGACGGATCCAGCTCCACGGCGTCGCTCAGCTTCGCCGACTGGATCGACGGCGCTGCCGCGACCGGCACCGACTTCCTCGCCACCACCCGCGGCTGGAACCCCGCCGGGACGATCCCGGTGAGCCTCTCCTACGCCGCCGTGCCTCTCGATCCCACCAAGGAGGTGGCATCGGTGACCCTGCCGGCCGTGTCCGCCGGGGTCGGTCGCGGCATCACCTCGATGCACGTCTTCGACCTCGCGATCGGCAGCCCGGGCAGCGAGGCGGGGGGCGCGCCCGGTGGGCTCTCCTACTACGACGAGGCGCGCAAGGATTGCGTCGGCACCGCCGCGGACACGGCCTCGACGGTCTGGTACACGGTGGCCGACGGCGAGCTGTCGGACGTCTACGCCCCCACCATCGACAACACCAACGTCAAGACCCTGGATCCGATCGTCACCGGTCCCGGCTTCACCGCCCTCCAGCCCCGCGACATGACCTACACGGTCAGCTCGCTGGGCCAGACCGGGATGGCCTGCCGGGTCATCGCCCTGGACACCGCCCAGCACTTCGCGATCGTCAGCGACTTCGTCACCGATCCCTCGACTGAGGCGGTGGTGATCCAGTACAGCCTGGTCGCGCTCCCCGGAGCGCCCGCGGGCCTTCATCTCTACCTGCGTCTCAACCCGCTGCTGAACGGTCACGGTGGCGGCGGCAGCGGCAATGCGGGGGCGGAGTCCGCGACCATCGTCCCGACCAGCCGCGGCCAGATCCCGCTCTCCTACTCCACCAACTCCTTCACCGAAGCGCTGAACCGGGGCTACGCCACCCCGATCTACGCGGCCCTGGCGGCCAGCTCCCCGTTCGCTGCGGTGGAGACCGGCTTCGCGGGGAGCTCCAGCGACGGGTTGGCCGAGCTGGACAGTGCTCGCTCGCTGACCACCACCGCCCCGAACGCCAGCGCTGGCAACGTGGTCCAGACCGTCGAGCTGAGCCTGGGCAGCGGCGCGCCGGCCGCCTCGTCAGGCGGGGCGAGCGGCGGCGACCTGGGCGCCTACGGCGGCGGCAGCTTCGACAGCGCATCCGTCTGCTCGCCCCGCCGCATAGCTCCCGGAGCGACCGCCACCGGCGTCACCAGCCTCAGCCCAGTGGCGATCGCGGCCGCGGCGGCCGGGGCGGCCGGGCTGTCGACCCCGCCCCGTCCCAGCGCGGTGAGCAGCCAGACGGTGGCCCTTGGCTTCGGCGGCACCGAGGCCAGCGCGCTCGAGTCCGCGCTCGACGCGTCGGCGGCCCCTATCGCCGCCACCTTCCTCCAGTACCAGGGGCAGTGGCTCGACTACGACTCCCAGCTCTGCTCGCCGGGCGGCGCGCCCGGACATGGCGGCACCGCCCTCAGCCCCGCCGACCAGGCCGCCTACTGGCTCTCCGCCAACGTCATCAAGGCGAGCGAGGACAAGAGCTTCGTCGGTGCCACCGCCGCGTCCCTGAGCAGCCCCTGGGGCCAGGCGGTCTCGGCCGGGACCCCGGTCAACGACCTGGCTCCCTACTTCGGGTCGTATCGCGAGGTGTTCCCCCGCGACGCCTACGAGACGTTCACCGGCTTCCTGGCCGACGGTGACATCGGCACCGCCCGCCAGATGGTCGAATACTGGTTCGACCACATGCAGCTGCCGGACGGCAGCTTCCCGCGCAACGGGCTGCTCAACGGCGAGGCGGCACCCGACACGGGCGGGCTCCAGCTCGACGAGACCGCGGACCCGATCCTCGCCGCGTGGCAGGCGGGAATGGCCGGCAGCGCCTCCCTCTACCAGGATCACATCAGGCCCGCCGCCGACTTCCTGGTCGCCAACGGCCCGGTGGACGGCGTGGAGCGCTGGGAGGAGCAGACCGGTTTCTCGCCCTCCACCATGGCCGATGAGGTTGCCGGCCTGGTGGCCGCTGCCGCGATCGCCGGGGTGCAGGGCGACACCGCATCGCAGCGCCTCTTCCTGGCCACCGCCGACGACTTCCGCCAGCTGATCCTGACCACCGGCATCACCACTGACGGGCCGCTCTCGTCCAGCTCCTACTTCATGCGCCTGGACAAGACCGGAAACCCTGACCAGGCCGGCGTGACCTACACCCTCAACAACGGCAACACCAGCCCGGTGGACCAGCGCAGCGTGATCGACCAGGGGTTCCTCGAGCTGACCCGGCTCGGCGAGCTGCCGGCGTCCGATCCCACCGTCAGCAACTCCCTGGCGGTGGCCGCGAGCGCCATCGACTCCTCGACGCCATCCGGGACCGGGATCATGCGCTACAACGGCGACGGCTATGGCGACTGCGACACGGGCGCGGTCGAGGTCGCGGCCAACGCCAACTGCCCGCTCACCGGCGAGCCCTGGGCGACCACCGACACCGGCACCGGGCACCCCTGGCCGGTGCTCTCCGGGGAGAACGCGGAGTACCAGCTGCTGGCCGGCAACCCGGCGGCGCTGCAGTCGGATCTCGACTTCATGCTCAACTCGGCAAGCGGCGTCGGTCTCATGCCCGAGCAGGTCTGGAACTTCCCGGACCTGGCCGCCTCGGCCTACGGCTCCGACCCGACCACGGCGTCCATCGGCTTGATCGACGGCAAGCCCGACGGCTCAGCGGCACCGCTGACCTGGGCCCAGGCGCAGCTCCTCCGGCTGCTCCGCGACATCCAGAGCGGCACCCTGCTCGACCAGCCGAGCATCGTCGCCGAGCGCTACCTGCCCGCCCCACCCGCGACCGCGGCGCTCGCCGTGTCGTCACCGCTGGCCGTCAACGGGCGGGACGTCCCGATCAACCTCACCCGCCCGTCGGTGACGGTCAACTCCGCCTCGACGGTGGTCAGCGGCAGCACGGCGGCGGGCGCGACCGTCGACATCGCGATCACCGGGACGGCGGCCGGGGCGTCGACGCCGACCACCACGATCACCACGGTGAGCGCGGACGGCGGCGGCGCCTTCTCGACCTCGGTCGCCCTGGAGCCGGGGAGCAACTCCATCGAGGTGGCGGCGACCGCGGGCAGCGCCACCGACGAGGCCATCTTCGCAGTCAACAACCTGTTCATCCCCGGCACGGTGATCCTCAACGTGCCCGCCGCCCCGGGCGGCGGCAACGGGCCCGGTTACTCGCCGTACACGCAGCCCACCGGGGTCTACGCGTACCCGACGAGCTCCAACTTCTCGCCCGACTCCTTCCGCCTGACCGGGTTGACGGTGATCGACTCCGGCACCACCGTCAGCTTCCGGGTGGGCATCGAGAACCTGGTGCCGACCTTCGGCAGCCTCGACGGCGCCCAGCTGTTCGACCTCTACATCCACGCTCCCAGCGGTCAGGTCCCCACCGGCGAAGTCCAATCGACGGCCGCGGCCAGTCCCTTCAACTACTCCATCGCGGCGGCGGACGCCTGGAACCAGGTCATCGAGGTGGACGGCTTCGGCGGCGACTGCTGGGTGACCCCGTCGTCGACGACCTCGGGCCTCACCTGGAGCTACCCCAACTGCGGCGGCGGCATCGGCACGCCAGCGGTCTCGGCCGCCCAGCTGACCCCCTCCGGAGGTGACACGCCCGGGATCGTCACCATCACCGTGCCCGCATCGACCCTGGGAGCCCCGGCGTCGACCGCCGCCTCGGCCTGGGCAGGTTGGACCTTCACCCTCACCCTGACCGGGCAGGACGGCTTCGGATTCGACGACGCTCGCACCTTCGCGGCGACCCCGCAACCCTTCAACTTCGGGGTGTGCTCGACGGCGGAGGCCACCACACCGCCGGTGCCGGCGATCTGCGGCTTCAACCCGGGCAGCGTGCCCTACGTCCTCGACACCATCCCGCCGGCCGGCGTCAACGTTCAGCAGGAGCTGGACCCGACCGTGGGCCCGGCGGTCCTCCAGGGCGTGACCGTCCCCTGAGCACGGACCAGTTGCACCGCGACGACGATCTCCACCCGGTCCGGCGACTCCACCGCGAGCTCGCCGGCAGGCGGCCGTCCCCGGATGGGACTGCCCCCACCGCGCCGTCGCGACCGGGAGCGGCGTGGTCAGATATCGGCCGGGACGGGTCGCCGCCGCGGGATGGGCCCGGCCCCGTCCCGCCGCCGCTGGGCGGGCCCGGTCGCCCCGGACGGCGTCAGGGGTCTCCGGAGCGCGGCCGCGCGCTGGCAGCGCTGCTCGCCCTGGCGGTGGTCGTCGGGGGGGCATCGATCGGTGTGGACCTGCTCCAGGGCGGCCGCCCCGCCACGGCGATCCCGCCCAGCGCCAGCCCGCGGTTCAGCCCGCCGGCGTTCACCCCGCAGCCGGTCTCGGTCCTCCCGGCCGAGGACCCCGCGAACGCCGTGGGTGACCTGCACATGGTGACCGCCAGCGCCGGCTGGGCGCGGCGGATCAGCGACGGCTCCATCCTCCACACCACCGCCGGGGTTCTGCGCTGGACGGTCGCCTCCCCGCCCCGGGCGCAGGTGATCGCCGCCGCCTACCTCGATGCCGAGACCGCCCGCGCCCTCACGGTGGCGAGCCAGGCCAGCGCCCCGGTTCCCGACCCGACGGCCGTGCAGTCGTGGGCCACCGCCGACGGCGGGGCTCACTGGACGGCGGAGGGCCGTCTGAGCGTCCACGGCTTCAGCCCCACCGACGCCGGCGAGATGATCTTCGTCGACGGCCAGCACGGCTGGTACTCGCTGGCCGAGACGGCGGCCATCACCACGGCGCTCTTCCGCACCGTCGACGGCGGCGCCAGCTGGTCGGAGGTGGCCACCACCAGCAGCGCGGCCATCGGGACGCAGGGGAACCCGGGGATCATCCCCGACCGCTGCCTGGCTCTGACCGCGACCTTCCTCAGCGCCAGCACCGGGTGGATGACCGGGACCTGCGAGGGCGGCGGTGACCCCGCCTTCTACGTCACCCATGACGGGGGCGTCAGCTGGAACCAGCAGCCGCTCGGCCCGCTTCCCGCCGGAGCCTATGACGAGACCAGCTTCTCGCCGGTCTTCACATCGCCGGCCAGCGGAACCGTGCTGACCGAGAACCTGGGCCTTTCGGCGGTCACCACCAGCATCTTCGCGACCGCGGATGGCGGCCGGAGCTGGACGCTGCGCTGGGAGGGCCTGGGGCAGCCGGCCGGCGCCGACTTCCTGGACCCGCAGCGGGGCTGGCTGGTCTTCGAGGGCGTCGACGGCTCCGCCGCCGCTCCCGCCATCTACGCAACCGGCGATGGAGGTGCCACCTGGGCCCATCTCAACGCCTTCCCCTACTCGGGCCTCGCTCTGGATTTCGTCAGCGCGGAGATCGGTTGGGCGGCGCCCAGTGCTGACCAGCCCGGGTCGGGACCCAGCTACCTCGTCGAGACCGAGGACGGGGGACGCACCTGGACACCGGTGGTGCCCCAGGTCGATGCCGGCGATGCCGGATAGCCCTGGCCCGGCGGCTACGGCCCCGGCCCGGTGGGCCCCCCTCGACCGGCACCTCGAGGACCCCCGGCGCGGCGAGCGATGGCTCCACCATCATCATGCCTTGCGACCCCCCGGCTGCCAGCTGGGCGCGGCCGCGGCCCCCGCCCTGATCAGGGCGCGCACCTCGGGCCGGCCCAGGTCGGAGGGCTGGCGCAGCTTGAGATGGCGCAGCGACTTGCCGGTCCCCTCGAGCAGGCCGCTCGGGTCGTCCAGGGCAGCACCGGCGGCGAACTCGAGGTTGACGCGGTCTGCCCCGGGCGTCGAGCACGAACTGGCAGGCGTTCATCTTGGGACGCGGCCCGAACGCCAGCATCTTCCAGCCGTTGATCCACTCCACGGTGCCGGGCACCTCGCCCTTGATGGCCTCGCGGGCGGCCTCCAGGATCGCCGCGACCGGCGCGTCGTGTGCGGACACCCAAGCCTCGATGTCCTTGTCAGGCATGGCTCAGCCCTCAATGGTGGAAGCGGGCCCGGTCGGGGTGCTGGGGCAGACGAGCGGAGAGCTTGTCGAGCTGGGCGACCTCCCTCCTCAGGTCGGCGATCAGCAGGTCGGCGAGGTCGCGTGACATCCCGTTGCGCACCACCACCCGGAGCACCGCGGTCGCCTGAAGGTTGCGGGGCAGGTGGTAGGCGGGGACCTGCCAGCCGCGCTTGCGCAGCCCGTCGGACACGTCGAAGACGGTGTAGCGATCGACCTCGGGGCGGAGCGCGAAGGCGAACACCGGCAGCTCGCTGCCGTCGGTGAGCAGCCGGAATGGACCGATGCGGCTGACGGCGTCGGAGATGTGGCGGGCGGTGTCCAGGGATGTCTGCTGGACCAGCCGGTAACCCTCGAAGCCGAGCCGGATGAGGTTGTAGTACTGGGCGATGACCTGGGCGCCCGGTCGGGAGAAGTTGAGGGCAAAGGTGGGCATGCTCCCGCCCAGGTAGTTGACCCGGAAGATCAGCGGCTCGGGCAGGGCCTCGCGGTCGCGCCAGATCACCCAGCCCACCCCGGGGTAGACCAGGCCGTACTTGTGGCCGGAGCTGTTGATGGACGCCACCCGGTCGAGCCGGAAGTCCCAGACCAGCTGGGGCTGCACGAAGGGGGCCACGAAGCCCCCCGAGGCGGCATCGACGTGCACCGGCACGTCGGGGCCGCCGCAATCTCGGAGCCCATCCAGGGCCGCGCAGATCTCGGCCACCGGCTCGTAGCTGCCGTCCTGGGTGGAGCCGAGCACCGCCACCACCCCGATGGTGTCCTGGTCGCAGAGCTTCACCGCCTCCTCGCCGGTGAGATGGCGCCGATCTCCCTCCATGGGCACGAAGCGCGGCTCCACGTCCCAGTACCGGCAGAACTTCTCCCAGCACACCTGGACGTTGATGCCCATCACCAGGTTGGGCCGATCGGCGGAACCGCCGGCGGAGCGGCGGGCCTCGCGCCAGCGCCACTTGAGCGCCAGGCCGGCCAGCATCGCCGCCTCACTGGAACCGGTTGTGGAGCACCCGACCGCGGTCCGCCGGGGCGGCGCATGCCAGAGTGAGGCGAGGATGTGGACGCAGCGCCGCTCGATCTCCGCGGTCTGCGGATACTCATCCTTGTCGATGACGTTCTTGTCGAGCGCCTCGACGATGAGCCGGTTGGCCTGCGGCTCCATCCAGGTGGTGACGAAGGTGGCCAGGTTGAGCCGCGCGTTCCCGTCCAGCATCAGCTCGTCGTGGACGATCTGGTAGGCGGTCTCCGGATCCATGGGCTGGTCGGGGATGCGCAGCTTGGGGACACGGCCGCGGGCCGCGGCCGACGCGTACAGCGGGTTGACCTCCAGCTCCGCCTCACCCGGCTCGTGATGGTGCAGGGCCACGCTACACCAGCCCCGCCTCCTGCAGCCGCGTCAGGGCCCGGTCGAACGCGGTGACGGTGCGCTCCAGGTCCGCGTCATCGTGCGCGGCCGACATGAAGCCGCCACCGTACATGACGTCGACGCCGTCGAGGATCATCGACTGCCGCAGAACGCGGGCGCGCGGGCCCGATGAGCTGGCCAGACGGATGCCGTCCTCCCTGGCCCGGGTGTAGTCACCGTCGAGGAGCTTCAGGGGTTCGCCGAGGTACGTCTTCCAGATCGACGACCGGCCATAGGCGGTGCCTTCCACGCCACGCTGGCGCAGCACCCTATTCAGGGCAGCTCTCAGCTGGTCGGTCCGGCGCACCGTCGCCTGGATGACGTCGCTGGTCTCGACCACTCTCAGGGCCGCCAACCCTGCGGCGGCGGCAATCGGCATCCCGTTCCAGGTTCCGTATTGGGGGACGTAGGGACGCACCTCGTCTCCGCGCCGCGGGGCCAGCACCTCCATGATGTCCGCCCCCCCCGCCACCGCCCCGATGGGCAGACCGCCACCCATGATCTTGCCCAGGGCGGTGACGTCCGGGGTCACCCCGAAGAACTCCTGCGCCCCTCCCCTGGCGTACCGGAAACCGGTGACCACCTCATCGAATACCAGGACCACCCCGTGCTCGGTGCAGAGCTCGCGAACCGTGCGCAGGAAGGCTGGATCCACCGGGACCGTGTCGCTGTGGGCACCGCCCGGCTCCAGCAGCACTCCGGCCACCTGGGCATCCTCGGAGAGGTACCTGGAGAGCGCATCGGCGTCGTTGAACGGCAGCACCACGGTCAGGGATTGGAGGGCGTCGGGGAGTCCCGAGGACCACGGCGTATCGCTGGGCGGGAAGCCGAAGGCCACCGCGTCGTGCCAGCCATGGAAGTGGTGCTCGAACTTGATGATGCGCTCGTGTCCGGAGTAGGCGCGGGCAAGCCTGATGGCCAGTTGGGTCGCCTCGCCCCCCGAGGCGCAGAAGCGCACCCGGCTCGCCGACGGCACCATCCGGCAGACAGCTTCAGCCAGCGCCACCGCCGTCTCGTTCTCTCCACAGGCATGCAGGCCTCGCTCGAGTTGACGCTGGATGGCCTCGTGCACGGCGGGATGTCGATGACCCAGCAGGTTGGCCCCATGAGCCATCCAGTAGTCGACGTAATCGTGTCCGTCGACATCCTGCTTGTGGGCGCCTGACAGGGCGCTGATGAAGAGAGGGAACGGCTCGAAGGCTCGGGCCATGTGGGTCACGCCGCCCGGGACCACCTTGGCCTGGCGTCTGAAAAGCTCATCCGACGCCATGTGAGTCCCGACGAACTCATCCTCGACGGTGGAGGTCTGGGCGTCCACGGTTGCAAGCCCTCCCGGAGTCGCTGGTTATCCCTGGTGTGTGGCGGGCATCCCCCCGAGACCGGCTCGGCATCCCAGGGGCACGAGATCAGCCATGGTCAGCAGCCCGGGTCTGGCCTCGGCCACCGGCCCGATGAGGTTGGTGACGACCGCTTCGGTGCCGATGTCGCCGTTGATCCCTCCATGGATCTCCTCGTGGAAGGACGGATCACCGGTGATCCACACCTCGTCGGTGCCGGGCCTGCCCGCCACCATCTCCAGCTCGAAGCGAATGACCTCCCTGGCCCCGACGTGGCCGGTGGCCACCTGGGCCTGGCCGATCACGCTCCCCGCTGGGACCGGACCGATGCCGCTGGCCGTCTCCCGCTCAGCGATCACCGGCTCGAGCCGGACCTCGGTCGAGTCGAGGGCCCATCCCAGCCCTCTCGCGATCAGGTGGAGCGACTGCAGCAGACCCACGTGGCCGATCCGCCCGGCGGCAGCCAGGGCGCGGAACTCGTCCGCCGACATCCCAACGCCCGCCTTGCGCTGCAGAGGCTCGCGTCGCAGGTTGGTGTCGACCACCCGGTGGACACGTACGGCGGTGACCTGGGCGCACAGGGTGGTCAGGGCGAGCGGCAGGGTGTCCATCATGAAGCCGGGATTGACCCCCGTCCCCAGGATCGTCACCGCTTTGCCTCGTGCCAGTGCGTCGAGGTCGGCCGCGGTCTTGGGATCGACGCTCAGCGGCTCGGAGAGCTCCTCGCACGTGGATACCACGTTCCAGCCCAGCTCCACGAAGTCTCGCAGCTGCTGATGGGAATCAGTCAGGTGCGAGGTGGTTGTCTGCACCAGGACTCCTCCAGCCCGCGGCGCCGCCGGATATTCGCGGTTGATCACGAGCTCGGACGCGGAGGCCTCGGGGAGCAGATCCGCCAACCTGCGGCCTCCGATCTCCGGTGCCTTGTCAGTGACGGCCACGAGTTGGAGCAGCTCAGGGCGCGCCAGGATCCGCCGGCAGATGCGCAGTCCGATCGGTCCGAGGCCAACCACCGCAACGGGGATCGGGGGTTTCTCCATGTCAAACTCCAAGGCGCTGTTCATACGAGCGGCAAGCGATGGTACACCCCCTCAGCGCCCCCAGCCGGCGCGCCTCGCCGTCTCGGCGGCCCGCCGGGCGCGGGGCCCCGGGGCGAGGATGCCCTCGAGGACGGCGATCACGGGAGGGAGGCGCGGAGAGCCGGGAGAGGTGCGCACCGGGACCGCCAGGATACCCCAGGTCGGGTGCGGCCGCCGGGCCCGCCCCGCTGAGCAGCCGGATCGCCAGCTACCGGGTGCTCCCCGATCCTCCTTGGTGCCTCGGGCTCCAGGCACGGCTACGACGTGGTCGACCCCACCCGTATCTCGGCGGGGCTGGCGGCGAGGCGGCGTTCCTGGCCGTCCCGGGGTGCGGCCGGAGCAGCTCACTTTCTGCCTACTTCGACATCAACTGGGAGCACCCCCTGGTCGGCGCGGCTGCCGGCGACCCCGAAGCTCAGGGACCGATCGCCGTCGTCATGAGCGGGGCAAGCCGCCGCAGGGCCACCTGCAACCCGGGGTCCCCGGTCAGCGAGATCGCCGCGTCGATGCCCAGCCAGCGAAGCTGGGCGGGCACCGTCTCCGGGACAGCGCGCTCCGGCCGTCCGGTGGCCAGGACGTAGCGCAGGTCGGCATGGTGGTGGGCAGGTTCGGGGTCCCGGGGCGGCACCGAAACGATGGCAACCTGGATGAGCCGGGGCGACGCGGAATCGGGCCAGGCGGAGAGGTCATCCAGTCCGGTCTCCTCACGGGCTTCCCGGCGCGCGATCCGGAACGGATCCGTCTCGCCGGGGTCCGCATGCCCGCCGACCTGCAGCCACGCCTGCTGGCGCTCGTGCCAGCGGAGCAGGACGCGTCCGGTCCGGGGATCGATCACGATCGCCGACGCGGTCAGGTGGAGGAGCAGCGACCGGGACCAGGGGTCCGGCATCGCGGCCAGGGTGCGAACCCGGGTCACCGGGCCAGCGTCCTCGCTGGCCCAGCGGTGGCCGTCGAGCGCGGCGAGGACGAGGGATCCGCTCACTCGTCCGTGCCGAGCGCTCGCCGGCGCCTCATCCCCCGATCCATCCGCGCCACCCCCGGATTGTGCGGGGGCGGGCGGCGGCGCCGGCCGGAACGCCACCGGGACGCCGCCGCCCTCGCCGTCGCTGCGCCGCCTCAGGGCTGGGCGGCGCTCCCGTCGAAGCCGATGTAGATGCCGAGCACGTCGCCCGGCTCGCCGCCGGTGGCGGGGTTGAGGATCACCGCCGGGACCTGGCAGAGGCCCGGCAGGCTGACCGTCGCTTCGATGGTGGCGTTGCCCTCCTTGGTGAAGCTCACCGGAGCGGTCCGGCCGGCCAGGACGCCGTTGCAGTAGACGGAGGCCGCCAGGTCGGGGATCGGGTTCGCCGTGGTGGCGGTCAGCACCAGGCCGTGCACCTCGACCTTGAGGGAGCCGTCGCGCCCGAGGCTCACGTTGCCCTCGCGAAGGCTCCAGGGAGCCCCACCCGCGGCGATCCCGAAGATGGCCGGGTCGGTGGGCACGCTCGGAGCCAGTCGGGCGCTCAGCAGCATGCCCTGATCCGCGGACACCGGCTCGCTGTCCAGCTGCCGTGGTGAGTCGCTGGCCGTCGCCGGGATGCTGGTCAGCGCCGCCGCCCCCAGTCCCGCCAGGGCCAGCGCCGCGCTCGCCGCGGTCAGACGCTTGAGTCGAGGCATGTCACTCCCTCCTGGACCGTCGGTGCTCACCTACGGATACCGGTCGCGGTTACAGCCGCCGCCGGGCCGCCCCCAGGACCTCCGCCCCGCGTTCACATCCCGTTCACACGGCGGGAGGACGCTGGCCTCAGTCGATCACCGACCACAGGTCAGGAGAAACCCCCATGTACCAAGCGCTTCGCGTCTTCTGGAGAACCGCCGCGGTGGGCGGCGCCATCGCCGTCGGCCTGCTCACCGGCAACGCCGGCTTCACCGCCATCACCCTCTTCGGGGGACTGATCGTGCCGCCCCTGCTCGGGCTCACCGGGCCCCGCCGCTTCGCGCGCTGGGCCCGGTACGGCCCCGGCGCCTTCGCCGGTGGGCGCGGTTGGGGCGGCCCGTGGGCCGCCGGGGGTCCCGGTGGCGGGCCGGGATGGGGTCGCCGCTGCGGCGCCGGCCGGGGCGGCTGGTGGAACCAGCAGGCCTGGGACGAGTGGCACCGGCAGCTCCACCGGGACCAGCCTCCCGAGTCGCGGCCGGCGGCGCCCGGCGCGACCACCGCCACCACGGTCTGAGCCGGCTCGGAGCCAGCGCTCGGCGGTCCCATTCGGGGCCGCCGGCTCCGGTGCGTGGCTGGCCCTACGATTACCGCCCGATGGCCACGGTGCTCATCGTCGACGATCAGCCGGACATCGTCCGGCTGGTCCGCGACTACCTGGAGAAGGCCGGCTTCCAGGTGGTCACCGCCAGCGACGGCGAGCAGGCCCTAAGGGCGGCCCACAGCGCGCACCCGGACCTGGTGATCCTCGACCTCACCCTGCCCAAGCTGGACGGGCTGGACGTCGCCCGCAACCTGCGTCGCGATTCGGACGTGCCGATCATCATGCTCACCGCGCGAACCGAGGAGTCCGACCGGGTGGCCGGCCTCGAGCTGGGCGCCGACGACTACGTCACCAAGCCGTTCAGCGCTCGGGAGATGGTGGCCCGGGTCAGAGCCGTGCTCCGCCGCAGCCAGGCGGCACGCATCCAGGAGGACGTGGTCAAGGTGGGCGACGCGCTCAGCCTCGACGTTCCCCGCATGGAGACCGTGGTTGGGGGTCGCCGCGTCTCGCTCACCGCGACCGAATTCCAGCTGCTCCTCCACATGGCCCGCCAGCCCGGGCGTGTCTTCACCCGCTCCCAGCTCCTCGACGCGGTCCGGGGTGTCGCGGTCGAGTCGTACGAGCGCGCCATCGACGCCCACGTCAAGAACATCCGGCGCAAGATCGAGCGTGATCCCAGCGCCCCGCGGCTGCTCCAGACGGTCTTCGGAGTCGGCTACCGCCTCTCCGACGGCTCGACGTGAGCACCGGCCCGTCCCGCAACTCGGGGGGAGGCCACGGGCGCATCCGCCGTCCGCCCTGGTGGCCCGAGGACGCCCCCTGGCCGCCCCGCGGCCGGCCGCCCTGGGAACGAGCCGGAGAGGGGGGGTGGAGGGGTCCGCGAGCGGCCTTCGCCCTGCCCTGCGGCTGCCTCTTCGGCTGCGCCCTGCTGGTGCCGCTGGCCGTCACCGCCCTGCTGGTGTGGCTGGTGCTGGCCGCTTTCGGCCTCGCCGGCGGCCCGGCCAGCCGCCCGGCGCTGGCCCTCTTCATCGCGGTCCTGGCCCTGGTCCTGGTGATCGTGGTTCTCGGCTACCGGCGCGGCGCCCCGCCGGTGCGCGCCCTTGCCGACGCCGCCCGTCGCGTCGAGGCCGGCGACTACTCGGCGCGCGTCCCGGTTCGCGGCCCCCGCCAGGTGCGCTCCCTGGCCCGCGCCTTCAACCAGATGAGCGCCCGATTGGAAGCGGAGGAGGTCCGCCGCCAGAGCGTCCTCGCCGACATCGCCCACGAGCTGCGCACCCCCCTCACCGTCATCCGCAGCCAGGCGGAGGCCATCGCCGACGGCGTCAATCCCGCGGACGAGGAGCACATCGCGCCGATCGTCGCCGCCACCCACACCCTCGAGGAGCTTGCCGAGGATCTCCGCACCCTGACCCTGGTGGACGCGGGCGGCCTGCGCCTCGAGCGCGAGCCCGTCGACGTCGGCGTCCTGGTCAACGAGACCCTGGACGCCTTCCGGGCCGAGGCCGGCGGCGCCGGGGTGCGCCTGTCGAGCCGCGTTCCTCCCGATGCCGTGGTGATCGATGCCGACCCGGCCCGGTTGCGCCGCGTGGTCGGCAACCTGATCAGCAACTCGCTCGCCCACACCGCGCGGGGCGGGTCGATCACCGTCGAGGTGTCCGCCGCCGATCGGGAGGTCCGGATCACGGTGCGCGACGACGGCGAGGGCATCCCCGAGGAGCTGCTCCCCCGGATCTGGGACCGCTTCGTCAAAGGGCCAGGCTCATCCGGCTCAGGTCTCGGTCTCGCCATCGTCCGCGACCTCGTCGAGGCGCACGGCGGGACCGTCTCGGCCCAGAGCGCCCCCGGCCAGGGCACCTCCGTCCTGGTCAGCCTGCCGCGGCACTTCCCCCGCTGACAGCGAGTTGTGGACTGCTGCGTCCACAACTAGTGGCGGATGCGAAGCCCCTACCGCACCCCCTCCACGTGGGCGAAGACCTCGTCGAAGCGCCGCACCGCGTCGTCGATCACCTCGTCGGTGTCCGCCATCGAGGTGTAGATCCGGGACCCGGCGAGCGTGACGATCCCCTTGGCCATGTAGGCAGCGCCCATCTCCTCGATCATGGTCCGGCGCGGCTTGAGCTCGCGGAGCAGCCGCACCGGATGGTGCAGGTCGAGGAGCATCACCCCGGACGTCTCCAGGTGGACGATGGAGCCGGTGTTGTAGACGACGTAGGGCAGTCCGCGACGCTCGATGACCTGCTCCAGGCCGCGGGCCAGCCGGTCGCCGGCCCGACCGGCGATGACCGGCGCACCCGTCCTCTCCATCTCCAGGAGCGCGAAGTACCCGGCGGCGCAGGAGAGCGGGTTGGCCGACAGGGTGCCGCCCACGTAGGCGCGCTCGCCGGTGCCCCCGATCCCGGCCGCCATCGTCGACATCACGTCGGAGCGGCCGCCCACCGCACCGGCCATCGGATAGCCCCCGGCGATGCACTTCCCGAAGATGGTGAGGTCCGGGCGCACCCCGAAGTACGCCTGGGCGCCGCCCAAGCCCACCCGGAACCCGGTGACCACCTCGTCGAAGATGAGCAGGGCGCCGAACTCGTCGCAGAGCTCGCGGGCACGGGCGTTGAAGTCGAAGTCGACAGGCCGGGTTCCGCTCTCCGGACCGAGTGGCTCGACGATCACGGCAGCGGTGCCGCCCCGCAGCCGGTTCTCGGTCAGCTTGCGCCGCAGCGCCGCCACCGAGTTCGGGTACACCTCGCAGGTGCGGCTGGTGGCCGGCCGGGGAATCCCCTTGGACTCGAACCGCCGGGTGCCGGGGACGTGCAGCCCGTAGACCATCTGGTCGCTCCAGCCGTGGTAGGCGCCGCCCATCTTGATGACGTAGGCCTTCTTGGTGGAGGCGCGGGCGGCCCGGAGGGCGGCCATCACCGCCTCGCTGCCGGAGCCGAACATGCGCAGCATCTCGACCGACGGCACCAGTCGGCGGACCAGCTCGGCCAGCTTCAGCTCGTACTCGTGAAAGAGCCCGGTCACCGGCCCGGAGGTGTGCAGCACCTCGATGACGCGTTCCTGCAGCGGCGCCCAGTTGCTGCCCAGAATGGTGGGCCCGCCCGCCTGCAGGAAGTCGATGTACCGGTTGCCGTCGACATCCCAGAGATAGGCTCCCTCGGCGCGCTCGACGGCGATCGGGAAGGGGTGGTTGAAGGCAAGGTTGTGCTGCACCCCCCCGGGGATGCTCAGCCTGGCTCGGTCGGTGAGCTGGCGGGAACGCTGGCATTTGGTGTCGAAGTAGCCAAGGCATTCAGCCATGTAGGAGCGGCGGACCCGACGCATCGGCTGCTCGACAAGGCGGTTCAATCTCGCGTAGACCGCCTCCACATCCGGGTACCTGCTGATCGCGGAGTCGGCCCCGCCGGCAGATATCCCGGCATTCGCCGGCGGCTGGACGGCGGCCGGCGGCTCCAGCGGCCGCGCCGCCGGCTCCGGCCTCTCCCCCGCCAGCGCTCCCGCCGGCTCCGGCCTCTCCCCTGCCAGCGCGACCAGCGGCTTCACACCGTTCCCGTGGACGTTCGCCGCCGCGCCCGCCGCACCATGCGGCCCGGCACCGTCGCCTGACGCCGCCGCCCGCTCCTCCTTGCGCAGCTGGGCGAACGCAATCTCCCTGACCAGCAGCGGGATCCGCCGGGTGCGCTCGGCGGTCATCAGGCTCATCAGATAGGCCTGCGAGACCTTCTCGAGGATCGCCAGGTTGTGGACGGCGTGGTCGACGTCCTGGCCCAGCACCAGGACTCCGTGGTTGGCGAGGATGAAGGCGTTGCCCCCGGCCCGGATCCGGGCCTCGACGCCACGCCGCAGCAGGCCGGTCCCAGAGGGCGCGTAGCCGACGATCGGCACGCCGCGGCCCAGGAAGCGAACCTGCTCGTCGAAGAGCGCCGGGATCGGCTTGCGCATGATCGCCAGGGCGCTGGCGAAGGGCTGATGCGTGTGGACCACCACATTGACGTCGGGCCGGTGGCGGTAGGCGGCGGCGTGCAGACCGGACTCGATAGACGGCTTGCGGGTGCCCGCGATCCGGTGCAGCTGGAGGTCGAGGATGCAGACGTCCTCCTCGGTGAGGGTGTCGTAGTCGCGCCCCGACGCCGTGATCGCGAAGCGCGGGCTCCCCGGGACGCGCACCGACACGTTGCCCTCGTTCACCTTGAGGAAGCCGCGGGCGAGCAGCTCGCGGCAGGTGTCGACCACCTGCCGGCTGACGGAGACGTCGACGCTCACAGTTCCGTCCTCCGAGACGACCATGTCCGACCGGGACAGCCCCGAGGCCCAGCGGAGCAACCGCACGACCAGGGCGTCCCGTACCACAGCCAGTCTGGTCCCGCGGCGTCAAGCAGGCCAAGGGTCGTTCGATGCACCTCAACCGGGCCCTTCGCCTCTGTGAGCGCGGTCCACCGAGGTCGGATGCTGCTGCCCGACCGGAAGTGGACACGCCAGCCGACCCCGCCAGCCGAGACCTGATCGTCGCCCACGACGTCGGGACCAGCGGCGTCAAGACGGTGCTGGCCGACGCCGGCGGGAGGGTCGTGGCCAAGCACGTCGAGCCCTACCCGACCTGCTACCCCGAGGTGGGGTGGGCCGAGCAGGACGCGTCCGACTGGTGGCGGGCGGTCTGCGCCGGCACCCGTGCCGTGCTCGCCGGCCGGGACGGGGCGGCTCCCGCCTGCCTCACCTTCAGCACCCAGATGCTCGGTGTGGTGCCTGTGGACGGCGCCGGCACCGTGCTCCGCCGCCCCATCATCTGGCTGGACGGCCGGGCCGGTGCCGAGGCGGTGGCCATAATGCGCCGGTTCGGGGGTGCGCGCCTCTTTGAACGCCTGGCGGGGGCGACGCTGTCAGGCAAGGACGGCATGCCCAAGCTCCAGTGGCTGCGCCGGCACGAGCCCGACACCTGGGATCGCATGGCCTGCTTCGTCGACGTCGGCGGCTACCTGCTGCTGCGCTGCACCGGCCACAGCGCCATGGAATGGACCGGAGCGTCGGCGTTCGGCCTCGACCTCAAGCGCAAGGCCTGGCTCAGCGGGATCATGCGCTACGCCGGCATCGACGTGAGCAAGCTGCCGCCGCTGCTCCGCCCCAATGCCGTGGCCGGCGCCGCCATCCCCGCCGCGGCCGCGGACCTCGGCATCCCCGAGGGCACCCCGATCGTGTCCGGAATGGGCGACGCCGCCGCCGCCGCGATCGGATCGGGAGCGATCGGCGACGGCGAGGCCCACCTCTACCTGGGCACCTCGGGATGGGTGGTGACGATCACCTCGGGGCATCCGACCGGACGCCACGGCGTGGCCGTCATCCAGTCCGGCGACCCGGATCGCAACCTGCTGATCGCCGAGATGGAGACCGGGGGCGCCTGCCTGGAGTGGGCTGCCAACGAGCTGTTTCGAGCGCGGGAGAGCGGGCGCCCGCTCGGCGATGCGTTCGCCGAGATGGACGCGGAGGCCGAGGCGGTGGCCCCAGGCTCCGATTCCCTGCTCTTCACCCCGTGGATGTACGGCGAGCGCGTGCCGGTCGACGACCCGCTGCTGCGGTCGTCCTTCATCAACCTCGGCCCCGAACACCGCCGCGGAACCCTGGTCCGGGCCATCCTCGAAGGCGTCGCCTTCAATTTCCGGTGGATCCTGGAGCGGCTGGCGCAGGACTTCCGGCTGGCCTCACCGGTGCTGCGCGTCGTCGGCGGGGGGGCGCGAAGCGGGGTCTGGATGCAGATCATCGCCGACGTCACCGGGCGCCGGCTCGAGGTCGTCGAGGATCCGCAGGATGCCGGTGCGGTGGGCGCCGCCCTGGCCGCCGGGGTCGCCCTCGGAATGCATCCCAGCTTCGCCAGCCTGCGCGCCACGGTGCGGGTCAGCCGGAGCTTCGACCCCAGGCCCGAGAACAGGGCGACCTACGACGTCATGTTCCGGCAGTATCAGGCCGCCTACCGGCAGCTGCGGGGTCTCCACCACGCGCTCAACCGGGGGCCGGGCGCAGGGGCGGCATAGCTCGCCGGGCCTTGCAACAGTCGCGAAACAAACGCCCCCTAGCCTCGCCTGATTCCCCCACCGGAGGGGGCCAGGGAACCGGGAGGCAGATCAGGGAGATGAAGGTGCGACTGAGTTTCGGAAGGGCCGCGGCCGTCGCCGCGGGAGCCGTGGGCGCGGCCGGGCTCACCTTCGCCACCGTGGGTGCCGGGGTGGCGCCGGCCGGCGATCACCATCCGACTACCGTGCTGTACACGATGAGCGATGCCAGCGCAGCGCAGGGCGGCAACGCCGTCCTCGGCTTCGCCAGCCAGCCCTCCGGCGGCTTCAGCCCGCTGGGCAGCTTCTCGACCGGAGGCAACGGGAGCGGCGCCGGTCTCGGCTCGCAGGGAGCCCTGGCCCTCGCCGGCGGGGGCGGCTGGCTGCTCGCCGTCAACGCCGGCTCCAACAGCGTCTCCGCCTTCCGGATCGGTGATGGCGGAGCGCTGGCGCTGGTTAACACCGCCTCCTCAGGCGGGACGGATCCGATCAGCGTCTCGGTGCACGGCCGCCTGGTCGAGGTCCTCGACGCGGGAAGCTCGTCGATCTCCGGGCTGCGGCTCGGGGACGGCGGTCTCAGCCCGCTGACCGGCCCCGGGGACACCGCCTCCCTGTCTCGGGAAGCCAGCTCACCCGAGCAGATCTCCTTCACCCCCGACGGCCGCCGCGTCATCGTCACCGAGAAGGGGAGCGACACCATCGACACCTTCGAGGTCAGCGGGGACGGCAACCTCGGTGAGGCGGTGGCCACCACCGCGACCGGCGCCGGCCCCTACGGCTTCGACTTCGACAGTCGCGGCCGGCCGATCGTCTCCGACGCCGCCGAGGATGCGGCCACCTCGTACCGCCTCGACCGAGACGGCACCCTCGACGCCATCAGCGACGTGCCCAACGGCGGCCAGGCGGCGCCCTGCTGGCTGGTCGTCGGCGGTGACGACGCCTACACTGCCAACGCCCACGTCGGGACCATCTCCGCCTACGAGATCAGCGAGTCGGGGCAGCTCACCTTGCTCGCCTCCGTCGCAGCGACCGCCGGCGGCATCCCCAACCTCGATCTGACCATCGCCCAGCGCACCCTCTACAACCTGGTGCCGGGCGCGAACCGGATCGTGGCCGCCCCGATCCTGGACGGCGGAGCCCTGGGCCCGGTCAGCACGGCGGCCTCCTCGCTGCCGTCGACCGCCACCGGCCTGGTCTCCACCTCCGTGCGCTGAGGGCCCGAAAAGCGCTGACACCCGAGCGGACGCCGGGTGGCCGTGGCGGTCACCCGGCGTCTCCGCCACACCGTGATTTCCGGCGATCCGCATCGCTCGCCGGTCCGGCGGGGAGCCACCCCCATACTGGGTCGCGGAACCGCATGGAAGAGAGCCCAGCGACTCCGGCCGCCGCGCCGATCCTGCTGGTGGAGGACGATCCCACCACCGCCGACGTGGTCCGCGCTTACCTGGAGCGAGAGGGGCATCGCACCGCGGTGTGCCGCTCCGGGGGCCAGGCTCTCGACGTCCTCCGCCAGGTGAGGGCGCGCTGCGTCGTCCTCGACGTCATGCTCCCCCAGAGGGACGGCTTCGAAATCTGCACCGAGATCCGGCGGCGCGGCTCGAGGGTGCCGATCCTGATCCTGAGCGCCCGCGCCGACGAGCTGGATCGGATCCGCGGCCTTCAGATCGGCGCCGACGACTACCTGGTCAAGCCCTTCAGCCCCCGCGAGCTGGTGGCCCGTGTCGCCGCTCTGCTGCGCCGGGCCGAGATCGGCCCCCTGCCACCGCCGGTGGTGCGCCTGGGCAACCTCGAGCTCATGCCGGAGAGCCGGGACGTCCGGGTCGCCGGCGCCCCCGTGCCGGTGACGCGGCACGGCTTCTCGCTGCTCGACGCGCTGCTCGAGCACCCCGGCCGCGTCTACACCCGCGGCCAGCTGCTGGCCCGCCTGCACGGGGGCGACGGCGACCCGGGGGCCGGGGATCGCGCCGTCGACGTCCAGGTCGCCCGGCTCCGCCGGTGCCTGCAGGCATGGGGAGCTTCGGTGGCCGTGACCACGGTCCGAGGTCTCGGCTACAAGCTGGAGGAGCTCCGGTCGCGATGAGGGTCGCCGGCCGCGCCGTCGCCGCCACCCGCCGCCTCTGGAGGCGTCTCGGACTGCGCGGGCAGCTGGTGGCGCTCAACGGGCTGGTCATCGCCGCGACGGTCGCCACCATCCTGGTGCTCATGCACGTGGTGATGCAGCCCGCGGTGGCCACCCAGCTGTACCCAGCCCTGGGCGCGGCCGCCGGGGTCGCCGTCATCCTCAACTTCCTGGTGGTCACCTTCGCCCTGCGACCCCTCCACGCCGTGCGAGACGCCACCCGCAGCCTGGCGTCGGGAGCCGCTCCCGAGCCGATCCGGACGGCGCGGCAGGACGAGATCGGTGATGTCGCCAAGTCGGTGAACGAGCTGGCGGGCTCGCTGAAGCGCCTCGAGGAGCTCCGCCGCCAGGTCACCAACGACGTCGCTCACGAGCTGAGGACGCCTCTCCACAACCTCATGGGCCTCCTGGAGGGGATGCGGGACGGCGTCATCCCGGCGTCGCCGGAGAACCTGGATCGCGCCCACCAGGAGCTGGACCGGCTGATCGCGCTGGTCGAGGATCTCCGGGCTCTCGCCGACGCCCAGCTCGCCCGTGATCGGATGGACCGCGGTCCCGTGGCGCTCGGCTCCCTGGTTGGCGAGGCGATGGAGAGCTTCAGGGTGGCCATGGGCAGGCATCAGCTGACCTGGCGTCTGGATGGGGTGGGGACCGATCCCCTGGTGATGGGAGACCGGCTGCGACTGCTCCAGGTGGTCGGGATCATCGTCGACAACGCGCTCCGCTACGCGCGCCCCGGAACGGCGATCACGGCTCGCCTCTCGGCTTCACCCCGAGAGATGGTGAGGGTGGCCATCAGCAATACCGGCGAGCGCGTCCCCGCCGATGCCCTGCCCTACGTCTTCGAGCGCTTCTTCCGGGCAGATCCGAGCCGCACCCGGGGGAGCGGAGGCGCCGGCATCGGCCTGGCGATCGCCCGCGAGCTGGTCGAGGCGCACGACGGCAGGATGGGGGCTGAATCCGACGAGCGTCTGACGACCTTCTGGTTCGAGCTGCCCGCCGCCGGCGCGGAGGCCGAAGCCGCCCCGGCAGCCGCGGGGCCGCGCGACTGCCGCCCCGCGGATCACCAGGAGACGGGCAGCCGGAGCCCGACCTCGCCGCCCCGGCGGGCTGCCTCCAAGGCCTCGGCCCGCCGCTCCACGGGGTAGATGGGGATGACGATCTGCCCACCGGCACCACGCCAGCGCGGATCAGGTCCAGGGGACGCAGGACTCCTCGCGAACGTACCTGGCGCTGCCCCGGACCAGTCTGGCCGCTGCGGCGCTGCGGTCCAGGCAGCCCGGCCGCGGGCTGCTCCCGTGACCTGAGGTACGCCGAGCTACCCTGGACGACGACGGTGACCACGGCGAGGAAGGGAGGTCATTCGACCATGGCTGAGACACCGGTCATCGAGACGAACACCCCCGGCTGGTTCGACCTGTCCACCTCCGATCCGGAGGCGGCGCGCGCCTTCTACGCGAACCTCTTCGGGTGGACGGCGGATCTGGTTCCCGATCCGCGGGCGGGCGGATACGGCTTCTTCAACCTCGAGGGGAAGATGGTGGGTGGGGTCGGACCCCTGCAGAGCCAGCGCAAGCCGACGGCCTGGAACGCCTACATCATCGTCGCCGACGCCGCCGCCACGGTGTCGAAGGCGAAGGCCGCGGGCGGCACCGTGCTGGTGGAGCCGATCGACGTCATGGGCCGGGGCACCATGGCATTCCTCGAGGATCCCGCCGGAGCGGCGATCGGAATCTGGCAGCCGGCGCTGCACCAGGGCGTGCAGGTCAAGGACGTTCCGGGAAGCGTGACCTGGATCGAGCTGCACACCCGCGACCTCGAGGCGGTCCGAGCCTTCTACGGCAGCGTCTTCGGCTGGGGCCACCGCGACACCGAGATGGGCGGGATGGTCTACACCGAGTTCACCCTGGGGGGCGCCAGCCTGGCCGGGGCGACTCCGCTGCGCCCGGGCGAGGACGTGTATCCCTCGTACTGGCTGATCTACTTCGGGGTGGCGGACGTCGACGCCGGAACCGCGAGGGCCGAGGAGCACGGCGGACCTGCCCTGGTGCCGCCCACCGACTTCTCCGGCGGCCGGTTCAGCGTGATCCGGGATCCGCAGGGCGGCATCATCGGGCTGCTCCGCTTGAACCCCTAGACAACTGGGTGCCCCTCCCGTGGGACGGGGCCGTGGTTAGGCGGCGCGGTAGCCGAGCTTCTCGAGCGCCCAGTCGATGGGGATCGCGAAGGTCAGAGCCATGGGACACATCGCACCGGCCGGGCACGGACCGCCGCCCAGCCCGGCGGCGATGATGCCGATCACCCGACCCCGCACATCCACCAGCGCTCCTCCGGAGTCTCCTTCGAAAATGCCGGCCCGGGCCTCGATGGTCCCGGCCAGGCGCACGGTTGCCGAGCCCACACCGTAGCTGACCGAGCCGTCGACGGCCACGATCCGGCCGACCGCCGAGCGGGGGGCCACCCCTAGACCCATGGCGTTGCCGACCGCCAGCACCGGATCACCGACAGCCGCGGCCACGGGATGGTCGATCGCGGCGGGGTGGAGCCCGATGGGACCTTGCACCTCGAGGAGGGCGAGGTCGTCGACGGGATCGGCGACCACCACGACCGCGGGCTTCATGGCCCCGGATCCGCCGATCCGCACCGCGACGCCGCCGAAACCGTCCACCACGTGGCAGGCGGTGATGACCAGGCCGGTCGAGGAGAGAACGATGCCGGTCCCCAGCAGCTGCGCGCCCGGCGGTCCGGCGAAGGTGATGGTGTCGACGAGGGATGGCGCCACCTGCGCGCTCACCGTGGCAGCGTCGAAGACCGGGGGCCTGACTGGCTTCGCCGGTTGCCGGGCCCCCGCGCCACCTTCGCCGCTGAGCAGAAGAACCGTCACCAGCAAAGGCCAGGCCACGCAACGCCTGTGCCCACTCCGGCATCGAGGCTGTCCTGCGTATCCAGCCGCTCCCCGATCCCCCTTCGGCCGCGCCGGAAGCCTGCGGGGCATGGCGGGTCCCCTAATCAGTTCTTAACAACTTCTATGCTAGTTCATAACCTCCGTGAATGGCGTGGTTGCACCGAAAACGCGACGCGAGAGGAAGGCCCAGCCGGCGGGTATCAGGCGGCGGCGATGACCAGGAACGAGATGATCGCGTTGATGACGTCGCCATAAGGCGAAGCCTGGTACTGTGCTGCGGCGTTGTCGATCACCCTGCCCATCGCCCTCTTCTACGGCATACTCCAGGGGGGGAGCGAGCTGTTCCCGGTCTCCTCTCTGGGCCACGCCGTGGTGGTGCCACCGCTGCTCCACATCCCGGTGCGGGAGAGCGATCCCGACTTCCTCCCCTTCCTGGTGCTGCTCCACATCGGCACGGCCACGGCCCTGATCGTCCTGTACTGGCGCCAGTGGGCTCGGATCGTGGTGGCATTCGTGCGCAGCGCGGTCACCGGCCGTCTCCGGGGCGGCGACGACCGGCTGGCGTGGCTGCTGGTGGTGGGCACCGTCCCGGCGGGGCTGATCGGCTTCATCTTCCAGAAGCCGCTGCAATCCCTGTTCGCCCAGCCCCGCCTCGTCGCCGGCTTCCTGGTGATCAACGGGGCCCTGCTCCTCGCCGCCGAGCTGCTGCGCCGCCGCGACGAGCGCCGCGCCGGGATGGAGCGCCGTGATCCCAGCCTGGAGGCCAAGCAGTTCCGCACCGCCGAGGAGATGAGCTTCCGGAGCGCGGCCCTGGTGGGGCTCTGCCAGGTGCTACCCCTCTTTCCCGGCCTCTCCCGCTCCGGATCGACCATGGCGGGAGGACTGATCGCCGGTCTCCGCCACGAGGAGGCCCTCAGGTTCTCCTTCCTGCTCGCCACCCCGATCATCCTGGCGGCCGGCCTGCTCGAGGTTCCCACGCTCGCCGGCTCACCCTCGCTGGGGGCGATGCTGTTGGGCGGCGTGGTGGCGGGGCTGACCGCCTACGCCTCGGCCAGGTTCCTGGTCCGGTACTTCCGGGTCGGCAGGCTCGACCCCTACGCGTATTACTGCGCCGCGCTCGGAGTGCTCGGACTGGTATTCCTGTAGTCAGCATCCCTCAAGCCAACTGTGCTTGGCTGTGCCAGTCACCAACGCCATGGGGAGCCCGGATGAACGCCCGGGGGGAGAGCCAATGACCACCACCAGCCGCAATCGAACCATCGCCGCCTGCCTGATACTGGTTGCAGCGATCTGCGCCGGCCTGGCCGTCTTCTACTTCACCCAGGACACCACGTTCCTGGCCAGCGCCCCGGCCCGGATCCAGATCAAGCACGGGCTGCTCTTCGCGGCCCTGGCGGTGGTCGCCCTGATCGGTGCCAACATCGTCTGGCGCCGCCGGGTCACCGCCTGACCCCGAGCCGGATCCAGCCCGGTCAGCCGCTAACCATCCCGGAGAGCGCGGCGACCAGGCGTTGAACCGGGCCTGACAGCGCGTGGCGCTCGGTGAGCGCCCCGGTCGTCTCCCGGTCCGCCGGGTAGGCCGGGCGCCGGCCGGCCGGGAGCTCGATGGGCAGGCCACGCTGGGGCTCCACCACCCGGACGGCTCTGGCCAGGTAGTCGCGGTCGGCCTCGGAGAGGCTGGCCTCCCGGAGCAGGCCCTCGACCCCGCCGTGGCGGCGGATCAGGCCAGCCGCGGTGGCGGCGCCGACCCCGCGGAGGCCGGGCAGACCGTCGGACGGATCTCCGCGCAGGACCGCGAAGTCGGCATAGAGGCGGCCGGGGATCCCGTAGCGGCGGGTCACCTCCGCCTCGTCGACCAGGGTCAGACCGACCTTCTCAGGGTGGAGCACCCGGACCCTGGGATCCTCGACGAGGGCGAAGAGGTCACGGTCGCCGCTCACCACCTCGACGGTCCCCTCGGCCAGCGCCGTCCAGGTGGCGATGAGGTCCTCGGCCTCGTAGCCCGGGAGACCAGCCATGTCGACGCCGATGGCGGCGAGCACCTCCCGGATCACCGGCAGCTGGGGCTCGAGGCCGGGCGGCACCGGCTCGGCAGTGCGATGCGCCTTGTAGGCGGGCAGGAGGGCGACCCGCCAGGCCGGCCGCCAGTCGGCGTCGTCGGCCACCGCCAGGCGCCTCGGGGCCCGCTGGACGACCAAGCGGGCCACGGCGTCGAGGAAGCCTCGAACGGCGTTGACCGGCTGGCCATCCGGGGACCGCACCGTGTCGGGGACGCCGTGGTAGGCCCTGAAGATCAGGCTGGAGCCGTCGACCAGCAGCCACTCGCAGGCCATCCTGGCAATTCTGCCCGGGTGGGAAGCTTGCATTCTGCGCTATCTCGATATATCGTTACCGTATCGCAAGCGTTCAACGGCAGGAGACACACCGTGACCGACGCAACCACCGCAGATTGGTTCGACCAGATGGCCGAGCCCTGGGCCAGCATGGCCCGCCGCATGGCGGCCCGGCACATGGCCCACAGGGCGCGCTTCCACGCCGCAGGCGGAGAGCCCCCCTTCGAGTTCGAGTGGCGCCATCGCCATCACGGCCCGCCCTTCGCCCGCGGTTTCGGCCGGGGATTCGGGCCGCGGGGATTCGGGGGTCCCTTCTTCAACATGTTCTTCGGTCCGGGCGGCCGGGGACCGCGGATGCGCCGGGGCGACGTCCGCGCCGCCATCCTGGCCCTGCTCCAGGAGCAGCCGCGCAACGGCTATCAGGTGATCCAGGAGATCGAGCGCCGCAGCGAGGGGCTCTGGCGGCCCAGCGCGGGCTCGGTGTACCCGGCCCTGCAGCAGCTCGAGGACGAGGGGCTGATCGAGGTCGGCGAGGAGGCCGGGCGGAAGGAGTACCGGTTGACCGAGGCGGGACGCGCCTACGCCGCCGAGCATGCCGACGAGCTCGCGGCTCCCTGGGCATCGGTGGCCGACTCGGTCGACGAGGAGGCTCGCTCGCTGTTCGAGGTGATGGCTGCGGTGGGAGCGGCGGCGGTCCAGGTGGGCCGGGCGGGTAGCGGGGCCCAGGTGGCCAAGGCCATCCAGATCCTCACCGACACACGCAAGGCGCTCTACCGCATCCTCGCCGAGGAGGAGGGCTCCGAGGCCGGCAGCGGGCCGGGGCCAGGTCCCGCCACGGCGGGCTGACGGTACGCCCAGAGAAGGGCGAAGGCCAGGGCCGCCGCGATTCCGGGCGCCAGCATGAGCGCCATCCGGAGGCCCTGCGCCGCCAGCCCGGTGGCCAGAACCGAGCCAGCGAAGGCCACATAGCCGACCACGGTCAGGGCGCCGACCGCGCGGCTGACCCCCTGCTCTCGATGGGCGAGGGCGACCAGAGCCAGGGTGAGAGCCGCGTACCAGGCGACGACCAGGGAGCCCGACGGCGAGACGCCACCCAGGCCCAGCAGGGTCCCGGGGAGGAGGAGGCCGACCGAGACGTTCAGGGCGTTGCTGTTGAGCGCCGTGCTCAGCACCGCGGCGCCTCGACCTCGACGGGCGAGGTACACCGCGGCCACCGAGTTAGGGAGGCTGGTGACAGCGGCGAGGACGAGGCCGCCGATCACGATCTCGGGGATCGCGTAGCGAGCGCCCAGGCTCGCGGCCGCTCGCTCCATGACCACGCTGGCCGCGACCACGATCACCAGGCAGGCGCCGGCGATGAGCGCGTCCCCGGCGCCGCCACGCGGCGGCCGGGCCACCTCCCGCTCCTGCTCCTCCTGCCTGACCGCGGCGTGCAACCACGCGATCCACCGTCGCGGCAGCGGCAGCCGGTGCAGCGCGCTTCGCGGCAGCCCGAGCGACGCCGCATAGGCGGCCAGCACGACGCCGACCAGGACCAGCCCCGCCAGCGGTGGAAGAAGGCCGAGGACGGTCAGCACACACACCGCGGCAATCCACAGCGCCACCGCCCCGGCAAGCACGACCACGCGCCGGTGGAAGCCGATGCGCCCGGCGACGAGGGCACCGAGGCCCAGCAGGGCGGCGAGGTTGAAGACATTGGATCCGAGAACGACGCCGGCTCCGATCTGCTGCTGCCGGTTGACCATGGCGGTGATCGACGAGGTGATCTCGGGGGCGTCGGCGGCAAGCGCGGCGAGCATGCCGAGAAGTCCCTCGGAGATGCCCAGGGTCTCCCCCACCCTCTCCAGCCGCGAGACCAGCAGCCAGCTCGTGGACAGGCTGGCACACGCTGCCAGTGCAAACAGCAAAGCCGCCATCGTCACGGACACGGCGGTCTCTCCACCGGGCTGCTGCCTGCGTGCACGGTCGGCTCCCTGCGAGTGAGCACTGTGCCGACCAGACTTCCCGGCGCCCCTCCGAGGACTGTATCAGCGCACTGGCGGTGGATGCACCCCGGGGGCGCGCGCTGTCATCGATGCCGTGGGGTTCCCGATGTGTGCGCGGCCAGCTGGCGCGCCGGTGGGAGCGCGGGCGGTCGCCCAGTCGCCGCACACCCGGGGCAGCCGAGGCAGGATCTGGATTCCCTCATCGGTGCGGAGCGGATACCAGCCGGCCTCGTGCACTTTCCAGTGATGGTGCAGGCAGATCAGGACAAGATTGACGGTGATGGTCCCTGCGGAGGCGTTCATCCGTTGGTCCAGGGCGACATCGCCGAGGACCTCGCGTGGCGGCCACTGGACGGCTTGTGCGACTGGATCGGACGGCCAGACCTCCAGCCACGCCAGCCCTCGATGGCCGGGAATGAGGGGAAAGGCCCGCGCATCTGCGAGGGCGACTACTTCAATCACAAGGTGCCCGAGCTGGAGCACGCCGTGATAACCGTTGTCTCCGGCTCCGGCCCAGGGTGCCGAGCGATGGCCGAGATCTTCCGGCCGCGTTGGCGAAGGGCAGTGACCTCCACGTCTTCCTCCCATGTCAGCATCCGGTGGGGCTCCTTGCTGCGACGGTTGGTGGTACGCCCGTCAGCTTCAGAGAGCCCTTCCCGGTTTGGTGGACAACTGCCCACCCGGAAGGCTCAGACCCTGGTCAGTTTCGCCCCGCAGGTCCGGTCACCTTCCCCCAGCGCCCTCACCTCCGGGGCCATCTCGGCGATGTAGGGGGTGGCGACGGTTTCGATGGCCCCCAGCCGCCCGTTGGGCCCTCACCGGGTCGCGGTCACCGTCCGGAGGATGGTCGCGTAGGTCCGGTGCCAGACAGGTGACCGGAACCCGGCCGCGGTCACTAACCGCGTCGCCCTCCCGCGCGTCCGGGCCCGCCCGGACCGGCCGACGAACAAGGTTGGCCACAGCCACACCGTGAAGAGGTCGGTGAGCGTGAGCCAGCCCCCGGGCACCAGCACCCGCGCGCACTCCCTCAGCCCGGCAGCCTGGT
>DASPQV010000048.1:0-181169 GCA_035624785.1 Binatia bacterium | reverse complement strand
AGACGGGCTTCCCATCGATGTGGGGCGCCGCCGCCGCATGGTCTCCGCCCGGCTGCGGCGGGCGCTTGAGTCGCGCGACCGATTCTGCCGCTTCCCGGGCCGCGCCGTGCCGGCAAGGATGACCCACGCCCATCACGTCCGCAACTGGGCGGCAGGCGGGCGGACCGATCTGCGCAACCTGGTGAGCCTGTGCGGGGTTCCACCACCGGCGGCTGCATGACGGGGTTTACGCCATCTCTGCCCACAACCCGGGGCAAGCTGCACTTCGAGACGGCCGCCGGGAGGCTGATCGGTCCGGAGCGGGCGGCGTCGACGAGCACTCAGTCAGTCGGCCGCCTCTCGAAGGCGCTCATGGGCGAGGGACGTTTCGTCACCCACAACCGCTCGGACCTTGGTGAGGCGCATGGGCAGCTTGTCGCTGATCTTGCCAGAAGAGGCGCTCACCAGCCCCCGAGCGTGACCGGCAAGATGTTGAGTCGAAGTTCGTCACCACGTCGCCCTTCAGCACCGTCGAGTGACTCCAGCCGGGGTCCTCGAGGGTCGACGACACCACCTACTTGGGCAGGTCCGACGGCGATCTCCCCCAATGCCGCCCTCCATTCGGCGGCTGTCTCGATGGGCCGCCGCGGTGGGCGGCGAAGCTGGCGCACTCCGCCGGTCGCCTTGTCGGTGATCCTGAGTCAGCCCTGAGACACTGCTCAATCCTGGCCGTACGGGCTCTGGACGACACAGAACTCGTTGCCATCCGGAGCCGCCATGACCACGTGGTCGGCGTCGGGTGCATAGATCCAGGGAACCACTCGCCGAGCGCCCAGAGCCTCGAGGCGAGTCACCTCAGCCTCCCGATCCGCTGCGTACAGATCAAGGTGGACTCGGTTGAAGCCTCGCTTGGGTGCAGCCGAGCGCTGCAGTGACAGGTTGGACCAGCGGCGTCGCGGGTCGACGAGCACAGCGAAGGTCGGATCCGAGTCCCGGACGATGTATCCCACTGCCGCGGTCCAGAAGCTGATCGCCGCCGCCAGATCCGGGGTGTTGATCACGGTCGAGCCGATGAAGATCGTCATGGTTCCCGCCGCCATTCTGGCGGCGGTGCACGGGCGCGCGCCCGATGCGCGGCGGCTGATAGCCGGGGACGGGCCTGCGGCTGGTTCAGCTCAGCCGAGGAGCCGCCGGGACCCGGATCACGGCAGTGGCCCGGCCGGCCTCGGCCTCACCGGCTTCGGGCGGGCCAACCTCGGCCGAGCCGCCTTCCGGGGACGACGGCCGGCGCCCCCGGTTCAGGGGCGCAACCGCGCCTCCTCGTGAGATGCAGGGACGCGGAGCGCGAGCGCCGTGCCGAGCAGCAGGGCCGAGGCGACCTCGGAGACCATCGCCGCCAGGATGGCGCCGCCGATGAAGCCGCCCTCCCGGAACCCGAACAGAGGCGTGTTCTGACTGATCAGGAGGAACGTCAGCGAGGTCACTGCAAAAGCGACGCCGCCGGCTTCGGCAAGCGCCGTGATCCACGGCCAGGCCCGCCGGGAGCCCGGAGCGACCGGAAGGATGAGGGTCACCGCGATGACCGTGGCTGCCACGAAGTTCAGCAGGAAGAGGGTGCCGATGGTGGGGATCCCGGAGTATCCCGCGACGTACTCCTGGAGATGGACGCCGCCGGCGGCGAGGATGGCCAGCCCACCCGCCCACCGGGCCAGCTTGGCCGCCGTGGAGAGCCCGGTTGGTGGCGACGGATGCCGGCGTCCGCGCCTGGTGATCTCCGGCCCGGGGAGTCGCTGGGTGACCATTGCGGTGTGACCTCCAAGAGCTGCGTGCACCCTCAACCACGTCGGAGACCGACCGGCGGTTCACCGGGCTGATGCGGCGAGCTCGCTCAGCACGGCCATCGCGACGAGACCAGCGGCCTCACGCCGGCGCGGTCGTGGGCCAGCGCGCGTGAACCAGAAGCTCCCGCGCGCCACGCGCTCCAGTCACCGGCGAGACCGCGGTCGCGACCAGCGTCCAGCCGCGCGCGGTGATCCCTCGAACCGCCACGTCAAGGGCCGCGTCGAGGCTCGCGTCATCCAGCGGTGCCGTCGCCAGGCGCAGCTCGAACATCGGCTTGACCAGGCCGATAAGCTCCGCGCCCTCGGCCAGAAGGATGCCGCCCAGCTGGCCCACCGCGCTGGACAGCGAGAGGTACGAGACATCGACGGTCACCACCTCGATGGGCTCCGGGATGAGCCGCCGGTCCAGCACGGCCACGTTGGTGGATTCGAGGTTGACGACCCGCGGGTCCTGGCGGAGTGAACCCAGGAGCTGGCCATGGCCCGCGTCAACCGCATAGACGCGACGGGCGCCCGCGTCGAGGAGCACCCGCGTGAACCCGCCCGCGGCCGCGCCCACATCGAGGGCGGCGCGCCCGGCGATCTCCACCCGGAATGTCGCGAGGGCGGCGCGCAGCTTGGCTGCGCCGCGCAGCCCAGCTGGCCGGCGCAACCGGACGCTTGCCTCAGCCGGCACCCGTGCCTCGGGGTTGCTGACCGGGAAACCGTCGACCTCGACCTCACCGGCGCTGATCAGCCGGGCCGGGTCCACGCCAGGAAAACGATCAGCGACGATGTCGGCGAGCCGGCGGGTGCGGGGTCGCGCCACCTTGGATCACTGGAGGGAGGGGGGCAGCCCGGCCAGCCCTCAGCGGGGCCGGCGGCTGGTCACCTCCTCCTGAAGGCTCTGGACCAGCTGACCGATGGCCACGTTCTCGGTGCTGCCGCGACGGGTATCCCGCACGTTGACGGTGTCATCGCCACGCTCGAGGTCGCGCTTCCCCACCACGATGACATAGGGCACCTTGCGCAGCTCGGCGTCGCGAATCCGCGCCTGCATGCGCTCCCCGGGCCGATCGTTGACCGCGGCGCGCAGCCCCGCGCGGCCCAGCCGGTCGACGAGAGCGCGGGCATAGCCGACGACCGCCTCCACGTCGTCCTGCACCGGAACGATCTCCACCTGGACCCCGGCCAGCCAGAGGGGAAGCTGGCCGGCGAAGTGCTCGATGAGAATGCCCACGAAACGCTCGAGGGAGCCGTAGATCACCCGGTGGATGACCACCGGGGTTCGCCCGACCCCGGAGGCGTCGATGTACTCGCAGCCGAAGCGCCGCGGCTGCTGGAAGTCGAGCTGGATGGTGCCGGTCTGCCAGGAACGGCCGATGGCGTCCTTCATCAGGATGTCGATCTTGGGCCCGTAGAACGCTCCCTCCCCCGCCTCCACGGTGTAGCTGCCGCCGCCGGCGTTGCGCTCCAGGATCCTGAGCAGGGCCGCCTCGGCACGATCCCAGGTCTCGGCGTCGCCCATGTAGTCGGTCGGCCGGGTGCCCAGCCGGAAAGAGTACTCGAGCTCGAAGATTCCGTAGAAGAGCTTGGTGATCTCGAAGATCCGCTGGTACTCCGCCTCGATCTGGTCCTCGCTGACGAAGATGTGGGCGTCGTCCTGGCGGAACTCGCGGACCCTGAGCAGACCGTGCAGGGTTCCGGAACGCTCGAAGCGGTGGAGCGTATCGCAGTCCGAGTAGCGGAGGGGAAGCTCGCGATAGCTGTGCCGCCGCAGCTTGTAGACCACGTGCGCGTTGGGGCAGTTCATGGCCTTCAGCCCATAGGTGGTCCGCTCGTCCACCGGCACCAGGAACATGTCCTCGCGGTAATGCTCCCAGTGTCCCGAGGTCTCCCACAGCCGCTTCTCGCTGATCAGCGGGGTCACCACCTCCTGATAGCCGCGGGCGCGGTGCTCCTTGCGCCAGAAGTCGAGCAGCTCGTTGAGCAGGACCACCCCGTTGGGCAGCCAGTAGGGCATGCCCGGCGCGGTGTCGTCGAAGTCGAAGAGCTCGAGCTCGCGTCCCAGCCTGCGGTGGTCCCGGCGCTCCGCCTCGGCCAGCCGCTCCAGGTGTGCCTGCAGCTCGGCCTCGGTGAACCAGGCGGTACCGTAGATCCGCTGCAGCTGGGGATTGCGCTCGTCGCCTCGCCAGTACACACCGGCCACGCGGAGCAGGCGAACCGCGCTGAGCAGCGAGCTGTCGGGCACGTGCGGGCCGCGGCAGAGGTCGACGAAGTCGCCGGTGCGGTAGACGCCAACCGACTCGACGTCAGTGGCGAGGCGATCGATGATCGCGACCTTGAAGCTCTGACCCATGTCGGCGAACATCCGGCGGGCCTCGGCGCGCGGCGTCAGCTCGCGGCGGAATGGGATCCCGCGCCCCGCCAGCTCGCGCATCCGGGCCTCGATGCTGGTCAGGTCGGCCTCGGTGAGATGGCGATCCCCGGGCAGCCTGAAGTTGTAGAAGAACCCGTCCTCGATCGGCGGCCCGACGTCGTACTCGGCGCCGGGGAAGAGCTGGCACACGGCTGCCGCCATCAGGTGGGCGGCGCTGTGGCGGAGGATGTCGAGGCTCAGCTCGGCGGGTGCCTCCAGGGGCAGCCCCGCCTCCGCGGCGTCGTCGACTTCCTCGGGCACGGTGGGCGAATTGTACGGAAGCGGGGTCCGGTCGGTGCGAGCAGCGAGCCGGGCCCGGTGCCGGCCGCCACCGGGGAACGCCCGTGCGTGGCGTTACCCGGGGACCTCCCGCTCAGACGGCGAGACGGGACATGCCCCGGGGAACGTCCTCCCGGCCGTCGCCTACCAGGGCTATCGCGGCCTCGGGGTTGGCGAGAGAGTTGCCCCAGAAGTCCAGGTCCATCGAGAGTTGGCGAGTGATCGGTACCACCGCGCGATGGGCACGCTGCGCTTGACTGCGCAGACGTTCGAGCCGCTCCGGGTCAGTCGAGCAGCAGCGGATGCTGCAGTACTTGTTGGTGGGCTTTTTGACCGGTGCGCCGCACCCGGCCCGGGCGCAGATGCGTACGGCAGGCGAGCGCTGAGATTCCACCCCGTGCACACCCATCTCCATGAGCGCAGTCAGTCTACGACTGGCCGCTGCTGGGCTGTCAACACCCTTTCTGGGCGGGATCGTCCCACTACAACGGTGGGGTGACGGCGCTGCAATGCACGCGCGAGCGCGACAAAGGGTGTGCAGAATGTGGACAAGTGCGGGACCGCAACTCGGGCTGTCGGCGCGCGCTTGTGCGAAACATGTTCGCAAGCTCGCCGCTCAACCCTCCGGCGACGATGGTGCGCGAACATGGAGACGGCGACGCCGGCGTGCGACCAACCAGGACCGTGCAGCGGGGGCCACGAAGCCGTGCGCGGGCACGGCCTTGCGGTCTCGCGCAACAGTCCACGCTTCGAATGTGACGGGCGCTTCGGCACGTGGGCGCATCAGGGATCGAACCTGAGACCTCAGCGATGTCAACGCTGCGCTCGTACCAACTGAGCTATGCGCCCGGGGATCCTGACCGGATCAGGTGGGGATGATAGCGCGAGTGGGTGGCCGAACCGGCAGGGACGCACGACGCTCCCGGTGGCGGCGGGGAGGCCGGGCGGTGGCGGCCGTCCACCCCGAGGCGGACCGGGTGGAACGCCCGGGTCGGGATGGGAGGCGGGGGCTGCAGCCGCTCGCGAGCTCCCGGGGCGCTTGGCGGACCGCGCCCTGCGCGCCCAGCTCCCACGCCTTCGAGCCTGTCGGCCCGGAGGGGCCGGCGGATGGGATGCCCGGCGGAGCCCGGCTGCCCGCCTAGCTCAGCTGGAGGCGGTGCCCACCCCTCCGGCGGCCTGGGGGGCGCGTCCACCCGTCGCGGTGCGGGCGGTCCTCAGATCGGCGCTGGTGACCTCGACCCGCAGCACACCCTCGCAGCCGTGGCAGATCACGTAGAAGGACTCCGGCCGGCGGATCGGCCGCGCCATCACCTGGCGGTGGCCGCAGCACTCGCATGTGACGATGGCTCGCATCTCCTCCGCCGCGCCTCCTCAGTGCTCTCTGCCAGGCGGGTCGCCCCCGCTCTGCCGAGCGTTGCGAGCTTGCCACCGCGCCAGGGGCGGACCGGCAATGAAACGGCACCGCGACCCGGCCGTTGCAGGTCCGTGTCAGGGGCCGCCGGCGCTCCTGTCGCCGCCCGCCCGACCGTCACCGAGAACCTTGAGGCGCTCCCAGAAGGCGAGCCGGAAGCCCAGGCCGATGGCGATCACGATGATGCCCACCGCCGCCGCGGACACGTAGACCGAGAACGCGTCGGCGATGGCCCCGGCGAGCAGCGCCGGGATGGCGATCGCCACGTTGACCACCGTGAACACGCCGCCGAAGATCCGCCCTCGCGACTCCTCGGTCGTCCCCTCCTGGAGGACGGTGAATGCGGGTATCACGACGGCGCCGAGGGCAAGCCCAAAGACCAGCGCCAGGAGCACCACCAGGGGAACGGCGAGGCTGGTGAGGTCGGCATGGTGAAGGAGCGGCGGCCCGATGCCGATGGCGAGGAGGCAGCCGCCGGCGCTGAGGAAGGCGGTGACCATGAGCGTCCGGCGGGTCAGCGTGATCAGGTGCTGGCCGAGCACCCCGGCCATCGCCACCAGGCCGAAGGTGGCGGGCAGCAGGACCACGTAGGTCTGCTGATCACCCCGAGAACCGAGCAGCCCGGTCATGTAATCGGGACCGAGCGCGTAGATGGTGAAGACGATGACCAGGGCGAGACCCAGCTCGATCATCCCCCAGCGGAGCGGCGGGCTGCGGCGCAGGATGGCCAGGCCCTCCCGCAGCTCCGCGAGGATATGTGCCTGGGGAACGTTGCCCTCAGGCACCGCGTGCAGGGAAGCTCCGATCCTCCAGATGAAGAGGGCGGCCACGCCGAAGAAGGCCGCCGCGATGTAGAAGGGGATGGCGTCCCCGAAGATGCCGACGCTGACCGACCCCAGCGCGGCGCCCAGGACGATGGTGAGGATCACCGTGGTCATGAACAGGGAGGTCGCTCCCTGGAGCTGCTCCCGGCTCACCAGGGACGGAATGCTGGCCGCCTCCGCCGGCGCGAAGAGCTGCCCCGCGGAGCTGAACAGCAGCGTGAAGACCAGCAGGGGCCACGCCTGACCCCGGAGCCCGGTGGCCAGGGTGCTCAGGCCGGCGAGGATGAGCAGGACGGCCCGCGCCAGGTTGGTCACCAGCATCAGGGTTCGCTTGTCGTGGCGGTCGGCGAAGACGCCCGCTGGGGCGCTGAGCACCACCCCGGGAAGGGTGAACAGGACCGCCACCACGGCCGAGATCGAGGCCCGCTGGCTGATCCTGTAGATGACGATCAGCAGGATGATGAAGATGCAGTTCTGCGCGAACTGGCTGACGCACTGGGCGAACCAGAGATAGCGGAAATCCCCCTTGCGCAGCACCCGGAGGAAGCCGGCGGCATCCTCGGGCCGCGGCGGGACCGCGGGGCGCACGGCGTGCAGCGGGTGGGGGTGATCGGCGTGAACCAGCGGGGAAAGCGCGGCCCCGCGATCGAGGTCCGGGGGCAGGCGCAGCGGCGGCGGGGCGTCCTCCCGAGGGCCGGGCTGGCCGGCATCGACGGGAGCGGGCCGGCTCGGACGGGGATCACCCATCACCGTGCCCCCGCGGCTCTGGCCAGGCGGCGCCACTCCTCGAGGTCAAGGGATTCGGGCCGGCGTCCGGGGTCGATGCCGCAGCTGCTCAGCACCGACGCCGCCCGGACCCGATCGCCCTCGAGCGCGTGGGCCAAGCCGTGCCGCAGGGTCTTGCGGCGGAGTTGGAAGACGGTTCGGGCCAGACGCAACACCTCCGTCCTCTCATCGTCGGGCATCCTCCGGGCCGGCTGCATCCGGATGATGCTCGATGACACTCGGGGCGGTGGCAGGAAGCTCTCCGCCGGGATGTCGCCGAGCCGCTCGACGTCGGCCACGGAGCGGACGGCGACGGTGGCCAGGCTCCAGCCTCCGGGCGCCGAGGCGAGGCGCCGCGCCACCTCGCGCTGAACCAGGAACACGGCCCGGCGCGGCGGCCGTCGAGCTTCGAAAAGATGACCGAGGAGGGCTCCAGTCAGGTTGTAGGGGAGGTTGCCGGCGGCCAGGTGACCGTCGGGAAGGCCAAGGCTGTCCGCGTCCACCCGGAGCGCGTCGGCCTCGACCAGGTCGACGTTGGCCAGGCCCCGGAGGGCGCCTCGGGCCGCCCGGACGCAGGCCGGGTCGAGCTCGACGGCCACGACCCGGCGGCAGCGCCCGGCCAGCTCGGCGGTCAGGACACCCATTCCCGCGCCGATCTCCCAGACCGTGTCCTCTGGACCAGGGTAGAGGGCGTCGGCGATGGCCACGATGGCCCCGCGGTCCAGAAGCAGATGCTGTCCCAGCCGCCGCTTGAGCCGCAGGCCCGACCGGCGGGCCAGCCCCCGGACGTCGGCCGGATCGGCCAGGTCGGGCGGATGGCCTCGCCGCGGTGCAGGGGGACCGACCGCACCGTGGGTCATCGGTCCACTCTCAGGCATGCAGGCGGTCCTGGGCTGGCAGGGCAAAGAGGCGCCTGGCGTTGCGGGTCGTCTGCTCGGCGACCAGGCTGGCGCTGACCCCCCGCAGGCTGGCCACCTCCCGGGCGGTGTCGGCGACGTGCGCCGGGATGCTGGGTCGACCACGATGGGGCACGGGAGCCAGGAAGGGCGCGTCGGTCTCCACCGCGTATCCCTCGGGATCCACCTCCCGCGCGGCCTGCCGGATGCCGTCGTTGCGGCGATAGGTGACGTTGCCGGCAAAGGAGATCACGAAACCTCGCTCGCGGCAGCGCCGGGCGTGCCGGTCATCCCCGCTCATGCAGTGCATGACGCCGCGCACCCCGGGGCAGGCGTCGATCGCCGCCAGCACCTCCTGGTGGCTCAGGCGATCGTGGACGACCGCGGGCAGGCCATGGGCTCGCGCCAATTCGAGCATCAGGGCAAAGGACCGCTGCTGCACGCTGAGCGGCGTCTCGTGGTACCCGGGGCGCCAGTACTGATCGAGGCCGATCTCGCCGACACCGACGGCACGGGGATGCGAGAGCAGCTCCTCGAGCGCCCGGAGCTGGGCCGGGTCCGGGACGGTGGGCTCGTGCGGATGCCACCCGGCGGTGAAGAAGACCCCCGGGTTGCTCTCGGCGATCACCCGGCAGCGGTCGCTGTCCTCGAGGTTGATGCCGGCGCAGACCACCTGCTCCACCCCAGCGGCGGCCGAGGCCTCCAGGGCCGCCTCGACCGCGCCCCCACCCTCTCGCTCGACGAGCAGCTGGAGGTGGCAGTGGGCATCCACCAGCGCCGTCATCCCCCGCCCAGCGCCCGCTCCCGGTCCAGCCGCGGGAAGAGAATCTCGCCCACCCCCACCGGGGCGCCCGGATGCAGCCCGGGCCAGGCGGCCAGCGCCGGGCCCAGGTCCCCGCCCAGCTCCACCCCGAGGTCCGCGGCGACCCGGGCGGTGGCCCGGGGGACGAAGGGGTGGAGCAGCAGGGTGCTCAGCCTGACGGCCTCCAGCAGCTCGGCGCAGACCGTCCCCAGGCGCGCATCGCCGGCCTGACGCAGCTTCCAGGGGGCAACCTCCTCGACGTACTTGTTGGCCCGCCCCACCAGCCGCCGGACCGCCGCCAGGGCGCCGGTGAAGTCCAGCCTGTCCATGGCGGTGTCGTACTCGGGCACGACCCCGCCGGCGACCGCGCGGAGCTCGGCGTCGATCGGCTCCTCCCCCCCGCGTTCGGGAACCCGCCGGTCGAAATACCGCTCCACCATCTTCTCGGTTCGCGAGACCAGGTTGCCGTAGTCGTTGGCCAGGTCCGCGTTGTAGCGGTCGACGAAGCCCTCCATCGAGAAGTCGCCGTCGCGGTCGAAGGGGATCTCCGCCATCAGCACGTAGCGCACCGCGTCGCTGCCGAACTGAGCGACCAGGGCGCCGGGCTCCACGAAGATGCCCCTGGTCTTGCTCATCTTCTGGCCGCCCAGGGTCATGAAGCCGTGAACATGGACCCGTTCGGGGAGCGGGATCCCGGCGGCCATCAGCATCGCCGGCCACATCACGCTGTGGAACCGGGTGATGTCCTTGCCGATGACGTGGACGTCGGCGGGCCAGAACCTGTCGAACTCCTCGCTGTCCCAGGTGTACCCGACCCCGGTGATGTAGGCGATCAGCGCGTCGAACCACACGTAGACGACCTGGGTGTGGTCGAAGGGCAGCGGGAAGCCCCAATCGGTGAAGCCCCGGGAGACGCTCACGTCCTCGAGCCCACCGCGGATCACGTTGAGGATCTCGTTTCGCCGCGGCTCGGGGACCAGGAAGTCAGGATGCTTCTCGAAATGGTCGAGCAGCCGGTCCTGGAAGTCGCTGAGACGGAGAAAGTAGTTGTCCTCCTCGACCAGCTCGACCGGGCGCTCGTGGATGGGACACAGCCCGGCGATCAGCTCCTTGTCGGTGTAGTAGCGCTCGCATGACGGGCACAGCCAAGCCTTGTACCAGCCCTTGTAGATGAATCCCGCGTCGTGGACCGCCCCCATCAACTGCTCCGTGCTGCGCCGGTTGGCCTCGCCGCTGGTCCTGACGAAGGCGGTGTAGGCGATGTCCAGCGAGTCGTAGAGCTTCCGGAAGCGCTCGGACTGCTCGGCGACGAACACCTCCGCGGTGGTTCCCCGGTCCTGGGCGGCCCGGAGCACCGACTGGCTGTGCTCGTCGGTGCCGACTGTGAAGCGCACCTCATCACCGCGGAGGCGGCGGTGGCGGGCGAGCACGTCGCAGCCCACCTTTTCGTAGACGTGACCGAGGTGGGGGTCGCCGTTGACGTAGTCGATGGCCGCGGTGACGTAGAAGCGGCGCGGCGGCGCGCCGCTCCCCGGACCGTCGGCGGTCTCCGCCCCAGGCAGCGGTCGGTCGGTCTTCTCTCGTGCTGTCATTGCCGTCTGGATTGGGATCGCTCCGCGTCGGCCGCGGATGGTGGCGCTGTCATGCCCCGATGACGATGGTGCACTCGCCCCGAGGCGGCTGACTGCGGAAGCGGTCGGCCAGCTCGCGGGCGGTGCCGCGATGGAACGTCTCGTGGACTTTAGTCAATTCGCGAGCGACGGTGATGGGGCGTTCACCGAGCACCGTCTCCGCGGCCTCGAGGGTGCGGGCGAGGCGATTGGCGGCCTCGAAGAGAACGACCGGGAGGCCGAGCCCCAAGGCCGCCTCCAGGCCGCGCCTGAGCTTCCCCGGGGAGCGCGCTGGGAAGCCCAGGAAGACGAAGCCACCGCCTCCGCCCAGCCCCGACCCGGCCAGGGCGGCGGTGACCGCGCTGGGGCCGGGCAGGACGGTCACGGTGACGCCCGCCTCGACCGCGGCGGCGACCAGCCGGCTGCCCGGGTCGCTGACTGTCGGCGTCCCAGCGTCGGTGCAGATCGCGAGGTGCTGGCCGCACTTGAGCCGCTCCAGCAGAGCCGGCACCCGCCTCGCTTCGTCGAAGGCGGGGAGGGACAGGACCGCCTTATCGATCCCGAGCGCTCGGAGCAGGCTGCGGGTGCGCCGGCTGTCCTCGGCAACCACGGCGTCGCAGTCCCGCAGCGCTCGCTCGGCACGGCGGGTCAGGTCCTCGAGGTTGCCGATCGGCGTGGCCACGACGCTGAGGCGTCCCGGGGCGTCGCTCACCATCGCGGGCATTGTGACCCGGCCCGGGGGCAGGTCAGTGCCCCCAGTCCCTGGGGTAGCGGAAGTCCCGGTCGATGGTCCGGTCGGAGAGCTTGGCGATCAGCGGCAGGCGCCGCTTGTACTGGCTGTCCCGGACCCGCCGCTCCACCCGCTCGACCAGGTCATCGGCGAAGCCCAGGGCCCTGAGCTCGGCACCGGTGCACCGCTCGTCGACCATGTGGAAGAGCAGCAGGTCGACGATCGCGTAGGTGAAGCCGAGCTCCGCCTCGTCGGACTGGCCCTCCCAGAGATCCGCGGACGGAGCCTTGCTGATCACGGCATCGGGCAGCCCGAGGTGGCGGGCCAGGGCCCAGACCTGGGTCTTGTAGAGGTCTCCGAGCGGGTTCAGCGCGTAGGCCATGTCGCCGTGGATGGTGCTGTAGCCGAGGAGGAGCTCGGTCTTGTTGGAGGTGCCGATCACCAGGGCGCCCCGAGCCCAGGAGAGGTCGTAGAGGATGGACATCCGCTCCCGGGCCATCTTGTTGCCGCGGCGATTGCGGTCGGCATCCGGGAAGCGCTCGAAATAGGCGTCGACCTGGGGCGAGATGTCGACCACCAGCGGCTCGCTGCCCAGCTGCGCCGCCACCAGGCGCGCGTCGCGCTCCGAGGCGGGGCTGCTCTCCCGGTAGGGCATGATCACGGGCAGCACGTTGCCGGCCCCGAGGGCGCGGCCGGCGATGGCCAGGGTCAGCGCCGAGTCCACCCCGCCCGAGAGACCGACGACCCCACGCCGGAACCCGACCTTGCGGACCTCCTCCCGGACGAACCCGGTCAGGATGTCGGTGACCAGGGCTGGGTCGATGGCCAGCACCTCGGCGGACAGGCTGCGAGCCACCCCGCCGTCACCTTCCCTCATGCCCTCTCCTGGCGGCTCAGCCGGGCGCACTCGGCGTCGACGACATCGTGGCGCTCGTCGCGCAGCATGGGATTGGCGATGCGCGCCCGGCGCAGGGCGGCGAGATCCAGCCGGTGGGTGACGATGGCTTCGTCCCTCCCGGCCGGTTCGCCGGCGACCCGCCCCTGGGGATCGACCACGCGCGACCCACCCCAGAAGTTGATGCCGTCCTCGTAGCCGACCCGGTTGCAGTACACGACGTAGGCAGTGAAGAGCTGCGCGTAGGTGCGGGTCATCACGTCGTAGCTCTGCGCGGTGCCCAGCTCCGAGCCGCGGCCCACCCCGCGTCCGGGCGACGCCGAGGGGCAGATGAAGAGGTCGACCCCGTCACGAGCCAGCAGGTACGCCGAGCTCGGGTGCCACATGTCCTCGCAGATGAGCACGCCGGCGTGCCATGGACGTCGCGGTCGGGCCGACGCCAGGGGGGCCTCGAAGGCGCGGAAGCGGTCGCCGCGCGCCAGGTAGCGGGACTCGTCGAAGATCCCGTAGGTCGGCAGGTAGACCTTGCGGTGAATATGGATCAGCCTGCCTCCGGCCAGGTAGGCGGCGGCATTGAAGAGGCGGTGGTCGTCGCTCTCCAGGATGCACCCGACCACGGCATCGACCGACCGGCAGGCGTCGGCGAGGGCGGCCAGCTCCTCTCCCCCGGCGCGCACCGCCGACTCGGCGACCAGGTCCTTGAGGAAGTAGCCGGTCAGGGACAGCTCGGGGAACACCACCAGGTCAGCCCCCCGCTCCACGGCGGCGGCGATGACCTCGAGGTGGCGCCCCAGGTTGGCCTGGACGTCACCCAGCCGGGGCGCGATCTGGGCGAGCGCGACCACGAGGTCGCTGCCCGGCCCCCCGGGGCGGAGGCTGGCGGGTTCGGGAAGCTCCTCCACGCGCCCTTCGATCACCACGGCGCCGATTCTCCCCCATCTTCCGGGGAGGGGGAGCGGCGGCCCGGCGCGGTCGGGCCCGCCCTCCCGGCGACGAACGCGGCGACCCGGGCGGGCGCCGCCTCGGCGGTCTCCCGGACCACCTCCGCAGGCGGCAGCGCCTCCAGGAAGCGCCGGGCGTAGTCCCGGGTGCCCAACCGTGAGTCGGCGATGACCACCACCCCGGAGTCGGTGATCGACCTGATCAGACGGCCGAACCCCTGCCGGAGGCGGATCACCGCCTCCGGCAGGATGTACGCGCCGAACGGGTCGCTCAGGCCGTCGGTGCGCGCCTTGACCAGGGGGTCGGTCGGCACCGCGAAGGGGAGCTTGGCGATGACCACGCACTGGAGCGCGTCACCGGGCACATCGATGCCCTCCCAGAACGTGGCCGTTCCCAGGAGCAGGGTTCGGGGGCTCTGGAGGAAGGAGGTGAGGAGCTGGCGCCGGGTGCCGTCCACCCCCTGCGCCAGCACCGCCACCTGGGCTCCGGTGAGCCGGCGCGACACCATGTCCCGCACCCGGCGGAGCGTTCCGTAACCGGTGAAGAGCCCCAGGGTGCGACCCCCCAGCCGGCGCGCGATCTCCCCGGTCATCCCGGCCAGCGCCGGCTCGTACCCGGGGTCGTCGTAGGGAGGCATGTCGGTGATCAGCACGCAGAGCGCCTGGGTCAGGAAGTCGAAGGGCGAGCCGACCGCGAGCTCCTCGGTCCTGGCCTCCAAGCCCAGGCGCTGCCTGATGAAGCTGAAGTCGCCGGCCACCGCCAGCGTCGCCGAGGTGAGCACGGTGGTCCTCGCATGGTCGAGCAGCCCGGCGCCCAGCTCCCGGCCCGCCGCTACCGGGGCATCGCGAAGCTCCGCCTGCTCAGCTCGCAGCTCGAGCCAGGCGACGTGCCCCGGTCGCGGTCGCAGCAGCACCTCCTCGATGGCCCGTGCCCAGGTGTCGAGCGCCGCCGCCGTCAGGGTGACCTCCTCGTCCGGCCGGTCGTCGCCGGGCGACGGGGATTCGAAGCTCCGAGCCGGGTCGGCGCCACGGAGCGCCTCGGCACCGCGGCGGAGGGCGGTCACCGCGTGGTGCCCGGCTCGGATCACGGTCTGGAGGCGCTGCTCCTGGCGGACCTCGTCGCCGAGGCTGATCGTCCCGCTCGGCGCCCCCTCCCCCGCTCCCAGCCGCTCGGCCAGGAGCCCTTTCGCCTCACCGAAGAGCCGGTGCGCCGCGTCCCTGCAGGCGTCGAGCCGGGCAGCCAGGTTCGGGTCGGCGACCCGGGGCAGCCGGTCCAGGCTGACTGCGACGTCTGCCCCGAGCACCCGGTGCCCGCCCACCCGGGTCGCAGCCTCCTCGAGGTGGTGGGCCTCGTCCACCACCAGCGCCTCGTAGTCACCGAGCAGGCCAGCCTCGGCTGCGCTGTCGGTCAGCAGCAGTGCGTGGTTCGTCACCACCAGCTCGGCCGCTCCGGCTCGCTGCCGGGCGGCGACCATCGGGCAGCTCCGGTCCGCCCAGTGGACGCACCGGCTGCCCAGGCAGTCGTCGCCCGTCGACTCCACCTGGCGCCACAGCTCACGTTCGGTGCTGCCCAGGTGGAGCTCGTCACGGTCGCCGCTCGAGCTGAGCTCCAACCACCGGAGAAGCTTGAGCTTGAAGCGGATGGCGTCCAGGTCGGGACCGCGCGGGCCGACGTCACCGCGGCGCAGGTAGCGGCGCAGTCGGCGAAGGCTGACATAGTGGCTGCGCCCCTTGAGGACCGCCCAGGTGAGAGGTCGGGGGAGGAGCCGCTGCAGCGCCGGCAGGTCGCGCCCGGCGAGCTGCTCCTGGAGGGTCACGGTGTGGGTGGCCACCACCGCGCGTCCCCCGCCCCGTTCGATCCAGAGGGCCAGCGGGGCCAGGTAGCCGAGGGTCTTGCCCACCCCGGTCCCGGCCTCCACCAGCAGCCGGCCGCCCCTCTCCAGGCTCTGTGCCACCGCACGCGACATCTGCTCCTGGGCCTCCCGGTACTCGTATTCCGGGCTCTGGCCCATCGCGCCGGCGGGGCCGACCAGGCGCACGGACACCTCGGGGAGGCTCCCGCTCAGCAGCGCCTGGGGTTCGGTCTGGCCTGCCGCCGCGCTCTCCAGGGCGGTGAGATCAGCCGCAGCCGCGGGGTGGGCCGATGCCACCTCCACACCCGTTGGAAGCCAGCCGCCACCCTCCCCAGCGGCCGCCGGATGCTCAACCGCCGGCCGCGCGCCGGCTCGCCTGCGCGGGTCCGCCAGAGCGAAGAAGTGGCGGAGCGGCGTATCCGCCTGGGCGGCCACCCGGCGCATCTCGCCGAGGGTGGACGGCCTGATCTCCGCCGCTGCGGCGAGCAGCGCCTCCAGGAGTCCCGCGGTCGCCCGAGCGTCGCTGAGAGCTCGGTGCGGCCGCTCGTGAGACAGTCCGAGGAGCTGGCAGAGGGCCCCGAGGTTATGGCTCTGAGCCAGCGGCAGCACGATCCGGGCGACCTCGAGGGTGTCCAGCGCCTGCCGGTGCGCGAAGGCCTCGGGAAGAAGCACGGCGCAGAAGGCGAGGTCGAAGACCGCCCCGTGCCCGACCAGCTCGGCGCCGCGGCAGAACTCCGCCAGCTGGGCGATTGCCTCGACCGGCGAGGGCTGGCCGGCCAGGTCCTGGTCGCTGATCCCGGTCAGCCGCTGGACCGGAAGGGGGACCGGGACGCCCGCGTCGACGAAGAGCTGGAGGTCCCGGCGCTTCTCGCCCCGGAGTGAGAAGCGGACGGCGCCGACCTCGATGACCCGATCGGTCTTGGGGGAGAGCCCGGTCGTCTCCAGGTCGAAGGCGACGAACTCGGCATCCAGCGGCCCGCCGTCGGGCTCCGCCACGGGCTCCTTACCGGCGGCGCCTACCACCTTCAGGCCCGCCTACGCGGCCGGTGGAGGCACCGCCCAGTACGGGCGGCGGCCGTCGAAGACGCCGCGTCGGCTCTCCGGGAGAAGCTCAGCCACGCGCAGCATGAGCCGGTCGGCAACCTCCTGGTTGCCGAGGCGGCGCCCTGACCCATCCTGGACCGGGACCGGCGCGGGAGCGCCGAATCGGAGGTGGATGGGAGCTCGGCGGGGCCAGAACGAGCCCCGGCCGATGACCCGCTCGGTGCCCCAGACGGCCACCGGCAGGATGGGAACGCCGGCTGCTCGGGCCAGGAAGCCGGCGCCGGGGTGGGGCCGCTGGAGCCGCCCATCGGGGCTGCGGTGGCCCTCCGCGTAGACCAGTACGGCATGGCCCTGCTCGATCAGGCTGAGCGCCTGCTTGAGGGCGGCCCGATCGGCAGTTCCGCGCACCACCGGGAAACCGTGGTAGCCGACCACGAAGAAGCGGCCGATCGGGTTGCGGAAGTACTCGCTCTTGGCCATGAAGTAGAGGTCACGCCGCGGGAAGTTGGCTCCGGTGAAGGGCGGATCGATGCTCCCGGCGTGGTTGCTGACCACCAGCAGCCCGCCGCGGCAGGGGACATTCTCGGTTCCGGCCACGTCGACGAGGCCGGCGAGGACGACCCGGCAGAGAAGCCGCACCAGCGCCGGCATCCACAGGTAGTTGAGGTCGGGGCCCACCGGCCGGCTGTGGGGGCGAGCAGCGGCGCCGTTCGTGCTCACCGGCGGTCGCCGGCTCGCCGGTGAGCGGCCACCAGCCCCGCCTCGGCGCAATGCCGCACGGCGATCGCGACCATCTCGTCGATGCCGGCCGACTCCGTGTCGATGACCAGGGCGTCGGCCGCCGGCACCATGGCGGCGGCATCACCGAGATCCCGGCTCCCGATCTCGTCGCGGAGGACGCCGGCGTCAACCCTGGATCCCTGCCGCGCCAGGTCGGCCTCCCGGCGCGCGGTGCGCAGCGCCTCGGCGGCGCGGAGGTAGAACTTCACCCGGGCCTGGGGAAAGACCACGGTGCCGCAGTCCCGGCCCACCGCCACCGCGCCTGCCCCCGCGGGTTTGCGCTGGAGGGGAAGCAGCTGGCGGCGGACCTCCGGGATCTGGCTGATGGTAGTGAGGAGGAGCGCCCGGCGCGGGTCGTGGAGGAGGCTCCCCGGGTCCTGTCCGTCCACCACCGCCTCCCAGCTCAGGTCGCCAGCCACGGTGTTGATCTCGATGGTGGTTCGCCCGGCGAGGTCGATGATCCGCTGCCGGTCGCCGACACCCAGTCCCTGGCGCACCGCGGCGACCATCACGCCCCGGTAGAAGAGCCCGGTGTCGATCAGGGGAAGTTCCAGCTCGATGGCCAGGCGGCGCCCCAGGGTCGTCTTGCCGCTGCCCGCCGGGCCGTCAACGGTCACCACCGGCGCCTCGCTCACTTTGGCTCCAGCCCCACGCTGGCGCGCAGCCGGCGCAGCTCCGCCGCGGTGAGCCAGCGCCACGCCCCCTCCTCCAGATCACCGAGCCGCAGCGGTCCGAAAGCGACGCGGACCAGGTCGATGACCTCCAGGCCGAGGGCGGCGCAGAGCCGTCGGACCTCCCGTTTGCGTCCCTCCTCCATGACCAGCTCGATCTGCGCCGGCGAGGAGCCCCGGCGTGCCGACGTCGCCCGGGCTCGGCCGTCCTCGAGATCGACGCCCTCCGTCAGGAGGCGGAGATGGGCAGCGCTGGCAGGCTCCGCCAGGGTCACCCGGTAGCGCTTGGCGACGCCATAGCGCGGGTGGGTGAGGCGGTGGACCAGCTCGCCGTCGGAGCTGAGCAGGAGCAGGCCCCGGCTCGACGCGTCGAGGCGTCCCACCGGGACCAGCCCTGGGACGGAGGCCGGCGTTGGTCCCGGCGGGGTCGGAGGCCCCGCGGTCGCGATGCCCCGCCGGCCGGGTCGGGGGCGGCCCCCAGGGAGGAGGCCTGGCGAGGGGGTGCTCTGCCGCGAGCGCGAGAGCAGACCCATCACGGTGGGGCGGTGCTGCGGGTCCCGCACCGTGGTCACGATCCCGGGTGGCTTGTTGAGCATGATCGTGGCGACCGCGGAAGCGCCCGCCACCGGCCGGCCATCGACCTCGACACGGTCGCGGTCCGGGTCCACGGCGGCGCCGACCATCGCCTCGGCGCGGTTGACGGTGACCCGACCGGCACCGATGAGCTGGTCAGCGCCGCGCCGCGAGGCCACCCCCCGGCGTGCCAGGAACTGATTGAGCCGCATCGGGGTCACGGCCGCTCAGCAACGCTCGGGGGATCGCCTTCGCCGCCCCGGTCTGCCGCGCCGTCCAGGGCGACGGACCATGCCTGTCGCTGCTCGGCGGGCATCGCCGATCCATCCGGGAGTGGCGGCAGCTGCGCGATGGTTTCGAGGCCCACCAGCTGGAGGAAGCGCAGGGTGGTGGCGAACAGGCGCGGCTGCCCCGGGCTCTCGGCTCGCCCCACCTCGGTGACCAGACCTCGCCGCTCCAGGCTCTCCAGGACCGATTCGCAGTCGACGCCGCGGATCGATTCGATCCCCGCGCGCGTCACCGGCTGGCGGTAGGCAACGATGGCCAGCGTCTCCAGCGCCGGCCGGCTGAGCCGAGTGGGCTTCTCAGGATTGAGCGCCCGTTGTGCCGCCCAGGCCACCTGGGGCCGGGTCACCAGCTGGATCTGGTCGAGATGCCGCTGCAACATCAACCCCCGGCTTCGGAGCTGGGAAGCCAGGGCATCGACGGCTTCGCTGACGCTTCGGGGATGCCGGCCGAGCAGAGCGCTCAGCTCGGCAAGGCTCACCGGCCGGTTGAGCACGAAGCAGACCGCCTCGACCGCCAGGGCGAGGTCCTCCGGCTCGGCGTCGCGGATCCACTCCGGGACCACCGGCCGCCCGATGTCATCCCGGTCCAGATCGGCGCCCTCCTCCTCCTCCTCCTCAGCCGCGCCGCCGCCGAGATCCAGCGGCTCGACCGCCTCCGGAGTGGGTGGGCCAGGAGGTCCGTCGCCGCCCCCGCACGTGACCGAGGTAGCTGGCTCGGCCTGCCACTCCTCAGACACCGGCTGACACTCGGATGGGCCCGAACGGCTCCGGCTGGTCCACGATCGCCTCCCCCCGCCCCAGCAGGTTGAGAAGGCCGAGGAAGCAGGCGACCGCCTCCAGACGGCTCTCCACTCCGCTGAAGATCGCCTCGAAGTCCACCGCTCCGGCGGCGAGCAGGCCGCGCAGCCAATCCGCCTTCTCTTCGACCGAGAAGGTGATCATGCCGACCGGCAGGGGCGCCTGGTCCGCCAGCCTCTCCAGGACCTGGCGGAAGGCGGCGGCCAGGCGATCCGGGGCGATGCGCAGCCGCTCCAGGGGTAGGACCTCGGCAGAGATCAGGCTGAGGAAGCTGCGAGTACCGAGCTCGGCGGGCTCGAGAAGCAGCGTCTCCATGGCGGCCCGGAATATCCGGTACTCGGCCAGGCGGCGCCCGGCCTCGGGGTCGTCGACGGGGACGTCGGCCTCCTCGGGCGGGACCGCGTCACCGGTCACGTGGGCCGCCTTGATGGAGAGCAGCCGGGCCAGGAGGCTGAGCCCCTCGGCCGCCTGACGAAGGTCGCCCCCGGACTCGTGCCTGGCGATCTGGCGGCTGACCTGGGCCGTCACCTGGGTGACCGAGAGCTGGCGCAGGTCGATATCCCCCCGCTGGGCGGCCAGGACCAGCTGCTCCAGGGAGCCGCTGAAATCCCCGACCCGGACCGCCAGGTCGGCGGCGCCCCCGGGGTCGTCGAGCCTGGCCTCGTTCATCCGGCCCATGGTACGTGCTGCCGGGCGCCAGCCTTCGTGCTCGTCGTGGCGGCGGCAGGTTCAGCCGATCACGAAGCGCGACGGGATGCCGGACTGCCCTCCACGAGCAGCTCCGCGGCTCGAGCCAGGGCGGCCGCGGTGTGGCGTCCGGACATCATCCGGGCGATCTCGGCGACCCGCGCCTGGCCCTGCACCCGCCCCACCCGGCCGACCGGCCCCGCGGTTTCCTCCTGTCGCACCACCACCAGGTGCCAGCTGGCCCGGGCGGCGATCTCCGGGCGGTGGGTCAACGCCAGGACCTGGCGGGACGCCCCGATCTCGGCAAGGAGGTCGCCGACCCGGGCGGCGGTCTCCCCACCCACTCCGGTGTCCACCTCATCGAGCACCAGGAGCGGCTCGGCCTCCCCGGCGCTGGCAGCCAGGGCCAGGGCGAGCCGGCTCAGCTCTCCCCCGGACGGCCCCTCGTCGAGGGGGAGGGGGACGCCGCCGCGGGTCGTGGCCAGCCGGAACTCGACCTGGTCGACGCCCTCGGTGTCGCAACGGACCGAGCCCGCGCCGAGGTCGAGCCCGTCGGCGTCCGCCGCCACGCCGAGGGTCACCCGGAACCGGGCCAAAGGCAGCTCGAGCAGGCCGAGCCGCTGCTCGACGGCACGCTCCAGCCGGCGGGCGGCCTCGCGCCTGATCGCACTGAGGGCTCGTGCCGCGGTGGCGGCCGCGATGCGGGCAGCGCGCGCCTCGCTCTCCAGGGCGCCGACGTCGAGCCGACCCTGAGCCGCATCCCGGGCCCGCAGGGCCCCTTGGAGGGCCCCGATCGCGTTGGAGATCGAGCCGTGCCGGCGCCGCACTCGGGCGATTGTGTCGAGCCTCTCCTCGACCTGGTCGAGGCGCGACGGGTCCACCTCGACCTGATCGGCGAGGCGCCGCGAGGCCGTCGCCAGGTCTCGCATCGTCCCCACCAGGCTGGCTGCCTGGAGGGCCAGCTCAGCCAGGTCCCGGTCCGCGGCGCTGAGTGCCTCGACCTCGACCAGGGCACGGCCGAGCAGCTCCGCCGCGCCCTCCTCATCGGCGCTGGCGGCGTCGGCGAGCCGGGTCGCCGCCCGGGCGATGCCGGCAGCGTTGCGAAGCCGCGACCGCTCCGCTGCCAGCTGCTCCTCCTCGTCCTCGCGGAGGTTGAGGGGCTCCAGCTCGGCGATAAGCGCCTCGGCTTCAGCGAGCTGCGCGGCGCTGCGGTGACTCGCCGCCCGAGCTTCGACCAGCGCGGCCTCCGTGGCACGCCACCGGTGGTGGGCGGCGGCCACCTCAGCCCGCGCCAGCGCCGCAGCCTCCCCACCGGCTGCGTCCAGGGCGCGGCGCTGCCAGCTCCGGCGCAGCATCCGCTGGCTCGCTCCCTGGGTGGTGACGTCGGCCAGCTGCTCGCCGAGATCGCGGAGGCTGGCCTGGGAGACCAGGGAGCCGTTGACCCGGCAGCTGGAGCGCCCGGAAGCACCCGCCTCGCGGCTGAGGGTGATCAGCTCGTCGGCCCGGATGCCCAGGTCGGCGAGGAGACGAACGCTCTCCGGGTCCGGCTCGAAGACGGCGCTCGCCGCCGTTCCCTCACCCGCCGCGCTGCCCTCGACCCGGCCCCCCAGGGCCCAGCGCAGCGCGGCCACGCAGAGCGACTTGCCGGCTCCAGTCTCGCCGCTCAGAGCTCCGAAGCCCGCATAACACTCGAGCCGCGCATCGCGGAGGAGACCAAAGTCCCGCACCCGCAGCTCGAGGAGCCGGCTCACCGATCGGCCCCCGGAGCATGGGCTGCCGCGGAGGCGTGGTCGGTGCCGCCGCCGGGGAGCGGGACCCGGTCGGCACCGCTGCTGTCGCGCTCAGCTGGCTTGAGGGGCAGGCCGAACCTAACCTTGTCGCGGAGCTGCCGCAGGAAGGACGGGCTGCCGGCGTGGCGCACCACCATGAGCGCAGGGCCGGGGCTGATCCGGACCCGCGCGCCGGGATGGAGGTCGGCCAGGTGCTGGCCGTCCGCCGCCACCAGGACCCGGCCGTGCTCGACACCGAGCTCGACCACTGTCGAATCGGGGAGGACCACCGGCCGAGTGATCACCGCGTGGGGAGCCAGGGGGACGACCAGGATCGCCGGCACCCGGGGGTCGACCGGGGGGCTGCCCGCGCTCAGGGCGTAGCCGGTGGAGCCGGTCGCCGTTGCCACCACCACACCATCGGCATCGAACTCGCCGAGCAGCTCACCATCGGCCTCGACCCGGAGCCGTATCACCGCGACCTCGGGAGACTTGAGAACCACGTCGTTGAGAGCCAGGCCCTCGAGCGGCTGGCCGGCGACCGGCGGCGGCTGGTCCCCGGACGAATCGGCGAGAGAGTCCCGGAAGATCTCCGCGGCGAGCATCCCCCGGCGCTGGGAGACGGTGCGCCCCTCGGCGAAAGCCTCGATGACCGAGGCCAGGCGGTCCAGCTCGAGGTCGGTCAGGAAACCCAGCCGGCCCCGGTTGACTCCCAGGACCGGGATGCCGCGCGGCGCGGCCAGCCTGGCCCCGAACAGGAAGGTCCCGTCCCCGCCCACGGTGACCAGCAGCCGGGTACCGCGGGCATGCTCGGCGAGGTCGTCAGCGGGGCGGACCATGGTGGTCCAGGTTCGGTAGCCATGGCGTGCCGCCACCTCCTGGGCCGCGGCGATGACCCCGTCGCCCTCATCGGGATGGAGCAGGAAGCCGATAGCGCCGCGCGTCATGTCGAATGCCTCCAGAGATCGGGCAGCCGCAGATGCAAGAACAGCTCCAGGTTGCCCTTGGTGCCGCGGAGCGCGGCGGGGATGGGCCCTCCGAGCGCCTCGGCGCCCTGCTCGGCGCACCAGCCCAGCAGCGCTCGAGCTCCCGCCAGGGCGGCAGCCGGGTCACGGACCACCCCGCCCTTGCCGACCGCGGCCCGCCCCAGCTCGAACTGGGGCTTGAAGAGGGCGATCACCTCCGCGCCGGGGGCGACCCGGGCAACCCTGGGGAGCACCAGACGGAGGGAGATGAAGGACAGGTCGAGGGTGACCAGGGTCGGCGTCGGGCCGGGGACGGCCTCGAGGTGACGCAGGTTGGTCCGGTCGAGAACGGTGACCCGGGGCTCCTCCGCCAGGCGCGGCAGCAGCTGGCCGTGGCCGACGTCCACGGCATAGACGCGAGCTGCTCCCCGCGTCAGGAGCACGTCGGTGAAGCCCCCGGTTGAGGCCCCGGCATCCAGGCAGACTCGCCCCAGACAGTCCACCCCGAACTCCTCCAGGGCGGCGTCCAGCTTCTCACCCGCGCGGCTGGCCCAGGGGGTGGCCTGGCCGATCAGGCGTGGGGCGGCATCCTCGGCGATCCGCTGGGCGGCGCTCCGAGCCGGCCGACCGCCGACCTCCACCAGCCCGGCGGCGATCAGGGCCTGGGCACGCTCCCTGGTCTCGGCCAGTCCGCGCTCGACCAGCGCCAGGTCCAGCCTCTGAAGCACCATCAGCCCGCCGCTCGGAACCGGAATGGGATCGTGGCAGGCGCGGCGCGGAACACCGGATGCCGGGCTGCGAGCCCACCAGGGCTGGGCGCCGCCATCAGAACGGGATGTCGTCGGGGTCGACGGGGAGGCGCCGGGCAATCGGTGGCGACGGTGCTCCCAGCTCCATGGCAGCCTCCAGATCCGGGCGCTCCGGCTCGAACGTCCTCTCGCTGATGCGACCCCCGGCGCCCACCACCAGCTGGCTGATCTTCTGCTCGGTGCGATCGAGAAGCCGGGCGCAGTGCTGGGCCAGCCGAGCTCCGCGCTCGTAGGCGGCGATGGCCTCATCGAGGGCCACCGCGCCTCGTTCCAGCCGCTCGATGATCTGATCCAGCTCACCGAGAGCCCGCTCGTAGCTCAGCGCCTCGACGTCTCCGCTCGTACCGCTTGCCAGCGAGTTGTCCATGGTCGCGCTCATCCTCTCTCCGGGCGGCTGCCCGGTGCATCGTACGTCTGTTCGTGGTCGTCTGTCGAGGCCTCGGCCCGGCTGATCAGCACCCCCCTGGCTATCCGGGTGCGGATGCGCTGACCGGCCGAGACCGACCCAGGGTCGGTGAGCACCGCCCCCGAGACGTCGTCCATGGTGATCGAATAGCCGCGTTCCAGGACCCCCAGCGGCGAGAGCGCCTCGAGGTGGGCGCGGCGGCCCCTCAGCGCCTCCTGGCGGCTGCGCATCCCGGCGCCCGCCAGGTCGCTCAGCCGCTGTCCCCGTGCCTGAAGGCCCCGGCGCTCGACGGCCAGCCGGTATGCCGGCGAGCTCAGCTGAAGCCGGCCCAGGCTGCCGTCCAGAGTTCGGCGCTTGACCGACAGGGCGGCGACCACGGCGGAGCGCAGGCGGGCCGTCCGGGCGTCGAGCTCCTGGCGGTGGCTGGGCAGGCGGCGCGCCGGCGATGCGGTGTCCAGGCGCGCGTGCCGCTGCTCCACTGCCGCACGCTTGACCGCCAGCGCCTGGCGGGCCGCCACCGCGAGACGGGCACCCCGGCTGGCCAGCTCCTCCCCGAGGCGGCGGCAGTCGGGCACGACCAGCTCGGCGGCCGCGGAGGGGGTGGCGCCGCGCCGGTCAGCGGCGAGATCGGCGATGGTCGTGTCGGTCTCATGTCCGACCCCGGAGACGACCGGCAGGCGGCTCGAGCGCATCGCCCTGGCCAGTCGCTCGTCATTGAAGGCCATCAGGTCCTCGAGGGATCCGCCTCCGCGGACCAGCAGCACGACATCCGCGCCACGCACCGACTGCGCCCGCTCGAGGGCCAGCACCAGGGTCTCCACCGCCCCCTCACCCTGAACCGTCGCCGGAGAGAGCACGACGTCCACACAGGGCGCCCGCCGGCCGGTGACGGTCAGGACGTCACGGAGCGCGGCGCCCGATCGTGAGGTCACCACCACCACCCGCCGGGGCAGAAGCGGCAGGGTGCGTTTGCGCGCCTCGTCGAACAGGCCCTCGGCGGCCAGGGCCCGGCGGCGCTGCTCCACCGCCAGGGCCAGGGCACCCACGCCCGACGGCTCGAGACGGTCGGCGTACAGCTGGTAACGGCCCTGGGCGTCGTAGACCTCCACGTGGCCGTGGACAATGACGGTCATCCCGTTCTCCGGACGGAACGGGATCTGGGCGCGCTGGGAGCGCCAGACCACGCAGGAGATCGATGCGCCAGCGTCCTTGAGGGTGAAGTAGAGGTGCCCGGAGGCGGGCATGGAGAGGTTGCTGATCTCGCCCTCCACCAGGACGTCCTCGAGCTCGGGGCTCCGGGCGATGACCCCCCGGATGATCCCGGTCAGCTCGGCGACCGTCAGCGTCCGGCGCTCGACCATGGCATCTCAGGTGGCGGATCCCCGGGCACAGCGAACATATGATCGCTCATCCCACTCGCTCCCTGGCGATCCGCCCGAGAACGCCGTTGACCAGGGGCACGGCCTCGTCGCCGGCGTAGATCCGGGCCAGCTCGAGGGACTCGTCGATGCTCACCGCCACCGGCGTCGAGGCTTCGAACAGGATCTCGTAGGTGCCGAGGCGGAGCACCGCTCTCTCCACCTTGCCCAGGTCCACAAGGTCCCAGTGCAGGCTCGATTCGGCGATGGCCGCGTCGATGGCCCGGATGCGCTCCAGCGTCCCGGCCACCAGCCGCCGGGCAAAGGCGACGGTGTCCGGGGTGGCCCCCATCTCCGAGGCCTGGTAGTCAATGGCGGCCACGTGGTCCTTGTCGGTTCCCTCGAGCTCGAAGAGAACCCGCAGGGCCAGCTCGCGTCCGCGCCGCCGCCTCCCGCCCGAACGGCTCATCGGATACAGGATGACGGGCGCAAGCATGGCCTGCACGGTAGCCTCGACGGCCCACGACCGTCTGGACGCCCTCGCCGCCCTCCGCCGCGCAGCGGCATGTCTCAGACGAAGACGACTTCGCTGATGTGGACGTCGATGTTGCCGACCTCCAGACCCAGCATCCGCCCGAGTGCGTCGGCGACCCGGCGCTGGACCTCGGCGCCCACCCGGGGGGCGGAGTGACCCGCCAGCAGGACTACGAAGAGGTCGATGTCGAGGGTCGATCCGTCCCTGACCTGCACCCGCGCCCCGCGGTGAGCGTAGGGGCGGCGGAGGATCCTCTCCAAGGACTGGCCGGCGGCCTGGTACATGGCGTGCACGCCGGGCACCTGGAGCGCGGTGAGAGCAGCGATCCAGGCGACCACCTCGTTGGCCACGCGGGTGACGCCCAGGGGCGGGCGGCCGTCACCGTTCTCCATCAGGCGCGCTCGATGTAGCGACCGGTGCGGGTGTCGACCCGTATCCGGTCGCCCTGGTTGACGAAGAGCGGCACGTCCACCACCCCCCCGGTCTCCACCGTCGCCGGCTTGCTCGCGGCGTTGGCGGTATCGCCGCGGAATCCCGGCTCCGTCTCCACCACCTCCAGCTCAACGGCGATGGGCAGCTCCACCCCCAGCACCCGGCCGTCGTGGGTGAGCAGGGTGAGGGTCTCGCTCTCCTTGAGCCAGCGGACCCCGTCACCCACCTGCTCGGCGGTGAGCGGGGTCTGCTCGTAGCTGCCGGTGTCCATGACCACGAAGTGGTCGCCGTCGCGGTACAGGTACTGGACCTCGGAGCGCTCGATCCGAGCCCGGCCGAACTTCTCCTCGGGGCGAAATGTCTCCTCGGTCACGGCGCCGGTGGCCAGGTTCTTGAGCTTGGCGCGGACCACCGCGGTTCCCCGGCCCAGCTTGATGTGAGCGAACTCGAGAACCTGGAGCAGGTCGCCACCGCGCTCCACCGTGGTCCCGGGGCGAAGCTCGCCGGCGTTGATCATCCGGGTGACCCCGCCGCGGTCCCGGGATTGCGAGGAGGGGAAGTCGCCACCATCTCCCGACAACTGTGACTCAAGGCAGGGGCGACAGGCTATCGGGGTGGCCCGGCCGCCGCCGCGCGCACCGCGGCATCGAGGCCGACGCCGTAGCTGTCGGCCCCCAGGCCGAGGATGACCGCGTCAGCGGCTTCGGCGGTGAGCATCACCCGCCGATAGGGCTCGCGGGCGAAGGTGTTGGACAGGTGGACCTCGACCACCGGTCCCGTGAAGGCCCGCAGGGCGTCGAGCAGGGCGACGCTGGTGTGGCTCAGGGCACCCGGGTTGATCACCACCGCGTCGGCCCGGCCGCTCTCCTCCTCGAGCACGTCGATGAGCTCCCCCTCGCCGTTGCGCTGCTCGAAACGGAGCTCCACCCCGAGCTGCTCAGCCTGGCGGCGCAACGACGCCTCGATCTCGACGAGGGTCGCCGACCCATAGACCTCGGGCTCGCGCCGGCCCAGCGCCGCCAGGTTGGGGCCGTTGAGGACCAGCACACGCGTCACCGGCCAAGAACCTCCGTCACGGTCTCCCGGACCAGGTCCGCGGGCACCCGCTGATCGGTGCGGGTTTCGCCTCGGCGGGACAGCAGGACCCAGCGCGGCTCGCCGGCCACCGCCTTCTTGTCGTGGCCGAGCCGATCCAGCACCTCGTCCGCGGAGATCGGCGGGAGCCGGGGCAGGCGGATCCGGTCGAGAAGCCGCTCCTGCCACTCCAGCTCGGCTCTGGGCAGACCCAGCAACCGGAACGAGAGGCGGCCGGCCACCCGCATCCCCGCTGCCACGGCCTCGCCGTGGGTGACCGAGCCATACCCGGTCGCCGCCTCGAGGGCATGCGCCGCGGTGTGCCCGTAGTTGAGGACCGCCCGCAGCCCGGATTCCCGGGGGTCACGGCCGACCACGTCAGCCTTGATCGCGGCGCAGCGCTCCACGATCGCGGTGAGCGCGTTGACGTCTCCTGCCGCGGCCTTCTCCAGCCCGCCGTCGAGCAGGGCGGGGAGGTCGGTGTCGGCGATCATCGCGTACTTGGCGACCTCGGCCATGCCCGAGGCCATCTCGCGGGTCGGCAGGGTGTCGAGGACGGTGGGGTCGGCCAGCACCGCCCGGGGCTGCCAGAACGCGCCCGCGAGGTTCTTGGACGCTCGCAGGTTGACCCCGGTCTTGCCGCCGATCGCGCTGTCCACCATCGCCAGCAGGGTGGTGGGGACCACCACCCAGGGGATTCCCCGGCAATATGCGGCGGCGGCGAAGCCGGCCATGTCACCGATCGAGCCCCCTCCGACCGCCACCAGCGCGTCGTGGCGGCCCATGCCAAGCCGGGCAAGGCGTTCGAGGAGGCGGCCGACAACCGGCCAGCTCTTCGCCGGTTCGCCGGCTGCCAGGCCGACCAGACGAGCCTCGCAGCCCGAGGCACGGATCCTCTTGGCGATCCGGCGGCCGAAGGGTTCGACGGCGGTGTCGGTGACCACCGCCACCCGGCGGCAGGCGGCGGGCAGGTGAGCCTCGATGTGGTCCGCCGCGCCCTCGCCCACCACCACCGGGTAGGCGGCGGGGCCGAGGGGCACCCGCACCGAGTCGGCGACGGACGAGATGGCGTGGACCGCGGCCTCCAGCGGCGTGCAGCCCGTGTCGATGCGCAGGTGCGCCTGGGCGTGGAGGGGCTCGCGCTGCCGGCGCAGCTCGGCGAGCCGGCCGGCCACGTCGCCGCGCAGGAGGGGGCGGTCGAGGGCGGGACCCAGCCGGCGCAGGAGGGCCGCATCGGGGGCGTCCAGGGCCACCACCCACGACCTGGAGAGCAGCCGGCTGCGTGCCGTCTCCTCGGTGAACAGGCCGCCGCCGCAGGCGACCACCACGGGGCGTGGGAATCGAAGCAGCTCCTCCACGGCCTCCCTCTCCAGCCGGCGGAGCTCAGCCTCGCCGTCAACGTCGATGATCTCGGCCGGGCTGCGTCCGGTCGCCCGCTCGATCTCGGCGTCGGTGTCGCGAAGCTCCCAGCCCAGCTGGTCGGCAAGCTGGCGACCGAGGGTGCTCTTGCCGCTGCCCGGGAGCCCGATCAGGGCGATGGGACAGGGTCGGGAGCGGCGCGTGGCGGGAACCGTCATCGCAGCCGCCGGATCTCGCGCCGGTAGGCGGCGAGGTTGCGGCGCATCTCGGTGAGGGAGTCGCCGCCCAGCTTCTCCGACATCGCGGCGGCGACCACCCAGGCCAGCATGGCCTCGGCCACCACCGCCCCGGCCGGGACCACGCAGACGTCGCTACGCTCGTAGTGCGCGTTGACCTCGGCGCCGGTGTGGGTGTCCACGCTGGGCAGGGGCGACAGGAGCGTCGCGATCGGCTTGAAGTGGACGGTGGCCCAGAGCGGCTCCCCGTCGGTGACGCCACCCGTCAACCCGCCCTGGCGATTGGTCCGGTGGTGGAAGCCCTCGCCCTCGACGTGGTGGGGGGAGTCGTGCACCTCCGATCCCGGCGACCGAGCGGCCAGCAGGCCGGCCCCGATCTCCACCGCCTTGACCGAGGGGATGCTGCAGAGGGCCTGGGCGACCAGGCCGTCGAGGCGCCGGTCCCACTGCGCATAGCTGCCCAGCCCGGCGACCACTCCGGTCGCGGTGACCACCGCGCTGCCACCCAGGGTGTCGCCGCGCCCCCGGGCGGCGTCGATGGCGGCAACCATGCGGGCCGACGCCTCCGGATCGGGGCAGCGCACCGGCGACGCCTCGACCGCCGCCTGGTCCACGCAATCTCGCCACTCGATGGCGACCTCGCCGATCCGCCGCACCCACGATGAGACCCCCACCCCCAGCTGGCGGAGCAGCGCCATCGCCACCGCGCCGGCGGCCACCCGGGCGGCCGTCTCCCGCGCGCTGGCTCTCTCCAACACGTCGCGGGCGTCCTCGAAGCCGTACTTGAGCATCCCCGCGAGGTCGGCGTGCCCCGGTCTCACCCGGGTGATCGCCTTCCGGTGGAATCCCCGGGCGGTGACCTGCATCGGGCCTTTCCAGTTCTCCCAGTCCCGGTTGGTGATGACCAGGGCCACCGGCGAACCGAGGGTGCGGCCGCCGCGGACGCCACCCACGATCTGGGCGGAGTCGTGCTCGATGAGCTGGCGACGGCCGCGTCCGTATCCACCCTGGCGGCGCCGCAGCTGAGGATCGATGTCCCGGCGCGCATCCAGCGGCAGCCCGGCGGGGACACCCTCGACGATGGCCGTGAGCTGGGGGCCGTGGGACTCCCCGGCGGTCAGGAACCGAAGCATCGCGGCTGCGCCGAGGCGGTCCTAGCCAGCCAGACCCGCGGTGGTGGGGTGCGGGTCCTTCATCGCCTCACACCCCCCCGCCCGCCATGCCGTACGGCGTGGGGGGAAGCGTCGGCGGCGCGGCCGGCCCCGGCGGCTCCGTGCCCGGGGACGGATAACCCATGCTCAGCCGCCGGTGGTCCTCCACCGCCTGGAGCACCTGCGTGTAGAAGCGGTTGGGGTGGGGGATGAGGCGCAGCACCTCCACGCCGTCGCGCCCCGCCGAGTCGATCTCGATGGAGCCGGAGCCGATCAGCCGGTCGGCGATCGGCCGGCGCACCACGATGTCCTGGACCCGATCCAGCGAGATCGACTCCATCACCCGGGAGATCACGCCTCGGCTCATCACTATCCGGTGCGAGGTCAGCGTGTACGTCTGGAATCGCCACTGGAGCACGCGGAGCAGGAACCAGAGAGCGACCACCACGGCGATCACCACCGAGGCGATGAGCTTGGCCTCACCGGTGTCATGGCCGGCGATGCGGGCCGGCACCAGGTGGATGAGGAGGAGCGGCACGGCGATGCACAGGGCGGCGATCACCCCGGCCGGGACCAGCACCGCAGGGTGCTGCCGCTGAGTGGATATCGGCGTCTCGCCGGAGAGCAGTGGGGGAGCCATCGTGCCCGCCATGATGGGGCATTCGTCGGCGGCTCGGCTCGCCGTGGCGCCAGCCGCCGGCTCACCGATGTCGGCCGGTGCTCGCCCCGGTGCTCCGGGGCGGCGCTCAGCCCTCCACCAGGGCCACGTCGAAGGGGCCGTGGAAGAGCACCACGAACAGGCATGGGGCGCCGCCCGCCGCCTGGTGCCGCATCGGCTCGCCCCGCGGGAAGTGAACGTAGGAGCCCGGACCCACGACCTGACCGTTGGCCTCCAGCTCGCCCTCCAGCACCACGATGGTGTGGGCCGCGGTGTGGCGGTGGGCGCGGCAGCGCACCCCGGCAGGGTAGCGGACCAGGTAGTGCTCCTCACCGCTCTCCGGCTCCTGGTGGAGCAGCCGCAGACCGATGGGACGGTCGTAGATCGCCGCCACCGCGTCCTCCGCAGGCCGCAGCTCCAGTGACCGCAGCTCCGCAGCCACGATCGCTCTGCCGTACTCCATCGCCAGCCTCCCCGAGCGTGACCTGTCGACACCTCCACCTTAGCCCCATGGGTTGAGGCGGCCACAGGCGCCGACTCCCCACATCGCATCGTGCCTGCCGGGCTGCCGATCGCCCGCCTCAGGCCTCTCGAGACGGGGCGTCAGGTGACCAGCGGGCCCTGGAACAGCACCACCGCTGCGCCGATGCACAGGAAGGGCCCGTAAGGGATCGGATCTTTCAGGCTGCGCAGCCGGCTGATGAGGAGGAGCAGGGCCACCACGCCGCCGATCAGCACCGCCGCGACCACCGCGTAGGCGGCCTGGTACTGGTCGCTGAAGCCCAGGCCCGTCACCGCTCCGACCAGCGTGCCCAGCTTGGCATCGCCCAGGCCGATCCCCCGCCGGGAGACCAGGTGAAGCAGGGCGAAGAGGCCACCCACCGCGGCCCCGCCGATCAGGGTGCCGAAGAAGGAGAGCCCCGGGGTCACCGCGGCCAGGACCAGGGCCAGGACGATGGCGGGCAGGGTGACCTTGTCGAGGATCAGCCGGTGCTTGATGTCGAAGACGATGATCTGGACGAAGACTGCCACCCACACGACGTCCTCGACGGCCACCCAGGTCAGTCCCTGGTGGCCCGCGAAGAGGCTGAAGCCGAAAGCCGCCAGCACCGGCGCGAGCCCCCATTCCAGCCACGTCCAGCCGTAGCGCTCGGGCAGCCAGGGCAGTGCCGGCTCGGGCGGGTCGCCCCTGGCTCCCGCCTCTTCCGCCTGCTTCGCCACTTCAGCCTCGTACTCGGCGCGCTCCTCGTTCTCCTCCTCCTCGAGGCGCTCCCGACCCTCCAGGAACACCGACAGCCATCCGGCGCCGAGGCCGATCGCCGCGCCAGCAACACCGGCGCCGGCGGTGAGAGCCGGGTTCATCCTTCCAGGGCGGCGACCAGCGCCTGGCGGGCGGCGTGCCAAGGGGGATCCGCCCCCGTCCAACGCTGGAAGCTCAGCATGCCCTGGAAGAGGAGCATCTCCACGCCGTCGGTGGCGCGCAGGCCGCGCTGCTCCGCAGCCTCCACCAGGTCGACGGGCCGCGGGCGATAGCGGAGGTCGGCCACGATGCACCGCTCAGGGAGGACGTCGAGCGGGAGGGGGAGGTTGCCGGCCCCGGTGGAGGTGGCGTTGACAACTATGTCGGCGTTCTCGGCGATGGCCTCGAGCTCGGCGCATTCCTCCCAGGCCACCGGCCGGCCGTTCTCGGGCGAGACGCGCAGGCAGAGGTCGGAGGCCTGATCGACCCTGCGGGCCGCCACCGCGATCTCCTCCACCCCCATCCGGCAGAGCGCGAGCACCACCGCTGCGGCACCGCCGCCAGCCCCGAAGACCAGACCCGTGCCACCTGACTCGGGGAGCAGCCGGAGGTAGCCGAGGGCCAGCTCGAATCCCCGGGCGTCGGTGTCATCGCCGACCAGCTCGCCGGCGTCGCCCACCAGCGTGTTGACGGCCTGGCAGACGGCGGCATCGCCCTCCAGCCGGTCACAGGCAGCGGCCAGCGCGCTCTTGTAAGGGACGGTGACGTTGCAGCCGGTCAGCTCCCCGGCCCGGATCCTGTTGAGCAGGCCGGGCAGCTCCTCGGGAGCGACGTCCAGGAGGCTGTACTCGCCGCGCAGGCCGCGGGCGTCGAGGGCGGCCTGCTGCATCGCCGGCGAGGGCGAGTGGCGGATCCCCGCCCCGATCAGTGCCAGGTGGAGGCTGGCCCTGGGCGCCGCGCTCTTCACGGGCATTTGCCCAGATATTCCTGGACCTGCTTCTGGTGATCGGCTTCAGTTGCGGAAAAGTAGGTGTTTCCGCACGCGTCGGAGACGTAGAAAAGGTAGTTGGTCGAGGCGGGGGTCAGCGCCGCCGCGATGGCTGCCGCCCCGGGATTGCCGATGGGGGTGGGCGGCAGGCCGCCGTGCAGGTAGGAGTTGTAGGGGGTGTCCATGGCCTCGTCGGCGCTGGACATGGTCTGCCCGACCTGATGCAGCCCGTACATGACGGTGGCGTCGATCTGCAGGTCCATGCCCGCCTTGAGGCGGTTGACGATCACCGAGGCGACCCGGGCGAAGTCGCGCGGCTGGACCTCGTCCTGGGCAATCGAGGCGGCGATCAGATCGGCATAGGCGTGGTCTCCGTCGGCGAGAAGCTCGGCGGCCATGTGCGCGGCGAACCCGTCCAGCTGCTGCTGGACGATGTCATGTGCCGTCGAGCAGTCCGGGACGGTGTAGGTGGCCGGGAACAGGAAACCCTCGAGGGACTGGTCGCCGGCTGGCCGCATGCTCAGGAACGCGGCCTGGTAGCTGCCCTCCGCCACCGCGGCCAGGTATTCCGGCCGGGACACGCTCAGCCCCTTGGTGGAGGCCACGATCTCGGCGATCTGCTCCACCGTGCGGCCCTCCGGGACGGTCAGCGTGGCCGCCGGCTCGGGGGGACAGGCGACCGGCGGCCCCTGGAGGCGGGCGAGCAGCTCGCTGGCTCCCATCCCCGAGTCCACCAGGTAGCGTCCGGCTCGCAGGTGCACCCCTTGGAGGCGGGCGAAGGCGGCAAACCAGGTGGCGCTGCGGATCACACCCTGGCTCTGGAGGTCCGTGGCAACCTGGCCGAGGCTCTCGCCGGCCGCGACGGTGAGTGGGATGCCGCTGTCTCCCTGGGTGGCGGTGACGGGCTGGAGCTGCATCCGGGCGTAGACCAGGGTGGCGCCGGCCCCTCCGGCAAGGATCACCAGGACCGCGACCAGGGCGAAGAACGGGCCCAGCCCGCTCCGCCGGCGGGGTGCCCGGAGCGGCCGCGCCGGGCGCCGGGGGTGGCCGGCGCCGCTTCCGGTGCCCCGGTGGGCGGTCGCTGGGCTCACCGAGGCTCACCCGGCTGGGGCCGCGGGGCGGGTGCCCTTGCGACCTTCCCGGCGCGCCCTTGGGCGTCCAGGTATCCCTGAAGGATGAGCGCCGCGGCCACCGCGTCCACGCGGGTGCGCCGGGCGGCTCGCCGGACGCCGGCCGCGATCAGCGCCCGCTCGGCCTCGGCGGTGGTGAGCCGCTCGTCCCAGAGCACCGCCACCACCCCGAGCCGCCGCTCGGCCTCGGCGGCGAAGCGCCTGGCCTGGTGCGCGGCGTCACCCTCGGCTCCGTCCAGGCGCCGGGGGAGACCCACCACCAGGAGCTGGCAGCCGCGGTCCGTGCACACCTGGCTCAGCTGTGCCCAGAAGCCGGGTCGGTCCCGGTCCAGGGTCCGCAGTGGAGAGGCGATGGTGCCACTGGGATCGGCGGCGGCGAGGCCCACCCGCCGGGCGCCCACGTCGACCCCGACTGCCGCGCTCAACCGCTTGAGGACGACGCCGACGGGGCGACGAAGTTCTCGGTGACCGCGATGTTGGAGCTGAAGAACGGCATGAAGAACAGGGTGAAGGGGCTCTCGTGCACGGTCACGTGGTCCACGTCATTGATCCGCTGCTGGACGATGCCAAGGACGTCGCCCGGGTTTCGCCCGGTCAACTGGTCGCGCAGAGCCGAGAGGAGCTGCTTGGTAGTGGCGGGACGGTAGTAGGCGCTCGCGTTCACCGACAGCGTCACGGTGCCATCCGATGCCGCCGTGACCACCTCCGTCTGCGAGCTCACGGTTCCGGGGACCAGGGTGTCGCCGGCGGGCAGGTTCTGAGAGTTCTCCAGGTCGGTGAGGACATCGGCTCGCACATCGGCCGGGTTGTAGACGGTGGCCTGGGCGGTCATGGTCACCGTCACCGTCACCGGCGACATCTGGGTGTCGGCCTGGATCTGGGCGACGTTGGGCTTGGGCGAGCAGGCGATGGTCTCACCCTCCTGGTTGGGATCCAGGGCGATCGTGTCGCCGCCCGCCTTGCTGGTGAGGTCCGACCTGGCTTTGCTGGTGAGCTGATCGCAGAACTGGGTGACCTGCGACTGCCAGCCCTGGATGTCGCTCGAGCTGGCCACGGTCTGGGTGGCGGCGTCGACACCTCCGGAGGTCGGTTCGAGGTTGGTGACCGAGATCGACCCGGCTGGGCAATGGTTGTGTGGGTCGCTGCACGGGTCGTTCACCCACTGTGTGATCGCCCCGGCTGGAACGTTGCCGCTGGCGGCGGCCTGGAGAGCCGCGATGGGGATGGGGGCACTCTGGTAGGTCGGTGGACCCATCGTCACAGTCCCGCTGCCGGTAACCTCGAACTGGACGCCGCCGCTCGTCTCGAACACCAGGCCATTGGTGCTGTAAGGGAACGACACCCCGAACGGGAACGTGGTCGGGTCGGCGCTGAGGACGACGGAACCGGTGGCGGCTACGGCCGGGATGCTTTTGGTCCCGGTGGGAGTCGCCGGGAACTGCTGGCTCCCGGTATCGCTCACCACCTTGGTCAGGATGTGGTTGGGACCGGTGTTCTGGGTGGGGTCGGCGCTGCCCTGGATCGTCGCGGTGACCGGCAGGGGCTGCTCGACGACGGTGATGGCAACGGTGGCCGTCGGGGTCAGCACCAGGTAGACCAGGAGGCCGATCACCGCGAGCCCGATGAGCACGAAGTAGAGGGCGGTGCGGGGTCGGTGGCCCCGGGGGCGCCTCGCCGCGCTGTCCCGCAGGGTGCCGCGCCCCGAGCGGGAAGGCGTGGTCACCAGGGCCTGCTGGGCCGGGGGCACCTGGGTCGCGGCGCCGCCCCCCTGGTAGAGAGAGGCGCCCTGGAAGGCCGGCCCGCCCGATGGGCTCCCCGAGCCCGGGCTCTGCCAGCCTGCCGACGTTGCCGCCGGCGCGACCGGCGATGCCGTCCAGCTGGTGGGCGCCTGGCCCCAAGCGCCGGCACCGGTGGCCGGCCACGCTCGGCTCGGACCGTCTCCGGGGGCCGGCTGGCCTCCGAGCTGGGCAGGTGCGGCCGGGCCGGTCGTGATCGGGGCAGTGCCGCCGGCTGCGGCGGCGACCAGTGGGGCGGGTGCGGGCGCCGTCGGGGCGGCAGCCAGCGGCGAAGGCGATGCAACCGCCGGGCCCGGTGCCACGGCGCCGGAACCGGCCGGTGGCGAGTCCGGCTCCCACACCGGTGACCGAGGCACCACCGCCGGGGAAGGCGTTCCGGCCGCCTGACCTGAGCGGAGCGGGGCGCCGGGACGGCGAAGCTCGATGGGGACGCCACCCTCGTAGGCCGCCACCGAGCTGAAGACGGTGACCCCGGCGCCGCGGGCCTGCTCCTGGATCCTGGGGTCGGGGCTGACCACGACCACCTTCTGGTCGCGCTTGGCGCTCAGCTGGGCGATGAGCCGGAGGTGGATGGGCGCCTGGAGCGCCTGGGCTCCCGCCGGGACGACCAGGGCGACCTCGTCACCATCGTCGGCGGTCCGAATCCTTCCGGCCAGGTCCGAGATGTCGTCGTCCTGTCCGATGTAGATGAGCCGTCTCATCGGGGCTCGATCCTCATCGAGCTCATACCCTCATCGCCCTCATGACCCGGCGCATCAGGCCGCCGAGCGGCTGGTCCGCCTCGTCCTCCAGGGACACCGCATGATACGCAAGCCCCATCGGGGTGACGTCCTGGCTGCCCACCAGGAGGCCGGTGGAGTCGTGGATGCCGTGGACGTCGTCGGGGCCGAGGACGCGGATGGCGGGTGCCCGGCTCATCGGCACGCTCTCGGCCCACTCGACCGCCTGGAGCTGCTCGCTCACCTCGGGCAGGGCCGCGCCGCCCCCGGCCAGGTAGATCGCCGGCGGCAGCTGATCGCGGCCGGCCAGCTCCTCGAGGGTGAGGGCGATGCCCTGGGCCAGGACCTCCGCGGTCGGAAGAAGGGCGGTCTTGGCGATCGCGTTCTGCTCGGCTGGGAGCCGCCCCTCGGCATGGGCCAGCTTGAATCGCTCGGCCTCCTCCAGGCTCATGGTCATCTCGTTGGCCAGCCGCTTGGTGAATGAGCGGCCGCCCAGGGCGAACATCCGGATGGCCTCGATGCCGCGCCGGACCACCGCGATGTCGGTGGTGCCGCCGCCGACGTCGACGAAGATCCCGCCGAACTCGTAGATGTCCTCGGTGGCGCATCCCCGGGTGAGCGCGTAGGGCTCGGCCACCGTGGCGACCAGCTCGAGGTCGAGCTCCTGGGCGATCGTCTGGAGGGCTCCGATGTGGGTGAGGGGGGCGAAGGTGTTGAAGACGCTCACCTCGAGGACCTGGCCCTGGAAATCCAGCGGGTTGGTGACCGCGTAGCCGTCGATGTGCACTGAGGTGATGCTGCTGTGGACCAGCCGGACGTGGACCTCGGCCACGCCCAGCTCGTGTGACATCTGGCGGACGGCCTCCTTGAGGGCTCGGCGCTGCACCGCCTGGAGAGCGGTGGCGATCTCGCCCTGGGTGATTCGCGCCTGAGGCTGGGGCCGGGGCACGGTCATGGTGGTGCTGAAGCCGCGCACCTGCTCTCCGGCTATCCCCATCACCGCCTGCCCGGGGATGGCCCCGCACATGTCCTCGGCCTCGGTCAGCGCCCGATCGCAGTTGTCGATCACCCCCTGGATGTCGGCGACGGCGCCGGCCTGCATGTCGGAGAGGGACTGGCGCACCTTGCCGACCCCGATCACGATCCCCTTGCCGTCCTCGCGCTTGACCACCAGCGCCTTGACGAACTCGGTACCGATGTCGATCACCGTGTAGTGGGTGTGGAAATCGGAGCGCCGGCGCAGCAGGGCGAAGCGCTTGCGGGCGATCACGGGTGAGCTTCCCCAGCGGCGCTCCCGGGTCCTGCCTGGACGGCGGCGCGCAGCGCGTCGATGGCCTCGCCTCTCCGGCCGGGGGCCTTCAGGCCGCCTCGTCCGAAGCTCGGCTGACCCCCGCCACGTCCGCCCGCGGCGTCCGCGGCGAGCCCGGCCAGCCGGCCCGCGTGGTGGCCCGCCGCCACCGCGTCGGCGCCGGCCTTGACCACCACCGTGTCCTGGCCGAAGACGGCAGCGAGGCCACGTCCCCCGAGCCGTTCGGCGAAGAGCCGGTCGGCCAGGCTGGCGGCCTGGTCCGAGCTCATCGACGAGGCGTCGGCGATCGCCGCGGTGGTGCCCATCGCCGAGATCAGCTCGGCCGACTCCAGGGTAGCGGCGACCCCGTCCCCAGCGCCCCCGGGCCGCCGCTGCAGCTCCCGGTTCTGCTCGAGCAGCCTCGAGACCCGCTCCGGAACCTCGCCTGGCCGGGCCCGCAGGGTGAGGGCGACGTCTCGGAGGGCGGCCTCGGTCTCCTCCCAGCGCTGCACGGCGGCCTCGCCGGCGACCATCTCGACACGCCGGACGCCCTGGCCTATCGACCTCTCGCCGACCAGGAAAGCCGCTCCGATGTCGCCGCTGCGCGGCACATGGGTGCCGCCGCAGAGCTCACGGGCCCAGCCGCCGAAATCGACCACCCGGACCGTCTCGCCGTATCTCTCGCCGAAGAGGGCGATGGCGCCGGTGGCCCGCGCCTGCGCGACCGGCATCTCACGAACGTCCCGCTCCAGGTTGTCGCGGATGGCCCGGTTGAGCCGGCGCTCCACCGATCGCAGCTCGTCCGCGGTCAGGCTCCGGGGAAAGCTGAAGTCGAAGGTCGCGTAGTCGGGGCGGACCAGCGATCCTCTCTGGACGACGGTCTCGCCGAGGATCTCCCGGAGAGCTTTGTGGAGCAGGTGGGTGGCGCTGTGGTGACGCGTGGTCGCGCCCCGCCGTGCCTCGTCCACCTTCGCGACCAAGCGGATGCCGGTGTGCAGGGATCCCTCGTCCACGTGGACCAGGTGGGCTCGGCCATGGACAGGCCCGTCTTCCACGATCTGGCAGTCGGTGACAGTCGCCCGGCCACCCTCCCAGGTCAGGGCGCCGGTGTCACCCACCTGGCCTCCCGCCTCGGCGTAGAAGGGGCTCACGTCGAGGAAGGCCTCTCCGTGCTCGCCAGCCTCCAGGTGGTCCGCCCGGCTGCTGACGCCGCCGGATCGAGAGACCACATCGAGGACCGTCGCCTCAGCGGTGAGCGTCTCGTAGCCGGCGAAGCGCGTGGCGCGGACGACCCTGATATCGACGCCGAGCTCGGCCTTGCTCTCGGGACCCGCCGTCCACCCCTTCTGCGTCCCCCCCTTGCGGCTCCGCTCGCGCTGCTCCGCCAGGGCTCTGTCGAAGCCGGCACGGTCGACCGTGATCCCGCGCTCGCCTGCCATCTCCACGGTTAACTCCACCGGAAGCCCGTAGGTATCGTAGAGGCGAAAGGCATCCTCTCCCGGGATCTCGGTGACCCCCGAGGCGAGCAGTGTCTCCAGGCGGTCGCTGGCCGCCTCCACGGTCCGGCTGAACACCTCCTCCTCCGCCCGGATCGCCGCCTGCGCACGCTCCCGATGGTGCCGCAGCTCCGGGTAGGCATCGCCCATCACCGCCACCACGTCGGCGACGGCCTCGGCGATCGGACCCTGGAGCGCCACCCTCCGGGCGTGCAGGGCGGCGCGGCGGATCACCCGGCGGAGCACGTAGCCGCGGCCCTCGTTGGAGGGAAGCACCCCGTCGCTGACCAGGAACGTGGCGCCCCGCACGTGGTCGGCGAGCACCCGCAGGGAGCGCTGCCGCGACTCCCCGTCGCCTCCTCCGCCCGACCGCCGATCCAGGCTGGCCATGATCGGCTGGAACAGGTCGCTCTGGTAGTTGCAGCGCACCCCCTGAAGGACCGTGGCCATGCGCTCCAACCCCATGCCGGTGTCGACCGTCCTCTGGGGCAGCAGCGCCCGGGTGCCGTCCTCCCGCTGGTCGAACTCCATGAACACCAGGTTCCAGATCTCCACCCAGCGGTCCCCGCCGCACTCGTCCTCGGGGCGGCAGTCGACGCGACCGCAGGCGCAGGGAGCTCCTCGATCGAAGTACACCTCGCTGTCGTAGCCGCACGGCCCGGTCGGGCCGGCCTGCCACCAGTTGTCCTCGATGCGGCTCACCTGCTCGTCGGTGAACCCGATGAGCTCGGTCCACAGCCGCAGCGACTCCGCGTCCTCGGGAAAGATGGAGGGGCGAAGCCGTGCCGGGTCGAGGCGGAAGTCCTCGGTGAGCAGCTCCCACGCCAACCGGATGGCCCCCTCCTTGAAGTAGTCGCCGATCGACCAGTTGCCGAGCATCTCGAAGAGGGTGTGGTGGGTGCAGTCGCCCACCGACGAGATGTCGTCGGTGCGCAGGCCCGAACCTCGGAAGCAGCGCTGGCAGGAGGCAAGGCGAGGGCTGGGCGGGGTCCGCTCGCCGCTGATGAAGCGCTTGAGCGGCACCATCCCAGCGACCGTGAAGAGCAACGACGGGTCGCCCTCGGGGATCAGGGACTGGTTGGGCAGGACCCGGTGCCCTCGCTCCTCGAAGAATCGGAGGAAGCGCTCCCGGATCTCGTAGCTGCGCAAAGGGGGGAGGCTCGCTGCTGGGTTGGGAGCACCCGGCGGGTGGGCGGCACCATCTCGGATGCGGCGCCCTCGGTCCGAGGTGCAGAGCCAGTCGATTGTATCGGACCGCCGACGGCACAACTCAGACCGGTGCAAGGCAGCGGCGGCGGGTCAGACCCCGGCTTCGCCGCCGAACTCCCGGCGCAGCTGTTCGACCGCGGCCCGCTGCAGCCGGGAGACGTGCATCTGGGAGATGCCGAGCCGTTTGGCGACCTCGGTCTGGGGCAATTGGTCGACGAAGCGGAGCGCCATGATCCGCCGCTCTCGGGGACTCAGGTGGGCCATCGCCCGCTCCAGCACGTCGCGCATCTCGACCCGGTCGAGGTCCTGGTCCTCGGCCCCCAGTCTCTCGCCCAGCTCGGTCGGCTCCCCGCCGTCCCCGCCCAGCGGGGCCTGCAGGGAGATGGTGCGCTGGGCCGGCGAGACCTCGAGCGCGGCCAGCACGTCGTCCGGCTCGAGCCGTAGGTGGGTCGCGATCTCCTCGATGGTGGCGGGGCGGCCGAGCCGGGACTGAAGCTCCTGCTGGGCCGAGTGGACCCGGAGCAGGTTCTCCTGGAGCCGTCGAGGCACCCTGACCGCCCAGGAGCGGTCCCGGAAGTGGCGCCGGATCTCGCCCATGATGGTCGGGGTCGCGAAGGTGCTGAACTCATTCTCGAGGGAGGGATCGAAGCGGTCGATGGCCTGGATCAGACCCAGGAAGCCGACCTGCTCGATGTCCTCGAGAGGCTCACCGCGGTTGGCGAAGCGGCGGGCGATGTAGTGGACCAGGTCGCTGTTCAGCTCGACCAGCCGATCCCGGATGACCGGATCGCGGGTCTCGCGGTACTCGCGGAGCAGGCGCCTGACCTCCTCGCGGCCGGGAGACGCCGCCGGCTTGGCCATCGAGCGGCGCTCCGCCGTCCGCGCCGGCCTGGCGGTCGAACCACGCTCCGGCAACCCACCGCCGCCGGTCCGGCGCGGTGCCGGGGTCACTTAACCAGGTACTTGGTCAGTCTGACCCGCATCCCGCCGGTGCGCTCGTCCACCCGGTAGCCGAAGTCGTCGACGAAGAGGCCCATCACCCGCAGTGCCATCTCATCGGCCTCGCGGAGGCGCGCCTCCAGCGCGGCCTGAGCCGCGGCCGCCCGGCGGCGGGCTGCCGCCTCCAGCTCCGCCCTGGTCAGGCTGCTCTTCACCTGCACCTCCAGGGCTCGGTCGGCAAGGCTGAAGACCAGGCGGATCTGGCCGCACCCTGGGCCGGCGGCGCGCTCGCACAGCGAGATCGTGTTCTCGCAGGCCTGGGCCACCGCGATGACCAGGTCGTCGAGGGCCTCGACGTCGAGGCCGGCCACCGCGGCGAAGCCGGCGGCGGCTCGCTTGGCCACGATCACGTAGTGGCGGTCGGCGGGCAGCCGGAGCTCCGACGTGTGAGGCGTCACATCGGCTGGATACCCGAGCGGGGGCAGCTCCAAACTCACGGGAAGGCCCATCCGTGGCGAGGGGGACGCTGGGAAGCCGAGGGGGCGCGATGCGTCCGGATCTCAGGCCTCACTGCTGGATGCGCCGGCCTCCTCCTTGGCCGACCCCTTGATCTCCTCCTCGAAGGCGCGGTCCTCCGCCTCGTGGCGGCGAGCCCTGATCCGCCAGAACAGCAGCCCGGCCCCGATCGCTCCAGCAGCCGCGAGTGTCTTGCGGCCGAAGGGGAATTTGATGCGCATGCCTGTCCTCCTCTGACCTCCCAGCCGAGACGGGCGCTGGGGCCGCATCGCGGCACTCGATTATGCGGTCACGGAAGGGGCTCTCGGCTAGAGGGTGAGCGCCCGCTCAGGCGGTCAGCCGCGGCCGTCCGGGGCCGTGGAGGGCGGCGCCCCCAAGCTCGAGCAGGACCATGCCGGCCACATCGGCGACCGGGTGCAGCGAGCCCAGGGCGGGGCCGCCAGCATGCAGCCACTGGGCCACCACCTCCCCGCCGATGACACCGAGCAGGGCCAGACCGAGGACCACCGGGTAGCGCAGCCGCCGGGGAGCGGCGAGATGGCTGACCTGGGCACCGACCAGGGCGAGCACGGCCCCGAGGAGCAGCGTGGGGCTCATGGGCGGCTCATCAGGCCCGGTCGGCCCCCGCGCCGGTGGCGCCGTCCTGGGCTGTGCCCGAGGACCAGGTGGGTTCCCTCACGACGCCTTTCTCCATCCCCTGCCTGGGGGGCTCGAAGGCTGGCGGCGGATGTCGGGATCCCGATTGCGGGTATGTTGGTCCAGCCGCGTGGGATGCGCTGCGACCGGCGGGGAGCCGCGGGTCATGGTACCCGGTCGAGGAGCGGACGAATCGTCGCGGCGAGATCCGTCACCGCGCTCCTGTCCTGGCGCCCGGTTTCCAGGTCCTTCCAGGTGGCCGTGGCCTGGGCCGCCTCCTCCTCGCCCACCATCACCGCGAGGCGCGCGCCCTGCCGGGCGGCGGCGGCGAGCTTGCGGTCCAAGCGGCGATCCGAGGCGTCCACCACAGCGCTGATCCCGGCCTCGCGCAGCCGGCCGGCCACCACCGGAGCGGCACGGTTGCCGGCCACGCCGATGCCGAGGACGGTGACGTGCGGAGCCGCTCCCGAGGGGGCAAGCCCCTGCTCGCGGCAGACGGCGACGGTGCGCTCCACACCGAGGGCGTAGCCGGTCGCGGGCGTCGGCGGGAAGCCGAGGACCTCGGCGAGACCGTCGTAGCGGCCCCCACCGCCCAGGGCGTTCTGCGCTCCCTGCAGACTCTCGTGCCAGAGTTCGAAGGTGGTGTCGCAGTAGTAGTCGAGGCCGCGTACCAGCCGCGGATCGAGCCGGAAGGGGATGCCCGCGTCGCTCACCAGCTCCTGGACGCAGGCGAAGAAGGCCATGCTCGGCGGGCTCAGCGAGGCCCCGATCTCGGGCGCCCCGGCCACGAAACGGGCGTCGCGCTTGCAGTCGAGGAGGCGGAGCGGGTTGATCTCGAGGCGGCGGCGGCAGTCGTCGCAGAGCTGGTCGCGGAGCGGCGTGTAGTAGGCGACCAGGGCGGCGCGGTAGCGGCGGCGGTCCTCGAGGTCACCCAGGCTGTTGAGCTGGAGCTGGATCCCGGTGACCCCCAACCGCTCGTAGAAGCGCCAGGCGACCTCGACCACCTCGGCGTCGAGGGCTGGCGAGCGCTCCCCGATCGCCTCGATATCGAGCTGCCAGAACTGGTGGTAGCGGCCGGCCTGAGGGCGCGCGTAGCGGAACATGGGACCGGCGTAGCGGACCCGGACCGGCCGCCGCCGCTGCTCCAGGTGGGCGGCCAGCACCGCCCGGAGGATGCCCGGGGTCGCCTCGGGTCGGAGGGTCAGCTCGCGGCCACCCCGGTCGGTGAAGCTGAACATCTCCTTCTCGACCACGTCGGTGCCGGCGCCGGTGCCCCGCTCGTAGACCTCGGTGGCCTCGAAGGCGGGGGTCTCCACCGGCTCGTAGCCGAAGCCGGACGCCACCTCCCGGTGGCCGTCGAGGACCCACTCCCAGGTGGCGGACTCGGGCGGCAGCACGTCGTTGGTCCCGCGCGGGCGGCTGATGGCCGGCATGGCGGGGCTGAGTCTAGCGGGGGCGGGCAGCGCCGCTCGGGCCGAAGGTCACTACCAGCGCCAGCCGAGGCGCCTCACTGCTGCTCCTCGAGCAGCTGGGTCTCCCCATAGGTGCAGAGAGCCGAGTTGCCGCCGCCGGACGGGCAATTCGTGGCCACGGTGCCAATGTACGGCACCGGCGTCAGCGGTCGGTACTGATATCCGACGCCGACCACCACGATGTCGGAGCCGATACCGACGCAGCTGTTCGGCGAGCTGGCGGTCCACGTCGAGCCGCTGCTGGAGTACTTGCCAAAGGCCTGGTTCTTGACACTCCACTGGGCGCAGAGGCTGGGGCTCCCGGTCATCTGCAGCTGGAAGTACCAGATGCCGATGCAGCCGATGCTGCTCGAGGAGAAGGTGAAGGGAGGGTAGCTCAGCGGGCTGAGGTTGCTCCCGTTCCAGATGCAGTCCGAGTTGCTCGGCAAGCCCGGCGCGTCGTTGGCCTGGCCGGTCACCGCTTGAACAATGGCGGTGCCCGAGAACGAGGACTGGCTGGGCTGCTCGATGACCGCCAGGCGAGCCCCGGCGCGGGCCGCGTTCTCCACGGACAGCCGGGCGCCGAAGTAGCCACCGTAGTCGATGCAGCCCATCACCAGCAGGATGAAGACCGGGAAGACCAGGGCGAACTCGACCGCGGTCTGGCCCACGGCCCGGCGCCGTCGCAGGCAGCTCATGCCGTCACCACGAAGGAGTAGGTCTGCTGAGCGGTGACGCTGAGCCCAAAGACGGAGTTCAGGATCACGAACGAGGGGCCGGGCGCCACCTGGCTCCACTTGTACATCACGGTGACCTGGACGAGCTGCCCGGCGGCCGGGGTGCACGTCCCGCTGCTGCCCACGGACACGAACGCGCCCGCATAGTTGTTGGCGTCAGCCGACCAGTATCCGCACAGGCTCAGATGCGAGCTCTGGTAATCCTGCGGGGAGCTGGTCCAGTAGGTGATCGACATGCAGCTCAGCGGCGCCGCGTCGGTGACCGTGATCCCGCTCGGCCACGTGGACGTCGGCCAACCGGTGGGTATCTGGGCGGTGGCACCGAAGGTCGAGGGCACCGTGGTGCCCGACCCGCTCGGGCAGCCGCTGCCACCACCGGCGCCACCCCAGCAGCAGTCGATGTTGTCGAGCGGGAGCCCGCCCTCGGGAACGGTCAGGCTCTCCGACTCCATCTGGATCAGCGATTCCACCTTGTCCGAGGGATCGGTCGACAGTGGGCATGAGTAGACGCCCGCTGACGAGACCGGGTCGGGGCAGAAGCTCCCCCACGGGCTGTTGCCCGTGAATTCGCTGGCGAACCTGGCACCGTCCCTGACCACCGTCGAGATGTTGTTGAGGTGCTCCATGTAGTAGCCGTAGTCCAACACCGAGAGGGCCAGGAGCAGCACCAGGGGAAGGGTGAGCGCGAACTCGACCATGGCCTGGCCGCGACGCCCTCGGCGCCTCGCCAATCCGCGCCGACGAGCTTCTGGAAGCACCTCGCGCCCCAGCGCCATCTGCCAACCAACCTCCATCTCGGCGCCTACCGGCCGGCTCCCAGCGTAGCCGAGGGGAAGTACAGGCCACTCACCGAACTGCGACCTATATGTAACAACCCTGCGCTGGGATGCCTGCCCGACAGCCGCCAGGGCCGGCTACTGCACCAGCCCGCCCACCACCGGTGATGAAGCGCCGCCGATCGCGATCGACCCGGAGGTCGTTCCGAGAGTCGAACTACTGGTGTTGTAGTACAGCCAACCGATGAGCATGGGCGAGGGGATCGCGTTGGTGCTTGCGTTCATGAACACGGTGCCCGAGTACGCGTACAGGGTTCCCGATGGGTAACCTGAGCTCGCCGTCAGCCCGGATGAATTGACGTACATCACGTCGCTGCTGTTGCAGCGGTCGGCGAAGAACAGAATGTCATTGCTGTCGCTACCGCCGGCCAGGTTCAGGGTTACCGCGGCGTTGTTGTAGAATTGCGCGCCGTTGGACGTCGAGGCGCAGCTTCCTTTCCCCGTGCTCGAATTGTAGTTGTAGGTGCCGCACGCTGCCGGGTTGCCACCACTGTTGCAGGTGAAGTAGAAGGTGACCCCGCTTCCGGACAGCGTGGTGGTGCCGGAGTTGATGAACAGACCCTGCTCCGAGCCGGTTCCGTCCAGCACGTAGAGCCCGGGCTGGAAGTTGATGGTGGCATTGCTGCACGCCGTGTTCTGGATGGTCGTGTAGATACCGGGGCTGAGCGTCTCCGAGCTGGGGCATGACGGGCTGTAGGGGTAGGTCCAGCTTCCGTGATTGGTCCAGATGGTGTCGCCCGACACGGGGCTGTAGCTGGGCGCCGAGAACGTGTTCCCCTTGCTGTCCGTGTAGGCGGGCGTGCCGATGCCGGCGAGCGGGTCCGAGAAGGCGGGGGTGGCCGCGGTGCCATACTGACTCGGGCTGATCGTGCCACCGTTCAGGTGCACACTGCCGCTGATGTTGATATTGCTCTTGGTCCCGGTGTTGGTCTCGACCTCATCGTTGCTGGAGTTGAAGTAGATCGCGTAGTTGCTTCCGCCATCGATGTCGAGGATCCCGTCCGCCTCGATCAGGTTGCTGCTGCCGTTGCTGTAGACCGACCCGCTGTTGTATTGGTCCAACCCGTCGATGACGATACCGTACCCGGATCCGGTGGCGGTCTTGATGGTGTCGTTGGAGCTGTTGAAGAACACGTAGCCGCCGATGTCGATGCTACCGCCAGCGGCGTTGAGGCTGTTCTGAGACCCGTTGCTGGTGACGTCGTGGAAGATGCAGACCTCGCAGGCTACGGTGGGGTTGGGGCTGCTGGAACCCTGGGTGCTTCCGGTGGCGCTGACCTGGGCGACGGCCTGATTGTTCACCGCGAACGGCTGCGTGCCAGAGGCGAAGTAGTTGGTGGCGGTGGCGTTGATGGTGGCTCCGACGTAGGCAATCATGGTCGAGCCGGTGCCGATGTAGGTGGTGCCGAGGCAGCTGCTGCTGGACGAGGTGGCCGAGCACTGGGGCGTGTTGACGGTCGGTGGGTTGCCGGGCGTGTACTGGCTGCCGGTGTAGAAGTTGAGGGTCAGCGGACAGGAGGCGTTCCGGCAGTCCAGCGTGTTGACGTCACTGGCCGCGGTGTAGGCGCCGGCGATGGTGGTGCTGGTCGGGCTGGCCTGACTGAAGATCCAGTAGGAGGCCGCCAGGGCGGCCGCGTCGGCCACGTCCTGGTCGTTCCGAGACTGGGTGTAGGCAACGCCGGCGTCGATGGTCAGAGCCGCGAATCCGGTCAGGACGATCAACAGCAGAGCCACCATGGGGATGATCTGTCCGCCCTGGCGCCCCCCCCGCCTTCTTGCTCGCACCCCACTCACCTCCGTTCGCGCTCTCCGGCCCTCGCGCTGGCTCGCAGGCACACAGGACCGGGCGGGATCTCCTGCCATCGCGCCAAAGGTGGCAGACGCCGGTAACGCGCCGGTGTGGTCTCTGCCACAACCCGCCCGGCCGGTTGTGGAGAACCGGCTACGGCGGATGCCGGGCCGGCACCGGTGGAGCTGCGGGCTAACCCACCTCCCGGGCCACGGTGTGGACGTCGCGGACCTGTTCCAGCCGCTCCAGGAGGCGGCTGAGCTGGGTGAGGTTGCTGATCTCCACCACCGTGGAGATCACCGCGGTCCGGTCGTCGTAGACCTGGACGTCGGCCCCCGCCAGGTTGATCTTGGACTCGGCGATCACCGCAGCGATGTCACGGAGCAGCCCGGTGCGGTCCCAGGCCTCGATCTTGATGCTCACCGGGTAGACCTGGTGGGCGCCCCTCTCCCACTCCACCTCGACCAGCCGCTCCGGGTCGTGGGCGTGGCGGAGGCTGGCGCAGCTGGCCCGGTGCACCGAGACGCCCCGGCCACGGGTGACGTAACCCCGGATCGGCTCACCGGGCAGGGGGTTGCAGCAGCGGGCGAAACTGGTCAGCATCCCGCCCACCCCGTGCACCCTGACCTCGCCGCTGGGCGGCGCGGTGGGGGCGGTGAGCGGGATCGCCGGGCCGTGGCCGTCCTCGGCGGCGGCCGCCTCCCGGTCGGCGTGGCGGAGCACCACGGTCCGCGCCGAGAGCTCGCCGTAGCCGATCGCGGCCAGGAAGTCGTCGGAATTCGGGTACTTGAACTCCCTGGCCAGGTCGAGCAGGCCGTCGTCCTTGAGCGAGGCGAGCGGGGTCTGGCGGAGGCGCCGGAACTCCTTGTCCAGCAGCTCCCGGCCCTTGGTGACGTTCTCCTCGCGGCGCTCCCGCTTGAACCACTGCCGGATCTTCTCCTTGGCGGTCGAGGTCTTGACGAAGTTGAGCCAGTCCCGGGAGGGCCCGTGGGGCCCTTTGGTGGTCAGGATCTCGACGATGTCGCCGTTGGCCAGGCGGTAGTCGAGGGGCACCATCCGGCTGTTGACCTTGGCCCCGATGCAGCGGTGGCCGACGTCGGTGTGGACCCGGTAGGCGAAGTCGACGGTGGTGCTCCCCGCCGGCAGGGAGCGGACGTCGCCCTTGGGGGTGAAGACGAAGACCTCGTCCTGGAAGATGTCGACCTTGACGGTGTCGACGAAGGCCTCGGCGTCGAGCAGCTCCTTCTGCCAGTCCATCAGCAGGCGGAGCCAGCTGTAGCGCTCGTCGAAGCGCACCTGCTGGGCGCCCCCCGCCTTGTAGTGCCAGTGGGCGGCGATGCCGTATTCGGCGGTGCGGTGCATCTCCAGGGTGCGGATCTGCACCTCGACGGGCTCACCGCTGTGAGAGATGACGGTGGTGTGCAGCGACTGGTAGCCGTTGCCCTTGGGCATCGCCACGTAGTCCTTGAACCGGCCCGGGATCGGCTTCCAGAGGCTGTGGACCACGCCCAGCGCGGTGTAGCAGTCCTTGACCGAGTCCACCACCACCCGCACCGCCATGATGTCGTAGATCTCGTCGAACTCCTTCTGCTGGCGCCGCATCTTCTCGACGATCCCGTAGACGTTCTTGGACCGCCCCGACAGCTCGGCCCGGACCCCGACTGCCTTCAGCTCCCGCTCCAGGATCTCGCTGAGATCGCGGACCAATTGCTGGCGCTGCTCCCCGCCGACCCGCAGCTTGGTCTCGACGTCGTGGTAAGCCACGGAATCCAGCTGGGCGAAGGCGAGGTCCTCGAGCTCCGCCTTGAACTGCCAGATGCCCAGCCGGTGCGCCAGCGGGGCGTAGATGTCCAGGGTCTCGCGGCTGATGCGGCGGCGGCGCTCCTCGGTGTGCGCCGCGACGGTGCGCATGTTGTGGAGCCGGTCGGCCAGCTTGATGAGGACCACCCGGATGTCCTCGGCCATCGCCACCAGCATCTTGCGGATGTTCTCGGCCTGGGCCTGCTCCCGGCTGTGGACGTGGATCTTGCCCAGCTTGGTGACGCCCTCGACCAGCCGGGCCACCTCGGCGCCGAAGTCCCTGCGGACGTCATCCAGGGTGAGGCTGGTGTCCTCGACGGTGTCGTGGAGGAGCGCGGCGGCGAGGGTCTCGGCGTCGAGCCGCAGCTCGCTGAGCAGCACCGCAGCCGCCAGGGGATGCTCGACGTAGGGCTCCCCGGAGAGCCGGAACTGGCCGTCGTGAGCTTCGGCGGCAGCGTCGTACGCCCGCCGGAGGAGGGCGCGATCCGCCTCGGGCAGGTACCCGATCCGGGACTCCAACTCGGTGAAGGGCATCTGCGCTGGGACGAGTCTACCGGCCGCCCATCCATGCCTAAACCGGTCGGCTGGACTCGGACCGCCTGGGGCTCCGGGGGGCCCGCTGGCCGGGCCCGGCCTCCCCCCGCGCTGTCCCAGCCTCTGGCTGCCCCCGCCGGGGCAGCCCCGCCCGGGTGGCCCGCCAGCGGCTACGGGCTGGCCACCGGCCGGGGCCGTGTGCCACCGACCTCAGTACGAGCGGGCGACGACCGCGATCTCGGAGGACGGCTCGCCGCAGGCGATACAGCGCCCCAGCTCACCGCTGCGGTCGCGCCGGAGCACCCGGACGGTCAGGGCGTGAGCCGCCGACGTCACCGCCGCCTCGCATAGGGGTCTCTCGCAGAAGGGCGCGTTGGCGAACACCGGCCGGACCGCGAAGGCCTCGCGCAGCGCGGCGATGCTGCGAACCTCGACGCTGCCCTCATCGAGCCGAGCCTGGGCGCGCGCGCGGGTGCGCTGGTGAGCGTCCTCGAGCAGGGCGGGCAGCCGGCCGGCGAGCGCATCGAGCGGCTCCAGCCAGCTCTCGCCGTCAACTCTCCTGGTCACCGTCACCCTGCCCGCGGCCAGGTCACGGGCGCCCACCGTGACGCGCAGGGGCACGCCCCGCAGCTCCCAGTGGGCGTACTTCTCGCCCGGCCGGATGCCCTCTCGCCTGTCGACCCTCAGCCGCACGTCCCCAGCCCCGTTCTCCAGGCGCCGGCAGGCCTCCTCCACCTGCGCTGAGCCCTCGGGGTCATTGCTGCGCACCACAGGCACGGCCACCACCTGCACCGGCGCGACCCGCGGCGGGATCACCAGGCCAGCGTCGTCGCCGTGGGCCATGATCATGCCGCCGACCACCCGGGTCGAGAATCCCCAGGAGGTCTGGTGGGGGTGCTGCACGGCGTTGTCGCGATCCGTGTAGGTGATCCCGTAGGCGCGGGTGAAGTTCTGGCCGAGGTGATGCGAGGTCCCCGACTGGAGCGCCCAGCCGTCGCTCATCATCGCCTCGATGGAGAGGGTGTACTCGGCACCGGCGAACTTCTCCGAGGCGGTCTTGCGGCCCGGGATCACTGGGATCGCCAGCCAGTCCTCGACCACCTGGCGGTAGCAGTCGAGCATCCTCTCGACCTCCTCGGCGGCCTCGCCGTGGGTCTCGTGGAAGGTGTGGCCCTCCTGCCAGAGGAACTCGGTGGTGCGCAGGAAGAGCCGGGTGCGCTTCTCCCAGCGCAGGATGTTGCACCACTGGTTGACCAGCACCGGGAGGTCGCGGTAGCTGTGGATCCAGTCGGCAAAGAGCGAGCAGATGATGGTCTCGCTGGTGGGACGGATGGCCAGCCGCTCGTCCAGCTCCCGGTCCCCGCCCCGGGTCACCCAGGCGACCTCCGGGGCGAAGCCCTCGACGTGCTCCGCCTCCTTGTTCAGGTAGGACTCGGGGATGAGCAGCGGGAAGTACATGTTCTCGTGCCCGGTTCGCTTGATCAGGTCGTCGAGGGCCCGCTGGATCCGCTCCCAGACCGCGTAGCCGTAGGGCCGTATCACCATGCAGCCCTTGACGGGGGTGTAGTCGGCGAGCTCCGCGCGGCGCACCACGTCGGTGTACCAGCGGTCGAAGTCCACGCTCTTGCGGGTGATCGCCTTGGGCACGGGAACGCGCTCGTCAGCCATCGACCGCCGAGTGTACCCGGTGGGCAAGGCTCGCCTGCCACGGTGGCTCGGCGCAGCCCCGAACGCCGGGGAGGGGAGGGCTCGCGTGAGCGCGCCCTCCCCGGGCATTAGGCTGGGGGGTCGCCGGTCGTCTAGGCCAGCGGCACCGAGATCGGGAAGGCGCACTCCCCGGTGGCGCGACCCCTCACCTGGTTGGGCGCGGCGCCGGAGTCGCCGAACTGGACCGCCGGCAGGTTGTCACGGCAGTACAGATTGCCGAGGATGGTGTTCTGGAGCACTTCGCTGGCGTCCGGGTCCGCGTAGGTGTTGTCGTGGTAGCTGACATTGCCGCTCACCAGGTTGCGCAGCATCCCGAACCAGCAGCTCTCGAGACCGGACACCGAGACGCTGCCGGCCACGGTGTTGTCCTCGATGTCGCTGTAGACGGGCAGGCCGAAGGCCGCGAAGATGCCGGTGGGCTCGCAGCTCACCCCTCCCCCGCCGCCGCTCAGGCTGACGCTGCCGCCGAAAGCATTGTTGTGCAGGACCACGCCGAGCGCCCCCCGGGCGGTCAGGTTGCCGTCAACCCGGTCCTGGGTGGTGCTGGCGCAGCCTATCTCGGCGGCGCAGCCGAGGATCATGGCGGCGCCGGCTCCGACCCGGAGGTTGCCGCCGACCACGATGTTGGCGTCCCCCTCGGGCTGCCCCGGGCCCGTCGACGGATAGTTGGCAACCAGCGTCGCCCCCTCCCCGACGATCAGGTTGCCGAGCACCTCGACCACCCCGGTGGGCGGACCGAAGCAGGTTCCGGTGATCGTCAGCGAGGCGTAGCTTCCGGCGGCCACCGGTCCGCCGGTGCAGGTCGCGTGCGGCGGCCCGGTGGCACCGACCGCGCTCGCCGCGGCAACCCCGCCGGTCGCCGCGACGCAGATGGCAGCGAGCATGCGAGCAAGAGGGGCTCTCACAGGCAGGTCCTCCCGGGACGCGAATGGCTGTCTCGTTGATATAGGCGCTCGGTACTGGCGGAGTCCATGGGCGCTTCCGGCGCGGGCTCGGCGCCAGCGCCGCCACCGCGGCCCCGGCCACGCAAGTGGCGCTTACAAGACGCTCAGTGGCCTCACCGGGCGCGCGCCCTTCCCGGGCGCGCCGGCGCCGAAGCCGACCGGCAGCGGCTTTCCCGCCGCCAGCAGCTCCGCGTCCTCCTCCGCCACCAGCTCCAGCTCGCGGAGCAGGGCGTCGATCAGCTCCTCCTCGGGCAGCGACGCGATCACCCGCCCGGACTTGAAGAGCGCGCCCTTGTGACGCCCGCCGGCGATGCCGATGTCGGCGTGCATCCCCTCGCCTGGGCCGTTGACCACGCAGCCCATGACCGACACGGTGATCGGCCGCCTGATCCGCTGCAGGGCGGCGTCGACCCGCTTGACCATCGGCACCATGTCGATCTCCAACCGGCCGCAGGTCGGGCAGGCCACCAGGTTGGGCCCGCTCGCCTTCTCCTCGAGATTGTCGAGGATCTGCCGGGCCACCCGGACCTCCTCCTCGGGCTCGGCCACCAGCGACACCCGGATGGTGTCGCCGATGCCCTCGGCCAGGAGGATGCCGATGCCCATCGCGCTCTTGATGCTGCCGGTGTCGGCCGGTCCCGCCTCGGTCAGCCCGAGGTGGAGCGGATAGAGGTTGCCCAGGGCGGCGAACCGGCGGTTCACCGCCAGGTTGGTGGCGACGTCGGAGGCCTTGAGCGAGACCTTGATCTGGCGGAAGTCCAGCTCCTCGAGGATGCGGATGTGGCCGAGGGCGGCCTCCACCATCAGCTCGGCGGTCTCCTCCACGCTGCCGCCGCGGCCGCGCTGGAGGGCCTTGCGGTTGGGGATGCTGCCGGCGTTGACCCCGATCCGCATCGGCACCCCGCGGTCCCTGGCCTCGCGGGCGATGTCCCGGACCTTGGCCTGGTCAGTGATGTTGCCCGGGTTGAGCCGGAGGCAGGCCACGCCGGCCTCGAGAGCCTCCAGGGCTCGGGGAGCGTCGTAATGGATGTCGGCAACGATCGGCACCGGAGAGCTCCGCACGATCTCCCGCAGCGCCACCCCGGCCTCGGGGGTGTCGCAGGTGACCCGGACGATGTCGGCGCCCGCCGTCGCGGCTCGCTGGATCTGGGCAACGGTGGCGCGGACGTCCTCGGTCTGGGTCTTGGTCATGGTCTGGACCGAGATCGGAGCGGCGCCCCCGATGACCACGCCTCCCACGTTTATGGGTACGGTGCGGCGGCGGTTGGGCGGGGTCATGAGATCGGAGAGCCTGGCCGGGCCGCCGAATCCTGGGGGGAGATCACTCAGGGCGGGCCTCCGGATGAGAGGTGGCCGATGTCGTTGATGGTGACCAGCACCACCAGCAGGATAAGAAAAGCCAGGCTGACCAGGATGGCGACCGCCTGGCGCTGGGGGCGGATCTGGCGGCGGCGAACCGCCTCGATGCCGACGAAGAGCAGCCGGCCCCCGTCGAGGAAGGGGATGGGCAGGACGTTGACGAACCCCAGGGCGAGACTGATCAGTCCGATGAAGCTGAGGAACTGCACCCACCCCTGCTGCACCGCCGAGCCGGCGGCAGCCGCGATGCCCACCGGTCCCGAGAAGTTGGCGGCCCCCTGCGCTGGCTGGGTGAAGAGCTCGCCGATCGCGGAGGCGGTGTTGCCGAGGTAGGCGGGGATCTGCTCGAAGCCGATGACCAGCGCCTGGGACCACGGAGCGCCCGGCTGCCCAGCCCCGTAGCCGACCCGCCAGGCGGCGGTGTAGCCGCTCTGGCTGCCGTCCCCGTCGCGCACCTCGGAGACTGCGACCTTGCTGAAGGTGTCAGTCGGGTCCCCGTAGACGTGCCCGGAGACCTCGACCGCGCCGCCCCCGCCGAGCACCGCCGCGGGATCGCCGGTCCCCGGCGGGCTTCCGTCGATCCCGGTCACCACCAGGTCCACCCCGGGCCCCCGGAGCAGGCTGCCGAAGTTACCCGAGCTGACGTTGGGGAAGAGCATCAGCTCCGGGGTGACCGTGGAGGTGTGGGTGCGGCCGTCGGGGGTGCGGTAGACGATCGGGACGGGCCGGCCCTGGCTGGCCGCGTCGGCGGCCTGGAAGCTGGCCGTCGACGCCTGCTGGGAGCTGTAGTCAATGGTCTTGCCGGCCTCACTGATGACGACGTCGCCGCTCTTGATGCCCGCGGCCGCCGCCGGGTTGTCCGGGGTCACCACCGAATCGGTCGGCTGCGCCGCGACCACGCTCAGGCAGAGGGCCCCGAAGATGAGGTTGAAGGCCACGCCCGCCACCAGCGTGGCGGCCCGCCGGGGGAGGGTGGCCCGGTTGAAGTTCCGCGGCCCCATGTCGGTCTCGCCCTCGAGACCGATCATCCCCGGCATCTTCACGAAGCCGCCCACCGGCAGCGCCCGGATCGAGTACACGGTCTCGCCGCGGTGGATGCTGGCCAGGCGGGGACCGAAACCGACCGCGAACTCCTCCACCCCTATGCCGGAGAGCCGGGCGAGCAGGAAGTGGCCGCCCTCGTGGACCAGCACCACGATGGTCACCACCACCAGGAAGGCGAGGACCGCGATCAGGAACCCGGCCATCAGCCTGGGACTCCCGCCTCCGCGGCGGGCAGGGAGAGCTGGGCGGCAACCCGCCGGCGGGCCCAGCCGTCCGCCTCGAGGACGTCGTCCAGCGAGGGCCGGACGACCTCGGGGGCCTCCGCCACCGCCTCGGCCACCAGATCCGTGATCCGGTCGAACCGGCAGGCGCCCCTGAGGAAGGCGTCCACGCAGACCTCGTTGGCGGCGTTGAGCACGGCGGGCACCACTCCAGCGCGCTCGCCGGCCCGCCGGGCCAGGCCCACCGCCGGGAACCGGCGCGGATCGAGGGCCAGGAAGTGGAGCGGCGAGACCGCAGGCAGGTCCGCGGGTGGCGAGATGCCGGGCAGACGCTCCCCGTCCGCGAGGGCCAGGGCGATCGGCAGGCGCATGTCCGGTATGCCGATCTGCGCCTTGGTGGCCCCGTCCACGAACTCGACCATCGAGTGCACCACCGACGAAGGGTGGATCACCACGTCGATCCGCGAGTAGTCGACCTCGAAGAGGTAGTGGGCCTCGATCACCTCCAGCCCCTTGTTCATCAGGGTGGCGGAGTCGATGGTGACCTTGGGGCCCATGCTCCAGGTGGGATGCCGCAGGGCCTCGGCAGGGGTGATCACGGCGAAGCTCGCCGGGTCGCGTTCGCGGAAGGGCCCGCCACTGGCGGTCAGGATCAATCGGCTCACAGTGCCGGCCTCCTCCCCCCTCAGGCACTGCCAGAGCGCCGAGTGCTCGCTGTCGATGGGAACGACCCGGGCGCCCGAGGCCCGGGAACGGGCTCGCACCACCTCGCCGGCCATGACCAGGACCTCCTTGGTGGCGGTGGCCACGGTCGTGCCGGCGTCGAGCGCGGCCAGGGTCGGACGCAGCGCGGCGGCTCCGGTGATGGCGACGCAGACGGTGTCAGCGGGCATCGCCGCGATCTCGCAGGCGGCCTCCAGGCCGACGCCCCAGCCGGCCGGCACCTCGGCATCGGGGTCGGGGGCGACCACTGCCACCCGGGGAACCGCCAGCCGATCGGCAACCGCCTGGAGGCCGTGCACGTCGCGCCGGGCCACGGCGCCCACCACCTGGAAGCGCTCCGGGAAGCGGGTGATGACGTCGACGGCCTGGCGACCGATCGAGCCAGTGGCCCCGAGAAGGACGACGCGACGGGGTGGCAACGGAACAGCTCCTGTGGGGCGCTCGGCGGCGCCGGCCGGCGTGCTCAATGGAACCCGATGAGCACCAGCAAGCAATATACGGCCGGTCCGGCGAGCAGCAGGCCGTCCACCCGGTCGAGAAGGCCGCCGTGACCCGGGATCAGCCACCCGGAGTCCTTGACCCCCGCCTGGCGCTTCAGGGCGGACTCGGCGAGGTCGCCGCCCTGGGCGGCGATCGCGATCAGCAGGCCCATCCCGGTGGCGGTGGCCGCTGGCAGTCCGAGCGCGAGGGGGCCGGCGATCCCCGCGACCAGGATGGCTCCGGCCGCGCCCCCGACGGCACCCTCCACCGACTTGCGCGGCGAGATGCGGGGGAAGAAGGGGTGGCGGTGGCGGCCGGCGGCCATGCCGCAGAAATAGGCCAGGGTGTCAGTGGCGATGACCGCTCCGATGACCACTGCGAGGAGGCCCAGCCCCTTCCCCGTGGCGGCCCCCGGCCAGTGGTCGAGGCCGAGCAGGCTGCCCAGGCCGACGCCCAGGTAGAGGCCTCCACCCAGGCCGGCCGCCCAGCCCGCGAAGGGGGCGCGAAGCAGGACTCCGGCGACCATGCCGGCGAGCACCGCTGAACCCAGGATCAGCGCTGGGTCGCCGCCCGCCCCCGGGAGCACTGGCCGCTCGGCCAGCCAGATGGCGACGCCGGCGAGAAGCCACAGCGGCGCCAGGGCCAGGCCGGGATGGTCACCATGCGGGTGGGCCACCAGCCCCCAGAGCTCCCAGGCGGCGACCGCGGCGACGGCCCCGACCAGCAGGTCGAGAGGAATCCCGCCCACGTAGAGGAGCCCGCCGGCCAGGATCAGGAGGACGGCGCCGGAGGCGACCCGGACCGGCAGGCCGGACCAGCGGCCCGCCGGTGCTCGGGTCGCGGGTGGCGTAGCCCTCCGGCTGGGCCCGGCCGCCTCGGCTGCGGACCGCTCGCCAGCGGGCCCGGCCGACCTGCCGGTCGGAACGGTTCTCATCCGGCGCGCGAGGCGGCGGTGCGCGGGCCGCCCGGCTCCACCACCTGGCCGAACCTCCGCTGCCGCGACCGGAAGTCGTGGAGCGCGGCCGCCACGTCGGAGGGGCCGAAGTCCGGCCAGAGCGTCTGGGTGACGTGGAGCTCGGCGTAGGCGCCCTGCCAGAGCAGGAAGTTGCTGACCCGGAGCTCTCCGGCGGTGCGGATGACCAGGTCCGGATCGGGGAGCCCCGCGGTGTACAGGGCGGACGAGAGGGTCGGCTCGTCGAGCTCGGCCAGGTCCACCCCCCGCCCCGCCAGCTCCCTGATCGCCTCCACCAGCTCGCTCCGCCCCCCGTAGTTGATCGCGACGTTGAGGACGTTCGCCTGGTTGTGCGCGGTTCGCGCCTCGCATTCCTCGACCTTGGCGCGGAGCCGGGGCTCGAGGCGGCCGCGGTCGCCGATGATGCGAAGCTGCACCCCTCGGGCGTCCAATTCGTCCACCTCGGAGTCCAGGGTCTCCTGGAAGAGCCGCATCAGTGAGATCACCTCGCCCCGCGGTCGCTGCCAGTTCTCGGTGCTGAAGGCATAGAGGGTGAGGATGTGGACCCCCGCCTCGTTGCAGGCCTCCATGACCCGGCGGATGGCCCGGACCCCGGCCTTGTGGCCCATGGCTCGAGGTAGGTGGCGCTGCCGGGCCCAGCGCCCGTTGCCGTCCATGATGATGCCGATGTGCCGAGGCAGGTCGGGGCGGCTCGGCAGGGGGACGGCGGCGGGGGGAGGCGGACGGAGCATGACCTGTGAGGGAAACGGCCCGGGTCGGGGGAGCGTTTCCGCTAGTGTCCCACTCCCCGGATGTCAAAACGCTGACGGGCGAGACCGGCGGCCCCCGGCGGCGCTCGGGCCGGCCGGTCGGGCGGCAGAGCCCGGCCTCGGCCGGGCATCATCCCACCCAGCGCGCCAGCAGGCTCGAACCCCCAGCCGGGGAATCGACGGTGCCGGCGCCCCCCCTTTCGGACAGGGACGTCCGAAAAGGAGCGTCAGACCTCCAGGATCTCGGCCTCCTTCCGCTTGGCCACCTCGTCGACGCGGGAGATGAACTGGTCGGTGATCCGCTGGATGCGCTCCATCGACCGCTCCACCTCGTCGCGGCTCACATGGCCGTCCTTCTCCAGCTTGCGCAGGTAGTCGTTCTCGTCCCGGCGGATGTTGCGCACCGCCACCTTGGCCTCCTCGGCGTGGCGGGCGCAGAGCCGCACCAGCTCGTGGCGGCGCTCCTCGGTGAGCTGGGGGATGCTGATCCGGATCACCTGGCCGTCGTTGTTGGGGGTGAGGCTCAGCTCGGAGCGCAGGATCGCCTTCTCGATGGCTCCGATGGCGCTGCGGTCATAGGGCTGGATGACCAGGAGGCGAGCCTCGGGGGTCGAGATCCCGGCGATGGACTGCAGCGGGGTCTGGGTGCCGTAGTAGTCCACCGGGAGCCGTTCCACCAGGCCCGGGCTGGCCCGGCCGGTCCGGATCCCGGTCAGCTCCCGGTGCAGCGAATCGACGCTCTTCTCCATGCGCACCTCGGCATCGACGATCCGCTCCTCGATCTGCTCGTGCGCGTCCTCGTCCTTGCTCGGCTCGGTCACTCGCCTTCCTCCCCATCGACCCGGGTCCCCACCGGCTCGCCCAGGATCACCCGCTCAAGGTCGCCCTCGGCAAGCAGGTTGAAGACGACTATCGGCATGTGGTTGTCCATGCACAGGGTGAGCGCGGTGTTGTCCATCACGGTCAGGCCGCGGTTGAGCACCTCCAGGTAGGAGAGGTGCTTGAGCCGCACTGCGGTGGGGTCGCGCGCCGGGTCGGCGGTGTAGATGCCGTCAACCTTGGTCGCCTTGAGCAGGACCTGGGCACCGATCTCGGCCGCCCGGAGGGCCGCCGTCGTGTCGGTGGTGAAGAAGGGGCTGCCGTGGCCGCCGGCGAGGATGACCACCCGGCCCTTCTCCAGGTGACGGATGGCCCGCAGCGGGATGAAGGGCTCGCACACCTGCTGCATGGCGATCGCGCTCTGCACCCGGCACTGGATGCCCAGCCCCTCGATGGCGTCGCGCAGCGCCAGGGCGTTGATGACCGTGGCCAGCATCCCCATGTAGTCGCCGGTGACCCGGTCGATGCCGTGGCGGCTGATGTCCATGCCCCGGACGATGTTGCCGCCTCCCACCACGATGGCCAGCTGCAGCCCGTGGGAGGCGACCCGGCTGACCTGGTGGGCGATCAGCCGCACCGTGTCCATGCTGAAGCCGTAGGCCTCGCCACCCAGCAGGGCCTCCCCGGAGAGCTTGAGCACCACCCGCGAGAAGACGGGCCGCCCTCCCTCCGCGGGCACGGGCCGGGCGGTCACGTCCAGGTCGGCCGCCTCCAGGCTCATCGGCTCTCGCTCCCGGCCCCGTCGCTCGAGGTCTCCCCCACCGCGAAGCGGGCGAAGCGAGCCACCGTGATGTTCTCGCCGAGCTTGGCGACCGCCTCCTGGACCAGCTCCTTCACCTTCTTCTTCCGCTTCTCGTCACGGATCCAGGGCTGCTCGAGCAGGCACACGTCGCTGTAGAAGGCGGCCAGCTTGCCGGCCACCATCTTCTCGACCACCGCCTCGGGCTTGCCGGCGGCCTGAGCCCGGGCGATCTCCCGCTCCCTCTCGACCACGGGGACGGGAACGTCCTCCGGCCTCACGTACTCGGGATTGGCGCCGGCGACCTGGAGGGCCAGCTCGCGGGCCAGTCGCTTGAACTCGTCGGTCTTGGCGACGAAGTCGGATTCGCAGTCGACCTCCACGAGCACGCCCACCTTGGGGGGCATGCCGCCGACCGCGTGGAGGTAGGCCTCGATGACCCCCTCGCTGGTGGCCCTTCCGGCCTTGGAGAAGGCCTTGGCCGCGCCGCGCTCGCGAAGCCGCTGCTCAGCGCGCTCCAGGTCGCCGCCGGCGTCCTCGAGCGCCCGCTTGCAGTCCATCATGCCGGCCCCGGTCCGGTCCCGAAGCTGTTTGACCAGGGCCGCCGTCACCTCGGCCATCACGCGCCCTCCGTGCCGCTCCCGGCGCCGCTCTCCGCCACCGGTTCGGTCCCGGGCGGGCTGGCGCCGTCCCCGGCCGCCTCAGCAGCCGCGCTACGGGCTGCCTCCGCCTCCCGCGCCGCCTCGGCCTCCGCCAGCAGCGCCTCTGCCTCCTCATCCTGCCGCTCCCGCAGCTCGCGTTCGGCGAGGAGCCGCTGGCCGTCCAAGATCGCCTCGGAGATCGCGTTGACCACCAGGCGGCAGGAGCGGATGGCGTCATCGTTGCCGGGAATCACGTGTTGGATCAGATCGGGATCGCAGTTGGTGTCCACCAGGGCAACGATCGGGATCGACATGCGGTTGGCTTCGGTGACCGCCAGGCGCTCCTTCTTGCAGTCGATGACGACGAGCGCTCCGGGCAGCCGCCGCATCTCCACCATACCGGCGAAGTTGCGCTCGAGCCGCTCCAGCTGGTCGCGGTGCTCGTTCGCCTCCTTGCCGCTCATCCGCTCGAAGTCGCCGCGCTCGTTCATCGTCCTGAGGTCGACCAGCCGCCTGAGCTGGCGCTGGATCACCGAGAAGTTGGTGAGCATGCCGCCCATCCAGCGATGGACGACGTAGGGCTGCCCGGTCCGCGCGCAGCCTTCGAGGATGGCGTCCTGGGCCTGCTTCTTGGTGCCCACGAAGAGCACCTTCTGGCCGCCGCCGACCAGCTCGCGAACGTAGTCGCACGCCTCGTCGAGCAGCTGCTGGGTCTTGGCCAGGTCGATGATGTGGATGCGGTCGCGCGAGGCGAAGATGTAGTCGCGCATCTTGGGGTTCCACCGGCTGGTCTGGTGGCCGAAGTGGACCCCGGCCTCGAGCAGCTGGCGGAGGGTTGCTGCCGGCACGGCGAGCCTCCTTCCGTGTGGTTTTGGCGCCTCCGCCCGGAGTGGACCGCGACGGCGACCGCAAGGGCACCCGCTCGTCGCGTGGGCCGGGCGTGTGAGATCAGCCGGAAGTCTGACATGACCAGCACCGAGTGCGTAGCCGAAGGCCCTGGCGGTTGCGGCCTCCGGCCCAGCGGCGGCCTCTGATCGCCGGCAGGGCGGCTCTCAGAGGGATGCGGCGGCGGCTGTGGTCAGAGGATGTAGCGGCGCGCCTCGTCGTTGGCCACCAGCTCGCCAAGGCGTTCCTGGACCATGGCGGCGTCGACCACGACCCTGGAGCCGCCGTAGTCCTCGGCCCGGAAGGAGAGCTCCTCGAGCACCTTCTCCATGACGGTGAAGAGCCGCCGGGCTCCGATGTTCTCGTCCTCCTCGTTGACCCGGTGCGCCTGCCGGGCCAGCTCGGCCACCCCGTCCGCGGTGAACGCCAGGTCGACGTTCTCGGTGCCGAGGAGCGCCTGGTACTGCTTGGTCAGCGCGTTGGCGGGCTCGGTGAGGATCCGCTGCAGGTCGGTCTCGGTGAGCGGGCTCAGCTCGACCCGGATCGGGAACCGCCCCTGGAACTCCGGGATCAGGTCGCTGGGACGAGCGGCGGTGAAGGCCCCGGCGGCGATGAAGAGGATGTGGTCGGTGCGCACCGAGCCGTACCGGGTGTGCACCACCGAACCCTCGAGGAGCGGCAGCAGGTCGCGCTGCACCCCCTCGCCGCTGACGTCCGGGCCCCGCTCGGCCGCCGGGCCGCAGATCTTGTCGACCTCGTCGATGAAGACGATGCCCGCCTCCTCGACGTCCTGGATGGCGTCGTCGTAGACCCGGTCCATGTCGATGAGCCGATCGGTCTCCTCGTCCATGAGCGCGGTGCGGGCGTCGGCCACTCGCATCCGCTTCAACCGCTTGCGGCTCGGCGCCATCTGCGAGAAGAAGTCGGAGAGCGAGTATCCGACCTCCTCCAGCCCAGTCCCGGCGAAACCCTCGAAGGCGGGCTGGTAGGGCTCCTCCACCTCGACGTCGATGAAGCGGTCCTCGAGATGCTTGGCGCGGAGACGAGCCGCCAGCCGCCGCCGCAGCCGGCGGCGCAGGCGCTCCCGGGGATCCTTGGCCGGAGTCGCGGGGGAATCAGTCGCGGGCGCCGGCACCGAGGCTGCCGAGCCCGCCTGCGGCGCGCCGGCGGCGGCGGAGCTCGCCTGCGGCGGCGTGGCGGTGATGGAGCTCGGCTCAGCCCCGCCGGGCGGCTGGCCCGGCGCGGCCGGGGGACCGGCCCGGCCCCCGCCCGCCTCCCCAGGGGTGGCCGCTGCCGTCAGGGTGCCGTTGAGAGGGGTCGCGGTCAGCTCGGCCTCGACCAGGATGTCGAGGATCCGGTCCTCGGCGAGCTGCCGGGCTCGGTCCTCGACCTCGTCGATGCGATCCTCGTGGACCTCGGTGATGGTCTCCTCGAGCATGTCGCGGACGATCGACTCGACATCCCGGCCCACGTAGCCCACCTCGGTGAACTTGGTCGCCTCGACCTTGAGGAAGGGCGACGAGGTCAGCTTGGCAAGCCGCCTGGCGATCTCGGTCTTGCCCACCCCGGTGGGCCCGATCATCAGGATGTTCTTGGGCAGGACCTCACGCCGCATATCGTCGGCGAGGCGGCGCCGGCGGACCCGGTTGCGCAGCGCAACGGCGACGGCCCGCTTGGCCTCGGCCTGGCCCACGATGTACTGGTCGAGGCTGCGCACGATCTCGCGGGGCCTGAGGTCGTCGGGATCACGGCGCTCGGCGTCCGGGCCGGCGGCGGTCCCCCCGCCGGTGTCCTCCGCAGCTGCGCCGTCCGCGTCGCCCGGCTCGTCAGTGGCTGCGGCCTTCCCGACACCGGCGCTGGTCGCGGTCACCTCAGACCGAGGCCTCCTCGGTCACGGCGGCGGGCAGCGTCTCCACCACCACCTGGTCATTGGTGTAGATGCACAGGGAGGCGGCGATGCGGAGGGCTCGGCAGGCCACCTCGGCGGCGTCCAGGTCGGTGTTCTCCAAGAGGGCCTTGGCCGCCGCCTGGGCAAACGGACCGCCGCTGCCGATGGCCGCGATCTCGTCGTCGGGTTCGATGATCTCGCCGTCACCGGAGAGCAGCAGCAGCTGGTCGCGGTTGGCCACGATCAGCATCGCCTCGAGGTGGCGCAGGTAGCGATCGGTGCGCCACTCCTTGGCCAGCCCCACCGCGGCGCGCAGCAGCTGCCCCTGGTGGCGGTCGAGCTGCTGCTCGAACTTGTCGAAGAGGGTGAGGGCGTCGGCGACCGCGCCGGCGAAACCGGCCAGGACGGTGTCGTGGTGGAGCCGGCGGACCTTGGCGGCGCGATGCTTCATGACCACGTCGCCCACCGTCACCTGGCCGTCCCCGGCGATCGCCACCGTGCCGCGGCGGCGCACTCCGACGATGGTGGTGGCGTGGAGCCGGCCGGTCACGACACCGCCACCTTTCCGGGACGGTAGCGGCACTCCGGGTAGCCGCTGCAGCTGACGAACGGCCCGAAGCGTCCCTGGCGGCGCACCAGCGGCTTGCCGCACTCGGGGCAGCTCTCGCCGGTGGCTTCGGCCCGGGGCGCCGGTGGCGCCCCCGCCCGCGGCTGGACGTAGCGGCACTCCGGGTAGCCGCTGCAGCCCACGAAGGGGCCGCGCCGGCTTTGCTTGCGAGCCAGGGGCCGGCCGCACTCCGGGCAGCTGCCGAGCCGCTCCTCGGCGGGCGCCGGAGCGCCGCCATCGGCCGCCCGGCCCTGGGGGTGAACCTCGTCGCCCGCTTGGATGTACCGGCAGCCTGGGTAGCCGCTGCAGCCCACGAAGGGGCCGCGTCGGCCCTCACGGCGGACCAGCGGCTTGCCGCACCGCGGGCAGACGTCACCGGTGGGCTCGGCTCGGGAGGCGCGGCGGTCCTTTATGTAGTTGCACTCCGGGTAGCGCGAGCAGCCCACGAAGGCGCCGAAGCGACCCTCCCGAACCACCAGCTCCCCGACGCCGCACTCCGGACAGGTCTCCCCGGTGGGCTTGGCGGGCACCTTGACCCGCTGCATCGATGCCTGTGCCTTCTCGACCGTGGCGTCGAATGGGGTGTACCACTCCTTCACGGTCGGTTCGAAGCGCCTCCGGCCCGCCTCGATGGCGTCGAGACGGCGCTCGAGCTCGGCGGTGAAGTCGACGTCGACCACCTCGGCGAAGTGCTCTCGCAGCAGGGCGTCCACGGTCTTGCCGAGCTCGGTGGGACGCAGCTTGCGCTCCTCCTGGCGCACGTAGCCCCGCTCCTGGATGACCTCGATGGTGGGGGCATACGTCGAGGGCCGGCCAATCCCCCGCTCCTCGAGCTCCTTGATCAGGGAGGCCTCGGTGTACCGGGGCGGGGGCTGGGTGAAGTGCTGCTCCGCGGTCATCTGATGGCAGGGAAGCTGCTCGCCGGTCGCGAGCGCGGGTAGCCCGGTCTCGCGCTCCGGCTCACCGGCGCCCTCGAAGGCTCCCGGCTCACGCCTCTCCTCGTCGCGCTTCCAGACCCGCTGGAACCCGTCGAAGAGGAGCACCGAGCCAGTGGCCCGGAAGGCGAAATCGGCACAGCTGATGGTCGCCCGGGTGTTCATGAACCGGGCCGGCGCCATCTGGCTGGCCACGAAGCGCCGCCAGATCAGCTCGTAGAGCCGGGCCTGGTCGCGAGAGAGGAACTCCTGCACCTGCTCGGGCGCCCGCCGGACGTCGGTGGGGCGGATCGCCTCGTGGGCATCCTGGACCCGCTGCGCCTGGCGCTGGCGGGCCTCGCCGGCCCTGACGTACTCCCGTCCGAAGGCCTCGGTGATGTGGGCGGCGGCCTCCGAGCGTGCCTGGTCGGAGATCCGGATGGAGTCCGTCCGCATGTAGGTGATCAGACCGGTCGGACCGGCACTGCCCAGGTCGACGCCCTCGTAGAGCTCCTGGGCGATCGACATCGCCCGCTTGGGCGGGAGGCGGAGCCGGGTGCTCGCGTCCTGCTGCAGGGTGCTGGTGGTGTAGGGAGGCGGCGCCGAGCGCGCCGTCTCGGCGCTCTCCACGGCATCGACGGTGAAGGGCGGAGTGTCAGCGTCCCGATGCCCGTCCTCGTCGAAGCCCAGGGCTCGGAGCACCGCCAGCGCCTCGTCGCGGGTGGGCAGCTCGACGCGCTCGGGACCGGGCGTGCCGGCGGCCGGCTTGCCGGCCCGGCCCCGCCGGCGGGAGGCCGGGGCGGCCTCTCGAGGCTCGGCCCCGCGGCGGCCCATGAAGCGCGCCGTGAAGCGGGTTTCCCCCTTCTCCAGGAGCGCGTCGAGGGTCCAGGACTCGGTGGGGACGAAGGCCTCGATCTCGTTCTCGCGATCGACGACCAGGCGCACCGCGACCGACTGCACCCGGCCGGCGCTGAGACCGGTCCGGACCTTGCGCCAGAGCAGCGGGCTCAGGCGGTAGCCGACCAGGCGGTCGATGACCCGCCGGGCCTCCTGCGCATACACCAGGTTGCGGTCGATCTTCCGGGGGGACTTGAGGGCTGCCTCGACCGCGGTCTGGGTGATCTCGTGGACCACGATGCGGTCGGGGTCGCGAAGCCGGAGGGCCTCGGCGAGATGCCAGGCGATCGCCTCTCCCTCGCGGTCGGGGTCGGCGGCGAGCACCACGTCCTGGGCCTTCCTGGCCGCCTCGCGCAGCTCCCGGATCTGGCGCTCCTTGCCCTGGATGACCAGGTACTCGGGGCGGAAACCGTGGTCGACGTCGACCCCCATCTTCGACTTGGGCAGGTCGCGAACGTGCCCCATCGAGGCCTTGACGACGTAGCCGGGCCCCAGGAACTTGGCCAGGGTGCGAGCCTTGCTCGGAGACTCGACGATGATCAGACGGTTGGGCATGAAGATCCTGTCGCCGGCCGGCGCGGCGTCCACGACGGCCGGAGCCGGCCGATCATAGCAGCGCCTCCCCGCCCGGCCCGCAGACTGCGATCACAGTAGCCCCGATGATCGCCCAGGGCGACCGCCGCCAAACCTCAGGCCGCGGAGACCGCGCCGAGCACCACCCGGTTGCCAGGCAATGCCGGAACCCGCGGCCCGGGGACGACGATGCCGGACAGGTTGAGGGGATCGGCGGCGGAGAGCTCCACGGCCTCTCCGCCCGGATCGGCCCGGCGCACCATCCGGAGCAGCTCGACCGCCTCCGGCAGCGCGTACTGCTCGCCGGCGAAGCCGCCGGCAAAGCGCCCGCCGCGGATCGTCCCCCGCGCCTCCATGCGCCGGAGCGCCCAGAGGATCTCCCGCCAGGGCACCGCTAAGGTCTCCCGGGCCAGCAGGTCGCGGAAGACCACCCCCCAGCGCACCAGCAGCTGTCCGGCCGCAGCCTCGGCGAGGGTTTCACGATCGTCGACCGGTGCGGCGGCGGGCAGCAGCGACCATCTCCCCTCCCCCGCCGGCGGTCCGACCCGTCCGCGCCACGAGCCGCCGCCCCGGCGACCGTTGAGCCGCCGTGGCCCAGCCAGCAGGCTCCGGATCGCGGCGAAGCCGTCAGCGGCCACCAGGCCACGGCTCACCCCGTCCCAGAGCCCCGCGTCGACCTCCGAGGGGAGGCGGCCGCAGAGGGCCGCGATCTCGCCGCTGAAGAGCGCCCCGTGCTGGCGGAGGATCGCGACCACCTCATGGGTCGCCCCGGCCGCCGGCTCCACCGGCGAGGCCCCGCCGCGCACGGCCTGGAGCAGCCAGCCGAGGTCGGCCCGCAGCATCAGGGTGATCGGGGTTGCCCGGGAGGGGAAGGGCCGGCTCCGCGCCGGCACGTCGTCGTCGCCGCGGACCCGCAGGCGGCCCCAGGCCACGGCCCCCGAGAGGCACAGCTCGTCGAGCCAGGCGTGCCGGTATCCGGCCACCCGGCGGGGCAGGATCTCCCCCTCCCACACCCCGGCGGCTGCCTCGACGCCCTGGAGCTGGGCGATGGTGGCGGCCACCCCGTCCCGTCCCTCTCGCTGGGTACCTGGGGCGACCCGCTGCCAGCGGAGCAGGAAGCGGAGCAGGTCGGCCGGGCTCACCGGGGAGATCTCGCGGCGCAGCCGGTCGCGGGTCCGGTTGTGGATCCGCACCAGCAGGCGGCGACAGCACCACTGCTCCGACCCCGCCGGGCGCTCGAAGCTCCCCCGGATCGCGAATCCCTCGCTCTCCAGGCGGGCCAGCCCCGCCCTGACCAGGGCCATGGGCAGCGACGTGGCCGAGACCAGCTCGGCCTCGGTGACCGGGCCGCTCACCTCCAGGTGGCCGCGCAGGGCGCGGGCCGCGGCCTCGGCGGGATCGACGGCCGCTGCGGCCGCGCCCGAGCCGAGCCCGGCGCCGGGCAGCATCGCCTCGACCAGGCGGTCGCATTCCGTGGCGATCCAGAGCCTGGCGCCCGAGCTCACCACCGGGAGAGCCCGGCCGTCGGCGACCAGGTCCTGGAACCATTCGCCCCACTCCTGACGCGGCCTGACGACCACCAGGGAGAGGAGCACCTCGTGGAGCTCCTCGGCATCCCGCGGGTTGGGCGCCGCCTCCTCGCGGACCCTGGCGATCGCCTCGGCGTCCAGGGCGGCGAGGTCGCGCGCCTCCACGGGCAGGCCGCGACGCAGCGAGACCGACCGGCTGCGCCGCTCCTCCAGGGGGGCATCATCCAGGAAGGTGTAGGGGCGGCCGTTGAGGATCTCGTGGGCGAGCACCGACGGTTCGGTGGTCTCCCGGCAGGTGACCGAGACCGCGCCGCTCTCGATGCCGGTCACCAGCGACCGCAACCCCTCGAGGTCCATGGCCTCGTGGAGGCAGTCGTCCATCGTCTGGCGGACCAAGAGGTGGTCGGGTGGTTCGATGGGCCCCGTCGGATTCTCGTTCTGACATGCGGTGAGCGCGGGAAACACCGCGGCCATGACGTCGTCGGACTGGAGCCGCTGGAGGGGAGCCGGGTTGCGCCTCCCGCCCCGGGAGCGGAGCACGACCAGCGCCCGGGTCAGGTTCCAGCGCCACCGGATCGGGAACATCGGGGAGAAGATCACCGCCCTGCGGAGCACGTCCTCGACGGTCGCCGAGGAGAGGAAGCGGGGCACGTCCTCGAGCGGCAGGCTGTGCTGTGGACCGAGGGAGAGCAGCACGCAATCATCGCTGGCAGCCGCCTGCAGCTCGAAGTCGAAGGTGGCGCAGAAGCGCTTGCGCAGGGCCAGGCCGAGAGCCCGGTTGAGCCGGGCGCCGAGGGGCGCGTGGACGACCACCTGGGTTCCCCCGGACTCGTCGAAGCATCGTTCCAGCACCAGGTGGTCGCGGGTGGGCAGCAGGCCCAGGCTGGCACGGCCCGCGGCCAGGTAGGCGACCACCTGCTCTGCCACCTCCCGGGCGACGCCGCAGTGCCCCTCGACCCAGTCCGCGGCGGCCGGGACACCGGCGCCGGCCAGCCGCTCATCGATGCCGGCGCGCAGCGCCGACACCTCGTCGGACAGCTCCTGGGTGCGCGCCGGCGCCTCCCCCAGCCAGAAGGGCACCGACGGCGGCGCTCCCTGGGCATCCACGACGCGCACCGTTCCGCCCCCCACCCGGGTGATCCGCCACGAGGTGCTGCCGAGCAGGAACACGTCACCCGCCATCGATTCGATGGCCCAGTCCTCGGTCACGCTGCCGACCAGGCTCTCGTCGGGCTCGGCCAGCACCCGGTATTCCCCGCTCTCGGGGATGGCGCCGCCGGAGGTGAGCGCGGCGAGGCGGGCACCCCGCCGGGCCCGGAGCCGGTGGTGGAGCCGGTCCCGGTGGAGGTGGGCGCCCACCGTGCCCCGACCGGTGAGGACGCCATCTGAGACCAGGTCCAGGGTGTCGTCGAAGTCGTCGCGGCTCAGGGAGGCATAGGGCGCGGCTCGCCGGACCAGCTCGTAGAGCTCGTCCTCGGCAACCCCCCCCTCCGCGGTCCGGCCCGCGCATTCCGCGACCACCTGCTGGGCCAGCACGTCGAGGGGCGCCACCGGTGGCGTCACCGCGTCCAGGCGACCGGAGCGGATGCCGGCCAGCAGGGCGCAGCATTCGACCAGGTCATCACGCGAGAGGGGGAAGAGGCGGCCGCGGGAGATGGCGCCGAGCCGGTGCCCGGAGCGGCCGACCCGCTGCAGCAGGGTTGCCAGGCTGCGCGGAGACGAGATCTGGCAGACCAGGTCCACGGGCCCGATGTCGATCCCCAGCTCCAGCGAGGCGGTGGCCACCAGGGCGCGCAGCTCGCCCGCCCGCAGTCGGGCCTCCACCCGGAAGCGGCGGTCGCGCGAGAGGCTGCCGTGGTGAGCGGCGACGGCATCCTCACCCAGCCTCTCGGCCAGCATGTGAGCCACCCGCTCCGACATCCGGCGGGTGTTGACGAACACCAGGGTGGTCCGGTGGGCGAGCACCTGGGCGGCGATGCGGCCGACGACGTCAGCCAGCTGCTCGCGGCTGGCCACCGCGCCCAGCTCCTCCTCGGGAAGCTCGATGCTCAGGTCCATGGGCCGGTCATGGCCGACGTCGACGATGCTGCAGCGGGGCGCTCCCCGCTCATCCTCGCGGTCCGGCCCGGCGCCGACCAGAAGGCGGGCCACCACCTCGATCGGCCGCTGGGTGGCTGAGAGCCCGATCCGTTGCGGGGGCGGGTCGCAGAGGCCCTCGAGGCGTTCCAGGCTGAGCGCGAGATGGGAGCCCCGCCGGTCGCGGGCCACGGCGTGGATCTCGTCGACGATGACGGTGCGGACGCTGCCCAGGCCGGCCCGGCTGCGCTCCGCGGTCAGCATCAGATAGAGGGACTCCGGGGTGGTGACCAGGAAATTGGGGCGATGGCGGAGCATCGCGGCCCGCGCCGGGGCGGGGGTGTCGCCGGTGCGGACCTCGACCCGCAGCGCCGGCGCGCGGAGCCCCAGCTCAGCAGCCACCTCAGCGATCTCGCGCAGCGGGATCTCGAGGTTCTGGTGCACATCGACCGCCAGCGCCTTGAGCGGGGAGACGTAGACGACCTGGGTCAGCCCCTCCACCACCTCGCCGCGCTCGGCCGCCTGGTACAGCTCATCGATGGCGCAGAGGAAGCCGGCCAGGGTCTTCCCCGATCCGGTTGGCGCCGCGATCAGGGTGGAGCGGCCCGCCGCGATGCGGGGCCAGCCCCGCGCCTGCGCCGGGGTGGGCCCGTCCGGAAAGCGGCGGCCGAACCAGGCCCGCACCGCGGGATGAGCCAGGCCGATCGACGAGGGCGAGGGGACCGGGCTCATCGGGGGAAGGTAGCACGGGGCCCGCCCAGGTCCGGGCCGCGTCGCTCGCTGCCGCGGTCACCGCAGCCGAGCGGGTGCTTCAGCCCGGGCTGCCGGGGCCGTCCCGAGGTCCGCCCTGCCGCCGGGAACCCACGATCCCGCCCAGGGCGTGGCGCTCGAGGAAGTCGTAGACGTCGGTCACGTCGACCCCTGGCTGAGGGCTGAACACGACGGTATCGGTGGGCAGTCCGGACACGAACTGGCTGTGGTCGCGAGCCGAGGGCCAGGCCGCGCCCTCCCAGCGCCGGGCCGCGGCCTCGGCGGGCGTCCGGCAGCAGGACGGATCCGGACAGGTGGAGACGGCCCGCCGCCGGGTGTCGGAGCCGCGGAACCACCGCGCCTCGGGCTCGACGGTGCCCACGGTCACCGCATCGCCACGCTCCTGATCGACATCGATGTGGGTCACACACCAGAAGACGCCCGCCGGGGTCTCGGTGTACTGATAGTGGAGGGCGTAGGAGTCCTCGGAGCGGAACGCCTGGCGGGAGCTCCACCAGCGGCAGAGCCGCTGGCCCTCGATGGTGCCGTCAGCGTCCGCCGGTAGCGGCACCCCGTCGTTCTCGTAGGCCTTCCAGAGCAGACCCTCCGGGTCCGAGCGCTGGAAGTGCACCGGGATGCCGAGGTGCCGGGTGACCAGGTTGGTGAGCCGGTGGGCCGCCATCTCGTAGGAGATGTAGAAGACCTCGGAGAGGTCCTCCATCGAGATGTCCTGGCGGATCTTGGCATCGCGGAGCAGCTGCACCACGGCCGGCTCCGGGGCCAGCAGGGCGCCCGCGAAGTAGTTGGCCTCGACGCGCTGGCGCACGTAGCCCTCGAAGTCCACTGGATCCCGGTGGCCGAGGGCGAAGTGCCCCAGGGTCTGAGCAAGGACGGAGCGCGACCAGCGCATTCCCGCTGACGCGGTGCGCTGGGGGACGTAGACAACCCGCTCCCGCATGTCGGTGAGGGAGCGGGTCGACGGCGGCAGATCCTGGACCCGGGCGATCGTGAAGCCGAGGAAGGCGGCGGCGTCGGTCAGGTTGCGCTCCGAGACGGCGCCCGCACCCGCGTAGCCGGCCGCCTCCAGGGCCCGCGTGGCGGCTGCCTCGATCTCCTCGAAGTAGTTGTCCCGCTTTCGCATCTCGGCGCGCATCGCGGCGTTGGCGGCGCGCGCTCCAATCCCCGCGGAGTTGCCGTGAGCCGATCCCTTGGACCGCTGGGCGGTGAGCTCCCCCACGCGGGTGTAGAGGCCGACGACGAGCTCGAGCACCGCGGTCTCCAGCCGGGCGCTCGGCCGGAGGCGGGGCAGCCGCAGGCTCCGGTACAGAGGATCCCCCTGGAGGTGGGCCAGCGCCACCTCAAGCTCGGCCCGGCGGTTGGGCGGGGAGGCCGACAGCAGGTCGGAGGGCCGCCGGCCCAGCGCCGCGGCCAGCTGGTTCACCGTGGAGAGCCGCGGCTCCCGATGCCCGTTCTCCAGCTGGGAGAGATAGGAGGCTGGCCGCCCCACCGCCTCTCCCAGGGAGTCAAGGGTCATCCTGGCGAGTTTCCGGAAGTGCCGGAGACGCTGGCCAAAAACCAGGGGATCCAGGGATTCAGCGGCCATCTTTGGCAACAAATCTCTCACTTCTTTCGATAATTGTCAAGAATGCTAACCCTTGCCATCGACAAGGCTGAGGGGCCTTTGCATAATCTAAGAATGCCCGAGCTGATCTGTGTCACGCCCCACCGGGAGGCGCGGCGAATCCTCACCCCCGAGGCCGTCGACCTCGTCGTCGAGCTCCACCGCGCCTTCCAGCCCCGGCGCCTCGAGCTGCTCGAGGCGCGGCGGCAGCGGCAGGCCCGCTTCGACGCCGGGGAGCGCCCCACCTTCCTGTCCGAGACCGCCTCGGTGCGAGACGGCGACTGGCGGGTGCCCGAGGCGCCGCCGGGGCTGATCGATCGTCGCGTCGAGATCACCGGCCCCACGGAGCGAAAGATGATGATCAACGCCCTCAACTCGGGGGCGCGGGTCTTCATGGCCGACTTCGAGGACGCCAACTCCCCGACCTGGGACAACGTCATCGCGGGCCAGGTCAACCTCCAGGACGCGGTGAGGGGCGTGATCGAGCTGGCGACGCCGGAGAGGATCTACCGGCTTGGCGATCATCCCGCCACCCTGGTGGTCCGGCCTCGCGGCTGGCACCTCACCGAGAAGAACTTCACGATCGACGGCGAGCGGGTGTCGGCGAGCCTCTTCGACTTCGCGCTCTACGTCTTCCACAACGCGGCGGAGAGCCTGGCCCGCGGCTCCGGCCCCTACCTCTATCTCCCCAAGCTGGAGAGCCACCTCGAGGCGCGGCTCTGGAACGATGTCATGTCGGCGGCCGAGGATCGCCTCGGCCTGCCCAGGGGCGCGATCCGGGCCACGGTGCTGATCGAGACCGTCACCGCCGCCTTCGAGATGGACGAGATCCTCCACGAGCTCCGACCTCACGTCTGCGGGCTCAATGCCGGCCGCTGGGACTACATCTTCAGCGTCGCCAAGCGTTTCCACGCCGACCCCGACTTCGTCCTTCCCGATCGTTCGCGGGTGACCATGACCGCGCCCTTCATGCGCGCCTACACGGAGCTGCTGGTCAAGACCTGCCACCGGCGCGGAGCTCACGCGATCGGAGGAATGGCGGCGTTCATCCCCAACCGGCTCAAGCCGGAGGTCACCGAGAGAGCCCTGGCTCGCGTGGCTGAGGACAAGCGTCGCGAGTCCGCTGACGGCTTCGACGGGACCTGGGTGGCCCATCCCGACCTGGTACCCACCGCGATGGCGGAGTTCGATGCCGTGCTCGGTCAGCGGCCGCACCAGCTGGAGTGCCGGCGTCCCGAGGTGGCGGTCACGGCGGCCGACCTGCTCGCCGTCGAGCGCTGTTCCGACGACATCACCAGCGCGGGCCTCGATACCAACGTATCGGTCGGGCTGCGCTATCTGGCCGCCTGGCTGTCCGGGACGGGAGCGGCGGCCATCGACGATCTCATGGAGGACGCCGCCACCGCCGAGATCAGCCGCGCCCAGGTGTGGCAGTGGGTGCACCACCGCCAGACCATGGCCGACGGCGACCAGCCGCGGGCCCCGGTGACCGCCGATGCCGTATGCCGGCGCCTCGACCTGACCCAGGAGCGGCTGAGGCGGGACGGCTGGGATCCAGGGGTGGTCGCGCGGGCCCGGGGGGTGTTCGAGAAGGTGGCGCTGAGCCAGGACTTCCCCGCCTTCTTCACGCTGCCGGCATACGAGCTCCTGGCATAGACACGGCAGAGGCACGGAAGGGAGAGCCATGAAGACCACGTTCGACCAAGCCACCCGAACGCTCGAGCAGGAATGGAGGACCGATCCTCGCTGGGCCGGGGTGAGGCGCACCTACAGCGCGGCTGACGTGGTCCGGCTGCGCGGCTCCGTCACCATCGAGCACAGCCTGGCCCGCCAGGGCGCCGAGCGCCTCTGGCGCCTGCTGCACACCCGCGACCACGTCCGCACCCTGGGGGCGATGACCGGCGCGCAGGCCGTCGAGATGGTCAAGGCTGGGCTCGAAGCCATCTACCTCTCGGGCTGGCAGGTCGCGGCGGATGCCAACCTCTCCGAGCAGGTCTACCCGGACCAGAGCCTGTATGCGGCCACCAGCGTTCCGGCGGTGGTCCGCCGCATCAACAACGCGCTCCGCCGCGCCGACCAGATCGAGTGGGCGGAGACAGCAGGCCGCCGCGAGGCGTCCCCTCATCGCCACTGGATGGCCCCGGTCGTCGCCGATGCCGAGGCCGGCTTCGGGGGTGCCCTCAATGCCTTCGAGCTGACCAAGGGCATGATCGAGGCGGGCGCGGCGGGGGTTCACTTCGAGGACCAGCTGTCCTCCGAGAAGAAGTGCGGCCACATGGGCGGCAAGGTGCTGATCCCGACGTCGCAGCACATCCGGACCCTGACCGCCGCCCGTCTGGCCGCCGACGTCTGCGACGTGCCGACGGTCATCATCGCCCGGACCGACTCCCTCGGGGCAGCCCTGCTGACCACGGACGTCGACGCGCTGGACCGTCCCTTCTGCACCGGTGAGCGCTCCGCGGAGGGCTTCCACTCCGTCCGTCCGGGGATGGACGTCGCCATCGCCCGTGGCCTCGCCTATGCGCCCTATGCCGATCTGATCTGGTGCGAGACCTCGACGCCCGACCTCGGCGAGGCACGAGCCTTCGCCGAGGGCATCCACGCCGAGTACCCCGACAAGCTGCTCGCCTACAACTGCTCGCCTTCGTTCAACTGGAGGAAGCACCTCGACGATCGCGCCATCGCCGGATTCCAGGGCCAGCTGGCGGCCATGGGCTACGCCTTCCAGTTCGTCACGCTCGCCGGCTGGCACGCTCTCAACGAGTCGGTCTTCAGCCTGGCCAGCGGCTACTCCGACCGCGGGATGAGCGCGTATGTCGAGCTCCAGCAGCGTGAGCTCGGACTGGAGGCTCAGGGATACACCGCGACCCGCCACCAGCGCGAGGTGGGCGCCGGGTACTTCGACGATGTGATGACCACGATCACCGGGGGCGGCGTGTCGACGCTCTCCCTGCGCGGGTCGACGGAGCTGGCCCAGTTCGACGGTGCCGAGGTCGTCGGCGAGCCGGTGAGCTGGACCGCCGCGGCGTCGCGGAACAACGGCCATCACCGGGCCTGACCACGCCGGCTTGACCGGCTGACCACCGCCCCGCAGAATCGATCGAATTGTGTCGCGGCAGGAGATCGACGCCTACCTGGCCGGGCTCGACGAGCCCAAACGCTCGACCCTGACGGCGCTCCGCCGGACGATCCGCGAGATCCTCCCGGACGCCGAGGAGGGCATCTCCTACGGGATGCCGGCTTTCCGGCTGCACGGCAAGGTGATCGCGGGCTTCGCGGCGTTCAAGAGCCACCTGACCTACGTCCCGCACAGCGGCTCGGTGATCCCCCAGGTGGACACCGCCGGGTACTCCTCGACCGCCGGAGCCCTTCGCTTCCCCGTCGACGCGCCCCTGCCCCGCTCGCTGGTTGAGAAGCTCATAGCGGTGCGCCTGGAGCAGGTCCTCGCAGAACGGCAGCCAGAACACCCGGCCAGAGGCGGGCCATCGCCCTCTCGATCACGGCCCGGCTGAGGGCCAACCCCCTCCAGGCGCTACGCGCTCGCCCTGGTGACGCGCCCGCCAGCAAGGCTTCGAATCAGCCCGGCCAGCTCCATCTCACCGACAAGCACGGCGAGCTCCGCCGCCCCGATCCCCAGGGTCAGCCCCAGCTGCTCCCGCTCCACCGCCTCGCTCCCCAAGACACTGAGCAGCCGCTCCCCGATTCCCGCCGGGCGGTTGCGCGTGGCTGCCGCCCCCGGCCTGCCTCCGGCCTCGCTCCGGGCAGCCGCGCCGGCGGTGCGCCCAGCCTGGTCTCCTGTGATCCTCTGGGGTGCCCGGACGTCCGCGCCGTCAAACCGATCGCCGCACCGATCGAAGAGGTCGGCGAGGTCGGTGACGTCCAGGTAGGGCGTCGCTCCGTCTCGGAGCAGGCGGTTCGAGCCGACGGTCGCCGCTCCCAGGATCGATCCCGGGACCGCCAGCACCTCCCGACCGAGTTCGACCGCCCACCGAGCGGTGCTCAGAGCCCCGCTTTCCACCCCGGCCTCGACCACCACCACCGCCCGCGCAAGCGACGCGATGATTCGGTTGCGATAGGGGAAGTGCGAACGGTAGGGCCCGTCGGTCGGCGCATACTCACTCACCAGAGCCCCATTTTGGGCCAAGAGTGGCCTGAACTCGCGCTGCGGTCGCGGGTAGTCCACCGCCAGACCACAGCCAAGAACGGCCACCGTCCGGCCGCCCACCTCGATGCAGCCGCGGTGCGCGGCCACGTCGATACCAACCGCAAACCCGCTGATCACCGAAATGCCCCGCCGGCCCAGATCGACACCGATCCGGCGGGCTGCCTGAAGCCCCGCGGCCGTCGCCCGCCGGGTGCCCACGATCGCTACCCCGGGCAGCTCCGGGAGCTCGCCTTCGACCCACAAGCCCCACACCCGCAACGACTCCCTGAGCTCCGCAAGGTCCTCGAGGCAGGCGGGCCAGCGCGGATCGGAGGGCGTGAGCCGGTAACGCCGGGACGGTGGGGCTGGCTGAGCTGACTGCGTCGGAGTCTCCCTCGGCCTCACCCAGCCTGGCCTCGCAGCTGGAGTGCCTCGATCACCGCCTCCCGCCTCACCCGCTCGTCGCCGCGGAGGTCGGCGATGGTTCGGCTCAACCGCAGCACCCGATGGTAGCCGCGAGCGGAGAGTCGCGACCTCTCCCCCGCCGTGGTCAGGGCGTCGCGGGCGCGGGCATCCAGGCCGCAGACCTCGAGAAGCTGGTCGCCCTGGAGAAGGGAGTTGAAGCTGACCCCGGTCGTCGCTCTGCGATCGGACTGGCGAGCGTGGGCAGCGGCCACCCGTTGTCGCACCCGCGAGGTGGGCTCGCGGTCGGCTTCGCCCAGCAGAGCCATGCCATCGAGCCTCGGGACCTCGGCGACCATGTCGATCCGGTCGCGCATGGGGCCGGAGAGTCGCGACTGATAGCGAGCGATCCCGTCCTCGGTGCAACCGCAGGGCTGCCCCTCACGCTGGCCGAGGCGGCCGCACGGGCAGGGATTCGCCGCCGCGACCAGAACGAACTCCGCCGGGAACACCGCGGTTCCGCGGACGCGGGTCACCGTCACCCGGCGCTCCTCAAGGGGCTGACGGAGTGCCTCGAGATGAGCCCGGGGGAACTCGCAGATCTCATCGAGGAAGAGCACCCCTCGGTGAGCGAGGCTCACCTCTCCCGGCTGGGCGAAACCGGCGCCTCCCCCGACCAGCCCGGCCCGCGAGACCGAGTGGTGAGGGGCCCTGAATGGCGGCCGCAGGCTCGTCGCCGGACGGTCGCAGAGCCGTCCTCGAAGCGAGTACACGGCCGCCACCTCGAGCGCGTCGTCCGGCGACAGGTCAGGGAGCAACCCAGCCAGAGCCCTGGCCAGCATGGTCTTTCCGGCACCTGGCGGCCCGAGCATGAGCAGGTTGTGGCGTCCGGCCGCAGCTATCTCCAGAGCTCGCTTGGCCACGAGCTGCCCCCGAATGGCCACTAGGTCGCCGCCGTCGGGGGTCCAGCCATCACCCATCGCCGGCGGGGGGACCGGTGCCAGGCGACGGCTGCCGTCGAGATGGGCGACCGCCATGGGCAGGGTGCTCACCCCTACGACGCTCATCCCTTCAACCAGCGCCGCCTCGGGGGCGTTCTCGGCAGGAACGATCAGCTCGTGAACGCCCGCCTGGAGGAGGCGCCGGGTCATCGGAAGGACGCCGACCACGGGACGTACGCTGCCGTCGAGGGCCAGCTCCCCGATGCAGCCCACATCGTGCATGGGAAGCGCCCGACCGGTGCGCAGCAGGGCCACTGCGATGGCCAGATCGAAGCTCGTCCCCTCCTTGGGGACCTCAGCGGGAGCCAGATTGACGGTCACCCGCCGCATCGGAAACTCAAAGCCGGCGTTGCGCACCGCCACCCGGACACGCTCCCGAGCCTCCTGTATCGCCCGATCGGTCAGGCCGACAATCGTGAAGCTCGGCAAGCCGTTGGTGACGTCCGCCTCCACGGTGACCGGGACCCCTGAGAGGCCCTGGACAGTGCAGCTTATAGCTGTCGCAACCATACTTGGCAGTATACCTTCCCCATTACGCCTCGGGTCGAGCTGCCCCGGGCCTCGGGGCCGTCGCCAGGCCCGACAGCCCACCCCGCCGCCTCACGACAACGGGCCATCCACTTACTCGCGGGTGGCGGCGGCCGCTGGCCGGGCTCGAAGCGGGTGCCGATCACGCCGACCAGGTCGCCGCCAGCGAGGACCTGCTGCTGGGCTGCTGATCACAGTCCGGATGTCATTCTCCCCGGTACCGCTCGGCATTGGGCACGAGAGAGAGTTCGACGGCTTCGCCGGCATCACCTCCAGGGTCCAGGACGCTACGGTAGGGCCGTGGCCGGCTCGGGAATCCGCGTGTGTCTGGAGCTCGGGGAGCGGCGGACTTTCGCCTCAGCCATCGACTGGCCAGGGTGGTGCCGTTCCGCCGGCGGTGAGGAGCAGGCGCTGGAGACCCTGCGGTCGTATGCGCCCCGATACGCCCCGGTGGCCCGCGCCGCGGAGCTCCAGCTTCCCGATCCCACGCAGATCGAGGTCGTCGAACGCCTGCCGGGCTCCGTCACCACCAGCTTCGGGACCCCCGGGGCAATCGCCGGCTTGGAGCGTGAGCCGCTGACCGCGGCAGAGGCGGAGCAGATGACCCGCCTCCTGCGGGCGTGCTGGGAACTCCTCGATCGAGTGACCTCGAGCGCGCCTGCGACGCTCCGCAAGGGTCCGCGAGGCGGGGGGCGAGATCGCGACGCCATCCTCGAGCATGTGCTCGGCGCGGAGGCCGATGCCTACGCCCGCAAGCTCGGCCTTCGGCTACCGCACCCGGCGCTGGACGACATAGATGCACGCCAAGCCCAGCGTGACGCGATCTCGCAGGCTATCCAGGCCGCCGCCGGGCAGGCGGCCGGAAACGGCAAGCTCTGGCCTCCCCGCTATGCGGCTCGCCGCATCGGCTGGCATGTGCTCGACCACGCCTGGGAGATCCAGGATCGGAGCGGCCCGGCCGCGATCGCCTGATAGGCCGGGCTCACCAAGCCTTCAGTCAGTCCCCGGCGGCAAGCTCACCGGGCCATCAGTCAGGCCCCCGCGGCAAGCTCACCGGCCGATCAGGCTCAGCCGAAGGCCAAGTTCACCGGACCGCCGGCCAACCCGCCAGGTCCGGTTCAGCCCCCTTAAGTTATTGTCAATTATGGCCCAAAAGGGGGTTGAGAAGGCACAGGCAGCTCCCCACGCCTCAGCTCAGGAGCTGGCCGCGAAGGTGCAGGTCCAGGACTCGCTCACCGCCTCGGTGTGTCCGTCGGAGCTGTCGTTGCGCAGGCTGCTCACGGTGACCGAACCCGACCCATCGGGGTTGATCTGGGCCGAGAAGGTCGCCGCCTTGTCCGCGTTGGTCGACCAGCTGAGGGTGTCGCCGTAGGTGGCGCTCTCCGCCACCCCGGTGAGGCCGTAGCTCCCCGGCCCGTGATAGCCGGCGATCTCCAGGTAGAAGCCGATCGGCTGCCCGTCCACGGTGGCCTGGCCGTCTCCGGGGTCGGGGAGGAACAGGACGGGACTCGTCAGGCCAGCGGGCAGGCTGCCCACCTGGGCCCAGGCGGCGCAGCCGGGAGCCGCACCGCCCTGCTCGTCGTCGACGAAGCCACCCTCCCCGCTGACCTCTCCGCTCATCCGGTAGCAGGCGTCGAAGGTGAGGCCGGTGGGCGGTTGCGAGGCGGGCGGGATGGCGCAGCCGCCCGGTCCGGTGCTGCCCCCTGGCGAGCCCGGGGAGGTGGCCCCGGGGGTTGCCGTGCCCGAGGGGGTCGCTTCAGCGGCCGCCGAGCTCGCCGTGGCTGTTTGCGCGGGGGGAGCCGGTGACCCGGACGGCCTCCCCAGCGACCCGGACGGCCCCGACGGGGAGCCCGAGCACGCCGCCAGAAGCAGTCCCGCGACCGCCGGGAGAGCCATGAAGACCAGCCACTGCCTCAACTTGCCGGCATCATATCCACGGGGTCCTCCGGGCATCGGGAGGCCGGGGTCAGCCCTCCACGGCGTCCTGGATGTGCTCGCAGCTGACTGGCCGGAGGCGCTGGTCGAGGCGCACCGCCACAACGTCGATGCGGCACGCCTGCGCCGGTCTTCCGGTGGAAAGCCGGAAGGCCTCGAGGAGCGCCCTCAGCTTGGCTCGCTTGCGATGGTCGACAGCCTCCTGAGGGAGCCCGAAGGCGTCGCCGCGGCGGGCCTTGACCTCGACGGCGACCAGCACGCCGCGGTCCTCGCAGACCAGGTCCAGCTGCCCCAGACGGCAGCGCCAATCGCGGGCGACCACCTTCAGACCGCTCGCCTCGAGGCGGGCCAGGGCCGCCGCCTCGCCCGCCGCACCCACCTCCCGCCGCCGGTCGGTGGACGATCCCCCCTCTGCCCCTGCGCGCTCAGACGTTCTCGGGCTCCAGCTCCTCAGCCTCGCCCTCGGTCTCCGCCTCTCCCTCGCCTGGCTCCTCGGCCGCCGGTTCGCCGTCCTGCTCGGCCAGCTCGAGCGTGGCCGAGCGGCGGACCTCCGCCTCGCCGCCGAGGGGTTGCCGGCGCTCGCGGACCCGAGCCCGCTTGCCCACCTTCTCCCGAAGATAGAAGAGCTTGGCCCGGCGAACGTCGCCGTGGCGGAGCACCTCGATCCGGTCGATCCGCGGGGAGTGGAGCAGGAAGCTCCGCTCTACCCCGACCCCATGCGACGCGATCCGGCGCACCGTGAAGCTGGCGCCGATCCCGGTCTTGCCGTGGAGGGCGATGACGGTGCCCTCGAAAACCTGGATCCGCTCGCGGGTACCCTCGACCACCTTGACGTGGACGCGCACCGTGTCACCGCTGCGGAGCAGCGGGACCTCGGGCTTCTCCTGCTCCCGCTGCAGGAGCTCGACGACGTTCACTGGGGACCTCCGGGCTCGTCACCGGACCCTAGCAGATCAGGACGTCTGCGGCGGGTCGCCGCCTCGCCTTCTCGCCGCCGCCACTCGGTGATGGCGGCGTGGTGGCCGCTGCGGAGCACCTCGGGGACCGACTGCCCCTCGAAATCGGCGGGCCGGGTGTAGAGCGGAGCCTCGAGGCCACCGCCTGCCCCCGCGGAGAAGCTCTCCGCTTCCAGCGACCCGGGCGAGCCCACAACCCCGGGCACCAGACGCGCCACCGCGTCGACGACGGCCATGGCCGCGATCTCCCCGCCGCTCAGCACGTAGTCTCCGATGCTGAGCTCCTCGCCGATCTCGACGCGGGCCCGCTCGTCCACCCCCTGATATCTGCCGCAGACGAGCAGGAGAGCGGGCTCTGCAGCCAGCTCCCGCGCCACCTCCTGATCGAATCTCCTCCCCTGGGGGGACAGCAGGATGGCGCGGATGCCGGGCACCTGAGCGCGGAGCCGGCGGACCGCCTGGAGCAGCGGCTCCGGCTTGAGGACCATGCCCGGTCGCCCCCCGAAGGCGACGTCGTCGACCTGGCGATGACGGTCCGCGGTGAAGTCGCGCAGGTCGTGGATCCTCAGCTCCAGGGACCCGCGCTCCAGCGCTCTGCCCACCACCCCCACACCGAGCGGCCCGGGGAAGGCGTCGGGAAAGATGGTGAGGACGTCAAACCTCATCCGGCTCCTCCTCCCAGGGGGTGACGACGATCCGGCCGGCTTCGGGCTCGACCGCGGTCACGAAGGCCGACACCATCGGGAGGCGGCGCTCGCCGTCCGGGGTGGAGAGCACCAGGACGTCGTTGGCGACCCCGCTCTCGACGTCCTCCACCCGGCCCAGCTCGCGACCCTCCGGGTCGACGGCGACCAGACCCACCAGCTGCCAGACGAACCACTCCCCCCGGGCCAGCGGCCGGGTCCGGTCGCGGGGCACGCTCAGATAGGCGCCGCGCAGGGGCGCGGCGGCCTCGGGCGTGTCGATCCCGATGAAGCCGAGGAGGACGTCCCCGTCGCCGAGGCCCCGCGCGCTGCGGACGCGGAGCACCCGGTCGCTGCCCTCGACGGTGAGCCGCAGCCCTCGCCGGAAACGCCGGGCGTCGCCGCCCAGGGGCTCGACCCTTACCTCCCCGTGAACGCCATGCGGCCTCCGCACCTGGGCGGCGCGGATCAGCGCGGGGGGTGGTTCGCCATCCATGGTCACCGGCTGAAGCCCGAGATCTCAGCGACGCCCGGCCAGCTCGACCTGGATCCGCTGGTGGTCGCGCAGCCCGGCGGCCCTGACCACCGCCCGCACCGCGTCGATGTTCCGCCCGCTCTTGCCGATCAGCTTGCCCTTGTCGGCCTCGCCGACCTCCACCTCGATGATGGTGGTCCGCCCCCTGGGGACGGTCTGGACCGAGACGGCGTCGGGGTCGCTGACCATCCCGCGCACGATGAAGCGGGTCAGCTCGGCGAAGTCGGTCACGGCTCGTCCTCCGCCACGCCGGCCGCCAGATCGGCAGCCTCCGCAGTCTCCTCCGAGCCCCCCTCCGCGACGCCCGCCTCACCGGCCGGCGGCGGCGCCACGGCATCGGTCATGGGCTCGGTGGTCGACGGCTCGGCACCGGCAGCGGGCGCGGCCTCGGCGACCTCAGCGGCGCCGTCTTCCAGCTCCGGCACCGCCGCCGCGGCGGCGGCCCGGCGCCGGCCATCCCCGTCCAGGATGCCCTCGGCGACCAGCAGATCGCGAGCGCTGTCGGTGGGGCGGGCGCCCCGGCGCAGCCACTCCCGGACGCGCTCCGCGTCGATGCTTACCTTGGCGGGCCGGGGCAGCGGATCGTAGTAACCGAGGGACTCGATGAACCGGCCGTCCCTGGGGCTGCGCGAGTCGGCCACCACCAGGCGATAGAAGGGACGCTTGGTGGTCCCCATCCTCTTCAGGCGAATCTTGACCAAAACCTTCTCCTCACGAGTGCTCGTTGATTGCTCGACTTCTGGATCGGCCGGCCATTCCCGGGGCTGCGGAACCCAGGTGCCGGCAGTGCGGTCAGCGCACCGGCAGGCCCAGCTGTGACGGGTCCATGCCGCGAAGCTGGCGGAGCATGCGGGCCCGGCCGCGCACCCCCTTGCCACTCCCCTTGCCCCCCAGTGCCTTCATCAGCGACTGCATCTGCTCGAACCCCTTGAGCAGCCGGTTGACGTCGGCCATGGTGCTGCCGCTGCCCATGGCGATGCGGCGACGCCGTGAGCTCTTCAGGACCTCCGGGTGGGTCCGCTCATAGGACGTCATCGAGAGGACGATCGCCTCCATGCGGGAGAGATCCTTCTCGCTGGGCATGTTGGAGCCCGCCTGCTTGATCATCTGGCGGCCCCCGGGGAGCATCCCGAGGATCCCCTCCAGCGGGCCCATGTTGCGGAGCTGGCGCATCTGCTCCAGCCAGTCGTCCATGGTGAAGCGCCCGGAGAGGAGCTTCTCGGCCGCTGCCTCCGCCTGCTTCTCGTCCATCTGGGCCTGGGCCCGCTCGACCAGGGTGAGGATGTCTCCCATCCCCAGGATCCGCGAGGCCATCCGCGCGGGCTGGAAGGGCTCCAGCTCGGACACCTTCTCGCCGACCCCGGTGTAGAGGATCGGCTTGCCCATCGCCTCCTTCATGGAGAGCGCCGCGCCACCGCGGGCATCCCCGTCGAGCTTGGTCAGGATGACCCCATCGACTCCGACCTCCTGGTCGAATGTGCGGGCCACGTTGACCGCCTCCTGACCGGCCATCGCGTCCACCACCAGGACCGTGTCATGGATCGGCACGCGCTTCTGGATCTCCTTGAGCTCGGAGATCATCACCGCGTCGATCTGGAGCCGTCCGGCGGTATCGAGGATGAGGACGTCGCAGTTGAGCCGCCTCGCCTCCTCCAGGCCGCGCCGGCAGAGATCGGGAGGCTTGCTCTTGCCGTCGGGCATGGCGACCGGGATCTGGTTGTCCTTGCCGAGCCGCTGCAGCTGCTGCGGCGCCGCCGGTCGCTGGATGTCGGCGGCCACCATGAGGGGACGGTGGCCCTCCTTGCGGGTCGCCAGCGCCAGCTTGGCGCAGGTCGTCGTCTTGCCGCTGCCCTGGAGGCCGATCAGCATGATCACGGTGGGCGGCTGCGACTGGTAGCGGAGCCGGCGCTGCTCGCCGCCGAGCAGGGTCACCAGCTCCTCGTTGACGATCTTGACGATCTGCTGCCCCGGGGTCAGGGATTCCAGGACCTCGGCTCCGGAGGCGCGCTCCCTGACCCGGTCCACGAAGGCGCGCGCCACCTTGAAGTTGACGTCGGCCTCGAGGAGAGCGAGGCGGACCTCGCGCATCCCGAGCTCGACCTCCTCCTTGGTCAGCCGGCCGCGGCCGGAGAGGGACTTGAAGATCCCGCTCAGGCGATCGGAGAGCGACTCGAACACGGCTAGGCGCCACCTCCGCGGTCGGGTGGCGGTGGGGTGCCGCGGTGATCGCCGCCTCGCTCTTCTCGCAGCGCTGCGAGGCGCGCCCGCAGCCCCGCCTCCACCGCGTCGCGCCGGGCCAGCTCGGCGGCGTGGCCCAGGGTCGCCTCGAGGTGCTCGAGCTGAGCCAGGGCGCGGCGAACCAGGTCGTGGGCGCCGCTGCGGCTGCAGCCGAGATGCTCGGCCAGCTCGGTGAAGGACCAGTCCTCGTCGAGATGCAGGCGGCAGGCCTCGCGCTGGTGATCGGTCAGCAGGGGGCCATAGACGTCGAGCAGACGCTGGAGTTGAGCGTTTCGGGTCAACGAGCGTCCGGGTGCCCGGCCGGCCGGGCTGGCTGTCAAGGTCAAGTCCTGGACAGTCTACGGGATCAGCCACCCGCAACGCCGTGGCCGCGGCGGGCTCCGGTCTGGCGCTCAGCGAGCCGGAGGCTGCGGCGGTCCGGGAGGATGGCGCCGCCCTATGTCGCCGGCGACTCCAGCACCCCGGCGAAGAGCGCGTCCAGGTACGCCTGGGGATCGAAGACGTTGAGGTCGTCGATGTCCTCCCCAAGCCCGACCAGCTTCACCGGGATGCCCAGGTCATCCTCGATGGCGAGCACCGTGCCCCCTCGCGAGGTGCCGTCGAGCTTGGTCAGCACGATCCCGGTGAGCTGCAGCGACTCGTGGAAGACCCGAGCCTGGGCAATGGCGTTCATGCCGGTGGGCGCCTCGATGACCAGGAGGGTCTCGTGAGGGGCCTCCGGGATCACCCGCCGGGCCACGTTGCGGATCTTGATCATCTCCGCCATCAGGTTGGTCTTGGTGTGAAGGCGCCCGGCGGTGTCGACCAGTACGCAGTCGACCCGGCGGGCGATCGCCGCCTGTACGGCGTCGAACACCACGGCGCCGGGGTCCGCCCCGGGCTGGTGCGCCACCACCTCGGTGCCGCTGCGGTCGGCCCAGATCCTCATCTGGTCGATGGCGGCGGCGCGGAAGGTGTCCGCCGCGGCCACCAGTGACGTCCTCTGCTCCGCCCGGAGCCGGTGGGCGAGCTTGCCGATGGTGGTGGTCTTGCCGCTTCCGTTGACCCCCACGAAGATCACCACCGATGGGACGCTGTCGAGCTGCAGCCGGCGGTCGCGCGCTTCCAAGGTGGCCAGCATCTCCGACTTGAGGGCCTCGAGGGCCTTGCCGGCGTCATTCATCCGCTCCTGGCGCACCCGGGCTCGCAGCTGATCCACCAGGCGTTCGGCGACAGGCAGACCGCAGTCGGCACCCACCAGCACCTGGAGCAGGTCGTCGTAGAAGTCGTCGTCGAGGTCACGGCGCAGCAGCACGACATCGCGAACCTGCTCGCTGAAGTTGAGCGAGGCGCGGTCCATGCGGCGGGACATCCGTCGCCACCACGACTCGCGCCGCTGCGGCGCGACCAGCTCCCGAGTCATCGCCGCCCCGCCCCGATCTCGCTCACGAGGCGACACGGCGCAGCGGTTCGCGGATCAGTCCGACGGTGTCGATGGTCTCCTCCCCCTCCGGGAAGCGGACCGACACCACCGCGCTGACGCCCTGCCGGTCAGCGGTCACCCCGTACAGGGCATCGGCGGCCGCCATGGTGAGGTGGTTGTGGGTGACGACCACGAACTGCTGGTGGCGTGCCAGCCGGGTGAGCAGGCCGGCGAACCGGGACACACTGAGGTCGTCGAGAGGCGCATCGACCTCGTCGAAGATGTAGAAGGGGGATGGGTTGACCTGCTGCAGCGCCAGGACCACGGCGAGTGCGGTCATCGCCCGCTCGCCGCCGCTCAGGTGGGTGAGGGGCTGGAGCCGCTTCCCCGGGGGCTGAGCCAGGATCTGGACGCCGGGGAGCGCCTCCTCGTCTGCCTCCGGATCGGCCGGCTCCACAGCCGCGGCCAGCGGGACGGCGCGGTCCGGCCCGACCCCGTCCGGCGCAGCCAGCTCCGTCTCCAGGTGGAGCGCCGCGCGGCCGCCCCCGAACAGCTCGGTGAACAGCTCCGCGAAGTTGGCGCTGACGGCGCCGAACACGGCCTCGAAGCGGCGACCGGCCTCGGCGCCGAGACGCCGGGCAAGGTTGCGGACCTCCCGAGCGGCCAGGGCCAGATCGTCTCGATCCCCGCGAAGCTGGATCACCCGCTCGGCGAGCGCGCCGTGCTGCTCCGGCGCGAGGGCGTTGACCGGCCCCATCGACCCGATGCGGCGTTCCAGACGGGCGATCTCACGCTCCGCCTTCTCCGCGGCCGCGGGGTCCAGCTCAGCCTCCTCGTCGGCAGCCTCCTCGCGGACGGCGTCCGCCATCTCGGCGAGCCGGGCTCGGGCCAGCTCCATCTCCTGGCGCGCCGCCGCAACCTCGTCCTCGGCGCGGGCAACCGCGACGCTCACCTCGCCGCGCTCGGATTCGATGGCCGCCAGCCGCGTCTCCGCATCGTCGAGAGGAACCGAGATGCGGGCGAGCTCGGCGGCACTGCCGGCAACCTCCTCCTCCAGCCGGCGCGCCGCCGCTGCCGCGTGGGCGCCGTGGGCCAGGGCGATCAGGACCTCGGTCTCGAGGGCGGTCACCCGGCCTTCCAGCTCAGCGACCCTGGCCAGGGCGAGACGCCGGGCCTCGGCCGCCTCGGCACGTCGCCGCGCGATCGCCTCGGCCTCCCGGCGGGCCTCGGCCAGCTCGTGCTCCACCGTGGCCAGATCCTCGGAGAGAGAGAGGCTCCGCTCCCGGAGGGCGGCGACGCGCTCCCGCATCTCGCTGACCCGCTGGTCGGCTTCGGCCCCACGCCGCTCCCAGCGCTCGACCTCGAGTCCGGACGCCTCGGCGGCGGCGGCCGCGGCGACGGCAGCGGCGCGACGCCTTTCCAGCTCCACCTGGAGAGAGCGGACCCGGGATTCCTCGGTTCGCGCGAAGCTTTCGGCGCGCGCCCACCGGGCGCTGGCCGCGGCGTCCTCGCGTCGACGCGACGCCAGAACCGAGTCAGCAGCGGACGCCGCGGTCTCCAGCTCACCCACCCGAGTGCTCAGCCGGCGGACCCCGCCTCGAGCGTCCGCCTCGCCCGACCTAGCCTGGGCGGCTGCGACCTCCGCCTGCCGGGCGGCCTCGGCCAGCGCCAGGGCGCCGGCCCCGACTCCCGCACGGGCTCCCCCGCGGGTGATCACCGCACCATCGGGCAGGATCGCCCGACCGCCGGCGATGGCCAGGACGCGACGCGCCTGCGCCAGATCGGAGACCAGCCACGCACCGTCCAGGCAGTGGGCTGCCGCGGCGCTCGCCACCCCGTCGACCTCGACGGCGGCCAGCGCGGGCCGGCCACCCAGACCGGCAACCTCGGCAGCCGCCTGCCGGCCGCCTTCGGAGGTCGTCTCGAGCCACGCCGGCGCGCTGGCGGTGAGCACCTCCTCACGGGTCGGTGCGCTGCGGAGCAACTCCAGCGCCCCGTCGACGTCCTCGACCAGCCACGCCGCCAGGTGGGGTTCGAGGGCCGCCTCGACTGCGGCGCCGTCGGCGGGGTCGACGACCCTCAGGTGGTCGATGAGCCGGCTCGCCCGCAGCTCCGCCGCGCGCCCCGCGATCACCCCGGCACCGCCCACGGCTCCGTCGGCACGCCCGCGCAGGGTCGCGGCCTCCGTCACCAGCGCGGCGGCACGCTCCTCCTCCTCCAAGAGCGCCTCCTCGGCACGGCGCAGGCCGGCGCGGACCTGGGCCAGCTCCAAGGCTCGCAACTCCGCGTCCTGTTCGGCGGCGAGGGCTGCCTCGTGGACCTGGTCGAGGGCCCGCCGGGCGGCGGCCGCCTCCCGCTCCGCGGCTTCACCGCGACCCTGGGCGGCGCTCAGCTCCTCGGCAGCCTCCAGCGCCCCCCGCTCGGCGAGCGCCCGAGCGCCGGCCCTCTCGTCGGCGGCCGTCCTGGCCCGCACTGAGGCCTCGGCGCAGCGAGACGCCGCTCGAGCCTGCTCCTCCAGCTCTCCCTCCGCCGCCTGCGCCTCCGCCTCCGCCACCGCCAGCCGTGCGGCCAGCTCGGCCACCGCCGAGGACTGCTCGGCGATGCCATCCAGGGCCAGGTCCCCGAGCGCCGCGAGACCCCGATCCGCGGCTTCCGCCTCAAGCTCCGCGACGCGCCGCTGACCCTGGGCGTCGGCACGGTGGAGCACGGCGCCGCGCGCCCGGTCGGCGAACCTGCGGACCTCGCCGGCCGAGCGCTCCGCCTCGACCCTGGCCGCCTCCAGCCGCTCGCCAGCCCGGCGCTGAGAGCGGCGCGCCGCCTCGAGACGGCCGCGCTCGGCCTCCAGCCGTGCGCTGAATGCAGCCTCCGCCTCGGTCGCCGCCTCGAGGCGCCGCTCGGCCCCCTCCAGCCGCCGCTCGGTCTGACGGAGCTGGGCCCGCGCGGCCCGCCATTCCTCACGGGCCAGGCTGCCCCGGAGGTGGGACAGGCGCTCGGCCAGCTCCCGCTGCTCGAGCGCGGCTCGGCTCTCGACAGAAAGCTCGGCCAGCCGTGGTTCAGCCTCCCCGAGACGCTCCTCGAGGCGCTGGACCGCCGCATCCACCCCCTCCAGCCGGTGGAGCGCGTCGTCACAGGCACAGCGCACCGGGCGGACCCCGGCTGCCTGCTCGACCAGCGCCCGGCGCTGGCGGGGAGTGGCCTCGATGATCGCCTCGATGTCGTGCTGGGCGACCACCGAGTAGCCATGCTGGGTGAGACCGGTCCGGCTCAGCAGGCGCTCGACATCGCGGAGGCGGGCGCGCTGCCCATTGATCCGATACTCGATGTCGCCGCCCCTGGCCACCCGGCGGCTCAGGGCGACCTCCAGGTCATCGACGGGAAGGCCGCCATCCTGGTTGTCGAGCACCAGCTCCACGTCGGCGACGCCCATCCGCGCCCGGCCCTGGCCGCCGGCATAGATGACCTCGTCGAGCCGGCTGCCCCGCAGCTCCCGGGCGCTGGTCTCGCCCAGCGCCCAGCGCACCGCGTCGACCAGGTTGCTCTTGCCGGTGCCGTTGGCGCCGACCACCGCGGTGATCCCGGGCTCGAAGCGGACCTCGGTGCGCTCCGCGAAGGTCTTGAACCCGCTCAGGACGACACGGCTCAGCTTCATCGGCTGGATTGTCCGTGGCTCAGCGCCGTGCCGTCAACATCTGGTGGTCGGCTTGGGGGTGACCCACAAGATCTCGCTTCCGCTCGTGTCCCCGCGTATGCCCTCCGTGGGGCGCCTCTGGGTCCGGACCGCCGCCAACGAGAGCGCGAGGGAACCCGAGGTCACGAGGCCGGACCGGCCGGGGGCGTCGGCCGCCGCCGGCCCCGGCCGCCGCGGTGGCCCCGGCGTGTCCGCTTGCGCGCCGTCGCCGCAGGCTCCGGCGGGGGTGCTGCCGCGGCCTCCGGCGGGCGGTGCCCCAGCAGCCCGCCCGCGGCGGAGCGGAGCAGGCTCAGCCAGCCACGTTGCCGGGGAGGAGGCACCACCCCCGGAGCCGGAGCCGGAGCTGGCGCCGGCACCCCGCGAGCCCCTCCTCCCTTGACCGCCCGGCGGTCGGCGGCCACCTCGGCGACCCGCCTCCGCACCCGGGCCGGCTCGGTGGACGCCGCCGCCTTTCGCTGCGCTACCCGTCCACCGGCGGCGATGCCGTCACCCGGCGCGAGCCGCGCCAGCGCCATGCGGGCCGCCGCCTGCTCCGCTGCCTGCTTGGTGCTGCCCCGGCCGTCGCCCAGGGCGACACCCCCGACCAGGGCTTCGGCCCGGTACTCACGGCGGTGACCGGGGCCAGCAACCGAGGTGACCCGATAGGAGGGGGTCGCCCCGAGGCGGAGCTGGGCGGCCTCCTGGAGCTTGCCCTTGTGGTTCTGGTCGCTCCACTCGGCCAGGTCGCCCACGCTCTGGAGGAAGACCCGGGTGGCGACCCGGTAGCCCTGGTCCAGGAAGATGGCGCCGATCATGGCTTCGAACGCGTTGGCGAGCAGCGAGGGAAGCTGGCGAGCCCCGGTCTTGGCGGCGCCCTTGCCGAGCAGGAGCGCGTCCCCGAGCGCCAGCCGGTCCGCCAGCTTGGCCAGCGAGACGGTGTTGACCAGCGAGGCCCGGAGCTGGGTCAGCTGGCCCTCGTCGTAGCCCGGGAAGCGCTTGAAGAGGTATTCGCCCGTGACCAGCTCGAGGACCGCGTCGCCGAGGTACTCCAGCCTCTCGTTGTCGTGGCCCGGGCCGCTCGGCTCTCCCCGCTCGTTGTTCCAGGAGGCGTGGGTCATGGCCTCACGAAGCAGGGCCGGATGCCGGAACCTGATGTCCAGGCGGACACCGAGCGCGTCCAGCCGATCCCGCTCCTCGGCGGTCAGCTCGACGTCGTAGCGGGAGGCGACACTGGGGGCCTGGGGCACAGCCGGGAACGCCGGCAGAGAGGGCGGGACCGGCTCAGGGGCCGCAAGCGAGGGCGGCGCCCACTCTCCGGCCGCCTCGACCCCGGCACCCGCCCCGGTTTCGAGCCCCACGAAGGTGGCCTCCGACCGGGCGGCGGTGCCTTGGGATCGACTCCGGCGCCGGCGCGCCGCCCGGGTGGGTTCCGCGGACGGGGCCTCGGCGCCGGGGACCGCCTGCGCCTTCACGGTCAGGCCGGCGGGTGGCGCGGCGACCCCCCCATCCGCCGCCGCGGCGCTGCCGATCCCCTCCGGCTCCGGCTTCGGGACCGCGGCCGAGCTGCCCTCCGCCTCGGCGCGCCCTGCGCCACCGCCTCGAGATCGGCTGCGCCGGCGCTTCGGCGCCGGCTTCTCGGGCGGGGCAGCGGACCCGGCGGCCATCTCCCCCGCCGTATCGATGGCGGGCACCCCAGCCGGAGCCACCGCGGCTGCGCGGCCTCCGGCTGCCGGCAGCTCGGCGGGCTCAGTGGCAACGCCCGGAGCGGTGGGAGCCTCCACCGGGGTTGGCGGCTCCCCGCCGGCCGGCGCCGCCCCGGCCCCGAGCTCGCCGACACCCTCGGCGGCGGCTGACGCCCTCGAGGATCCCCGGGCGGCGCGCGAACGGGACCGCCGCCGGCGCGCGGGCGCGCCACCGGTAGCCGCCTCGACACCTGCTGGCGTACCCCCCGGCACCGCGGCGGCGGGCTCAGGGGTGGCGGGCGCCGGCGCGACCTCCTCGGTCGAAGAGGACCCCGCGGCAGCGGGGACCGGCGCCTCAGCTGGCCCGGCTTCGGTCGCGGCTAGCTGGCCGCCCCGCTCCTCTCCTGGATGTAGTCCCAGGCCTGTCCCACTGTCGTGATCTTCTCGGCGTCCTCGTCGGAGATCTCCATCTGGTACTCCTCCTCGAAGGCCATGATCAGCTCCACGAGGTCGAGCGAGTCCGCGTTGAGATCCTCGACGAACGACGCTTCCGGTGTCACCTGGTCCGGCTCCACGCCGAGCTGTTCGGCGACGATTGTCTTGAACCGGTCGAACGTCACGTCTGGCATCAGCAGTCAGTCCTTCTGTGTCATCGGCGTGGGTTTCCTGGGCGCGAGACGCTTCAGGTCGCCCGGAAACGATACCGGATACGAGGGGCCTCTTCGCTCGGAGCGATGACTTTGGGCCCTCGCTCGTCTCCGGCTCATGGGGGCGCGGCTCGGGAGGTCGGAAGGCGTAGGGACCCGAGGCACCGTCGATGAAAGTGCCGGTGACGGGCTCCCGGTCCGGCGCCGCGGTGGTGATGGGGTCGGCCGGGGCCACCCGGCCCGCCGCACGAGGCCGGCGGCGCGTCCGCGTCGGGGCGCTTCCGGCGTGATCGGCTGGGGTATCGGGCACGATCTCTTCCAGATTCTAGTCGGGGCCGGGCCCGGCCGGGTTGTCAGGCACCCAGGCCGCCGTCGATCTGGACGACGCAGCCGGAGATGTAGCCGGCCTCCGGCAGGCTCAGGAAGCGGATCGTCGCCGCCACCTCCTCGGCGGTCCCGATCCTCCCCAGCGGCACGCTCGCGAGCGCGGTCTTGAGCACGTCCTCGCCCAGAGCGGCGGTCATCTCGGTGTTGATGAAGCCGGGAGCCACGGCATTGACGGTGATGCCCCGGGAACCGACCTCGCGACAGAGGCTCTTGGTCAGGCCGATGAGCCCAGCCTTGGCCGCCGAGTAGTTGGCCTGTCCCGGGTTGCCCATCACCCCGGCGATGCTGCTCACGTTGACGATGCGGCCCCAGTGCTGGCGGAGCATGGGCCGGAGCGCGGCCCGCGAGACGTGGAAGGCGGCGGAGAGGTCGAGGGCGAGCACCAGGTCCCACTCGGCCGGAGACATGCGGATGGCCAGGTTGTCGCGGGTGATGCCGGCGTTGTTGACCAGGACGTCGAGGCGTCCGAGCTCGTCGAGGGTGCGCCCGATCAGCCCGTGGGCCTGCTCCGGGTCGGTCATGTCGGCGTCGAGGGTGACCGCCCTCACCCCGAGGGTGCGAACCTCCTCCGCCGTCTCCTCCGCGGCGTTGGGCCGGGTCGACCGGGCATCGGCAGCGCTCGAGTAGCTGAAGGCGATGTCCGCCCCAACCTGGCCAAGCGCGAGCACGGTGGCTCTGCCGATCCCGCGCGAGCCCCCGGTGACCAGGGCCACCCGCCCGGCCAGCGGGCCCTCAGCCACGATGGCGCCTCTGAGAGGCGGCGATCTCGGCGAGGAGCATGGGCACGGACGCTAAGGGTACTCGGCCGGAGCCGCGGCTCAGCGTCCGCCGGCCTCGCCCAGGCGCTCCCGGAGGATCGAGGCGGCGAGCAGCGAATCCACCGTCAGAGCGCGCACCTCCGGCGCGATCCGCCGGGCCAGGCCGGTGAGGACGCCACCAGGGCCGACCTCGACCAGGTGCTCCGCCCCCAGCTCGACCATCCTCCGGACTGATCCGGTCCAATCAACCGGGGAGATCATCTGCCGTCGCAGCCTGTCGCGGATCGCCTCAGCCTGGCGCACCGGGGCGGCGTCGACGTTGGCCACCACCGGCACCCTGGCGTCGGTGAAGGCCACCGAGTCCACAACACGGCTGAAGGCGGAGGCCGCCTCCTCCATGAGCGGCGAGTGGAACGCCCCGCTGACCCGGAGCGGCACGGCCCGCCGCGCTCCGGCCTGGAGCGCCAAGGCGGAGACGGCGGCCACGCCCGCCGAGGTCCCGCTCACCACCACCTGCCCCGGCCCGTTGAGGTTCGCCACCACGACGGTCTCCCCAGACTCCGCGCAGAGCCGGCTGAGGACCGTGGCCTCGAGGCCGAGGATCGCGGCCATGGTCCCCTCGCGCATCCCCGCCATCAGCCTGCCCCGCGCGACGCTGAGGCGCACAGCCGCCTCCGGCTCGATCGCCCCGGCCACGGCGCAGGCCGCGAGCTCCCCGATGGAATGCCCGGCCACTGCCACGATCTCGAGGTCGCCCGGGAGCGCGGCGGCCAGGACCAGTTCGGTGAAGACCAGCGCCGGCTGAGCCACCTCGGTGGCTCGGAGCCGCTCCTCCTCGCCCTCGAATGCCGGCCCGAGGTCGGCGCCCGCCTCGGCGGCGGCCGTCAGCAGGCGCCGGCCGAGCGCGACCCCCTCCAGGCCCCGGGCCATGCCTGGCGACTGGCTGCCCTGGCCGGGAAAGCAGAGCGCGACGCGAGCCACGGTGAGAGCCTGTCCGCCCCGCCGGCTCAGTCGGTCTCGATCACCTCGCGGCCGTCGTAGTGGCCGCAGTTGGGACAGACCCGGTGCGGCCGGCGCGGCTGCTTGCACTGGGGGCAGAGGTTGAGAGTGGGCAGCTGCAGGGCGTGGTGAGAGCGCCGGAAGTCACGGCGGCGCTTGGAGATCCGCTGTTTGGGGAGGGGCATGGGGGCCGAGTATACAGTCCGGCGCCGATTGCCCTGCCAGCGCGCACCGCGCCGGCGGCGCGGACTCGCGCTCAGCTGGGGGGTGAAGCCCGGGACGGCCTTGCCCACCGGCATGGGGGGCCCCCGGCGGCCCGCCGCGCCGGGCTATCAGCTGACCTTGCGCACCGCCAGGACCCGCCGACCCGCCGGGGTCAGCGCGGTGACCACGTCACCCGACCGTGCTCCCAGCAGGGCGCGACCAACCGGGGACTCCGTGGAGATGCGTCCCTGGGCAGCGTCCACCGCGTAGGGATCGACCAGGTGGAACTCGACCTCGCCCCCCTCGTCGGCGACGGTCACCCGGGAACCGAGCCCGGCAGATCCGTTGGAGCGGGTGGGATGGGCCACCTCGGCCTCGCGCAGGACCCCCTCCAGCTCGATGATCCTGCCCTCGACCACCTCCTGGTCGTGGAGGGCCTGGATGTAGGCGGTGCTCTCGGTCAGGTCGGTCTCGTCACGGGCGATCGTGATCTCGCCCACGACCTGGGAGCGGCGGGAGTAGAGGTCCCGGAGACGCTCCTCGAGGGCGCGACGGCCCTCCAGGGTGAGGACGGTGGGACGGTTGACAGCCATGTCGCTCTCCTCTGGAGACGGGCGCCCCTGCGGCGCCACCACGGTGGTGCCGGCGTCCGGGGCTCTCTGCCGGGCGCCGCCCCGTCTCGATCGGTGCGGATTGATATACCACCCGCAGCCTTTCCCAATCCTTTCGGAAATCGGCAAGCTCCGGCGAGCTGAGACGGGCAGGCCCTAGCGACGGCGGCGGCCTGCCGCGGGCTGCTCTCCGGTCTCAGGGTGGGCGTCGCGCTGGATCGCTCGGAGCCCGTTGCGGACGGTGGCGGTGGCCTTGGCGAGCTGCTCCTCCAGCTCGGTCATCAACAGGCGCACGTAGTCCTCGGCCTGGCGCACGTAGTCCTGGGCCTCCCCGGTGACCCGCTCCGCGGTGGCCTGGGCGTCCCGGACGATGCCGGCCGCGCGGTCCTCGGCGGCGCGGAGCACGGTGTGCTCGGCCACCATCTGCTCCGCCCGCGCCCGGGCCTCCTCGATCACCTGCCGGGCCTCGGCCTCGACGCGTTTGCGCAGCTGGACAGCCTCCTCCCGGGCGTGCTCAGCGACCCGCTGGGCGCTCGCTTCAGTGCGCTCGGCGAGGCTGCGAGCCGCCGCCTCGGCCCGCTCCCGAAGCCGGCCCGACTCCTCCTCGGTCTGGCTGAGGACGCGCTCCCGCTCGTCGAGCAGCTGGTGAGCGCGGACCAGCTCGTCGGGAAGGGACAGCCGGAGGCGCTCCAGGAGACCGAGGAGCTCCTCGTCATTGACCACGACGGTGCCGGTGAAGGGCACTCGCCGCGACTCCGCCACCATGGCCTCGATGGCCTCGATGATGTCGACGGCGGTCGGCGGCGCCTCACCCGAGGAACCGGTGGCCTGGCTCATCGGGCTCGTCCGAAGCGGCGGCGCAGCGCCTGCGCGGTCGCCGGCGGCACGAACTCTTCGACATCGCCGCCCAGCTCGGAGATCTCCTTGACCACCGATGACGACATGAAGACGTTGGCTGCGGAGGTCATCAGGAACACGGTGTCGATGCCGGGGTTGAGACGCCGGTTCATGAGCGCCATCTGGAACTCGCTCTCGAAGTCGCTGACCGCACGGAGGCCGCGCACGATGGCGGTGGCACCCACGTTGGTGGCGTGGACCACGGTGAGCCCGTCGAAGCTGTCCACGTCGATGAGACCGGGCATCTCGCGGGTGGCGTCGCGGATGAGCTCGAGCCGCTCCTCCACCGAGAAGAGGGGCTCCTTCTCGGGATGGCGGAGCACCGAGACGACCACCCTGTCGAAGATGGTGGCGGCCCGCTCCAGGATGTCCAGGTGGCCGGTGGTGATGGGGTCGAAGCTTCCCGGGTAGAGCGCGACGCGCTGGGTCATCCCGTGTTCTCTTCCTGCCTGCGGCGATAAATGGTCAGGCCGGTGAGCCCATATCGGGCGGTGCGCACGGCGGTGAGCGCGCCCAGCGCGGCGGGCATCGGCCGGTCGCGGTGATGTTCGCACACGACGAGTGGGGGGGTGAGGTGGCCCAGCAGCCCCAGCACGGTGTCGAGGTTGGCATCGCGATAGGGAGCGTCGAGGAAGCAGAGGTCACAGGCGGCGACCTGGGGGGGCTGCCGGCGCAGCCAGGCGACCGCGTCGGCGGCGACCATCTCGACCCGGTCAGCGCAGCCGAGCCGGCTCGCGGTAGCCGCGATCAGCCGCAGGTTCTCGGGACGGCGCTCCACGAAGGTGACGCGGGCGGCTCCCCGGCTCAGGGCCTCGAAGCCGACCGACCCAGCCCCGGCGTAGAGATCCACGAGGCGCTTGCCGGCGATGCCGGGCCCGAGAATGTTGAAGAGCGCCTGGCGCACCACTCCCCGCGTCGGTCTCACCTCGAGCCCCCGGGGCGTGCCGATCCGGCGGCCTCGCCACTCCCCGCCGCTGATCCGCGTCTCGGCCACGTCAGGCCTCACGGGGCGGGCCGGCCATCGCTTTCAATCCAGGTCGAAGACGGCGCTGTAGCCGTGCATCGCCTCCCGGAGCGGTTCGTAGGCGGTCAGCTCGGGATCCCGGTCCAGCCAGCGGGTGGCCGCGGCGCGGGCCCGCTGGGCCAGGGCGATGTCGAGGAGGTCGGCCGCCCTCATCTCCGGCAGCCCGTGCTGGCGGAGACCGGCGACGTCCCCGGGACCGCGCAGCTTCAGGTCCAGCTCGGCCAGCTCGAAGCCGCTCTGGCTCCTCGCCACCGCCTGGAGCCGGCGGGAGCCCTCCTCGTCGATGCCGCCCTCGAAGAGCAGGCAGTAGGCGCGGTGGTGGCTGCGGCCCACCCGGCCGCGAAGCTGGTGGAGCTGGGCGAGCCCGAACCGCTCGGCCGCCTCGACGATCATGACCGTGGCATTGGGGACGTCGACGCCCACCTCGACCACCGTGGTGGCCACCAGCAGGTCGGCCTCGCCGGCCGCGAAGCGGGCCATCCGCTCCTCCTTCTCCCGGGAGGTCATGCGGCCGTGGAGGAGCTCGAGGCGGAGGTCGGGGAAGACCTCCTGCTCCAGCTTGCGGTGCTCGGCGGTCACCGACTTCACACCCAGCTTGTCGGACTCCTCGATCAGCGGGCAGATCACGAAGACCTGGCGCCCGGAGCGCACCTGGTCCCGCACGAAGTCGTAGGCCTCGGCGCGCTGATACGGAGGCACCACCCGCGTCTCCACCGGCAGACGGCCCGGCGGCATCTCGCGCAGCTCACTGACGTTGACGTCGCCGTACAGGGTCAGGGCCAGCGACCTTGGGATGGGGGTCGCCGTCATGGCCAGGAAGTTGGGGATCGCCCGGGCCTTGAGGCGCAGCCGCTGCCGCTGGGTGACCCCGAAACGCTGCTGCTCGTCGACCACCACCAGCCCCAGGTCGTTGAGGATCACGTCCTCCTCGATCAGGGCGTGGGTGCCGACCACCAGGGAGTCGTGGCCACCCGCCAGACCCTCGAGGATCTCCCGGCGGGCCCGGACCGTGGTGCTGCCCAAGAGCAGCCGGGGGCTCAGCCCGTGGGGTGAGAGCAGGGCAAGAAGGGTCTCGTGGTGCTGGTGGGCCAGGATCTCGGTGGGTGCCATGACCACGCTCTGGTAGCCGGCGTGATGGGCCATCAGCGCCGCCATCGCCGCCACCACCGTCTTGCCGCTGCCCACGTCCCCCTGCAGCAGCCGGTTCATCGGGCCTGAGCCGGCCATGTCGGTGAGGATCTCGTGAGCGGCCACCCGCTGGCCGTCGGTGAGCCGGAAGGGAAGGCTGGCGACGAAGGCGCGGGCCAGTTGGACCTCATAGGGGACGACCACCCCAGCCGAGCTGAGGCGCCGCCGCCTGGCTCGCTCGGCGGCGAGCTGGAGCAGGAACAGCTCCTCGAAGGCAAGCCGCTCCTGTGCCTCCGCCGCCTCCCGCTCGTCGTCGGGCAAGTGCACCTGGCGCAGCGCGTCTCCCACCGGCATCAGGCCCTCGGCGTCCCGGACCTCAGGGGGCAGCCGGTCGGGCATGCGGTCGGCGACCGGGATGAACCTGCTGATCAGCCCGCGCAGGTAGGTGGAGGTGAGCTTGGCCGTCTCCGGGTACACGGCGGCCAGCCGGCCGACGTGCCGCGGGCTGCTGCTGACCCTCTCGAAACGGGGGCTCTGGAATTGCAGCCCATGCAGGGTGCGGATGACCTTGCCGTGGACGAGGAGCTCCAGGCCGGAGGTCAGCTCGCTGGCCAGGTACGGCTGGTTGAACCAGATGGCGCTGACGCTGGTGTCGGCATCCTCCAGGGTGGCCTCGACCAGGGCCATGTGACGGCGCGGGCTCCGGTAGCCGCGGGCGTCGCGGACCCTCACCCGAGCCACCTGCACCTTGCCAGGGACCAGCGCCCGGAGCGGCACCAGGTCGCGGCTGTCCTCGTAGCGCCGGGGCAGGTGGTAGAGCAGGTCGCTGACCGTGGTGATGCCGAGCTTGGCCATCAGCTGAGCCTTGGCGGGCTGGACACCCTTGAGCTCCCCGATCGGCGTCTCCGGCCAGCAGGCGCTGGGAAGCTTGAGGATCCGGGCCATCTGGGGCGGCTTGGCGTCGGCGGTGCCGGGCATCGTGCCGATTCTGGCGATCCCACGGCCCCGGATGTGGCAGCCGCTCAAGCATCGGCCACCGAAACGTAACAGTTCAGCGATGCCGGATTTACCGAGCGCGTCAACCGGGATACTGGTCGACACGCGCCCGAGTTCGGTCTGCCTCCCGGAGCGCCGTTGCCAGGAGATGCGGCCTCCCTTCCGCCCCGCCTGCCCACGCTCGCGGTCCCGCCGTCGCCGGGGCCAGGGAATGGTCGAGTTCGCCCTGGTGGCGCCCGTCTTCTTCTTCCTCCTCTTCTCGATCATGAACGCCGGTCTCTTCCTCTATGCGCGGAACGCGATCCAGCACGCCGCGGACCTGGGCGTTGCCGCCATCGCAGCCGAGGGGCGGTGCTCGGGGGCCGGAGGGATCTGCGCTGCCAACCCCCTCAACTGCCCAACCGGAAACCCCTCCAACGTCGCCGACGAGGTCGGGATCTGCCGAATGGACAACGCAGGCCTCACCACCACGGCCCTGGTCACGGTGACTGAGATCGACGTGTGGCGCATCCAGCAGACCCTTACCCCCGGACAACCGAGCGTTACCGTCTCCACTTGCGACGCCAACGGCAACAACCCGGGTTCCGGGTCCCAGCCATGCAACGATGTCAACGACCCCAGCCTGTGCGGGGGTCCGTGCGAGGATATCTACCAGGCGAACGGGTCGGTGGTCAGCGAGCCATGGCCGGCCACCTCCCGAGACGCCTCCACGAATGAGGGTCCCGACTTCGTTCGCCTGGTCATCAAGTACGAGTACACCGCGTTTGGGGCCGGCTTCCAGTTCAGCCTGACGACCAGCAACGTCTTTCGCCTGGAGCCTGAGACGTGAGACGTGCACCGCAACGAGGCCAGGCGCTTGCTGAGGTTGCTGTCCTGCTGCCGCTGATGCTGATCCTGTTTCTGGGATCCTGGACAGCTGCTGACCTGATTGCCGACAACAACACCGTACTCCAGGCCACCCGCGCCGGTGCGCGTTACGCAGCGGAGCTCGGCAACAACGGCAGCCCGACCGATTCCAACCTGAGCGATGCCCAGGCTGCGGACGCACTGATCATTGAACAGGTGCTGCCCGTCGTCAGCAAGCTGACCAACGCTCAGGTCGTCGAGATCGACATCTACGGTTGCTCCAACGGCGGCGTCTTCACACCCGCGTGCACCACCAATGGCGCCTACATCGCGGGGGAGCCCGTTGACCGGTACGACGGCAGTGGCTCGCCCACAGCGCTGCCCTGGGCGAATCCATACACCCTGAATCTCAGGGACCAGGTCCACCCTGATGAGTCTGATCTCGGAGTCATGGTGACGTTTCGTTACACCTCTCCATCCCTGGCCATGTTCAGCCAGTCGGATGTCCAATACACCATCATGCGGCTAGCACCGGTGGAGTGAGGCCCTCATGACACCTTCTTCCGTAGCCCGCTCGAGGCGGGCGGGTACCCGAGGCCAGGCTATGGCCATCTTCGCCTTGATGGCCGTCCTGATTCTCGCTGTGGTCGGGCTCAGCATAGATGCGGGGATCAGCTACCTCAGCAGCGACAAGGTCGAGCGCGCGGCCGCCGCCGCCGCCCTGGCCGGCGTGGCCTATCTGCCAACCGATTGGACCGATGCGCAGGCAGTCGCCTACTCCGAGGCCACTCGCAACGGGTTCACGGACGGGGTCAACAGCGTAACCGTCACCCCATCTCGTCCAGCTGGCACCACCAATGAGATGACCGTCACCATCTCGGTCTCAGTCCCGACCACATTCCTCCAGCTCATCGGCTTCGGTCCCCACAACGTCACCCGATCGGCGACCGCCGAGTACCTGCCCCCGATCGCCCTCGGCCAGCCCGGCGGACAGCTGGGAACGACGCTCGGCTCCGGGCATGCATGCGACGGCATACCCACCAGCACGCAGGCCGGCGGCTATGGAGGCCCGGGGTCCGGCTGTAGCGGCCTGGGCAGCGGGGGCGACAACTTCTACATCCTCCGCACCGAGGCCTGGGGCGTCCAGCGCAGCCAAGGCGACGGGTTCACGCCCACACCCAACGAGCCAGCGACAATCTGTCCCAACCCGCAGGGTAGTGGCACCGGCTCCTGCGTGGCCTCCCCACCCGACTACCACACCATCAGCGCCATGCGGGGAACCGACATCAGTGGCAGCAGCCTGAACCTGAACGCGGCCGGTGGACAGAACTACCTGATCACCATCCCCGCCGGGCAGACCGCTGATGTTCAGATCTACAACCCCAGCTTCGCCCCGAACGACGACGACGGGAATCTCAACAGCGTCTACACCCTCCACGAGGAGGATTCAGACTTCCCTCAAACGTGCGATTCCGGAGCGTGCGCCAGCCCCGACAGCACCCAGTCTGACTACGCCACCCTTGCCTATACCCTATTCCAGGTGCCTACGTTGGCCGCTCGCCTCTCCGATGTCGAGGTCAGCCAGCAGCTCTTCTACCCGCTCAACGCGGCGCACCTTGAGTTGACTAGCGCCGGCGGCACCGTGCCGAACCTGGCGTCGGCCAGCTTCTTCTACTGGCCGAACGGGACGGGCGCCAAGACGACCGTGACCGGTGCCGTACCTGCGATGTTCCACAACTGGGTTTCGATCGTTCAGCCGACACTTCAGATCAATTCGTCCACCGACAGCGACTACTCGAACGATCACCAGCTGTACAGGACCGCCACGCAGTTCAACGTCAACGGCATGGGAACGTGCAGCGGCTCGCTCGACTGCTATATCCACAACACCACCGCGCAGACGGAATATTACCGCCTGAGGATCGACACCCTCTACGCCAACGGGACCACGGTGACGGCATCGAATACGACGAGCGCCAACGCCCAGGACGAATCCAGCGGGCAACCACTGGCGCACAAGGCGTACGCGATTCAGGTGGTGCCGCCAGCCGTGGCTGGGGCTTCCTGCAACGGATGCTCGGTCGCGGCGATGGACGACCTCACCGTATACACGCCGGTCATGGGCAGCCAGTGTCAGAACTTCGAGATCCCGCTGTTCTACCTGGACCCCAGCTACGCAGGCCAGACTATCACGGTTCAGCTTTTCGACCTCGGCGATGTTGGGGGTGGCGCCGCCTACGTGGGCGTCCTCGAACCCACCGACGTGTCTGGCACCGCTCCCACATGCACGACGATCCCTTCCGGTTTCGCGCAGCTGGCGTCGGGCACGTCGATTGACGACATAGGCACCTCCCTGTATGACCCCGGCAGCAGCTACCTGGCCGAGGCCAACGCCAGCGGCTCCGCCGTCGATCCGGGCGGGTCATCCTCGGATGCTGTCATCCAGACCGCCAACAGCAGCGGCGGCGGGTCGATCTGGAACGGTCAGTGGCTGCAGCTGCAGATCCAGGTGCCGCAGAGCTACAACCTCCCCTCCTCTTGCACGACCACCATCGTGACACCCGCCAACGCCCTTCAGATCGCGCAGCAGTGCTACTGGAATCTGTACTACTCGGTGGCCTCCAACGCCACCGCTGGCGACACCTTCTCCTTCACGGCGGGGTTCGGCGGATCGCCTGACCGGCTCCTGCCGTAGATGACACCGAGCGCTTCTTGCGGAGCGCTCCCCGGTAGCCGGCCGCCGACGACGGCGCTGCTTACTCCAGCGAGAGGATGAAGGGGTAGTGCTCCTGGCCGCCCTTGTGGACCTCGACCTCGGTCCCGGGGAAGACCTCGCGGATCCGCTCCTTGAGCGCCTCGGCGCCAGGCTCGTCGGACTGGCTGCCCCAGTAGATGGTGACCAGCTCGGGGGGCCGCTCGTGGTTGCGCAGCACCGCCTCCACCACCGCCACCTCGTCATCACCGGTCTGGACGATGTCGCCGTCGATCAGCGCCATCACGTCCCCGGCGCTGATCCTGAGGCCGTTGACGGAGCTGTCGCGCACCGCACGGGTCACCTCGACGGCGCTGACCTTGGCGAGCGCCTCGGTCATCCGCTTGGCGTTGGCGGCCGCGTCGGCTGACGGATCCAGGGCCAGCATCGCGCTGATCCCCTGAGGCACGTTGCGCGACGGGGCGACCCGGATCTCGACGTCCCCGGCGAGCTGGTGCACCTGCTCGGCGGTCATGATCACGTTGCTGTTGTTGGGGAGGATGACCACCGCGCCGGCCCCGGTGCTGCGCACCCCGGAGAGCAGGTCTTCGATGGAAGGGTTCATGGTCTGTCCCCCCTCCACCACGGCATCGGCCCCCAGGCTCAGGAAGATCTGCCGGAAACCCTCGCCCGGAGCCACCACGACGACTCCCAGACGTTTGGTGGGAGCCGCGCCGGCGATCGCGGAGCCCGCGTCGCCGCCTCGGGAGGACGGCTGCCCCGCGCCGGTCATGGGGGTGGCCGGCGCGCCCGACGCCGGGCCCGTGGGAGCGGCCACTCCGGCGCCGTCCGCTGCACCCGGCAAGCCGCCGTTGCCGCCCGGCTCCGGGGGCTCCTGGCGCGGCCGCTCTGCCGCCGCCTCGGCGCGATCCGCTCGCTCCAGGACCTCGTGGTGCTGGGCGGTCATGTCCTCGACCTTGAGCTGCTCCAGGCTGCCCCGCTGCGAGGCGACCGAGATCAGGCCGGCGGGGTCCCACGTGTGGATGTGCACCCGCACCAGGTCGGGGTCTCCGACCACCAGGCTGGACTCGCCGAGGCCGCCCAGCTCCGCGCGAAGGGCCTCGACGTCGAGGCCGGGCCCGTTGATGACGAACTCGGTGCAGTAGCCCCAGCCCTCGGCGCGCCGTGCCACCGCGGCCGCGCCGCGACGCCGGCGCGGTTTCGCCGATGGCGGCTCGGCGGCTTCCCCGCCGCCGGCCAGCAGCGATCCGTCCGGCTGCCGGAGCTGGGGCTCACCCGAACGCCGCCGCGCTGCCACCGGCCGGATCGCCGATCCGTCCGCCTCGGCGATGGCCCGGGTCAGGCCCTCGAGAATGACCGCCAGGCCGAAGCCCCCGGCATCGACCACCCCCGCGTCGTGGAGCACGGGAAGCTGGTCGACGGTTCGCTCCACCGACGCGTGGGCCTCGCGGACGGTCTGCTCCAGCACCAGCCGCAGGTCGGCCGACGATGCGGCGGCGCGCTGGGCGGCCTCGGCCGCCTCCCTCACCACCGTGAGGATGGTGCCCTCGGTCGGTTTCATCACCGCCTTGTAGGCGACCCGGGCGCCCTCGGCCAGGGAGGCCGCGACGCCCTTGGCGTCGAGGCGCTCGCGCTCCCCGAGCGCCTGGGAGAAGCCGCGGAAGATCTGGGAGAGGATGACCCCGCTGTTGCCCCGCGCCCCCATCAGGGACCCGTGGGCCGCCGCCTTCATCACCGAGCTGGTCGAGCCCGGCATCGGGGCGGCCTGGGCATCCTCGACGGCGGAGCGCAGGGTCAGGTACATGTTGGAGCCGGTGTCACCGTCGGGAACGGGGAAGACGTTGAGCTCGTTGACCTGCTCCTGGTTGGCCTGGAGCCACGCCAGCGAGCTGCGCAGGCCGAGGAGCAGCGCCGCGCCGTCAATCTCGTGGAGCGGGTGGCGCACCGGCGCCCCGTCAGCGCCGGCCATCCTCGTCCTCGAGGTGGATGCCCTGGACGTTGACGTTGACTGCCAGCACCTCCAGCCCGAGGGTCTTCTCGACCTCGTACTTGACGGCGCTCATCAGGTTGTGGGCCACCTCGCTGATCCGGGTGCCGTACTGGGCGATGACGTACAGCTCGATGACCAGGCCACCGTCCTGGACCTCCACCTCGACGCCGCGGTGAGCGGATTCCCGATTGAGCCGCTCGGCGATGCCGTCACGCAGCCCGCGCGCCGCCATGCCGACGACGCCGTAGCACTCGTTGGCGGCGTGGCTCACGATCGAGGCCACCACTCTCGGCGACACCTCGATCCGGCCCATGCCGCCGGTGCGGACCAGCGGCCCGGGGGGTCTCCCTCTGCTCGTCACTCACGCTCCCGATGAACTGCCGCCTGGCGGCGCCGTCCGGCAGGGGCGAGAGCGTCGCGAGCTCCCTCAGCCGGCCGGCACTGCTCCGATACTGTGATATTCTCGCCGCCGAGCCGCCCCCCGGTGCCCGGTGGGCGGGTTGCAGAGTATGCCGCCGGGAGGGGGCTTCGCGCTCCCCCGGCCGAGGATCCAGAGCTTTCAGCCATGTCCCAGCGTTGCGAGCGATGCGGCAAGGGCCCCATGGTAGGCAACAACGTCAGCCATTCCAAGGTCCGCACCCGGCGCCGCTTCATGCCCAACCTGCAGCCGACCCAGGTTCTCCAGGGTGGCAGGCTGGTCCGCATGACCCTGTGCACGCGCTGCATCCGCAGCGCCACCAAGCCCCCCCGCTGATCCACCGCTCCAGCCGCGTCTCCGGTCACCGATCGGCGGTTCAACCTGCCGCTCGGCGCTGGGGCGGTCCCAGGGTCCCATCCGGGAGGAGGTGCCGGCGCCGTTGCAGGGCCGCCCTGAGCTGGCCGCAGGCCGCCTCGGCCTCACCGCCTCGGGTGTCGCGCACCGTGACCACGGCTCCCGCGGCGAGCAGGCGGTTCAGGAAAGCTCGCCCCGCCGCCGGATCGGGCGGCCCCCAGGGGCTCCCCTCGATCCGGTTCATGGGGATGACGTTGACGTGGGCTCGCAGCCGGCGGGCGATGCGAGCCAATCCCGCTGCCTGCTCCAGGCTGTCGTTGACCCCGCCGATGAGGCACCACTCCAGGCTGAGCCGCCGGCCAGTGATCTCCGCATAGCCGCCCGCCGCCCCCAGGAGCTCCTCCAGCGGGTGGGCACGGTTGAGCGGCACCAGACGATCACGCAGCTCGTCGGTCGCGGCGTGGAGCGAGATCGCCAAGGTCACGGGCAACTTCTCGCCGGCCAGGCGCTCGATGCGCGGCGCCACGCCGCTGGTCGAGACGGTGATCCGGCGGGGGCTGATACCCGCGGAGCGCACCAGTGAGCGGATGGACCCGACCGTCGCCTCGTAGGCGTGCAGCGGCTCGCCCATGCCCATGTAGACGAGGTGGGTGACCGGCCCCAGGCCGTGCCGGTGCAGCACCTGCGCCGCCGCTCTCACCTGGTCGACGACCTCGGCGGCCTCGCAGCTCCGGCGAAGCCCCATCTGGCCCGTGGCGCAGAAGGGGCAGCCCACCGCGCATCCCACCTGGGTGCTGACGCAGACCGTCGCCCGGCGCCCGCTGGTGCCCCTGGCCCGGCTCTCCATCGCCACCGTCTCGACGGTCTGGCCGTCGCCGAGGCGGCAGAGCAGCTTGAAGGTGGCGCCTCGATCGGCGGCGACCTCCGAGGCCACGGCTGCGGTGGTGAAACGGAGGCGTTGGTCGACCCTCTCGCGAACTCGAGCAGGCAGCTGGCGGACCTGGGCCAGCTCGGTGATGAACGGCTGCCAGACGGCGCTCTCGATCTGACGCGCCCTCCACCGCGGCTCTCCAAGGTCGTCGAGCAACCGGAGGAGGTCGTCGCGGTCGAGCGTGCTCAGCGCGGGAACCCCAGCCGGCGTTCCCTTGCCGGACGCGGCCGGGGCAGGAGGATCGGAGGTGGCCACGTCGCCATGGTACGAGGGCACTCTCCGGCACTCTCGCGCCGCGCCCCTCCAGCGGCCCGGATCCGCCCGGGGCATCGTGCTCGCGGGCACCTCGGCGCCGACTGGTAGGCTCAATCGCTGCCATGCGAGACCTGATCAGCGCCTTTCTGGGCGTCCCCGCCACCATCCTCCTGGCCGCCGGGCTGGGGCTGGCCGGGGTGACGCTGGTCAGCCGGGTGCGGGGCCGGCGCCAGCCGCCGCTGCGATGGCGGCACCTGCTCCTCGGGATCGGAGCGCTGGCCGCCGGCGTGGCCCTGATGGCCCTGGACCTGGCGGTGATCCCACCCGGTGGCTGACCGCGGCTATGCGCCCCGGCGGCGGCGGGCCGTTACAGATGGTGGCCGCCGATCAGCTCGAGAAACTCGCCGCGCGTCTTGGGATCGCTGCGGAACACCCCGGTGAGGGCCGAGGTGACCGTCCGGCTGTTCTGCTTCTGGACTCCCCGCATCATCATGCAGAGGTGGAAGGCCTCGATCACCACGGCCACGCCGTAGGGGTTGAGAGCCCGGTCGAGAGCCTCCGCGATCTGCGTGGTGAGCCGCTCCTGCACCTGGAGGCGGCGGGCGAAGACGTCGACCACGCGCGGCAGCTTGCTCAGCCCGACGATCCGGCCACGGGGCATGTAGGCGACGTGGGCCCTTCCATAGAAGGGCAGCAGGTGGTGCTCGCAGAGGCTGTACACCTCCACGTCCTTGACCACCACCATCTCCTCGTAGGCCTCCGAGTAGACCGCGTCGTTGATCACCTCGTCGACATCCTGGGCGTAGCCCTGGGTAAGAAATCGGAAGCTCTCCGCCACCCTTTCCGGGGTGCGCTGCAGAGCTTCCCGCTGGGGGTCCTCACCGAGCTCGAGGAGCAGGTCGTGGGTGAGCCCGATGAGGGGGTCGGCCGGGAGCTGCCGGGGTTGCGTGGTCATCGCCTGAACTATGCCACCTGGGCACCCGCCGGCTCGGCGCGGCGCCGGCTGGCCCAATCGGCGGTCACGGCGACCTCGCCGCGCCTATGCTCCGGTGACGGCCCGTAACCCCTCGGGGCGGGCCGCGCGTTACCCAGGTTGGATCGGTTCTCGGCGGCGGGCTGAGAACCCGATCACGTCCTCCACGGTTTGCCGGGGCTTGCCATGTGGTCGATCCGGGGAGGCGGGGAGCTGATGAGCGTGCGAGCCCGCGAACGCCGCGGCGCTCGCGCCACACGCGTCGGACCGCTCGCGGGGATGCTGGCGCTGCTCATGCCGGTCCTGGCCGGGTGCGCCGGCGCTGCAGCGAGTCCGGATGGGGGCTCTCCAGCGGCGGAGCCGGGATCGCCGGTCGCGACCTCCAGCCCAGCCGCCCGGCCCGTGGCCAGTCCCTCCTCCACGGCCTCGACCCTCCCCGTGGCCTCACCCGGGGCGCTGTCGTCCGGCCCCTCCGGCGGATCCTCGACGCCTCCGTTCCCGGCGCTCTCTCCGCCCAGCGAGGTCCACCCGCTCACCATCCTGGAGATCGGTGACTCGCTGGGCGAGGACCTCGGCTGGGGTCTGACCGCGGTTCTCGGTGCCGACCCGGCGGTGCGGCTCGTCGAGGACGCGGTCGGCTACACGGGGCTCGCCCGGCCCGACTACTACGACTGGCCGGCCCACCTCGAGCAGGACCTGGCCGCCACACATCCCGCCGTCGTCGTGGTGATGCTGGGAGCCAACGACAGCCAGGACTGCAACGTCAGCGGTCACTACATCGCCTTCGGCAGCGCGGCCTGGCTGAATGTCTACTCCCAGCGGGTCGCCTCCGTGATCCAGGAGGCGACGGCGGCGGGGGCGCGCGTCCTCTGGATGGGCATGCCCGTCATGGCGGAGGCCTGGCGATCGCAGGCGATGACGACGCTGAACGACATCTACTCCGACCAGGCGGCGGCCCATCCCGGTGTCCTCTACATCTCCTCGTGGTCGCTGCTCACCGACGCCGGCGGCGACTACGCGCAGGAGCTGCCCGACGCCTCCGGCCGGATGGTCGAGGTCCGCACCCCGGACGGGGTCCACATCACCACCGACGGCGCGATCCTGCTGACCCGGGCGGCGGTCGCCGCCATGGACGAGGACTGGGGGGCTGCGATCTGAGCCGGCTGGGTCCCGGGCGGAGCCGTGGTGCCGAGGAGGGGACTCGAACCCCTACAAGCTTGCGCTCACCAGCCCCTCAAGCTGGCGTGTCTACCTATTCCACCACCTCGGCGGGCCGGCCCCAGTGTACCGCCGGCGAGCACCGACCCCGGGTTCCCCGCGAGAGGCGGCGACCTTCGACCAGGTGCGGCTTGCCCCCCTGCCGCGTCCCGGCCGTGCGCCCATTGCGCCCATTCCCGCCGGGACAACTGACGTGATAGACCGGATGGGCCAGAATCAGGCACCGAAGAGGGGAATCCCCCCGAGAGGAGGCGCCGCCCTCAGCGGCGGCAGCCGCACCCAGATCCTCAACCTGGGGACGGCCATCGACAACGCCAACAACGGCCAGGGGGGCTGCCCGCTCTCCTGATCGATTCCGCAGCTGTCCACGGTGGGGCGGTCGCAGCGACGGGCTGGATCGCCCCACCGGCCAGCACGCCATCGCGTGGCCGCGGGACCGCTCCACTGACAGCCACGACCTGGGGTGCGCATGGCCGAGAGACCGGACGCTGGCGGTCAGGGTGCCGGATCCGTGCCCACCGGGACGGGCCGGTGCCCGCTTGGCGCTGACGACCGAGGCGGATGGTCTGGATCAGGCCCACCCTGTCCTGACGGACGGGCGCCCGCCGTGGATCAGGAGGCTCGGAGCCTGGCGACGACCGCGTCCGCCTGCGCGAGCGTGATCGGGAGCGACAGCTCGGAGAAGGGCACCACCCCGGTCCCTCCGGCGAGGAAAAGAACCTGGTCGCGGGTGCACCCGCGCAGATCCGGATAGCGCTCCACGATCGCGGCCTGGTCCTGTGTTGACTGCCCCGCCAGCCGTCTCGACTGTTCCGCCTGATCCTGCTGAGCCCGCAGGGCCGGCATCATCCGCTGCTCGAAGTTGCGCTGCATCCGGCGCCGGATGACGCCTCCGAAGAGAGAGCCCGCCGACGACAGGATGGCGTCGGCGATCCCCTGGCCGGGATCGTAATACTCCTGGGGCTGGTAGTCCGTCACCTGACCAGGCACGTACGGCTGGGGCTGGAAGTCCGTCACCTGACCAGGCACGTACGGCTGGGCCGGGATCGGTCCACTCTGCTGGAGCTGCGCAGCCCCCTGCATCGCATCGCTCTGCATCCCGCTGAGCATGTTGAGCAGTTCCCCGACGGTGCGAACCTCCATGGCACTGCCGCAGCGAGGGCAAACCGCCTGCTGGTCTATCCACTCCATCCAGCCGATTATGCGGCCGGCACCCCGCCGGCCCTGGCGGCGTATTTGGCAAACCGCTCAGGGTGAGCTCTCCGCCTCGGCGGCCCCGAGCGTCGGGGGCTGGAGCTATCCGTTCCTCACAGGCTCGACCGCGGGCGCGGTGAGCTTGGTCGAGCTACCGGCCTCATGCCGGCCCGCAGGCGGCGGCCAGGAACGCCTCGACCCTGGGCAGCACGAACTCACTGTCCAGGAAGCCGGCGAAATGACCCTTGCCGGGAACCCGTACCCGCTCGGCGTGGGCGATCCGCGAGGCCGCCTCCGCCATCGTGTCGTCGGGATCCTCGAGCGCACCGACGATGAAGAGGGTGGGCACGGTCACCCGGGGCAGGGCGTCCCATGAGCTCCAGTCCCAGCTGAGCCGCGCCTCCGTCCAGCCGATGAGGGGCCCGAGATCCGTGGCTCGAATGCGCTCCTTCATCCACTCCGGCACCGCTCCCTCCTGGGCCTCGAGACCCGCATCGAGCTGCTCCCTCAGCTCGCGCGGGCCTGCAGGACGGCGTCGCGAGCTTCCTCCCAGGTCCACCCTGATGCCTGCAGGTGCCGACGCAGCGTCTTCGTGCTGAGGCTCATCTCGACCGCCACCGCCTGCTCGGTGAGACGCCCCCGGCGCCCCATGCGCATCCATACCTCGGAGATCGCCTTCGAAATCGCTTCGGGCACGGCGCGACCCCTGTTCGACAGATAGGTAAGGACGACGTCGATCACCTCGCGTCGAACCCCAACCAGGTCGCGGTGCGCTCCGTAGGGGCAGAGCAAGGCGGACGGCCCACCCTGCCCGTCGCCAGTGGGTGCGATCCGGATGAGCTGACCGGCTCCTCCTCTGCCGATCAGCCACCTTCCGCGGCACAGCCTGCCCAGCGTCAACAGGCCGATGGGACCAAGCCGGGAGCGCTTGCACTCCAAGAGAAGCCAGGGCAGAGCGGCCGCCTCGATCCGGCCCTCCGGCTCCCCCAGATGGTCGAGCGCTTCACGAGCATGGCGCCGCTCCCTGATCTCGCCGGCAAGGCGAACCTCCATAGCCTCGAGCGCCAGGCGCAGATCCTCGTCAGCGACTCTGCGGCCGGGGTCCGACGCGTCGCCAGCCGTCACACCCGGTCACCCCGGGATGGGCGCCGACGAGTACCACCTGCCCGGCCCGCAGCAGCCCGGCACGCGCAGCGACCCAGGATTGCCGTCGGTCGCCAGCCCATGATCATCTGGAGGTCGCCTTTACTCCCGCCGGCTAGGTAGCGCTGGGTGTGGAAAGCGACGCCCTCCGCACGAAGCCCCGCTCCAAGCTGGTACATGCGGCCTCCGGATTGACGTGCAAGGGTACCCGAGTTAACGAGAAAAAGAGATATCCGGCAAGTAGAACGCGCCAAGCGCTGTGCTCAGCACGGGAGCCACTTCTCGGTTGCCCAAGCGTAGTGACTTCGCTTATCTCCTCTTTGCTGGAAGATTGCCGCATGAGCCGGCGTGCCCGCCACCAGCGAACGGGTTCCGGGTCGCGGGTGTCGACGATGTCAGCCCGTCGGCACCGGGGCCGGAGCCGGTAGCTGCCGCGTTCTGGCAGCCGACCTCAGACTGACTCGACGTGAGCCTGCAGGGTCGATGACATCTCGTCGAGGACGCCCGCAACCTCGGCCGTGACCGCCTGACCGCCGGCTGGATGGAGGTCGCCCGCGAAGACGGCGAGCTCGTCGAGGCGCTCGGCAAAGCGGATCCAGGCCGAGCGCCGGTGGGGGAGCAGGAAGCTGGCCCGGTAGGGCAGCTGGAAGTTTGCTCCGGCGGTGACATCTGGATGATCGGGACCAACGGGCAGGCCGGCGAGAAGCAAGCCGAGTGGTTTGATGGCCTGGAACATGAGCCCGACGGCAACATGGGCCAGGATCTGGCGCTGCTCGGAGGTCTCATGCCCAAACGCGAAGTAGCGGGCGATCATCTGCAGCAACAGCTCGTACACGGCGTTGAACAAATCAGAGCAGCCGCCGGTGGTCGAGTCGGTGATGTAGACGTCTGGCTCGATTCCCTCGACGGCACGCATCCCGGCAGCGACGACCGGGTGGGTCGGCTCGAAGTCGGGATCCGCCTTGCGCATCGCCAGGTACTCGTCGAGGACCTTGAGGAAGCGACCGTAGTGGGCCGCCTCCCAGTCCCCGGTGGCCCCCTCCCCCTGTTCGACGATGCGTTCCAGGGCCTGCTGGGCCCCCTCGAGATCGGTGATCGGATGGAGGTCCGGCCAGCGGAAGGTGGTCTCCTCAGCCTGGTGGAAGGCCGGGCCGATGAAGAGCCGATCCGCACCGAGAGTCTCCGCCAGGTGCGCGAGGCCCCTCTCGATGGCGCGATACAGATGGCCCTGCGTCGTGAAGTTCTGACCGCGTGGAACGATCTCGTCGGGCCGCATCGGGGCCAGCGCCTCCCCGACGGGTTCGAAGCCCGCGGCGTCGGAACGGTCCACGCCTTCCGGGCGCTCCAGGTAGATGAAATGCTGGAGGGCGGCCTCGCCGAAGGGGAGCAGGCGAAGCTGCACCTCGGGTGGGTAGCCCATCGCCCGGTGCGGCATGTGGGGACGGCTCACGTAGGGGGCGGAGCCGACGGCGGTGAGCAGGTTCTGGACCACCGCCCAGTGCAGCATCTCCTCGCCGGCTATCTTGAGCACCATCTGGCGCCAGCGCTCGACGGCCTCCACCTGCTCGTCGCGAAGTCCGGGACCGGGCGTGCTCTTGAGGCTGAAGGCGGCGTAGAGGTATTGGCACATGAGGGCGTGCTCGAGCTCAGCACCCTGGGAGAGGAGATACGTCAACTCCTTGCGACGTTCAACGACTATGGTGGGCTCAGTCAGCATAGGCAGGCATTATATTGCCGACCCGGCGGTGCTCAGGACTTTGATCTTCCCGACAGGTCACGCTGGCCCGAGCCGGTCAAGGCTCGGCGATTCGCCTGGCCGAGGCGGCGAACTCCACGACGAAGTCCTCCTGAGCCACCGTCTCCAACGCGCGAGGCCCCCGTGCGGCGCGCACCGCGGCGATGGCCTCCTCCGCAGTCGCCCCGGAGCTGACCAGGAAGCACGCGGCAACGGTGCCGCTGCGGCCGAGCCCGCCCATGCACGCCAGCACCACGCTCGCCCCCCGCTCGGTGGCCTCGCTGATCCAGTTCACGAGCGCGACGGCCTCATCCACCTCCGGGATCCCCTGGTCGGGGATCGGCAGGCGCAGGTAGTCGAGGCCGGCCGCCTTTGCCCGAGCCCCGAGCTCAGCGACCCCCGCCCACTGGAGCTCCGCGTCGGTCAGCAGGCAGAGCAGCGTGGTGGCGCCGTCGGAGCGAAGCCGGCGCAGGTCCGTCTCGAGGTCCCTGCCGCGGTCGCGCCGGCCAGGGCAGACCGTGATCCCCAGACGGCCCCTGGGAACGAGGCTCGACTCGATCCAATCCACGCGGAGCGCCGAATCAGCGTCGATCGTCCTGGTGATCTGGTCGCTGAACGAGCACGCCGCCGCAAGGGCCCAGCGCTTCTGTAGCGGGGAAGCCTCGGGGAAGCCGAGCGTGTGCACCGCATAGCGCAGGAGCGCCACCTGGAGCTGAAGAGGGTCACGGTCTTCGTGGCACAGCTGGCCGTCGATCCGGCGCAGGACCCGGAGCATCTCCCAGGCTCGAACCAGCTCGGCCGAGTGGACCTCGTCAGGTCGCTCCCGGAGAGGTGCCTTGAGGTCGCGCACCGATTGCAGCGCCCGAGTGACGGCGAGGGCCTCGACCAGCTGGGCGTCGTTCTCGATGGGCGTCAGCAGGTAGAGCAGGTCGTTCTCGAACTTGGCCAGGTCCTTGAGGACGTGACCCGGACCGGCATGGAAGTAATCGATGACCCATACGTTGTGGTGACTGTCGACCAGGATGTTGGCGGCGTTGAGATCACCGTGCACGTAGGCGACGTAGTGGTAGTCCTGCGCGGGGAGCCCCTGCCTGGCGAGCACCTCCTCGTAGAAGGTGCACACATTGGGCCGGGCGAGACCGTCCGGAAACTCGAGGACATCGCGATCGGCATCGCCAGCGAGAGCGCTGACATGCTCCCGCACCGATGGGGCCAGCGACGTCGAGAACCCGTAGTGCTCGAGGAGCGGCATCCTCTCGTACTGGGCGGCGGCGTAGAGAGGGTGAAGCACCTCAGCGAAGGTGGCCCGCACCACTGAGACGAGGCGGTCGGTGGCCACGTTGGCGGCAAACATCGACTGGAGAGTGCGGACGCGCCCCTGCCCCATGGCCGCATAGGAGTACTTGAGGCCGGCGCGCTCGCCCACATCGACGAAACCGCGCACCCGAGGCGCGTTGTTGCCGAGCACCGCCTCGACGCGCTCGAAGGCGACGCGCTCCTGAGCGATCGCGCGATTGGGTCCCACCTTGACGACCGACGGCGCCTGCCGGTGACCCAGCGCGTCGTGGCTCGTCGCGCGCCACACCAGAGCACCGGAATAGCCTCCTGTCAGTGATGCGAGGTCCACCTCGGTGCTGTCCCGGAAGAGGTGGGCCACGATCGCCCGATCCCCCGTATCGAGGACCGTGGCCCCACCGGAGACTGTGATCCGCGGCTCGAAGCCGGGGGGGTGGTGGGGCAGGTGGAGCTCCGCTCCAGGGTGAAGCCAGTCGACGAAGTCGGCCAGGGATTCGAAGCAGCGGACGCCCAGGATCCTCTCCAATTGGGCCATCGCGTTGAAGTGCTGGGCGCGCGAGGCGCTCGCGGTGAGGGCGCTGCATGTCGCCAGCTCGTCGATGCCCAGCCGGGTCTTGAGGTCGTAGAGAAGGAAGCTCACCTTGGCCTCGGTCCAGACGCCGACGACCCCCACACGCAGCCGGCCGCTCCTCGACCTCTGGCGAATGCGTTCGAGGTGTTCGGCTAGGTCGGTACCCTCGAGGTCGCTGAGCGTCAGCGAATTGATGACCTTCTCGTTGCGCGCCGTTCCGGCGCGCTCGTCCATTCCGAGAACAAGGCGCGCCCCCGTCGAGCCTTGGATGCAGTGGGCCCCGAACTGGCGGAGGTGATCGTGCTGGGTCGGGTCGTCCGGATCGTGCCAGTCACGGATATGAACGATGTCGATCTGCTCCTCGGGAAGGCCGTGGGCCCACTCGATCAACTGGGCGAGCGGCCCCACCGGCGGATCCGGCCCGAGCAGCCTGGTCGCTTCCGCGTAGCCGACATGGAGAAGGTTGGGCAGCGGATCCTGGGGGCCGATCGGGTCCACGAAGTCCCGCTGGAGGCATTGGGTGATCAGCACTGTCGCCATGGCAGTCAGTCGCCGCGCGAATAGGTTATTTGCTGGGGGACCATCGGTCGGATAGTGTTGCGAAGTCCGATGGCGATTTGCAGTGCTGAGAGGGGAGCCGCGCGCCCTTCCACAGGGTCGAGCCTGAAAACGTGCCGGGGCGCCGGGTGACCACCACGCGCCCGCCCGAGGAGCGGGACCGCGTGATCCTCACCCCCGACCAGCGAGTGCGGGTGTTCATCTCCTCCACACTGGGCGAACTGGCGGAGGAGCGAGTGGCCGCCCGACGAGCGATCCGGCGGCTGCACCTGGTCCCGGTCTGGTACGAGTCCGGCGCCCGGCCGCACCCGCCGCGCCCGATGTACAAGGCGTACCTGGAGCAGAGCCAGGTGTTCGTGGGCATCTACTGGGAACGCTACGGCTGGGTGGCGCCCGGGATGGAGATCTCGGGTCTCGAGGATGAATACCGGCTGGGGGCGGGCAAGCCGATGCTGCTGTACCTGAAGCGTCCGGCTCCCGACCAGGAGCCACGGATGACCACGTTCCTCGACGGCATCCGCGAGTCCGGCGCCGTGTCGTACCGGACCTTCACCACACCCCGAGAGCTGGAGCGGCTGCTGGCCGACGACCTTGCCGTGCTCTTGAGCGAGAGCTTCGCGGGGGTGGCGATGAGCGCCTCGACACTGGCGGTGTCGCCGGCCGGGACGGGCGAGCCCGCGGACACCGACCTTCCGGCCGGGACGGTCACCTTCCTGCTGACCGACATCGAGGGTTCGACTCGCCTGTGGGAGACGGTGCCGGACGCGATGGAGGTGGCCCTGGAGCGGCACAATCGCCTGCTTGCCGGCGTCATCGACGGACATGGCGGGAGGGTGGTCACCTCCCGTGGAGAGGGCGACAGCTTCTTCGCCGTCTTTCCCAGCGCGGTTGCCGCGGTCGAGGCTGCCGGCGCCTGCCAGCTCCAGCTGAACGCGGAGGCCTGGCCGGTGGAAGCCCCGCTGCGGGTTCGGATGGGACTGCACACCGGGGAGGCGCGTGAGCGCGCGGGTGACGATGTCGACCACACCCCGATCAACCGCTGCGCCCGGGTGAAGGCCGCCGCCCATGGCGGGCAGGTGGTCCTGACCAAGACCACTCACGACCTTGTCCCGGGGCGCCTGGCCCGCGGATTCGGGCTGAAGAGGCTCGGGGAGTTCCGGTTGCGCGACCTGGCCGAGCCGGAGCGCATGTACCAGCTGACCCACGCTGACCTCCCCGCCGAATTCCCGCCGCTGCGGACGCTCGCGGTGCAAACCAGCAACCTGCCGGTGCAGGTCAACTCGTTCATCGGCCGCGAGCGCGAGCTGGAGCGGAGCGCCGCCGCATTGGAGCAGGCGCGTCTGGTGACGCTGACCGGGCCGGGCGGGATCGGCAAGACCCGCCTCGCGGTGGCGCTGGGCGAGCGGGTGCGACACCGGTTCGCGGGTGTGGCCTTCGTGCCGCTGGCCGCGGTGACCGACCCCGCGCAGGTGATGGCCGACGTGGCCCGGGCGGTGGGCGCCAGTCTGGCCGGAGGGGGCTCGCCGCTGCTCGCGCTGGCTGAATGGATCGGCGATGACCGCTGGCTGCTGATCCTCGACAACCTCGAGCAGGTGCTGAGCGCCGCCGGTGACATCGGCGAGCTGCTGGCCCGCTGCCGGGGGGTGACCATCCTGGCCACCAGCCGCACCGCCCTGGGGCTGACCGCCGAGCGGGAGTATCCGGTGCCGCCGCTGCCCCTCTCCGCCGATGTCGATGTCGCGCCCGTCGATGGGCTGGGACCGGCCCCGGCGGTGGCGCTGTTCGTGGACCGCGCCCGGGCAGTGCGCCCCGGCTTCGGGCTCACCGACGGCAACGCGGCGGCGGTGGCGGAGGTCTGCCGGCGGCTTGACGGCCTGCCGCTGGCGATCGAGCTGGCCGCCGCCCGCACCCGGCTGCTGGACCCGGCGGCGCTGCTAACCCGGCTGACCGCCACCCTGGATGCGCTGGGCAGCGGCGCGGTGGACCTGCCGGAGCGGCAGCGCACCCTGCGGGCGACGGTGGAGTGGAGCGTGGGCCTGCTCGAGGAGAGCGAGCGGTCCCTGCTGGAGACCGCGGCGGTGTTCACCGACGGATGGACCATCGACGCGGCCGCCCGTGTGGCTGGGCTGGCCGAGGACCGGGCGCTGGACGTTCTGGACGCGCTGGCCCGGCACAGCCTGGTCCAGCTGGACAGCGCCGGCCCCGCCCTGCGCTGCCGGATGCTGGAGACGGTCCGTGTCTTCATGGCCGAACGGCTGGCGGCCCGCCCCGACGCCGGCGAGATCGGGCGCCGGCATGCCGAGTACTTCCTCGCCCTCGCCGGGCGGGCGGACCGGCCGCTGCGCGGCACCGGGCAGGCGGAGTGGCTGGAGCTGCTCGAGGCCGAGGCTGAGAACCTGGCCGCCGCTGTGGACTGGTTCCTGGCTCACGACCCCATGCCGTTGTCCCACCTCTACCGCTTCCTGTGGCCCTTCTGGTATTCGCGCGACCGTCAGTCTGAGGCCCGCCCCTGGGTCGAGGCATTGCTGCCCACCGCCGGATCACTGGACCCCCAGGCCCGCGCCGAGCTGGAGTGGGCGGCGGCGGTGACTGCCAGCGAGGTGGGCGACGACGCGGCGTCGCTGGCCGCCCGCGACAGGCTGCAGCCGCTCCTGGCGGAGATCCAGGACCCGTTCCTGCACGCCGTGTGCCAGCTGGCCATCGGCTGGACGACACCGATAACCGGCGACTTCGAGGGCGCCCGCCAAGAGGTGTCGACCAGCCTGGACGAGCTCGGCCGTCTCGACGAGCCCTTCTTCACGGCTCTGACCGTGTACACCCTCGTCGCCATGGAGACCGCGCTCGGCCACCCCGACGCGGCTCTGCAGCACCTGGGCGTGATGCGCGAGCTGGCCGATCGCTTCGGCTACGCCTGGCTGACCGCGAGCGCCCGGGGGCAGCTCGCCGTCCTGGCCATCCTGCAGGGCAGGCTGGAGGAAGCTCGCGACCTGCTGGATGAGGCACTGGACCTCGGCGTTGCCATCCGCAGCATCCGCAACGTGACCCTCTGCCTGGGGGGATTCGCCCAGCTGGCGTCAGCGGAGGGCGAGCCCGAGCGCGCAGCCCTGTATGGCGGGGCGGCCGAGGGCCTTCGCCGCCGGGCCGGATTCAGCACCTGGCCGATCATGCGGCGGGCCGAGGCCGAGTTGATAACCCAGCTCCGTCAGGCGCTGGGGGACCACAGGTTCGGCAAGGCGTTCGCGGCCGGGTCGGCGCTCAGCCAGCGGGAGGCTGTGGCCGCCGTTCGGGAGTGGTCCGGCAACCGCACCCGGCCGTCCTGATCCGAGGCGGGCCGACTGCGGGACCAACGCAGCAAGCGCTGTGCTCGCCACGTCCCTCGAGCATCTCCTCCGATCGAATTCGGCCGGCGTTAAAGAGAAAAGAGATATCCGGCAAGCATCCGGACCCGTGCGTTGTGCTAAAGCCGTTCTCCCAATTGGCATTCCCGGAGCGTAAGGGGTCGGGTTATCTGCTGCGTTTCTGGTAACTCGAAAGCTGATTACCAGGGTCATCCGAGTCGAGACAGCATATACTCCCCAGTAGTGGTGCCCCGGCTGCCCAGCGTCGCCTCAGCCGACGCGAGGCCCCGGCCCCGCCCAGACGGGGACCCGATCGATCTCCCCGGCGGGCGCTATGGCGCCCTTCCCGAGGACCGGGGTGACTCGTACCGGCCACAAACCGGCCGGGCGGTCCATAGGCGGAGCAGACTCCGCGCAGGTCCGACATGCTCAGATTCTGGCTCCGGTGGTCGTTGGACGCCGTCGTGGCGGCGGTGCTGGTCGCCGCCGTGATCTCAACCATCACCGTGCCGGCGACCGTTCCGAGAGCGATCACTCCTCTGGCAGCCCTCAAGTGCGCTCACCCGCCTCCCGCACCCTACCGACCGCCCGGCTCCTCCTCAGCCAGCGACCATCTCCAGGACTTCATGCTGTGCGTGGCCGGCTACTCGAAGCAGCTGTGGGCCGACGGGGTGAGGATCGTCATCCTCCAGCCTGACCCTGTGCACGGAGCGATCGACGTCACCCTGGAGACCCCCGCCTCCGCGCCCCGCTCAGTTCAGTCGGTCCAACTGACGCCCGACGAGCTGGGTGGGGCACAGTCCATCCTCGACAGCTGGTTCGGCCCAGGCCGGCTGGTGGTCGAGATCTGGACGATCCGGCCGCCCACCCTCACTGTCCAGCGGCACATCCGCAGATCGCAATGATGGGAACAAAAGCGGCGTTGTTCCCCGTTCCCCGGTATGAGGAGATTCAGGCTTACCGAACGGGCCCCGGTGGTGCTGTCGATCATGGCGACTTCCCTTCTGACCGGCTGCAGCGGCTCCGGGACCTTGAATGGCCAAGTCCAGCCGTGCCCTGGAGCGAGTGGGGTGGTGCCTGCAAACGCGGTACTGCACGTCGACATCAACCAAGGGGATCGCGCCCTGCAGTCTTTCAGCGTTGCAACACCGTGGGCCTTCAGCGTCCAGTTACCGGCGGGAACCTATACGGTGACCAGTGCTGGCACCCTCCCCGTTACCGTGAGGCTCAACGCCGACAAGAGTGCGTCGGTGGCCCTATGATCGGACTGCGGGTAAGGTGCTGCCGGAGCGCCACTGTCCCGGCAGCCGCGGCTAGACGCTCACGACAACTTGAGGATAGCCCGGGAGGCGCGGTACAGCCCAACCCCGTGTCATCTCCCAGATCCACCCCGCGAGGAGCGCGGCTCCTGCGCGGCGCGTTGTTCACTCCGCGATCTCACTCAGCCTCCGAGCGCTGTGCTACCAGCCCGCCTCGCGTATCTCCTGTGATTGAACTCAGATTGTGCAGAAACAGAAAAGAGATATCCGGCAAGTAGAACGCGCCGGGCGGTGTGCTCGGGCGGCCCGTCTATCTGGGCGCCCGAGCGTTACTGCCCTAGTTGTCTACTCTCTTTCAGAGGCATCCAACTCCTGGTTGCCGCTGGCTTCGCACCTGCGAGGATTCCCGCACTGTCGCTGACGGTCCTCGGCCTGAGCCTCCTGGCGCTCGGGGCGGGGCGCCCGGGGTGGGCGATCCCAGGCGCGCTGGCCTCGGCGACAATCGGAACCCTATCCCTGATCGAGGACCTGAGCGGCCACAGTCAGGGAATACACCAGCTGCTCATGCAGGCCTGGATAGTCGCTCGCGGGCAGTCTCCGGGCCGGATCATGGCTGACCCTGCCGTGGGCTATGTACGCTCCGGCGCTGGGCGCGCGATGGCCCACTGGGGCCCAGCCGCCGCCGGGCAACGCTAGCCGGTCTCGTGGGAGCCATCGTCAGCGCCACGTTCCTGAAGCCCGGAGACGCACCTTCAAATTAGGCCGGTCAGCCCTTAGGGGGCAGGGCCTTGGCCCGGGGTAAGTGAGGAGGGTACGCCGTATCGGTTGCCCTCGACCGCAGATAGCATGCAGGACATGCAGGGGCCGACGGAGTCTGGTGCAGTAGGATGCAACAGCCTCTGCCACTGATGCGGGCGGCGCAGGTCGGGCAGCTTCTGGGCATCGATCGGTCCACGGTCTACCGGATGGCCGAGCAGGGCCGGCTGCCGGCGGTGAAGGTCGGCCACCAGTGGCGGTTCGTCCCGGAGGCGATTCACGGTCTGCTGGCCATTCATGACCGGCCCGGGGCAGGAACGGCCAGTCCAGCCCCGGGCCGCTGGCTGATGGAGTCGGCGGTGCAGCTGGCCTGGCCCATGATCGAGCTTGCGGCGCAGATCCTCGGCGTCATGATCGTCGCCACCGACATGGCGGGGGAACCGGTGGCCAAAGCGGCCAACCCGTGCCAATGGTTCAGCGAGCACACCGACAGTCCCGAGCTGCTGGCCACGTGCCTGGCCGACTGGAAGCAGCTCGCCGACGACCCGGACCTCGACATCCGCTTCCGCGGCGGACCACAGGGACTCGATTGCGCCCGGGTCTTCGTGCGCCAGGAGACCCGGCTCATCGGCATGCTCGTCGCCGGCTGCGTCGCCGCCGCCGAGGACGAGACGCGTCACGTCTACCGGCTGAGCGCGGAGGGACGAGCCCAGGTGCTCTCCGCGCTCCCCATCATCGCCGCCCGGGTGTCGCGCGTGGTGGCCTCGAGCCGATTGTCCGCTCCCGCAACGGGAGGTGCTGAATGAACCGACTGGTGATCCTCGGCGGTGGCACCGCCGGAACGATGGCGGCCAACCGGCTGCGGCGGCGCTTGGACCGTGCCACCTGGAAGATCAGCGTGGTCGACCAGAGCGACACCCACCACTACCAACCCGGGCACCTCTTCGTCCCCTTCGGCATCTACCGTCCGCGGGACGTGGTGAAACCCATGCGGCGCTTCATGCCTGAGGGTGTCGACCTGATCCTCAGCGAGGTCGCCCGCGTCATCCCCGAGGAGAACCGGGTCCTGCTCGCCGATGATCGCGAGCTGCCCTATGACTACCTGATCATCGCCACCGGAGCCAGCCCGCGCCCGGACCAGACCCCGGGCATGGTCGACGGCGAGTGGCGGAAGAGCATCCACGAGTTCTACACGCTCGAGGGAGCGGTCGCCCTGGGAGAGCACCTGGCCGACTGGGAGGGCGGCCGGATGCTGGTTCACATCGTCGACACGCCGATCAAGTGTCCGGTCGCACCGCTGGAATTCACCCTCCTGGCGGAGGCGTTCTTCGCCGAGCGGGGGATGCGAGATCGGGTCGACATCACCTTCGTCACCCCCTTGGAGGGAGCGTTCACCAAGCCGGTCGCCTCCCGGCACCTCGGGGCGCTCCTCGGCGAGCGCGGAGTCGCCATCGAGGGCGACTTTCTTGTGGAAAGGGTCGACCCGGAGCGAAAGACCCTGGTCTCGTACGACGAGCGTGAGATCCCGTTCGACCTGCTGGTGACCGTCCCGCTCCACATGGGAGCCGCGTATGTGGGCGAATCGGGCATCGGTGACGAGCTCAACTACGTTCCGGTCGACAAGCACACCCTGCTCGCCAAGGCCCACGGCAACATCTTCGCAATCGGCGACGCCTCGGACATCCCGACCTCCAAGGCGGGATCGGTCGCTCACTTCTCGATGGAGCTGTTCGAGGACAACTTCGCCAACCACGTGCGCGGCCGCCCCATGACCCGGCTGTTCGACGGCCACGCGAACTGCTTCATCGAATCCGGGCATGGCAAGGGGTTGCTCATCGACTTCAACTACGACACCGAGCCGCTGCCGGGGAAGTACCCTCTCCCCGGCCTCGGACCCTTCACCCTGCTTCGGGAGACCGAGACCAACCACTGGGGAAAGATGATGTTCCGCTGGGTCTACTGGAACCTCCTGCTCCCCGGCAAGGAGATGCCGCTCGAACCGCTGATGTCCATGGCCGGCAAGGAGGTCGACGGCCGGCTATGAGAGCTGACGTCACCGAGGCGACGATCGAGGAGCGGCTCGCCGGGCTGGCGGCCCAGCTGGATGGGATCAAGGCTGAACTCGACCAGCAGCGTTTGGAGCGCGAACGCTGGCGCGAGCTTGGCGACGACATGGCTCCGCTCGCTGAGGAGGCGATGACCCTAGCGATCGGGCACCTCGACGCCGACGGTTGTGACTTCAGCGACCTGGCCAGCCTCGCCCATGCCGTCGTCCGGGACGCCGCCACCATCCAGGCCTGGATCGCCCCACTGCGCACCCTGGCAGCGCTGGCGGACGAGGTCGGCCCGCTGACCACCCCCGCCATGGCCAGCCTCAACCGCCGGCTGGAGCAGCTCGACGAGCGCGGCTACTTCTCATTTGCGCGCCAGGCTGCCGGAGTCGTCGACACCGTGGTCACAGCGTTCACCGAGGAGGACGTCCGGCTGCTCGGGGAGAACATCGTCCTGATCCTCCAGACCGTCAAGCAGATGACCCAGCCGGAGGTTATGAACCTTCTGGGCCGCACCGCCCGCTCGCTTCAGGACGGCGACACGGACACCGTGGTCGCGACTCCCTCGTCCCTGTCCCTGCTCCGGCAACTTCGTGATCCCATGGTTCGGCGCGGTCTCGCCCGCGTCCTTGCCACGCTTCGTGCCGTCGGCGCGGAGGCAGCGCCGCCGCACCACAGTTAGCACAATGGAGGTTCTCAATGCCCCTCGCCAGCATCAACGGGAATCAGGTCCACGTCGACGAGGAGGGGTTCCTCACCGAGTACGGTGAATGGACCGAGCCCCTCGCGCAGGTGCTCGCCGCGCAGATCGGGGTCGAGCTGACGGAAGCTCATTGGAAGGCGATCCGGTTCCTGCGTTCCGACTACAGGGAGCACGGGGAGACGGCCACCATCCGCCGCGTCAGCACGGTCGGAGGCATTGCCACCAAGGAGCTGTTCGAGCTGTTCCCCAAGAAACCGGGGAAGAAGATGGCCTACATCGCGGGCCTGCCGAAGCCGCGAGGCTGTGTCTGAGACAACGGAGAGATTTGCCATGACCACCCAGATCGCACCCGCGCCAATCCCCAAGTTCGACGAGGCCGACAGCGGCCGCAAGCTGGCCATCATCTGCTCCAAGGGCAACCTGGACATGGCGTACCCGGGACTGGTGCTGGCCAACGCTGCGCTTGGCGAGGGCCTGGAGGTTCACCTCTTCTTCACCTTCTGGGGATTCGACATGATCTCCAAGAAGCACATGGCTCATCTGAAGTTCACCCCACTCGGCAACACTGCCACCCATATGCCTCAGGGGCTGGGCGGCGTCCCCGGCATGACATCGATGGCGACCTCGATGATGAGAAGGCAGATTGCCAGCATCGGGGTGCCCGGGGTCCCCGAGTTCCTGGAGCAGATCACCGACGCGGGAGGCCACCTCTGGGCCTGTCAGATGTCGGCGGACATGATGCACCTGCACAAGGAGGACCTCTACGACCGGGTCGAGGGCATCATCAACGCCTCTGACTTCATCGAAATGACGGCCGGCGCCCAGCTGCTCTTCATATAGGGAAGCTCATTGCAACCAGAGCGTATCGTCCGAGCCCCGGTACAGCCATGAGCCCAGCTGACAGCCTAGGGGGTGAAGATCGCCAGGCGGAGAGGATGGAGGTCTTCTGCCTCGGCGCCGAGCTGTTCAAGACACTCGCCGATCCAAAACGCCTGACGATCCTCCAAGAGCTGCGCGAGGGAGAGCAAACCGTCGGCGACCTGGCGCGCGCGGTCGGGATCAGGCTGGCCAACGCCAGTCAGCATCTCGCGATCATCCGAAACGCTGGCTTCGTCAAGGCTCGGCGGGAGGGGAGCGCGGTCTTCTACTCCCTCATCGACCCACGCATCGTGCAGGCGAGCGACATCGTGCGTCAGATCGTGATGGATCGGCTACCCGGGAGGCGTTGGCGGATAGCCCCACAACGCCCCGCTCGATATCGTGGCGGCGCGGGATGGAGACAGCCACAACGCGGATGGCAGTGATGTCAGTTGAGATCTGCCCCGCCCCGGGCTTGGTGGAGCGATCTCTCCGCCCCGGAGCTGGCCCTGGAGGCTGCTTCGACCAGCTTCGAGCGGGCGCTGCGGGCCCAGCGAGCGTCGATCCACGCCCGGCGTGCCTCCAGCGCTGCCGTCAGCAAGTACGCCGCCTTCTCACGCCCTGTGCTACCGGGCCGCCTTGCGTATCTCCTCAGATTGAACTCGGAACCTCCGAGTATCCGCTGTTAACAGAAAAGAGATATCCGGCAACGACCTACTCTCCCACCCCGTTGCCAGGGCAGTACCATCGGCGCGGGTGGGCTTAACTGCTGTGTTCGGGATGGGAACAGGTGTTTCCCCACCGCTATGGTCACCGAATATCTCTCTTCTTTCCAAAGAGGTCAAGTCTGCGTCGAGCCATCCGAGGCTCCGGATCCGTCCAACGTCAGGCGGACGATCGGCGCACCGGTGACCTAGGTCACCGGCCTTCGCTGCGCTGAAGAGTGGGATAGGAGGTCAAGCCCTCGACCGATTAGTACCGCTCAGCTCAAAGGGTTGCCCCTCTTACACCTGCGGCCTATCAACCAGCTGGTCTTGCTGGGGTCTTACCCGGTTAACCCGGTGGGAGATCTAATCTTGGGGTGGGCTTCGCGCTTAGATGCTTTCAGCGCTTATCCCATCCGGACATAGCTACCCGGCGGTGCTCTTGGCAGAACAACCGGTGCACCAGCGGTCCGTCCAACCCGGTCCTCTCGTACTAAGGTCAGCGCCCCTCAAATCTCCTGCGCCCACAGCGGATACGATCCGAACTGTCTCACGACGTTCTAAACCCAGCTCGCGTACCGCTTTAATGGGCGAACAGCCCAACCCTTGGGACATACTCCAGCCCCAGGATGCGACGAGCCGACATCGAGGTGCCAAACCTTGCCGTCGATGTGAACTCTTGGGCAAGATCAGCCTGTTATCCCCGGGGTAGCTTTTATCCGTTGAGCGACGGCCTTTCCATTCAGAGCCGTCGGATCACTATGCCCGACTTTCGTCCCTGCTCGGCTTGTAGGCCTCACAGTCAAGCTCCCTTGTGCCATTGCACTCTCTGGGCCTGATTTCCATCCAGGCTGAGGGAACCTTTGGGCGCCTCCGTTACCTTTTGGGAGGCGACCGCCCCAGTCAAACTACCCGCCTGCCACGGTCCCGAAACCGGATCACGGTCCCGGTTAGAAATAAAGTCTAACAAAGCTGGTATTCCAAGGTTGACTCCACGCAACCTGGCGGCCACGCTTCACAGTCTCCCAGCTATCCTCTATATGCTAAACCCCATCTCAGTGGCAAGTTGTAGTAAAGCTCCACGGGGTCTTTCCGTCCTGCTGCGGGTAACCTGTATCTTCACAGGTACTTCAGTTTCGCCGAGTACGTGGCCGAGACAGCGCCCATCTCGTTACGCCATTCGTGCGGGTCGGAACTTCATGTCGATCCACCATTGCTGGTGGCACTGACTATAACTTCAGCCTCTCGCGAGACTGCCGGCGTATTGGCTGGCGGCTAGTCTGCGCACAACCGGTGCGCTTCCACCAACCCTCGGCTCTTCGCCTCAGTCGATACGGGGTCAACCTCCAACACGGAGGCGACTTCCCTCGGTATCACCCGCGGCGGCCGCACGCCACCGTTAGGGCTTCACCGATATTAGCCGGTACGGGCTCGTTTCACTCACCCGACAAGGAATTTCGCTACCTTAGGACCGTTATAGTTACGGCCGCCGTTTACCGGGGCTTCATTTCAGGGCTTGCACCCCTCCACTTAACCTTCCGGCACCGGGCAGGCGTCAGCCCCTATACATCAGCTTGCGCTTTAGCAGAGACCTGTGTTTTTAGTAAACAGTCGGATGGGCCTTTTCTCTGCGGCCCTCATCAGCTCCCGGCGCGAGGCCGTTCACCGTCAAGGGCTCCCCTTCTCCCGAAGTTACGGGGAAATTTTGCCGAGTTCCTTAGCCACGTTTCCCTCGATCGCCTTGGAATCCTCTTCCCGCCTACCTGTGTCGGTTTGCGGTACGGGCGCCTCGGCCGGCAGTACGGGCTTTTCTTGGAGGCATGGAATGGGCCCCATCAGCACTGGGTGCCTTGGCATCCCTCTCGGGGTTGCCGCCGACTTGCATCGGCGACCCCCTACCGGGCTGCGTCGGAGACGACCATCGCTCCGTAAGGCCTATCCTTCCCCGTCCCCCGCTGCCTTGAATTGCCTTTGGCGGTGTTGGAATGTTGACCAACTGTCCATCGCCTACGCCTTTCGGCCTCGGCTTAGGCCCCGACTAACCCTGGGACGAGTAACGTTGCCCAGGAAACCTTAGGCTTACGGCGAACACGTTTCTCACGCGTTTCTCGCTACTTGTGCCGGCATTCGCACTTCTGCGCGCTCCACCCGTCCTTACGATCGGGCTTCCCGGCACGCAGAACGCTCCTCTACCACGGCCCCCCGCAGGGGAGGGCCATCCACGGCTTCGGTTGCAAGCTTGAGCCCCGATCATTGTCGGCGCCATGACATTCGACCAGTGAGCTATTACGCACTCTTTGAATGATGGCTGCTTCTAAGCCAACATCCTGGTTGTCTGGACATCGTGACATCCTTTGCCACTTAGCTTGCGATCAGGGACCTTAGCCGGTGGTCTGGGCTGTTTCCCTTTCGACGATGAAGCTTAGCCCCCACCGTCTCACTGCCGTCAGAAGATCTGCCGCCATTCGGAGTTTGGTTGGGTTTGGTAACGAGGTGATCGCCCCTAGCCCATCCAGTGCTCTACCGACTGCAGACTCATTGACGACGCTGCACCTAAATGCATTTCGAGGAGAACCAGCTATATCCGAGTTCGATTGGCATTTCACCGCTATCCACAGTTCATCCGCCGCGTTTTCAACCGGGGTCGGTTCGGGCCTCCACGCGGCTTTACCCGCGCTTCACCCTGACCATGGATAGGTCACTCGGTTTCGGGTCTACTCGATGCGACTACCATCGCCTTGCGGCGACCACGCCCTATTCAGACTCGCTTTCGCTTCGGCTCCGGGTGTGAACCCCTTAACCTCGCCACACCGAAGTAACTCGCCGGCTCATTCTACAAAAGGCACGCAATCAGGCATTCCCCTGACGGGGCATAGCCCTCTCACGGCTTGTAAGCGCACGGTTTCAGGAACTTTTGACTCCCCTTCCGGGGTGCTTTTCACCTTTCCCTCACGGTACTAGTTCGCTATCGGTCACCAAGGGTATTCAGCCTTGGACGATGGTCCGCCCAGATTCCCACAGAATTCCACGTGTTCCGTGGTACTTGGGAGCACCTCCGGGAGGTCGTCCGCCTTTCGCCTACAGGGCTCTCACCTTCTGCGGCCAGCTGTTCCAAAACTGTTCTGCTAGGCGACGACTTGTTGACTCCCGTGCGCCGCGGCAGCGACGCGTGAAGGTCCCACGACCCCGGGACGGAAACGCCTGCCGGCTATCACGCCGTCCCGGTTTAGGCTCGCCCCTTTTCGCTCGCCACTACTCAGGGGATGCTATCTTCTCCTGCGGATACTTAGATGTTTCAGTTCTCCGCGTGCCCTCTACCCGGCCTATGTGTTCAGCCGGGAGTACCTGGACATGACTCCAGGTGGGTTGCCCCATTCGGAGATCCCCGGATCAACGCTCGCTAGCAGCTACCCGAGGCTTATCGCAGCAACGCTACGTCCTTCTTCGGCCCTTGGTGCCAAGGCATCCACCGTGCGCCCTTAGCAGCTTGACCTTCCTATCGTCACTGTTCAGCGTCCCACCGCCGGTAGTCCCGGGGCGGGAGGAAGGTCCGCACCCGGCCGCAATGGCCGGGGCGGCGCGCTCAATGTTCGCCTGACTTAAAAGAGGATCCGCCTCGCCCTGGCCGTGTCGAGCACGGTCGGGCAAGGTTCGCAGACTTGTATTCAGATGTGAAGGTTCGGGGTCGCCGCCCGAAGGCGGCCGGAGGTGGCGTGGAAAGCGGGGACGCGAACACCGCTGGTGGAGATGGGGAGACTCGAACTCCCGACCCCCTGCGTGCAAAGCAGGTGCTCTCCCAGCTGAGCTACATCCCCAAGGCGTGGGCCTTTGTGGACTCGAACCACAGACCTCACGGTTATCAGCCGTGCGCTCTTACCACCTGAGCTAAAGGCCCAAGCGCCGAAGAAGGCCGCGACGGCGGCCCGCATCGGCGGCGGGCCCGCTCGGCGGGCCAGTGGCCCGTCCAGCCAGCCAGGGGCCGGCTGCCACACGCGGCTCGGGGACATGCCGGGGCGTCCCGGATCCTTGACCCCTGAAGCGTGGAGCGACTCCCCGCGAAAGGCGACGCAGCGCCTCGCTGGCGAGCTGAGCTCGCCGAGAAGCAGATTCCCACTGCCCGCTGGCCGGCCTCCCCGAGGTCAACGACCCCGGACCGCCCGCCGCGCCCCGTTACTCTTGGCCGGCCCGAAGGCCGGCTACTCTTGGCGGATCGCGGACGGACGTTGCTGCACGACCTGAGTTGACTGACCGGGATCGGGCCGGAGCCCGAAACCCAGGTCACTCCCTAAAAGGAGGTGATCCAGCCGCACCTTCCGGTACGGCTACCTTGTTACGACTTCACCCCCCTCACCGAGCACACCTTCGGCACCTCCGTCCCTTGCGGGTTCGGCCGGCGACTTCGGGTGCACTAGACTCGGGTGGTGTGACGGGCGGTGTGTACAAGGCCCGGGAACATATTCACCGCAGTGTGCTGACCTGCGGTTACTAGCAACTCCGACTTCATGCAGGCGAGTTGCAGCCTGCAATCCGAACTGAGCCCTGCTTTGAGGGATTGGCTTCACCTCGCGGTGTCGCAGCCCACTGTACAGGGCATTGTAGCATGTGTGTAGCCCCAGGTATAAAGGGCATGATGACTTGACGTCATCCCCACCTTCCTCTGGGTTTCTCCCAGCAGTCTGACTAGAGAGGTTTAACTAGTCACAAGGGTTGCGCTCGTTGCGGGACTTAACCCAACACCTCACGGCACGAGCTGACGACAGCCATGCACCACCTGTGCACCCGCCTTTCGGGGAGCGTGTTTCCACGCTTTACGAGTGCATGTCAAACCTGGGTAAGGTTCTTCGCGTTGCCTCGAATTAAACCACATGCTCCGCTGCTTGTGCGGGCCCCCGTCAATTCCTTTGAGTTTTAACCTTGCGGCCGTACTCCCCAGGCGGTGCACTTAACGCGTTGGCTACGGCACTGAGCGCGTCAATACGCCCAACACCTAGTGCACATCGTTTAGGGCGTGGACTACCGGGGTATCTAATCCCGTTCGCTCCCCACGCTTTCGCGCTACAGCGTCAGTTGCGAGCCAGAAGGCCGCCTTCGCCACTGGTGTTCCTCCCGATATCTACGCATTTCACTACTACACCGGGAATTCCACCTTCCTCTCTCGCACTCTAGCCGACCAGTATTGGAGGCAGTTCCAGGGTTGAGCCCTGGAATTTCACCCCCAACTTTGCCGGCCGCCTTAACGCGCTTTACGCCCAGTAAATCCGGATAACGCTTGCCCCCTACGTATTACCGCGGCTGCTGGCACGTAGTTAGCCGGGGCTTTCTTGGAGGGTACCGTCATTGGGTTCTTCCCCTCCGACAGGGCTTTACAACCCGAAGGTCTTCATCACCCACGCGGCGTTGCTCCGTCAGGCTTTCGCCCATTGCGGAAGATTCCTAACTGCTGCCTCCCGTAGGAGTCTGGGCCGTGTCTCAGTCCCAGTGTGGCTGATCGTCCTCTCAGACCAGCTACCCATCAACGCCTTGGTAGGCCGTTACCCCACCAACAAGCTAATAGGTCGCGAGCCCGTCGACGAGCGGCTTGCGCCTTTGCTCACGGTCGGATGCCCGTCCGTGACCACATCCGGTATTAATCCTGATTTCTCAGGGCTATCCCGGACTCGAGGGTAGGTTGCTCACGTGTTACTCACCCGTTCGCCGCTAGATGCAGGGCCGAAGCCCCGCACCGCGCTCGACTTGCATGTTTCATGCACGCCGCCAGCGTTAATCCTGAGCCAGGATCAAACTCTCCGATAAGACGTTGCTGCCCGCTTGCGCGGGCCTAATGCAAACGTCGGACGAGGGCTGCGCGGGTTCCGGCGCGAGCGCCGGCCCGGAGCCTTTGCGGAAAGTCGTCTCCACTCTTCAATTGTCAAGGATCGAGCCGCGCGCCGAACCGGTTGGAGGCTCGGCAGCACGCTCCCCACCGGGACCCGGCCCGGCGGGCAACTTATGGAGTTTACCGCGGCCAGGTCAGACCGTCAACGCGGCCGGGCCCGCCCGAGGTGCCGGCGTCTCCCGACGCCGACCGCGGATCATAGCAGCGCGGCGGCCGGCGGCGGCGTTTCCCGGCGGGCGGAGCACCCTCGCGGAGCTCCCAACCGCGGCTCCGCCGAGCCTGCCACTCGCATCCGCGCCCCCGCCCTTCGTCAGCCAGGACCGGCGGGCGGCGGCTCAGGGCCGGTCGCTGTCCAGAGCCCGCCGGCCGGCCAGGGCCCGGGCCACGGTGAGCTCGTCGGCGTACTGCAGGTCGGCGCCGGCCGGGAGCCCATGGGCCAGCCGGGTGATCCTCACCCCGCTCCGGCCGAGCCTCTCCGCCAGGTAGTGGGCGGTAGCCTCGCCCTCGACGTCGGGGTCGGTGGCGAGAACCACCTCGCTGACCCCGCCATCGGCGACGCGGGCCTCCAGCTCGGCGATCCGGAGCTGCCCCGGGCCGATCCCCTCGATCGGCGACAGAGCGCCACCCAGGACGTGGTAGAGGCCCTGGAACTCTCCGCTGCGCTCGACGGCGATGACGTCCAGGGCGTCCTCGACGACGCAGATCACCGAGGCATCCCTCCTGCCGTTGCGGCAGATCGCGCAGAGCTCCTCGTCGGCGATGAAGAAGCAGCGCGAGCAGGGCCGGACCGCGGAACGCAGCCCGGCCAGGGCGTCGGCGAGGCGGCTGACCCGCTCCGGGTCCGTCCGCAGGCAGTAGAAGGCGAGGCGCTGAGCGGTCTTCGGGCCCACCCCCGGGAGGCGGCCGAACTCCGCTACCAGCCGTTCGACCGGTTCCGGAATCAGGGACACTCAGAGAAGGCCGGGCGGCAGGCCGAGGCCGGCGGTCAGCTGGCCCATCTGCTGGGCGGCCAACTCTCGGGACTGGTCGAGCGCGGAGTTGACCGCGGCGAGGACCAGGTCCCCGAGCAGCTCGGCGCCCTCCTCGAGCGCCTCCGGGTCGATGGCCACGCTGCGGATCTGCTGGTGGCCGTCGGCAACCACCGTCACCGCCCCCCCGCCGGCGGTGCCGGTCACGGTCATGCTCCCCAGCTCCTCCTGCACCTTGGCCATCCTGGCCTGCATCTGCTGGATCTGGCGCAGCATGTTGGGGTTCTTCATCTCGGCCGCAGTCTAACCGGCGGGCGCCGAGCCCGTCTCGCCGGCCGGCTCACGGCTGCGCTCCTGGAGGCGCGTTGCCGTGACCCGGCTGCCGGTGAAGGTGGACAGCACCTCATCGGTGAGACTCGGGCCGGCATCGCCGGCCGCTCCCTCTGCCTCGGCCTGACGGGTTTTGGACAGCTCGGCAGTCACCGCCCGGCTGCCTCCCGCCAGGGTGCGGACAACCTCCGCCAGCATCGGTGCCTTGTCCTTGTTGCGGAGCTGAGCGAGGTGGAAACCGAAGGGAGCCCCGATGACCAGGCGCTCCGGGTCAGCCTCGAGAGGGCGGCAGCCACGGAGCACCCCGGCGAAGACCCGGTCCCGCTGGTTCACCGCCTCGATCAGGGACGGCCAGGCACGCTGCCAGGCCTCAGGGGTGTCGAGCGGTCCTCCCGACAGGGCGGACGTGGACCCGGCGGCGCGGGAGCTCGATGGTTGGGACGGGACGGCGGGCACCAGCGGCGCTGCGGTCGCCGCCGGTGCCGATGGCGCGGGGGCGGGGCGGCCCACCGCGGCGGACGCTGGCGGCCCGGCGATCGCGGCCGGTGCCGAGGATGCGGGCGCGGGGCGGGACACCACGCCGGACGGCGGCGGCTGTCCCGCCGTGCCGGGCACCCGCGGCGCCGGCGTCTCGGGCAGCGCGCCCGGCGCCGCCCGCTCGTCGGCTGCGGCTGCCGGCCGGGCCTCCCGCTCCGCGCCGGGTCCCGCGCCCAGCCGGCGCTCCAGGCTGGCGAGCCGGGCAGCCAGCCCGGCCACGTCGGCGGGGTCGGCCGGCCGGCAAAGGCGGAGCAGGCAGGCCTCGACCTGGAGCCGGGCATCGACCGGCTGGCGAAGCTCCAGGGCGGTGGCCCCCATCTGTTCCAGCACCCTGAGCCAGTGGCCGTCGGGCTGGCGGGTGGCCAGCCGGCGGCACAGCTCATCCTCCTCGGCGTCCAGCCCCGTGCCCTCGGAGTAGCCGACCGCGTGGAGCTCGGCTGCCCGGGCCAGCCGAGAGCATTCCCGGAGCAGCTGGCGAGGGTCCGCTCCCGCCTCGAAGGCGGCGGCGGCGGCTCGCAGCGCGGCGGCGGCGTCGCGCTCGGCCAGGCCCTCGAGGAGGTCGCGGACCACCGCCGGGTCGGCGAGGCCCAGCGCCCGCCGGCAGCCCGCCACGGTGACCGGGCGCTCGCCCATGGCAAAGCACTGGTCGAGCAGGGACAGGGCGTCACGCACGCTGCCCTGGGCCGCCAGGGCGATGGTGCGCAGGGCGGCGGGGTCCGCCTCCATCCCCTCGGCGGCGACGATCGCGGCCAGGTGGGCCTCGATCCCGGTCGCGGCCACGCGCCCGAAGTCGAAGCGCTGGACCCGCGAGCGCACCGTCTCCGGCACCTTGTGGGGCTCGGTGGTGCAGAGCACGAAGAGGACGTGGCCGGGCGGCTCCTCCAGGGTCTTGAGGAAGGCGTTCCAGGCCTCGGTGGTGAGCATGTGGGCCTCGTCGATGATGTAGACCTTGGTCCGCAGGCGGGCCGGCAGATAGCGGACGCGCTCGCGCAGGTCGCGCATCTCGTCGATGCCCCGGTTGCTGGCGGCGTCGATCTCCAGCACGTCGACAGCCGATCCCTCCAGGATCTCCAGGCAGGCGGCGCACCGGTTGCAGGGCTCGCCATCCTGAGGCTGGAGGCAGTTCACCGCCCGGGCCAGGATCCGGGCGGTCGAGGTCTTGCCCGTCCCCCGGATGCCGGCGAGGAGGTAGGCGTGGGCAAGCTTGCCGAGGCGCAGCTCGTTGCCCAGGGTGCGGACGATGTGGTCCTGGCCGATCAGCTCTCCCAGGACCGCCGATCGGTACTTCAGGTAGAGGGCGGTCACGGCGCCCGACGATACCTCCCCGCCCCGGTGGTCCGGAGCCGAGCTCGGCGGCACCGCTGGACGGACGCCGGCCAAGCGGTCGTGCTCGACGTGCCCGCCGTCCAGGTCACCGCGGACACCTTCCTGACCGTCTCGGCCGATCCGCCGTCGACGTCGAGGGCTGGTCGCCTGAGCACCCGGCAATCGCGGACGCCCGGGCGCGGCTCGAAGTGCGGGCTCAGGCGGCGAAGTGGTCGCGCACCCCACGTCGTTGGCACGCCACCGGCGCTCACCCGATCCCTCGGCTCAGGCCAGGTGGACCCGCGGCACCCCCGGGGGACCGCTTAGCGCTGCTTCCTTCCGGACCTGACGCGGTTCACGGGCCCGGGCTGCGCGGGACCCGGCCCTCAACGCCGGTGAGACCGGAGCAGACCCGACGCGCGCCCCCTTGGTGGGGAATTCGACCCCGCTATAGCGGATTGCGGGTGCAGGGCACCGCTGGCTCCCCGTCTAGCGCGACCACCACCGATATTACCGCGCCGCGGCGGCCACCACTCAGCCGGCCCCGCGGCCATCGCTCAGCGCAGCGAGATCGCCGAGAGGTTGGCGACGTAGATGAGGGGACCGGCGACGACGCTGGCCACCACCCCGAACACGGCGCAGGCCACGGCGCCGGCGCGAGCCAGCAGCGGGGCGCTCCCGGCGAGCGCGGGGGCGTCCTCGTCCTCGACAAAGATGGCGGCTAGGGCGCGCAGCGCCGGGATGGCGTAGATCAGCGAGGCGGCCACGGTGGCCAGGGCCACCCACCCGTACCCGCCGGCCATGGCGGCCCCGGCGATCAGGACCCGAGCGATGAAGCCCGCCAGGGGTGGCGCCCCGGCGAGCCCAGCGAGGCCGAGGGCCAGCAGGCCAGCGGCCAGCGGCGAGCGCCGGGAGAGACCGCGGAGGTCGCTGATCCGAGCTCCCATCCCGTCCGCCTCGAGGAGCGCCAGGGCCAGGAATCCGGCCAGCACGGAGAGCGCGAAGACGGCCAGGCCGAAGAGCAGGGCATCGACGCCACCCTCGGCACGGCCCTGGTTGTCCAGCCCGCCGCCCACCAGGGCGGCGATCAGCAGGCCTCCCTGCAGGCTCGCCCCCAGGGCGATCAGGCGGCGGACCGTCGACGCCGCGATGCTGAGCAGCGCAGCGTAGAGACAGGCTATGGCGGCCAGCACCCCAGCCAGGACCACCCAGGGGCGGAGCGAGGCGGAGAAGCCGCTCACCAGCACCCGGACGAGGGCGACCCCACCCGAGGTCACCGCTAGGGCGATCACCGTGCCGGCGACGGCGCCCCGGCTCGCCCGGGCGACCTGAAGCAGCCAGTCGTGAAGCGGGGCCGCGCCGACCAGGGAGGCCAGACCGACGATCACGAGTGCCAACCCCAGTCCCTCGAGAGGCGGTGAGGCGCCCGCTAGCGGGGCTGTGGTCGCCGAGAGGTCGGTGGTCCCGGTCGCCCCGTAGACCACCGCCAGCCCGTAGACCAGCACGGCCATCGCCACCCCGAGCCCAACCAGCTGGCGCAGGCCGGCTTCGCCCGGCCCGTCGACCGCCTTGTCGACGGCCACCATGCCCACCAGGCTGGGGACGAGCAGCGCCAGGCCGGCGACCAGCATCCCCATCTCCCACCCCGAGGCCATGACCACGCCGCCGGCGGCGGCGGTGAGCAGCAGGGCGTGATAGGCGGGCGCCCGACGGCCCAGGGCCGGGGCGGCGGTGCCGCTGGTGAGCAGCCCGACCAGAGCGACGCCGCAGAGCAGGACGACGGAGTAGGTGGCGAAGTTGTCGACCACCACCGAACCGCCGTATGCCACCAGGCTGATCCCGGTGATGGAGGTGATGCCCCGGAAGAGGACGACCTCGGCGATCAGCGCCGCCACCACGCCGATGCCGCCGATGAGGCGATGGACCGCGATCCACAGGCGGGGCCGCAGCCAGCCGAGCAGCGCGGTGACCAGGGCGGCGAGGAGCAGGAACCAGGCGGGCAGCAGGGCCTGGAAGGCGGAAGGGCCGCTCGGATCGGCCATCAGCCAGCGCTCAGCGGGTAGAGGATGTTGGTGGCCCCGTTCATGAACAGGGTGTCGAAGTGGGCGGGCAGGATGCCGAAGAACAGGCTGACCGCGGCCAGGATCCCGAGGTAGGTGATCTCGAGGACACCCAGGTCCCGGACCCGGCTGAACCCCTCGTGCTCAGCGCCCGCGAAGACCCGCTGGGCGGTCCAGAGCAGGACCCCGGCGAGCAGGAGGGTGCCGCCCAGGACCACCACCGTGGTCCAGCGGTGAGCCGGGAACGCGCCGGTGAAGAGCAGCAGCTCGCCGAAGAACCCGCCCAGGAGCGGGATGCCGGAGGCGGTCAGGATGCCGACTCCCCAGAACGCGGCGAGATGGGGAGCCTGCCAGGCCAGCCCGCCCAGCTGCGAGATCCGGATCCTGCGGGTCCGCTCCTGGATGGCGGAGGCCGCCAGCATCAGCAGCGCGACCGCTAGGCCGCGGGCGATCAGGATGTAGGTGGCCCCGGTCAGCGAGATGGTGGTGTGCCCGGCGACCCCGAGCAGCACCAGGCCCATCAGGACGTTGCCGGCATGGCCGATCAGCCGCCGGAGGTCGTCGGCGCGCAGCGCCATGACCCCGGACCAGAGCACCGTCACCACCGCCAGCGCGGCGAAGAAAAGCGAGTAGTTGACCGCGATCGGAAAGAAGCCGAGGGTGACGTGGAGCAGGCCGTAGGCGCCCATGGTGGGCAGCACCGCGCCGAAGACGGCAGCCAGGGCGCCGGTGCTGTCCTCCTCCAGGTCGAGAAGGGCGCTGTGCACCGGGACCACCGCCATCGCCAGCAGGAAGGCCGCGGCGGTCAGCCAGAAGCAGACCGCCTGGCCGGTCCCGGGCAGGGTGGGCAGCGTCCCCATGTCGAAGGCGCGGAGGTTGCCCTGGACGGTGATCAGCCCCGCCACCAGGATGAGCAGCGCCGTGGTGAGCAGGCTGGCGATGGCGTAGCGGGATGCGGCCCGGGCCCGATGGCCGCGGCCGAAGCCCCTCACCAGGAGGTAGACAGGAGCCACCGGGAGCGACCAGAAGAACAGGAAGAGCAGCCAGTCGTAGGCGACGAGGACGCCCAGGAAGGCGGTCTCCAGGATGAGCATGCAGAAGCTGAGCAGCTTGACCCGCCGGTCGTTCCTCCAGGCCGCGAGCGAGGCGCAGAAGAACACCACCGACACCAGCAGCAGCAGGCCCAGCCCGAGGCCGTCCGCGTCGAGGTGGTAGGTCGAGGGGAACGGGAAGGAGCTGAGCCAGCTGTGCTGCTCGAGCAGCTCCCCGCCCGGGGCGCCCCCGGCGGCGTTGGCAGCCTGGGTCTGGGTCGCCCAGATCGAGAAGAAGAGGGCGGCTCCGGCGCCGCTGGTGGCCACCGCCTTGATCCGGGCGCGCTGCTCCGGGGTCTGGTCCGGCATGGCCAGGGCGATCAGCGCGAAGACGGTGGCACTCCAGACCGCGAGGGTGAAGACGATGGTCGGGAAGTTGACCCCGGTGGTGGTGGTCGTCTGGGCCAGGAAGCTCATGTCGTGCGCACCGGGAAGTGGCCGCTGGCGGCGAGGACGCTGAGCCCGACGAGGATCAGCACCACGGCGAGCATGGCGGCGAGCCCGATCCCGAGGCGCCGGCCGCGGAGACGGCCCAGGGACCACGCCGCCGTCTCGAGTCCCTCCCCCGAGGCGTCGTAGAGGGGCTCGACCAGACCGTGATCGAGGGCGGCCAGCTCCCCGGAAACCGCGCCGGCGAGACGAGCCGCGACCAGCCCGGCGCGGCGCAGCGCCGGCGTGGCGCTGATCTGGGGCAGGTGGAGCCGGGCCCGGAGCCCGGCCCACCGCAGGCGGGCGACCAGGCCGCCCCCTGCCAGTCCGGCCGCCAGCGCCGCGAGCGCGATCACCAGGGCCAGCGGGACGAAGGGGATGTCCTGCTTGATGCCACCGTAGAACACCCAATGGGTGAAGGTCAGGCCGGGCACCCGAGACCGGCCGCTCCCGAACCCGCTCACTCCGGGAAGCCCGATCAGCACCGCGACCACGCTGGCCGCCGCCCCGAGCAGCGCCACCCGGCGAAGCTCAGGCCCCGCCTCGGTGATCCTCTCCACCACCCCTCCGCGCCGGGGCGCCGGTCCACCGGCGCAGACCGCGATCAGCACGCGCCCGGCGTACATGGCGGTCAGCAGCACCGCCAGCATGGCGAGCCCGCCCGCCAGTCCCTGGACCCAGCCGGCGAGGTGGCCGGCGTTGGGGAAGCGGTTGTGGAAGATCGCCGACACCGCGTCGTAGCCGACCAGGTCGAGGCCTCCGGTGAGCAGCGCCCAGATGGTCAGGGCAAGCCCGGTGCGCGGCATCCGCCGCCAGACCCCGCCCATGAGATGGATGTCGCGGGTCCGGTAGGCACGCCCGGCGCCGCCCGCGGCGACCATCAGCAGCAGGCCCAGCGGCGAGCTGACGAAGGCGATCAGGAGCCCGGTGCTGTAACCGCCCGCGCCCATGGCGGTGATCGCCAGGGCGAGCTGAGCGGCCACCGAGAGCAGCGCGATCCGGTAGATGTCCCGGGATGCCAGGCAGGCGGCGCTGAGCACCACCGCGCCGGCCGCCCCGATCACCGCGACCACGCTCAGGGCGTGGAGGGTGGAGAGGAACAGGGTGTACACCCGGGCCAGCAGGAGCACCCCGCCGAGCAGGGACACCGACACCGCGGCGAGCACAGGCAGGGGAGCCTCGCGAAGTCCGAGGAACCAGCCGGTGAAGGGAATCTGGGCGGCCCGGATCAGGACCGGAACGCCGAGGAGCAGGCAGAGGATGGTGAGCGTCTGGTAGCTGGTGTGCGGAGCCCCTGACAGCGTGTTCTGCCATATCGGATCGAGGATCCGGTAGTCGTCGAAGGGGGCGGCGGTGAAGCCCCCCGGCACCGTCGACAGGCTGATCGCGCCCCCCAGCCGGTAGACCAGGAACACGAGGCCGATCAGCAGGCTCAGGTCCGCCCCCAATAGGGTGAGGAACGCGGTCCGAGCCGGGGCCGCGGTCTCCTCCCGGTGCCAGCGGTGGAGGAGCAGCAGAAGGGTGATCGCGGTCATCGCCCCGAGCGCCATCCAGTCCTGGAAGAGGCCGGGGCTGGCCACCAGCCCGAGCATGGCGCTGGCCAGGACCGAGCTCAGCCAGAAGAAGCGCCGGTGAGCGGCGTCGCCCCGGAGCATGCCCATACCCAGCCCCTGGACCAGCAGGAAGAGGAAGGCGATCAGCACCATGAAGCTGGCGCTGAGGTTGTCGACCCGCACCCCCACGACGGCGCCGAAGGTGCTCGGGAAGATGCTGGTCTCGGTCCCCGTGCTCGGCAGCGTCACCGAGAAGTAGCTCAGCGCCGACACGTTGGGGAGACCGCTCAGGGTGTGGTGGGCGAAGCGGTCGCCGAGCACGATCAGGGCCACGATCAGGCTCCCGGCCACGAAGGCCATGCAGAGCTGGGCGGCCCGCCGCGCGGTCTCGGCGACGAACGAGAAGATCGCCCCCGCCAGCGGCAGGAGCACGACGACCCAGGCGGCGTTGTACATCTAGCCGGCCTCCCCGCTGCCGGGCGGCTCGTCGTAGGCGTCGACGTCGAGGCTCTCGCGCCGCCGCCGCAGCAGAGCCACGAGGGCGGCGCCCAGCAGCGTCTGGATGGCGCAGACCATGACCACGGCCAGGGCCACCACCTCTCCCTTGGGGGGGCCGCCGCGGCCGCCGCCGGTGGCCGTGAAGCCTGCGAAGGCGATCACCGACGCCAGCAGGAGGATGGCCAGGCTGATCAGCAGCCCGACGGCGTCCCGGCGGCTGAGCAGCCCGAAGACCCCGATGGCGAAGACGATGCCGCTGAGCACGGCGATCTGGCCCGGCCCGATCACAGGTTCTCCCCGCTGCCGGCCGGAGCGTGCTCCCGGCGGCGCGCGGCCGCCCGGTCCTCGCGCCGGCGGCGCATCCGCTCCTCCCGCTCCCGCCGCTCCGTGCGGCGCCGCTGCTGCTCGGCCTCGTCCGGGCTGACCCGCCCGATCACGATCGCCGCCGCCACCCCCGACACCCCAGCCACGGCCAGCAGGGCCGCGGTGAGGGGTGCCTGAGAGCGCAGCACCCCGGCGAGCCCCGCCAGCACCCCGTGCTGGTGCCACCGGTTCCCGGCGGCGATCGCCGCCCCGTCAAGGACCACCAGGGAGAGGACGGCCAGCCCCAGGCCCACGCCCCAGCGGCTGAGCGGGAGCGGCTCTCCCAGGGCTCCGAACGCTCCCCGCCGGGCGGCCTCCACGATCGCCGCCAGGGTCGCGAGCAGGAGCACCACGACCAGGAGGGTGAGCAGGTACTCACCGCTCAGCAGCAGGAAGAGACCCACCGAGATGACCACCGCCAGGGCGGCGATGGCCATGAGGCGAGGGCGGCGAGCCCAGACCGCGGCAGCGCAGCTCAGCACCACCAGCACGGCGGAGATGTAGAAGCCGCCCGCGCTCATCGCCGGCCCCGGCGCGGGGAGCCGCGCCGCGGCCCAACCACGAGCGTCGACTCCGGCCCGGCGGAGGGATCGGGAGCGCGAGGGCTGCCTGGCTCGGACATCGCTGCGGGATTGTACCGGTGCATGGGCGGCTGCCCCACGCCGGCAGCGCTGCCGCGCACCCGGTGGTCACACCGAGTCGTCGTCGTCGAGGCGCCGCGCCGGGGGCGGCCGCCAGCGTTCCTCGGGCGGGACCACCCTTTCGAGGAAGAGAACCAGGGCAAGCCCGACCAGGGTCAGCACCAAGCCGCCGACGGTCACCTGGTCGAGGCGCAGCGGCACCAGGGGCACCGGGATCGACATGTCCCAGACGCTCGACGGCCGTCCAGTCGCGGATACCGGGTTGCGCTCGCCGACCAGGCCGGCGACGGTGACCACCAGCCCGGCGCCCACGATGTGGACCAGCCAGTTGCGGTGCCGGTAGCCGAACCAGAAGCAGTAGGCCGCGCCCACGCAAGCCGCGGCCACCACCAGGCAGGCAATCAGGATCTGGAACCAGGTCGGCATCGGATGCTCGCTCCGTGAGGCGGCGCAGCCCGTACCCTACCGCGGGGCCTGAGGGCGGGGCGGGTTCACGCCGCGGTGTCGACGGTGCCCCCGCCGATCACCTCCTCACCGCGGTAGAGCACCACGGACTGCCCGGGGGACACCTGGCTCACCGCGGCGGCGAAGCGAATCATCAGGCGGTCCTGGGAGGCCTGCTCGACCCTCGCGGGGTGGGCGGCGCCGTGGGCCCTCAGCTGCGCTTCCACCCCGTCACCATCGGGGGGCGGAGATCCGCAGACCCACCGGCAGTCGATCGCGGTGAGCGCGGTTCGCTGCAGCTCGGCGACGTCGCCGACCACCAGCCGGTTGGCCGCCGCGTCCAGGGCGACCACGTACCGCGGAGCGGCGTCGGGACGATCGGGGGCGATGCCCAGCCGGCGGCGCTGGCCGACCGTGTAGAAGGGGAGCCCGCGGTGCTCCCCGAGCACCCGCCCCTGCCGGTCGACGATCTCGCCGGGCCGGTAGCGCCCGGCCAGGCGCCGGCTCAGCTCGGCGGCCAGCCGGTCATCGACGAAGCAGAGCTCCTGGGAGTCCCGCTTGTGGGCGGTGGCCAGGCCGAGTCGCGACGCCTCGGCCCTGACCTCCGGCTTCCCCGCGACGCCGCCGAGGGGGAACACCGCGGCTCCGAGCTGGTCCTGGTCGAGGCGGTGCAGGGTGTAGGCCTGGTCCTTGCGGCCATCCCGCGCCCGGCACAGGCACCAGCTGTCACCGCGCCGGCCCACCCGCGCGTAATGGCCGGTGGCCAGGTGGGTGGCTCCCACGGCGCGAGCTCTCTGGAGGAGGACCCCGAATTTGATCCGCTGGTTGCATCGGACGCAGGGGTTGGGAGTCCGGCCCCCGGCGTAGCCCTCCTCGAAGGGGGTGATCACCAGTTCGGTGAACTCCGGCTCGAGGTTCCAGACCAGGTGGCGGATCCCCAACCGGCTGGCCACCCGGCGGGCGTCCTCCACGGCGTCGATGGAGCAGCAGCCGCGGTCCCGGAGCCGCTCCCGATCGGCCGGCCACATGGCCAGGGTGATCCCGAAGCTGCGCAGCCCCCGAGCCGCGCAGCGAGCCGCCGCCACGCTGCTGTCGACGCCTCCCGACATGGCCACGGCGACCACCGCGTCATCGGGCACGTCGGCGAAGGGGTCGTCCGGGATGACCGCCGGCGGCGGCGCGCCGGGGATTGCCGTCCGAACCTCAGCCGCCGGCCACGGCCGGGACTATCGAGATGTCGTCGCGGTCGGCGACCGGCGTCTCGAGACCGCTCCCGAACCGGATGTCGCTGTCGTTGACGTAGATGTTGATGAACTGCCGGAGCCGGCCGCCCTCGTCGTAGAGGCGGTCGCTGAAGCCCGGATACCGGGCTTCGAGGTCGGCGAGCGCCTCGGCGACGGTGGCGCCCTCCACCTGCACCTGGGAGCTGCCGGCGGTCAACCGGCGCAGCGGTCCGGGGACGCGAACGTTCACGGCCATGGCAGCGAGTATACGGACGCCCCCGGCTCAGCCGGGCGGCGCCGCCGGCAGCTCGACCACCAGGGGGCTGCGCCCCGCCCGCTCCAGGGCCCCCGCCACCAGGTCGTCGTAGCAGAGCTGGGACCACGACTCCATGCTCAGGTAGTGGACCCGCATCGTCTCCAGGCTCATCGGCTCCCCCTCCAGCTTCTCCGCCTCCCTGATCTCGACGGGGCCCGCCGAGGGCTCGACCACGAAGACCAGGCCGAGGTGGTGCTTGGCCACGGGGGTCGAATCGTCGTTCAGCACCGCCACCAGCCGGGCCGAGGCCGGCGCCGGGCAGACTATCTCCTCCGCCCACTCCCGGAGCAGGCCGCCCACCACCGGGTCGACCTTCTCTCCGTCGCCGGGGTTGATGTGCCCGCCCACTCCCAGCGAGTAGAGGTCGTGGAGCCGCCGCTCGCTGGAGCGGCGGAGCCGCCTGGTCAGCAGGTAGGTGTCGTCCCAGGGATGGTGGACGATGCAGTAGGGGATCACCTGCTGCTGCTCGAGGTCCTCCTCGACCAGGTGTCGGGGGCGGTACTCGCTGGCGGCGTGGATGGTGCGCAGCACCCGCTCCAGCCCCCGGGTCACCAGGCCATGCCACGAGCCGTCCGGGAAAATGGTGGCGCGGGGAACGCAGAGGACGTGCTCCGCCGTCCGCGCGTGGGCGCTCCGGAGGGACGGGACGGACGTCGACACGCTCACTCTGCCTCCCTCCATGCACGCAGCGGGCGGCGGGCCCACTGGCCGCAACAGTACACCGGCGGAGCTCCCCGAGCCAGGCGCCGGGGCGGTGACGGCCTCGATGGCGCCGCGCCCTCCAGAGCCGGCCACCGGCGGGAGGCCGTGGAGCCCCGCCCGCCCGCCGCTCGGCCCGCTCGCCGCCGTCTCACGGCTCGCTCCGAACCGGGTTGCGGAGCACCCCGATCCCCTCTATCTCGACCTCCACGACGTCGCCGCGGTGAAGCGGCCCGACCCCCGCCGGGGTCCCGGTGAAGACCGCGTCGCCGGGCTCCAGGGTCATGCAGCCGCTGATGTAAGCGAGCAGCTCGCCGATCCCGAAGATCAGGTCACGGGTGCGGCCGCGCTGGCGCACCTCCCCGTTGACCCGGGTCGTGATGGCCAGGTCGCTGGGGTCGAGGGACACCACCTCGGGCCCGAGGGGACAGAAGGTGTCGAACCCCTTGGCCCGCGTCCACTGGGACTCGGCGCCCTGGATCTCCCGGGCGGTCACATCGTTGCCGCAGGTGTAGCCGCGGACCGCCTCCAGGGCGGCCTCCGGAGGCGAGTGGCGGAGGGGGCGTCCGATGATGGCGACCAACTCGCCCTCGTAGTCGATCCGGGCCAGCTTGGCGGGCAGCCGGGGCAGCAGGATGGCGTCGCCCTGCCCGATCACCGCGGAGGGCGGCTTGAGAAAGAGGAGCGGCTCCGGGTCCAGGCTGTGGCCGAGCTCGTCGGCGTGCGCCCGGTAGTTCCTGCCGACGCAGACGATCTTGCCGGGCCGGTTCAGCCCGCTCATGCGGCCCTCCGTGACCTCGAACCGACCGGCATGCGCACGCCTTCCAAGCCCGCCTGCCGGTCCCAGCGCGGGCCGCCGCGCGCGCCGATTGTTCCATGCCCGACCATGGGCTCGTGCCCGAGCTTCCCGAGGTCCAAGCCCTAGCCGAGAGCCTCGACCGGCTGCTCCGCGGCCGGCGGGTGGCGGGTCTCCTGGTGCCGTCGGTGGCCGCCCTCAAGACCTACGACCCGCCGGTCACGGCGCTCAGCGGGCGGGAGGTCGCCGGGGCGCGGCGTCACGGCAAGTTTCTCGACCTTTCCTTTCCATCGGTTCAATCGCCTCCCTCCCCCACCCCACCGCTCCATCTGGTCGTCCACCTCAGCCGGGCCGGGTGGGTGCGGCTGAGGGAAGCCGCCTCCCAGGGCCGGCTGGCTCAGCGCGGGCCGCTGGCGGCCCGGCTCCGCTTCGAGGACGGCTCGGCCCTCGACATCACCGAGCAGGGGAGCGAGAAACGGCTGGCCCTCTATCTGGTCCGCGAGCCCCAGGAGGTCCCGGGGATCGCCCGGCTCGGCATCGACGCTCTCGACGAGGGGCTGGACGCAACCCGCCTGGCCAGCCTGCTGAACGCCCGGCCGGGGACCCTGAAGGCGGCGCTGAGCGACCAGCAGGTGGTGGCCGGGGTGGGCAACGCGTACTCCGACGAGATCCTCCACGCCGCCCGGCTGTCGCCCTTCGCCCGCGCCGACCGGCTCGACGGCGACACGGCGGGGCGCCTCATCACCGCCCTCCGCTCGACCCTGGGATCGGCGGTCGAGCGAGCTCGCGGCCTGGGCATCGACGAGCTCAAGGACGGCAAGCGCTTGGCGATGCGGGTCCACGGCCGGACCGGCCAGCCCTGCCCGGTCTGCGGCGACACGGTGCGCGAGGTCTCGCTCGCCTCCCGCTCCTTCCAGTACTGCCCCACCTGCCAGACCGGCGGGCGCGTCTACGCCGACCGGAGGCTCTCCCGGCTGCTCAAGTGAGGGCGGATCGGGCGGGCACACAACCCCTGCCGGGAGAAGGCTAGTTGGAGACAGAAGGTTCCATAACTTGGCGGCGACGGTGAGGTGCTGCCCCGGGCCCCGCCGGCGGCGCGCCTCTGCCTCGCTGAGAGGGTCCCCCTCACGCTGCCCCCCGCGCCAGTGACGCCAGGTCCTCGAAGAAGCCGGGATAGGAGATCGCCACCGCCTCGGCGCCGGCGATCCGGGTCGCCCCGGGGCGGGTCACCAGGCAGGCGGCAACCGCGAAGGCCATGGCCAGGCGGTGGTCGCCGGCCGCCTCCACCGCGGCCGGCCGCAGCCGGGTCGGTCCCTCGACGACGACGCCGTCGGGCAGCGGCTGGCAGGCGGCTCCCATCCGCCGGAGGCCGGCGACGAGGTGGGCGATGCGATCCGACTCCTTGGTTCGCAGCTCGGCCGCGTCGGTGATCTCGGTGGTCCCCTCCGCCTGGGTCGCCAGCACCGCGAGGACCGGCAGCTCGTCGATGAGACGCGGGATCAGAGCACCGCTGATCCGGGTGCCGTGGAGCGGACCGCCCCGCACCTCGAGGTCGCCGGCGGGCTCGACGCCCGAGGCCGGCTCGCCCGGCTCCACCTCGACCGCCGCCCCCATGGCGCGGAGCGCCTCGATGACCCCGTCGCGGCCGGGGTTGAGGCCGACGCCCGGGCAGCGCACCCGCCAGCCCGGCCGGGCCGCGGCGAGGCAGAGGAAGAAGGCGGCGGAGCTGATGTCCCCGGGAACCCTGAGGCCGAAGGGCTGGAGGAGGCCCGGCCGGATGGTCACCGCCGTCCCCTCACCGCTGACCTCGGCGCCGCAGAGCCGGAGCAGCCTCTCGGTGTGGTCCCGGGTGGGGTTGGGCTCCACCACCGTGGTGGGGCCGTCCGCGAAGAGTCCGGCGAGCAGCACCGCCGACTTCACCTGGGCGCTGGCGACCGGCAGCTCATAGGTGATCGAGCCGAGGGGGCTGCGGCCCTCGATGGTGACCGGGGCGGTGCCCTCGGGGCTCAGCCGGACCGCCGCCCCCATCCGCTGCAGGGGCTCGGCGATGCGGCGCATGGGGCGGCGGCGCAGCGAGGCATCGCCGTCCAGGCACGAGGCGAAGGGCTGGCCCGCCAGCGGCCCCGCCAGCATCCTCATCGTGCTCCCCGAGTTGCCGCAATCGAGTCGGCCGCCGGGGGCGCTCAGAGCCCGAGCCGGGCCACCCCCCTCGACCATGGCCCGACCGTCCCCGTAGAGCCGGACCAGCACGTCGCAATCGCGCAGGCACGAGGCGGTGTGAGCCACGTCATCGCCGGGAGCGAGGTTGCCCAGGTAGGTGCGCCCCCGCGCCAGCGCCCCCAGGATCAGGGCGCGGTGGCTGATGCTCTTGTCGCCAGGCACCTTCACCTCGCCGTCCACCCGGAACAGCGGAGCGAGGCTGACCGGCGGGCTCACCAGCGGTGCTCCACACCCTCCGCGCCGCCCGCGGGTGCCGGCGCGGCGGTGGCCCCGCCGGCACCGCGGAGCCAGCGGACGAAAGCCTGGGCCACCTCGGCCGCGTCCCGCTGCGGGTCGGCGGCGATGGCGTCCAGCAAGGCCGAGGCCACCACCACCGCCTCACAGCGGCCGCTCAGGCCGGCCACGTGCTCGGGCTGCGAGATCCCGAAGCCGAGGGCACGGGGCAGCGCCGTCACCAAGCGCACCCGGTCGAGCAGAAGCAGGGCGCCGGGATTGATCCGGGCCCGGGCCCCGGTGACCCCGGTGACGCTGACGCAGTACACGAAGCCGGCGGCCGTGGCCGCCACCCTGGCCAGCCGGGCCGTCGGGGTCGTCGGGGCCACCAAGGGGATGTGGGCCAGTCCCCGGCGGCCGAGGCTGGCCGCCAGGTCGGACGCCTCCTCGACCGGCAGGTCGGGGACGATGACGCCGTCCACTCCCGCCTCCGCGCAGGCGTCGACGAAACGCTCCAGCCCCATCGCCAGCACCGGGTTGACGTAGGTCATCACCGCCAGGGGGACGCTGAGCCCGGCGCTCCGAGCCTGCCCCACCTGGGTGATGGCGAGCGCCGGGGTCATGCCCTGCTCCAGGGCGCGCCAGCCGGTGCGCTGGATGGTGGGGCCGTCGGCCAGCGGGTCGCTGAAGGGGATCCCCACCTCGACCGCCAGGGCCCCGGCGGCCTGGAAGGCGAGAAGCAGGCGGGTGGTGTCCGCGCGCTCCGGGAAGCCCGCGGTGGCGTAGGGGATGACCCCGGGCGGCTGTCCCGCGGGACGCGCCCCGAAGGCCCGCTGGAAGCGCTCCGCCCCGGGGGTGCCGGTGATCGCGCTCATGCCGGGGGGGCGCCGGCCGCCCGGACGGTGTCGATGTCCTTGTCCCCGCGGCCGCTGAGGCAGACCACGATGCGGCGGCCCGGGCCCAGCTCGGCAGCCCTGCGCTCCGCCACCGCCAGGGCGTGGCTGGACTCCAGGGCCGGGATGATCCCCTCCAGCCGGCAGAGCCGGTGGAAGGCCTCGAGTGCCTCCTGATCAGTGCAGCCCACGTAGCGGGCGCGCTCGGAGTCGCGCAGCTCGGCGTGCTCGGGGCCGACCCCCGGGTAGTCCAGGCCGGCCGAGATCGAGTGGGTCTCCCTCACCTGGCCGTCGGCGTCCTGGAGCAGGTAGCTGTAGGCACCGTGCAGCACCCCGGGCCGCCCCGCCATCAGGGAGGCGGCGTGCTCCCCGCTGGACAGTCCCCTCCCGGCAGCCTCGACCCCGATCAGCTCCACCGCCTCGTCGTCGAGGAAGGCGGTGAAGATGCCGATGGCGTTGCTGCCGCCGCCGACGCAGGCCACCACCGCCTCGGGAAGGGCTCCCCAGCGGTGCAGGGCCTGCTCGCGGGTCTCGTCCCCGATCACCCGCTGAAGCCGTCTCACCAAGGTCGGATAGGGATGTGGACCCACCACCGAGCCGATCACGTAGTGCGTGTTCTCGACATTGGTGACCCAATCCCGGATGGCCTCGGTGGTGGCGTCCTTGAGGGTCCGCGAGCCGCTGTCCACCGGGCGCACCTGGGCGCCCAGCAACCCCATGCGGTAGACGTTGACCGCCTGGCGGCGCATGTCCTCGCGGCCCATGTAGACCACGCAATCGAGGCCGAAGCAGGCGCACGCGGTCGCGGTGGCGACGCCGTGCTGGCCGGCTCCCGTCTCGGCGACGATGCGCCCCTTCCCCATCCGCCGAGCCAGCAGGACCTGGCCCAGCGCGTTGTTCAGCTTGTGGGCGCCGGTGTGAACCAGATCTTCCCTTTTGAGCCAGATCTCGGCGCCGCCGCACGCCTCGGTGAGCCGCCTCGCTTTGGTCAGCGGGGTGGGCCGGCCGGCGAAATCGCGGAGCCAGGTGCCCAATTCGGCGGTGAACTCCGGGTCGCCCAGGGCCTCCTCCATCGCCGCCTCCAGCTGCTCGAGGGCGGGGACCACCGTCTCGGGGACGTAGGCGCCCCCATAGATACCGAAACGGCCGGCGGCGTGCTGGGTTCCGAGCGTCATCCCACCGCCTCCGCGACGGCCGCCGGCCCGCCGTTCATCGCCCGGCCTGCCTCTGCGAGGCGCTCGAAAGCCTCGCGGGCAGCGACCACGAAGTCCCGCACCCTGCCCGGGTCCTTGACGCCGGGCTGAGACTCAAGGCCGCTGCTGGCGTCCACCCCCCAGGGGCGAACCCTGCCGATGGCCTCGGCCACGCTGTCAGGGGTCAGCCCGCCGGCCAGGATCACCCGGCGGTGGGCGGCGACCTCGGCGGCCAGGGCCAGGTCCAGCCGGAGACCGGTGCCGCCGGGCAGCGCCTCCGGTCGCGCCGGGGGGCTGTCGAGCAGGAGCGGGCAGTCGGGCCACCACTCCACGACGAGAGCGGCGCGCGCGTCCGGAGGGTTGATCGCCCGGATCACGGTCACGTCGACCTCGGTGACCAATCGCGGCTCCACCGGCCCGTGGACCTGCACCGCGGCGAGCCGGTGGCGCCTGGACAGCTCCCGGCAGCGCTCGGCGGACGGTGCCACCATGACTCCGACCAGGTCAGCCCTTCCGGCCACGGCCTGGCGCACCGCCTCGGCCGCGGCGTCCTCCACGTGACGGGGGCTGCGCGGCTCGAACACCAGGCCGAGCCAGTCCGCTCCCGCCTCGATCGCGCACTCGGCGATCTCGGGAGTGCGGATCCCGCAGACCTTGACGACCACACCCGGATGATGGCGGCTGGACGGGCCTCAGCGCACGGCGGCTTCCCGCCCCGCCGCCACCAGCTCGGCGCAGAGAGCGGCCGGGTCCGGATGCCGCATCAGGGCCTCGCCGACCAGCACCGCGTCCGCTCCCTCCCCCACCAGGCGGCTGACGTCGGCGGGGCCTCGCACCCCGGACTCGGCCACGCAGGCCACCGTGCTCGGCAGCAGCGGCCGCAGCCGGGCGAAGGTCGCCAGGTCGCTGCGCAGGCTCCTGAGATCGCGGTTGTTGATGCCGACGCAGGATGCGCCCGCGACGAGGGCACGCTCCAGCTCAGCCTGGTCGTGGACCTCCACGAGCGCGCCGGCCCCGGCCCGCCGTGCCGCGTCCAGGCTCGCCTCGAGCTCCCGGCCCTCCAGGATCGCGGCGATCAGGAGCACCCAATCAGCGCCGAGCACCCGCGCCTCGGCGATCTGGACCGGATCGATCGTGAAGTCCTTGCGAAGCACGGGCACCGCGACCGCGGCGCGCACCGCCGTCAGATCGGCAGGGCTCCCGCCGAAGTCGGCAGCGTCGGTGAGCACCGAGATCGCCGCCGCTCCGGCGGCCGCGTAGCCGGCGGCGACAGCCGGCACGTCAAGCTCCGGGCGCAACCAGCCGCCGCTCGGCGACCGCCGCTTGAGCTCGGCGATGACCCGCCCGCCGCGAAGGACATCGAAGCCGGGGGCGGGGGGGAGCAGCTCCGCCTTTGCCCAGATCGCGCCGCGGCCGCAGCTGATCGCCTGGACCTCCTGCCGTTTGCGCTCCACGATCGGCCCAAGGGCGCCGAGATCGCGGCTCATCGCCAGCCACCGCTCCCGGCCCGCCGCGAGACGCCCATCCGGATCATGCCCGCGCCTGCAGCGGCACCGCGGCCATCTCCAGGAAGTTCTCGAGGATGCGGTACCCGGCGCCGGTACCGATGGACTCGGGATGGAACTGCACTCCCCAGAGCGGCTGCTGGTGATGGCGCAGGCCCATCAGCACGCCGTCCTCGGTCCATGCCGTCGCCTCCAGGCATGCGGGCAGGGTCTCCGCCTCGACCACCAGGGAGTGGTAGCGGGTCGCGGTGAAGGGATCGGGGACGCCGCTCAGGATCCCGACCCCCCGGTGACGGATGCGGCTCACCTTGCCGTGCATCAGCGAGGGGGCGCGGACCACCCGGCCGCCGCAGGCCTCCCCGATCGCCTGGTGGCCGAGGCAGACGCCGAGGATGGGGACCAGGGTCCCGAGCTGTCCGATCAGCTCCTCCGAGATCCCGGCGTCCGCCGGGGTGCCCGGGCCCGGCGAGATCACGATCGCCGCGGGGCGCCGCTCCCCGATGGCAGCGACGGCGGCAGTGTCGTTGCGAACCACCACGCACCGTGCCCCCAGCTCGCCAAAACGCTGAACCAGGTTGAAGGTGAAGGAGTCGTAGTTGTCGATCACCAGGACGGAATCCCCAAGGTCGCGATCGGGAAGCCGGAACTCCTCGTTCACGGGCGCCCCTCCTGGACCGCGGGACCCGGACCGGACGGGTTGGTGGAGCTCGCGCCGGTGGCGCGCACCGCCTCGGCGGCGCGAACCAGGGCTCGAAGCTTGTTGTCGATCTCCAGCGCCTCCTGGGCGGGATCGGAGTCGGCGACGATCCCGGCTGCGGCCTGCAGGTGCAGGCGCCCGCCCTGCAGCACGGCGGTGCGGAGCGCGATGGCGGTGTCCAGGCTGCCCCGGAAATCCAGATAGCCCACAGCTCCTGCGTAGGCGCCCCGGACCTCGGGTTCGAGGGCGGCGATGATCTCCATGGCCCGGACCTTGGGAGCCCCGGTCACCGTCCCCGCCGGGAAGCAGGCCCGGAGAGCGTCGGTCGCGGTGAGCCCGGCTCGCAGCCGTCCCCGGATCGAGGTCTCGAGGTGCATCACGTTGGCGTAGCGGCGCACCGCCGCGTAGTCGTCGACCTGGACGCTGCCGATCTCGGAGACCCGGCCCACATCGTTGCGCCCGAGGTCGACCAGCATCAGGTGCTCGGCCTGCTCCTTCTCGCTGCTGCGCAGCTCCGACTCCATGGCCGCATCCTCGGCCGGGCTGCGGCCGCGGCGGCGGGTCCCGGCGATCGGGTGGTAGTCGACCCGCCCGTCGGTGGCAACCCGGACCAGCATCTCCGGGCTGGTCCCCACCAGGGCGCACTCGTCGGTGCGCAGGTAGAAGAGATAGGGGCTTGGGTTCGCCTCACGGAGGGCGGCGTAGAGCGCGACCGGCGAGAACGGGAAGTCCAGGCTGAAGCGTCGTGAGATCTGGACCTGGAAGATGTCTCCGGCCGCAATGTGGGCGAGGCATCGCTGGACGGCCGCCGTGAAGCCCGCCCGGCTCAGGTTGGCCGCGGTCTCAGGAAGCGCCGCCGTCGCCACGGGGAGCGGCGGCGCGGCGGGAGAGCCGGTGGTCTCCAGCCGGGCGGCCATGAGCTCGAGGCGGCGCACCCCGGCGGCGCGAGCCGGCTCCAGCCGCTCGTCGGTCGGGATGTGGGTGATGTGGTGGACCACCTGGCGCTCCCGGTCGAGAACGCTGCACGAGAGGCAGCGCCCCCACCAGGCGTCGGGCAGGTCCAGGGGGTCCGCCCCGGAGCGGGGAATCCGCTCGAAGCTGCTCACCGCCTCGTAGGCGAGATAGCCGACCGATCCCCCGGTGAAGGGGACGTCCAGGCCGGCGGGGAGGGCGACCCTCGGGCCCTCGGTGAACTCGCGCAGCGCCCGGAGTGGGTCGGGGCAGGGAACCGGCGCCGCCGGCTCGCCCTCGCCCAGCCGGGTGAGGCGGCCGCGGCGCACCCGGAACCGCTCCGGCCCGGCCAGGCCGGCGAAGGTGAACCGGGCAAACTCCCCCTCGCCGGTCGCGGATTCGAAGAGAAAGGCGCCCGGCACATCGGGCAGCGCGGCGAGCATCCGCGGGCCGCTGACGTCACCGGCGGGACTGCTCCGCACCAGGGCGATCAGCTCGTGGTCCTGCGCCAGCCGCTGAGCCTCGTCGAGACCAGGTCGCACGCTCGCGTCCGGCGCCGTCATGGCGGTGAACGATAGCCGCCCGCAGTGGGCGGGCAGTCATGGGCGGAGACGGTCGCAGGGCTCCGCCGGTGACGATCGCCGGACTGGAGGATCAGGATGGGGCTGAGGCGCCGTTGCCAGGGTGGGCGGCCAGGAAGTTGCCGATCCGCTCCACCGCCTTCTCGATGTTGGGGATGCTGTTGGCGTAGCTCAGCCGGAGATAGCCGCGGCCCCAGGAGCCGAAGGCGCTCCCCGAGAGCACGGCGACCCCGGCCTCCTCGAGCAGCGCCCGCTGCAGGGGCCGGTCCTCCCAGCCCGTCCCCTCAATGTTGGGGAAGACGTAGAAGGCACCGGAGGGACGGTGGCAGCGCACCCCGGGTATCGAGTTGAGCCCGTCCACGACCACGTCGCGACGCTCCGAGAACTCCGCGACCATGGCCGCCACCGCCGCGTCGGACTCGGCGCCCTCGAACGCCTCCACCGCCGCCCACTGGGTGAAGGCGGCAGCGCACGACGACGTGTTGATCATCAGCGTCTCCATCCGCTGGGCCAGCTCGACGGGCATGGCCCCGAAGCCAAGACGCCATCCGCACATGGCCCAGGCCTTGGAGAGACCATCCATGAGGACGCTGCGTTCCGCCATCCCCGGCATGCCGTAGAGGGACACGAAGTGGCCCTCGTAGACCAGCCGCGAGTAGATCTCGTCGCTGAGGACGAAGAGGTTCCGCTCTCCGGCCAGCTCGGCGATGGCCACGCAGTCCTCCCGGGTGAGGACGCCGCCCGTCGGGTTGGCCGGAGTGTTGACGACGAGCACCCGGGTCCGGTCGCTGACCAGGGTGCGGAGCTCGTCGACGTCGAGGCGGAACTGGTTGCCTTCGCGGATCGGCACCGACACCGATCGGGCCCCCACGAAGTTGACCAGCGAGCTGTAGATCGGGTAGCCCGGGTCGGGGACGAGCACCTCGTCGCCCGGCTCGACCAGGCAGAGGAGCAGGAAGTGGAGGATGTTCTTGCTGCCGGGGACGAGGACGATCTGCTCCGGCCGGGTCTCCACGCCGGTGCGCCGGGTCACATAGCGGGCGGTGGCCTCACGGACCTCCCAGATGCCACCCGCCGGGGTGTAGTGGGTGGCCCCCTTGCGCATGGCCCGCACGGCGGCGTCGATGACGTTGTCCGGCGTCGCGAAATCGGGCTCGCCGATCTCCAGGTGGACCATGTCGTGGCCCTCGGCCTCCAGGCGCTTGGCCCTGGCCAGGATCTCGAACGCAGACTCGGTGCCCAGATGCGACATCCGCTCGGCAAAATGCAGATCGCTCACCACGTGACCCTCATCTCCGGCAGGTCACCGCGAAAGGGCTGCTCGAGCACCTCGACCGAGTCGACCCGTGCGGTTCCGGGACCGTGCCGGAGCGATTGAATCAAACTTTCCAGGGCGTCGCGCGGTCCCTCCGCGACGCATTCAACGCTGCCATCGGCGCGATTGGCGACGGTGCCCCGCACCCCAAGGTCCTCGGCCTTCTCGATCACGAAGGCTCGGAACCCGACCCCATGGACCCTGCCTCGGACGGTGGCGTGCACTCGAAGCTGGTGGTCCATCGCCTGCGATTATCGCCCCGGCCAGTCGAGACGGCGGGGTTGGCGGCCCCGCCGGGCTCCGGTCACGCCGCTTGGGCGGCCTCCGCCTGCCGGATGGCGCTGGCGAGCTCGCGGATCGAGCGGATCGGCCGGCCCGCGAGCTGCCCCATCAGGGCAAGCACCCTGCGCTGCACGGGGGCCTCGTGATCCCTTCCCGGCAGGTAGGCGTTGAGCATGCGTCGAAGGTAGTGGGGGTCCTCGAGCAGGGACACCACCGAAGGGTCGGTGATGGTGGTGGGGTGCTTGGGGTTGTCATTGGTGGTGCGCAGCATCCAGAGGGCCATGCGCAGGATCGCGGGCAGCACCTCCGGCTTGTTGGCGACCGCCTTGCGCAGGTACTTGGCATAGGCGGCGGCATGGCGTGCCTCGTCGGCGGACAGCACCTTGAAGATCTGGCGGAGCACCGGCTCCGGGGCGTTGGCGCTGAAGGCGGTGTACCAGTGGGCCAGGCGCTCCTCACCACAGAAGTGCATGGTCAGCGTCTCGATCGCCGGGCCCTCGGCGAAGGTCAGCCGCAGCCGGGGCAGCTCCGCCTCCTGGACGGCCTCGCCGGCGCGTTCCAGGTACTTGCGGAGCACCAGGTGGTGCTTCATCTCCTCGTAGAACCAGATCGAGACGAAGCTGCAGAAGTCGATGTCCGCATAGAAGTCGCGGAGGAACATCTCGGTGGCGTAGAGCGCCGCCAGCTCGGTCAGGCAGACCTCCCTGACGTCGAAGCGCCACTGCTCGGTGAGCAGCTCGGGCCGCATCAGGTCCCAGTCGATGTCCCGTCCCAGGTTCCAGCGTGCCCGCTCGAGGCTGATGAACAGGTCGTCATACAACATCGGTCACCCGTCCCCCTCGCCGCCCGGGACCGGAACGGCGTCATCAGAGGGTGGCGTCCACACGGCAGGCACAACCTCATTCTCCTGGTGCAGAATGGCCAACGCATCCGCCACTCCGCCTGGGGCGGCATCCGCGGATTTTGTGTGGGGTGGACAATTTGGCCGCTGTGTCCAGACCGCGCCAGGCGCTCTTGGTCGAGTCGGCCAGTCTGCCCCCCTCGGTGACGGCGCGGCTGCTCGCCGACGCTGACGCCATCGCCGGCCGGATGGCCCGACGGATCGCCTCCGAGATCTCCCTGCCCCGCCACTTCAACAACCTGGCCTACCTGCGCTCGATCGTCTCGGCGTGCCGGGACGCGCTGCGGGTCCTGGTCCGCCGCCTCCACGACGGACGGGGTCCGCGCGCCGGCGACCTGGACCGGCTGGCTCAGACGGGTGCGGTCCAGGCCGACCTCGGGGTCCCTCTCGACGTCCTCCTCTCCGCCTACCGGGTGGCCGGGAAGGTGGTGTGGGAGGAGGTGGCGGCCACCGTGGCCCGCGAGCACGAGATGCCCGCGGCGACCCTGATCGCCCTCGCAGCCCAGGTCATCAACTACCTCGACGAGATCTCGGCGGCGGTCGGCGCCGCCTATCTGGAGCGCCGCGAGCGGTTGCTCCGGCGCCGGGACCAGGAACGGGACCGTGTCCTCCAACGGCTCCTCGCCGGCGACGCCTCCGCGGAGCTGCGCGTGGCGGCAGCCGCCTGCGAGCTGGACCTCGGCCCCCCTTACCGCGTCCTCGCCTGCGCCTGGCCGGGCAACCTCGACCAGCTCGCCGAGAAGGTCTCCCAGCCCTCGGGGGCGCTGACGGTGTCGGCGTCCGAGGGCACCTGGGTGCTCCTCCTCGACCCGCGTGTCGACCACGCCCGCCTCTGCCAGGGCGCCATCCGGGCCCGGCCGGGCACCGCCTTCGGGATCGGCCCGGTGGCGGACCGCCTGTCCGATGTTGCCAGCGCGGCTCGGCGAGCCCAGCGCGCCCTGGAGGTCGGCCAGCGGCTGGAGCCGGAGCGGAACGTGCACGACGACGCCGAGCTGGGCATCTTCGCCGTCCTCGACGCCGACCCCGAGGCGGTCCGCCGTTTCGTCTCCAGCGTGCTCGGCCCCCTGGACGCCGGCGGGGCGGATCGCCGGGGGGAGCTGCACCAGACCCTCGAGGCCGTGCTCTCCAGCTCCGGGCTTGGCCAGGCAGCCACCAAGCTCAACCTCCACCGCCACACGGTGGTCTACCGCCTCCAGCGGATTCGTGACCTCGGCCTCCCCGTGGACGACCCGGCCCGTCGCCACCTGCTCTGGCTGGCGCTCCGGGCACGCCGGCTGCTTCCCGCCGCACCGGGGCGCCCGTCCCTCGCCTGACTCACCCTGCCGGGATTGCCACACCCGGTCGGGCTGAGGGCATCAATCTGCCTCCATCGGGTTGTGGACAAGAGAGTCCCTAACCGTGGTGGCGCCCAGCTCCGCCTCTCGAGCCAGCATGAAGAGCACGTCACTCAGCCGGTTGAGATAGCGCAGCACCTCGGGATTCTCGAGGAGCCCGGCGCGCTGCAGGCTGACGCTCCGCCGCTCCGCTCGCCGCACCAGGCTGCGGGCCAGGTCCAGCGCAGCCGCGACCGGTGAGCCGCCGGGGATCACGAAGGCCTGGGCCAGGGGCACCCGCGCCTCCAGGTCGGCGAGCCGGGCGTCGAGGGCCGCCACCATGGCCGGGGTCACGGTGGCGAAGTGCTTCTCCAGCTTGGCCCGTTCACCGGGGCCGGTGGCCAGCTCGGCACCGACGGTGAACAGCTCGCGCTGTATGGCCAGGAGCCGCTCGGCTCGGCCGGGATCCGACTCGGTGGCCCGAGCCAGGCCCAGCGCCGAGATCGCCTCGTCCAGCGCCCCGTAGGCCTCGGTGTGAAGGTCGTCCTTGGGCACCCGGCCGCCGTAGAGGAGGCCGGTCTCCCCGGCGTCGCCGGTGCGGGTGGCGATGCTCTTCGACGGGCTCCGGCCGCGCCCCCTGCCAGCGGGCTCCGCCCGGTGTCCTGGCGCGGCGCTCACGGATCCGCCGTAGCAGCGCCGGTCACGTGCCCATCCCCCTACTCCGACGCCTGGGCCAGCGCCTCGACCGCGCCCTCGCTCCCCGCCCCGGCGTGCCGGGCACGTTCCTCCACCCACTTGGTGGCGGCGATGGTCGCGGTGGTGGCGTCGCCGACCGCGGTGGTCACCTGCCGGGTGAGCTGGCTGCGCACGTCGCCGGCCGCGAAGATGCCCGGGGCGCTGGTCTCCATGGTCATGGGGTCGGTCAGGTAGTAGCCGCCGGCATCGTGCTCGAGGTGCTCGCTGACCAGCCCGGTGTTGGGCAGGAAGCCGATGAAGATGAACACGCCGCCGACCTCGAGGGTGGAGACCTCGCCGCTCCCCACGTTGCGGAGCCGGAGCCGCTGCGCCTTGCCCTCGCCCTCGATCGCCTCCACCACGGTGTCGAGGATGAAGTCGATCTTGGGATGGCTCTGCGCCTCCTCGATCAGGATGGGCTGGGCCCGGAACTCGGCGCGGCGGTGGATGAGGGTCACCCGGCTGGCGAAACGGGTGAGGAAGATCGCCTCCTCGACCGCGGCGTCGCCGCCCCCGACCACCGCCAGGTGCGCACCCTGGAAGAAGGCGCCATCGCAGACGGCGCAGTAGGAGACGCCCTGCCCCGCGAACTCGGCCTCCCCCGGGACGCCCAGCTTGCGCGGGTTGCCGCCCGCGGTGATGATCACCGCCGGGGCGCGAAGGTTCCCCTGGTCGGTCTCGACCACCTTGGTCCCGTCGGGCTCGACCCGGATGCTCTGCACCGTGGCCCCGATCAACTCGGTGCCGAACTGTTTGGCCTGCTCGCTCATGATCTCGGCGAGGTCCGGGCCAAGGATCGACCTGACCCCCGGGTAGTCCTCGATCAGCTCGGTGTTGAGGAGCTGCCCGCCCGCCCCGATCAGGGATCCGTCGACCACGGCTCCCCTGGCCTCGACGAGGGCGGCCCGCACCTTGTTCCGGCCGGCGTAGAGGGCCGCGGTGAGCCCGGCCGGGCCTCCGCCCACGATGACGATGTCGTACTCGCGGTCAGCAATCGGGTCGGCCATGGTTCACCTCGTGGGGGCGCCGCCTGCCGGGATCGTCGGCGCCGCGCCGGACATGGTGGAAGCCTACCGTTCCCGGGGTCAGGGCAAACCGAGGCGGGGGCCGGCCGCACCGAGCAGCGCGGCCACCGCCCGGGAGCGGTGGCTGACCCGGGCCTTGGCCGCGGCGGAAGCCTCGCCGAAGGTCATGCCCAGGTCGTCGCTCAGAAAGGCGGGGTCATAGCCGAACCCCTGGGAACCCCGAGGCGGCACCAGGACGCCCCAGGTCTCCCCCCGCGCCCGGATCGGCTCCTCGCCGGGACGAGCCAGGGCGAGGACGCAGACGAACCTGGCGCGCCGGTCGCCCGGAGATCGGCGCTCCACCTCGCTCAGGAGCCCCTGGATCCGGTCCCCGTCGCTGGCATCGGGCCCCATCCATCGGGCCGACTGCGGGCCTGGCCAGTCGCCCAGGCCGGGCACCTCGAGCCCGGAGTCGTCGGCGATCGCCGGCGTGCCGGTGGCGGCGAGCACCGCCTCGGCCTTGGCGACCGCATTCTCCTCGTAGGTCGCCCCGGGCTCGGTCAGCGAGCCCGAGAACCCGACGGCGTCGAGGCCGACCAGCTCCCAGGGCTGGCCGGCGAACAGCCGCCGGAACTCGGCGAGCTTGCCGGGGTTGCGGGTGGCCAGGGCGACCCGAACGCGGGGGATCACCGGGCGACGACGGGACTTCCCAGCGCCTCGCGCTGCGCCTCGAAGAGCCGGGTCAGGCCGTTCTCAGCGAGGCTGAGCAGGCGGGTCATCTCCTCGTGACTGAACGGGGCCAGCTCGGCCGTGCCCTGGATCTCGATGAACCGCCCGTCGGGCGCTCCCACGCAGTTCATGTCGGTGTCGGCGGCCGAGTCCTCGAGGTAGCAGAGGTCGAGGCGCGGCTCGCCGGCGACGATCCCGGCGGAGACCGCCGCCACCTGGCGGTGGAGGACGCTGGGACCCACGACCTTGGCCTCCTGGAGGGCCCGGACGGCCATGGCGAGGGCCACGTAGCCGCCGGTTATCGAGGCGGTGCGGGTGCCCCCATCAGCAACGATCACATCGCAGTCGATGAGGATGGAGCGCTCACCCAGAGCCGCGAAGTTGACGGCGGCCCGGAGGCTCCGGCCGATCAGCCGCTGGATCTCCTGCACCCGCCCATCGACCCGGCCCCTCCGCCCGTCGCGCTCGGTCCGGACCTGGGTGCTGCGGGGGAGCATGGCGTACTCGGCGGTGACCCAGCCGTGCCCGCTCCCCTTCCGGAAGGGCGGCACCCTCTCCTCCACCGTCGCCGAGCAGATGACCCGGGTCTCTCCGGTGGTGATGACGCAGCTGCCCTCCGCGTAGGGCAACGCCGCCACCTCGATGGCGACGGGGCGGAGCTGATCTGGGGCGCGACCGTCAGGACGCATCGGGGCACCGTTCCGCCAGCCCGCCAACGCGGTCGCGGCACGCAATCACCAACACGGAGCCCACCGCAGGCATGGCTGCGCCAGTCTAAGGCTCGGCGCCACGGCAACGCCGCGTCAGCGGTGGAGCGGCTTGGCCAGCACCAGGATGGAGAGCTCGAAGAGGGCGATGAGGGGGACGGCGAGGAACAGCGGGGTGACCGGGTCGACGCCGGGGGTGACCAGCTCGGCGCCCACGATGATGATCAGCCAGGTCAGCCGCCGCCGCCGCCGCAGCCAGCGGGAGGAGACGATGCCCAGCATGCCCAGCAGGACGATGACGATGGGCAGCTCGAAGGTGACCCCGAAGGCGACCACCGCCAGGGTCAGGAACGAGAGGTACTGGTTCAGGTCGGGGAAGTAGATGGCGTTGCTGCCCACGATCCCGGTGAGCAGGTTGAGCCAGACCGGCATGAGGAAGTAGGCGAGGCAGGCGCCGCCGCCGAAGAGCACCAGGGCGGAGACCACGAAGGGCAGCGCGAAGCGGCGCTCCACCGGGCGCAGCCCGGGGGCCACGAAGGTCCACAGCTGCCAGACGATGACCGGCAGGGAGAGCACCAGGCCGCCGACCAGGGCCACCTTGAGAGGCACGGTCACCAGCTCGGTGGGGCTGGTGATGATCGGCTTGGAGATCAGGTGGTTCTGACGGGCGAGCAGGCTGGTCAGGGGGTACTCGAGGACCGAGACCAGAAGGTGGTTGAAGACCGCCGCCACCACCGTGGCGGCGGCCCAGGCGCAGAGCGAGACGATGAGGACGCGGCGGAGCTCCTGGAGGTGCTCGACGACCGTCATCCGGCGCTCGCCGTCGTTGCGGACCACCCTCAGCGCCATCGCCTGGCTCCCCCTCAGCCGGGCCGCCGCCCGCGGAGGTCACGGCGCCAGGCCGGGGGCGGCGCCATCGGGGATGCGCGGCTCAGGATCGCCGGCTGTCGTCGGGGACGGGAGCCGCCGGCTTCTCGCTGGAGCTCAGCACGGTGTACGGGTACGGGCCGGGCTCCGTCGACGACTGCCCGGATGGCTGGCCCGGGCTGACCGCGGTCGCGTCCCGAACTCCGGACACGGCGTTGCGGAACTCGCGGATCGCCCGGCCCATGCCGGCGCCGACCTCGGGCAGCTTCCCCGGGCCCCAGATCAGCAGGACGATCAGCAGCACGGCCGGGACGAGGTACCAGAGACGATCCATGTGGGCGTGGGCTCCGTCTAGCTGAACGCCACCGGGCGCCAGATCAGCGTCTCGGGGCGTTAGGCCAGTCTAACACCGACCTCGGGAGAACACCGGGACCCCCTCGTCGGCAGCGTGACGATCACGCTCGCCGGTCTCCCTGACGCTCGACCGGCGAGCTGTCAGCGCTCAGCCGCAGACGGCTTCAGCGGAGCGGCCGCGCAGCGCGCCGGCGAAGACCGAGACCGCCCGGTCGACGTCCGCCACCGTGTGCGCCGTGCTCAGGAACGCGGTCTCGAACTGGGACGGCGGCCAGAGGATGCCAGCCTCCCGCCAGGCGCGGTGGAGACCGGCAAACCCCTGGAGATCACTCTGTCGGGCGTCGTCGTAGTTCTCGACGCGCTCGACCCCCAGGAACGCGGTGACCATGCTGCCCACCCGGTTGACCGCACAGGGAACCGAGGCGGCCACCGCGGCGGTCCGCAGGCCGTCGCCCAACCGGCTGCCCAGCGCCTCCAGGCGGGTGTAGGCGTCACCGGCACGCAGGCTGTCGAGGACGGCCACGCCGGCGGCCATCGCCAGGGGGTTCCCCGACAGGGTCCCGGCCTGGTAGACGGGGCCGGTCGGGGCAACCCGCTCCATCAGCTCGCGGCGCCCGCCGTACGCTCCCACGGGGAGACCGGCGCCGATCACCTTGCCCAGGCAGGTCAGGTCGGGCCCGATCCCGTAGAGCGTCTGGGCGCCGCCGTAGGCCACCCGGAACCCGGTCATCACCTCGTCGAAGATCAGCAGGGCTCCGTCCTCGAGGGTGAGCCGGCGGAGCTCGGCGAGGTAGCCGGGGTTGGGAGGAACGCAGCCCATGTTGCCCGCCACCGGCTCGACCAGGAGGGCGGCGATCCGGCCGGGGTGGGCGGCGAAGGCCTCCGCCACCGTCTCCACCGAGTTGTAGGGCACCACCACGGTGTCGGCGACGGCGCCGGCCGGCACCCCCACCGAGCCGGGCAGGCCAAGGGTCGCCACACCACTGCCCGCCGCCGCCAGCAGGGCATCGGCGTGACCGTGATAGCCGCCCGAGAACTTGACCAGCAGGTCGCGGCCGGTCACCGCCCGGGCCAGGCGGACCGCCGACATGGTGGCCTCGGTGCCGGAGTTGACGAAGCGGACCATCTCCGTCCCGGGCAGGGCGGCGCAGATCCGCTCCGCCAGCTCGACCTCGAGCTCGGTGGTGTGGCCGTAGGCCACCCCCCGCTCCAGCTGCCGCCGCAACGCCTCGACGACCGCCGGGGGGTTGTGACCCAGGATGTGCGGGCCGTAGGCGAGCACGAAGTCGACGTAGGGCACCGATTCGGCGTCGATCAGATGGGCGCCCTCGGCCCGGACGATGACGGGAGGCTCACCGCCGACCGCCGCGTAGGCGCGCACCGGACTCGAGACCCCGCCCGGCATGACCCCCGCGGCGCGCTCGCGGAGGCTCCGCGAGCTCATGTCGCTCATGCGACCGTCCCCGGCCCTGGGCCGTTCACCTCGCCGCCTCGGTCAGGCCTGCTCCTGCACCGTGGCGGACTCGATCACGTCCCCCTTCTGCAGGGCCTGGGCCACGTTGAGACCCGATGAGACCACCCCGAAGAGGTTGTAACCGGTCCATCCCTCGCTGGTGTCGTCCCCCGTGCAGATGAAGAACTGCGAGCCGTTGGTGTTCGCCCCGCTGTTGGCCATGGCCACGCAGCCGGCCGTGTACTTGGCCTTGACCGGCTCGTCATTGAACTGGAAGCCGGGGCCGCCCTGCCCGCAGGTGCTGGCGCCGACGTTGCCGATGCAGTTGGGGTCGCCGGTCTGGGCGATGGCCAGGGAGCCCCCGCAGGAACTGTCAGAGGCGTTCGGGCACACCCGGTGGAAGGGGATGTCGTTGTAGTAGTCGTTGCGCGCCAGGGTGGCGATCACGTTGACCGTGTTGGGGGCGAGGCTCGGCTCCAGGCAGAGCTGGATGTTGCCGCGCGTGGTGTCGAGGGTGACCAGGTAGAGCTTGCTCGCGTCGATGGTCGTCGCCGGCGCGGCGCTGTAGACGTGGACCTTGCTCGGCGGGTTGAGCGGGGAGAGAGCCGGCCCGAAGCTGGCCGAGCTGCAGGGGGTGCCGGCGACCGCCTTCGCGGCGATCGGCGTCGGCGACGGAGTCGGTGAGGGAGTCGGCGTCGGGCTTGGGGTCGGGGTGGCCGCGGCCACCGGAGCGGGGGTGTCCGCACCGTCGATGGCGACTGCCAGGGCGATCACGGCGGCGACCACGACCAGCGTGGTGGCGATGAGGAAGGGGAGGCGGCGCGGGTCGGTCGGGGGTCTCATCCTGGTGCTGGGTCACTCCTCGCGAAGCCACCGCGCCGCCTGCAGGGCGTGGTAGCTGATGACGGTGTCGGCGCCGGCGCGGCGGATCGCGGTCAGAGCCTCGAGCGCCGCCGCCCGCTCGTCGAACGCCCCGGCCCGGGCGGCGTGGTGGATCATCGCGTACTCGCCGCTCACGTTGTAGGCGAAGAGTGGAAGCTCGGTGGCCGCTCTGACCCGGGCGATGACGTCGAGGCAGGTCAGCGCCGGCTTGACCATGAGCATGTCGGCCCCCTCGGCGGCGTCGAGCCGCGCTTCCCGGACGGCCTCGCGGGAGTTGCCCACGTCCATCTGGTAGCCGCGCCGGTCACCGCTCTTCGGGGCGCAGTCGGCGGCCTCGCGGAACGGGCCGTACATCACCGTCGCGTACTTGGCGGTGTAGGCGAGGATCGCCGTCTCGGGAAAGCCGGCCTCGTCCAGGGCGGCCCGGATCGCCGCCACCTGACCGTCCATCATCCCGCTGGGGGCGATCACGTCGGCCCCGGCGGCCGCCTGCGAGACCGCGGCGCGCGCGTAGAGCTCGATGGTCCGGTCGTTGTCCACCGACCCGTCCTCGCGGAGGACGCCGCAGTGACCGTGATCGGTGTACTCGTCCAGGCAGCAGTCGGCGATGAGCACGCAGGCATCGCCGAGGCGCTGCCGCAGCGCCCGCAGGGAGGTCTGGACGATGCCGGAGTCGTTCCACGCCTCGCTGCCCAGCGGATCCTTGCGAGCGGGGACCCCGAAGAGCACCACCGCCCCAATGCCCAGGGTCACCGCCTCCTCGGCCGTGGCCCCCGCGCTGGCCACCGTCTCCTGGCGGTGCCCGGGCAGGGACACCAGGTCGGCCGGCACCGGGATGCCCTCGCGCACGAAGAGCGGGTGCACCAGGTCGGCTGGGCTGAGCCGCGTCTCGCGAGCCAGGCGGCGCAGCGCCGGCGTCCGGCGAAGGCGGCGGAGTCGCTCCTCGGGAAAAGCCATGCCGCCCCAGGTTAGTCGCTGGGTGGCAGGGGGCGGCGCAGGGCTCGGACCAGGGCGGTCGAGATGCCCTCGGGGTCCGAGGTCGCGGCCACCACGGAGGCCTCCAGCCCGCACCGGCGCAGCGCCCCCGCGGTGGTCTCGCCGCCGCAGACGAGCACGGGCTCGCGCAGCGCCTCGGCACCCAGGGCGGCGAACACCGCCTCAACTGTGCTCGGGCTCATCAGAGCGACCGCGTCGATGCCAGCCGCGAGGGCTGCTCGCAGCGTCTCGCCGAGCCCCGCGGCAGCCACGGTCCGGTAGCAGACGGTGACCTCCAGGCGGGTGCCCGCTTGCCGGAGACGCTCGGACAGCTCAGGCCGGGCGGCCTCCGCCTGGGGCAGCCAGGCCGTGCCTCCGCCGGCGCCGGCAGTCAAGAGCAGCTCGGCAAGCTCGGCGGCTCCCGTCCCCGAGGCGACCAGCTCGACGTTGATGCCGATACCCCTGAGCGTGTGGGCGGTGATCGAGCCCACCGCGGCGGCGCGCACCCCGGCCAGGTCCTCGGGCAACCGCAGCACCTCGAGCCGCTGCGCCGCGTTGGCGCTGGTCACGGCCAGCCACCGGGGTGGCCGCCCCTGCCGGAGCCGCCGCGCCGCTGCACGCAGCTCGTCGGCCGAGGCGGTGGTCTGGATGGTGACGGCCGGGACCTCCGTCACCGTGGCACCCAGGTGGCGCAGGTGCTGGCTCAGCGGTCCCGCCTGGGCGGCAGCCCGGGTGACGACGATCCGCCGTCCCGCCAGCGGCCGCTCGACGTCCGTCACCGGAGGTCGGCGGCGACCTGCTCGCCGAGAGGGGCTGGGGCATCGAGGTCACCGACCCGCTCCGAGCGCCTGATCCCGCCCGGGGCGGCCAGCGCGGCGCTGAGCACCAGCCGCCCCTCCTCCGGTCGCGCCCAGGCGCCGAGGGGCAGCAGGCAGCCTCCGCCCAGGGCGGCCAGCACGGCGCGCTCCGCCACCGCCGCCGCCCGGGTCGCGGCGTGGTCGGCAGCGGCGCAGCAGCCGGCGGGCACCCCCCGATCACGAGCCTCGAGCGCGATCGTCCCCTGGCAGGGCGCGGGAACGAAGCTGCGGGGGTCCAGCCTCTCGGTGATGCGCTCCCCCATGCCGATCCGCTCCAGCCCGGCGCAGGCGAGCAGAAGCGCGTCCACGGCTCCGCTCTCCAGCCGGCCCAGCCGCGAGTCGACGTTGCCGCGAAGCGGCACTGGGCGGAGGTCCGGCCGCAGTGCCGCCAGGAAGGCGGTGCGGCGGGCGCTCGAGGTCCCCACCGTGGCTCCGGGAGGCAGGCTGGCGAGGACCGCGCCGCTCCGGCTGACCAGCCCGTCGCGGCAGTCGCCCCGCTCCAGGTACGCGGCCACCGTCAGCCCGGGGGCGAGCCTGCCAGGCAGGTCCTTGGCACTGTGGACGGCGATGTCGGCCTGACCGTCGACCAGGGCTTCCTCCAGGGCCGCGGTGAACCAGCCCTCGCCCGCCAGAAGCTCGACCGGCGTGCCCGGGCGGCGGTCGCCCTGGGTGCGGACGACGACGACCTGAAGCTCCTCCACTCCGGTCCGGCGCAGAGCTTGCAGGGCCGTGTCGGCCTGGGCGCGGGCCAGCCGGCTCCCTCGGGTGGCCAGGCGGAGCGCGGTCAACTGCCGCCGGCGGGGGCGTCGTCGAGGCCGAAGGCCTCCCTGAGCCGGAGCGCCGCCCCGGCGTCGCCCCCGGCCTCGCGGAGGTGGGCGATGGGCGCGTGGAGAAGCTTGCGGATCAGGCTGCGGCTCAACCTCTCGATGCGTTCGACGGTCGCCGGGTCGCGGTCGGGCAGCTGGGCCACGGTGCGGGCCACCTCTCGGCGCCGGATCTCCTCCGCCCGCGCGACCAGAGCTCGGATGGTCGGATGGGCGGTGTCGCGCTGGCCCACGATCCGGACCGCGTGACCCGCCTCCTCCGCCGCCATCGCCTCGGCCCGGAGCACCGCGTCGCGGCGTCCCGCGAGGTTGCCCTGGAGCCAGCGCCCCAGGTCATCGATGTCGAGCAGGGTGACCCCGGGCAGCCCGGCGACCGCGGGATCGACGTCGCGGGGGACCGCCAGGTCGACGACGCAGAGGGGCCGGCCACCGCGGCGCTCCTGAGCTGCAAGCAGCGCCGCGAGGTCCAGCACGCGCCGGCTGCTGCTGGTCGAGGCGATGATCAGGTCGCAGGGGACCAGCGCCGACCCCAGGTCGCCCGCCGCCACCACCTGGGCGCCGAGCTGAGCCGCCAGGGAGGCGGCTGAGCTCCCCCCGCGGGACGCGATGCGCAGCTCGGCGCCGCGGCGGCTCAGCTGGCGAGCCGCCAGCGAGCTCATCTTGCCGGCGCCGAGGAGGAGGACGCTGCGCCCCTCCAGCGAGCCGAGGACCGCCGCCGCCAGCGCCACCGCGGCCTCGCTGAGCGACCCGGCCCCGGTGCCGATCGCCGTCTGGGCGCGCACCCTCCTGCCCGCCCCGATGGCGCGCCGGAAGACGAAGTCGAGGCTGGCGTCGAGGCTCCCCGCCTCGAGAGCCAGGCGGTGAGCCGCCCTGACCTGGTGCAGCACCTGCCCCTCACCCACGATCATCGAATCGAGCCCGGCGGCGACCCGGAAGAGATGCAGCACCCCGCCCTCGCCCTCACTGACCGTGGCGTGGTTGGCGATCGCCGGGCCACCCTCCGGATCCAGCACCGAGAGCACCCGGGAGGCGACCTCCGCCGCCGAGGCTTCGTCGGGGACGCTCAGGTAGAGCTCAGTGCGATTGCACGTCGAGAGCGCCGCCGCACCCGCGAATCCACCGTGGCCGACCAGGTAGCGGAGCAGCTGGCGGGCCCCGGCCTCACCGAGCGCAATTCGTTCGCGGATCTCGATGGGTGCGGTCCGGAAGCTGATGCCGACGACCATCAGGCGCATCGAGCCGAGTATATGGGCGGCGTCACGAACGACCGGTCGCAGCAGTACGGCGCTGCATTCCGGCCCAGTCCGCGAGCCAGCGGGTAGGATGGGGCGGACTCGAATGTCCCTGCTCGATCCTGCGCCGGCTCCGCCGGCAGAACCTTCCACGGGGGGATCCGAGCCGCCTCCCCGGCGCCGGCGCTACGGCCGGCCACGAGGTCCCGTCCCCGTCGGCGACAGCTTCGTGGCCCGGCTCGGACCGGCCGGAGACGAGCCCTTTGCGGCGATCGACGACCCCGTCGAGGAGCCGTTGCCCCGGCCCGGCCCCGGGACCCCGATCGACCAGCTCCGCTTCGTCGCCGTCGATTGCGAGACCACCGGCCAATCGCCCCATCGCCTCCTCGAGCTCGGGGCGGTCGCCTTCACCCTGGCCGGCCACCAGATGTCGTTCGAGACCCTGGTTCACAGCAACGACCGGATCAACCCGTTCGCCCGCCGGATCCACGGGATCTCCGCCGAGACACTGGGCGGCGCCCCCCCGGTGCGGCGGGTCCTGGAGCGCTTTCGCCGATTCTGCCGGGGGGCGGTGCTGGTCGAGCACAGTGCCGACGCCTTCGACAGCCGGTTGATCGCCAGGACCCTGGGGGAGAGCCTGGATGCGGACAACATCGACACCTCCCGGCTGGCCGCCAAGCTCTTCGAGCTTCGCGACACGATCGGGCTGGAGAAGCTGTGCGTGGAGCTCCAGGTCCCCCATCGGAGGCCGCACCACGCGCTCGCTGACGCCGAGGCGACCATGGGCTGCTTCCTCGAGCTTCTCCGGCGGGGAGGTGAGATGTTCGGGTGGAGGACGCTGGGCGACCTCCTCGAAGACGGTCAGCCTCCGCCGCCCCGCTGGATCGGCGACGACGCCGGCTCTGACAGCGCCGAGACGACCCGCCGGCGGCGGCGGGGTGGCCGGCGCAACGAGCGCGACGGCCGCGGCAACGCTCCCGAGGCAGCGTAGCCGTCCGATCTCGGTGGCGGGCGCGGATCGAGGCCGGCCGGTCGGATCCGCGGGTTGACGTACGCTGGCCTGGTCCATGCGCTCCCTCGCCGCTGCCCTTCTCGTGGGGGCCGGCCTCATCGCCGCCTGCGGCTCGACCGCCCCGCCTCCGGCGGCACCCAGCGAATCCCTGCAGGCCGGTGCGTACGGCGGCAGCCCGGGCGCCGCCTCGACCGCCACCGCAACGTCCCCGTCGCCCAGTCCGTCCGCGCCGGGATCAACCAGCCCCTCGCCCCGCGCCGCCGCCGCTGCCTCGAGCCCGGCCGGTCCGACGACTCCGTGCACCAGCTGCGGCAGCGTGGCCAACGGCAGCCCGGCCACGGTAACCGTCGACGCCACCGACGACGACGTCTTCAGCCCCCAGGTGGTGAGCATCAAGGTCGGCCAGGTGGTCGAGTGGAAGGACATCGGCTCCCAGGCGCACACCGTCACCTTCCCCTCTGACGGCGCCATCAGCGACAACGTGCTGTCCTCGGGGCAGACCTGGGAGGTGAAGTTCACCAAGGCCGGGAACTTCTACTACCAGTGCAACTTCCACATCGCCCTGGGCATGACCGGGACCGTCGAGGTCACCTCGGGCTGACGCCCGACCCGGTCAGACGCTGAGGTCGACGGCGACCGGGAAGTGGTCGGAGGCGGTGGCGACCTCGCGAGCCCCTCGCCCGCGGGAGCGGATGACATCACACCCGATCAGGTCGGGCACGGCCTCCGGGCTCGCGAATATGTAGTCGACGCGTGCCGCCGGCAGCCAGGTGGCGCAGGTGTAGCCGTGGGCGCGGGGGTGGAAGCGCCGGTAGCAGTCCGTATAGCCTGCATCCAGCACCCGGGGCACCGCCCAGCGTTCGATCATCCGGCCCAGCAGTAGGTCGACAACGCGGCTCTCCGGGAGCCGGGAGGTCAGCGGGCCCACCAGCCAGGGGAGGGCCGGCACCCCGACCTGCAACCCGGGATCGATGCCGTGCTCCAGCCAGCGCGCGTCGAGAGCTTCCTCCACCCCCCGCACCGCCGCGGGGCCCATCCAGCCGTCGGCCTGGCGGACCAGCAGCCGGGCGCGCCGCAGCGCCGTCATCCGACGGAAGAAGCGGGTGACCTCGAGATCATCCCCTGGCGTCAGGGCGTTGAAGTCGCCGAGCAGGAGGTGGGGCATGGCCGGGGCCCGGCCGATGTCGCCGAGCACGGCCTGGAGCTCGCGGAGCCGCCGAGCCTCGCCCTTGTTCCGCTCTCCGAAACGGGCCGCCAGGTGCACGATGTGGAGCCGCAACCGCCGGCCCCGTCTCAGGCCGAGGGTGACCTCGAGATGGCTCCGGAGCATGCCCGGGTGGCGGTGGTTGCGGTGGCCGATGACCGGGAGCCGGGTCAGCACCGCGAGCCCCAGCGCGCCTCCGTCGCTGGGGGGGCCGACCAGCGCCGTCATCCCCAGCGCCGCGCCCAGCTGGGTGACCAGGGTCTCGCCGCGCACCTCCTGGAGGGCGAGGACATCGGCGCCGCTCCGCGCGAGGACGGTGGCGATGCGCTCCTCGCGCCGTTCCCCGCCGAGCAGGATGTTGTAGGTGAGAAGGCGGATCGATGGCACCTCAGCTCCAGGACACGCGGCCGATCAGGCTCCCCGCGCTCAGTTTGGACGCTGCCGATCAGGCATCGCTGGGCGGCGCCCCGTACCATTGCGAAGCGATGCGGGACCAGGATGGCGCGGGCTCCCATCTGCCACCGCTCGCCGAGCTCTTCTTGGTCGACCGCCTCGCCATGCCGCTGCGTGCCGTCCCCGCCACCCTGGCTCTGCTGATCGCTGCCGGGTGGGGGCTGGCCGCCCTGGCCCTCCAGGAGCACGAGGCCAGCCTGCGGGCGGGCGGCGCCAGCCTCGGAGCCCTGGGAACGCTGTTTGCCGACGGCTCCTCGGCGCTCACGGCGTGGCCGGGGTGGGCGGCGGCGGTCCTGCTGGGGCTGAGCGCCCTGCGGCTGCGCCGCGCCGCCATCGAGCCACCAGCGGGACGGAGGCGGGGTGACGGCCTCAGCGCCTCCAGGCTGCGGGCTGGCCTGCGTCGCGAGTACCTCTGGGGCCGGATCGCCCTGGTGGCGGTCACCCTGCTGGCCCTCGCGGACCTCGGGCGGCTGGCCGTAAACGGGGTCGCCCGGATCCTCCACGTTAGCGCAGCCACCGGTTCGGTCCCCTGGACCCTCCTGGAGGTCGCCGGCCTGACGGCCGCCGCCGCCGCGCTGGCCGCCTGGCTGCTCAGCTTCCGAGCCCAGCTGGACACGGTCGGGGCCCTCGACCGGCCGGCGAGCGCCGGAACCGCCGCCGACCCTCAGATGCGCCGGTCGACCACGTAGTCGCAGGCTGCCTCGAGGGCCTGGCGCGCCGCCGATTCGGGGAACTGCGCCAGCTCACGCCGAGCCGCGGCGGCAAAGTCCTGGGCGGCGCGCTCGGTGGCCGCGACGGCCCCGCTGCCCCGCACCAGGTCGACGATCGTCTCGTAGTCACGGTCGGTGAGAGGCTGCCGGTCCACCACCCCGGCCAGCTCCTGACCCACCCCCGGCTCCTGCAGGGCGAGCATGAAGGGAAGGGTCACGGTGCCCTGCCGCAGATCGGCGCCGACCGGTTTGCCCAGCTCCTCCTCGGTGGCGACGTAGTCGAGGAGGTCGTCGGCGATCTGGAAGGCCATGCCCAGCTTGTGCCCATAGTTGCGCAGCGCCGTCAGCAGGCCGGGCTCCAGGCGGCCCACCGCGCCTCCGCAGAAGCAGCAGGTGGCAAGCAGGGTCGCCGTCTTGCGATCGATCTTGCGGTGGTACTCCTCGAGCGACTGGCGGTAGTCGTCCTTGCTGGTCATCTGGAGCAGCTCGCCCATGCAGATGGTCATCACCGTGCTGCTGATGGCGGCGTCGATGACCGGGTCCCCGATCGTCGAGATCAGGTTGGCCCCCTTGGCGAAGTAGTAGTCGCCGATGATGATCGCCGCGGGCGCGCCCATCATCTCGTGGATGGTGATCATCCCCCGCCGCGTCGGGGAGCGGTCGATCAGGTCGTCGTGGACCAGGGTGGCCGTGTGGATGAACTCGATGCCCATGGCCAGGTCGTAGACGTGATCCAGCTGGGGGTGACCGAGCTGGGCGCTCAGGATCACCAGGGCCGGTCGGATCCGCTTGCCACCGGCACGGACGATGTGGCGCATCGCCTCGGCCATGGGACCCCGGTCGGCGGTGACGGCCGCCTCGAGGCGACGCTCGAACTCGAGGAGCTCACCGAGGATGGGCTCGAGCAGGGTGTCCCGGGCGGCCACGGCCCCGGTCGCTCCCGGTGAGGGCCGGCCGGTGGCGGGCACCTCCAGGGCGCGGTGGATTGCGTCCATCAACGAAGTGAGGATAACGCCCCACTCAGCCAGTCCCGCGGTTCCCAGCCGCGCTCAATCTCCCCACCAGGCGGCGGAAGGCCTCGCCCCTCTCCTCGAAGTCGCGAAACACGCCGTAGCTGGGGGCGGCCGGGGACAGCAGTACGACGGATCCAGGCCGGCTCTGGTCCCGCGCCAGCGCCACCGCCTGCTCGAGGTTCCCGGCCGGGAGCACCGGCGGAGAGAACGCGTGGGAGCGGAGCTGCTCGGCGAGCCGCTCCCCGCTCGGGGGGACGGTGACCACGGCGAGGACGTCCGCCGCGGCGCAGACCCGGTCCACCAGGCCGCCGTAGTCCTGGCCGCGGTCGAATCCACCTGCGATCAGCACCGTCGGCCGCCCGCCCATCGCGTCCAGGGCGGCGACGGCGGCCTCCGGGATGGTGGCGATGCTGTCGTTGACATAGCTCACCCCGTCCAGTTCGGTCACCCGCTCGAGGCGGTGCGGTAGCGGCCGGAACCCGGTCAGCGCCGGGACCTGGGCCCGGGCGTCGACCCCGGCCAACTCGACGGCGCACAGGGCGGCGCAGGCGTTGAGCAGGTTGTGCCGGCCCCGAAGGGGAAGCCGGTCGGCGCCGATCAGGCGCTCCCCTCCCCACCAGAGGGCCTCGCCGTCGGTGCGGTAGCCCGCGGCGTCAGCGAACCAAACGCGCCGGCCTGGCAGCCGGCGCGCCCGCTCCCGGGTCACGGCGTCCTCGCGGTTCAGGACCGCGATCCCGTCGGCACGGTGGGCGAAGAGGTTGAGCTTGTCGGCGATGTACCGCTCCAGGGAGCCATGCCAGTCCAGGTGCTCGCGATAGAGGTTGAGGAGAACGCCGATCCTCGGCGACCATTCGAGGTCGGCGATCTGGTGGCTGGAGAGCTCGAGCACCCACAGGTCCGGCACCGCCACCGGGTGCAGGACGGAGAGCAGGGGGATGCCGATGTTGCCGGCCAGCACCGCCCGCCGGCCCGCCGCGCCGGCCAGGTGGGCGACCAGCGAGCTGGTGGTGCTCTTGCCCTTGGAGCCGGTGACGGCGACCACCGGATCCTCCCTATGCTCGGCGAACCAGAGGTTGGTCCCGGTGGTCACGCGGGTGGAGGCGGCCACCCTCTGGGCGTCCTCGCGGTAACGGCTGATGCCGGGGCTGCGGATCACCGTGTCGGCGTCCAGCAACCGGGGGAGGCCGGCCTCGCCGTGGACCCATTCGAGATCCGGCGGTGCCTCCGCCGCCGCCCCAGGCGGCGAGTCGGTGACGATCGTCAGCCGGGCCGGGGCCGGCTCGAGGGCCCGCAGCTCCGCCAGCGCCGCCCTCCCCTCCCTGCCGAAGCCCCAGAGCGCCACCCGCTGCCCGGCCAGGCCGGCGAGGGTGCCCGGAACAGTCGAATGGGCGGGAACGGGGCGCGCCCGGGCGCGGTCAGCACCGGCGTGCTGAGGGGTCCTCCGCCCGGGCCTGGAGCCCGGGGCTCCGGCCCTGGCTCCGTCGCCCTCAGTCGAGGCCATCGGCGAAGCGCCGGTAGTGCGTGGGGAGGGCATGCTCCGGCGAGGGTCGGAAGACCGAACCGACCGCCTCCGGGGACAGCTCGCGGACCGAGGGATCGGCCCCCAGGGACCTGACCACGGCGGTGTCACGCCAGGGCGAATCGAGGAGCAGGCGCATCGCCGCCCTCGACTCCTCGACCTCACCCACGCACTCCAGGGGCTTGGCGGTACCCAGCCCCAGCAGGGCGGCGAAGCCCGAGGTCTGGGAGGCGTCGGCGAGCAGGTCCCGTCCCATGATCGCCACCAGCCGCTCCGGTTCCAGGAAGGGAGCCAGGGCCAGGGCGACGAACCGGCACTTGGGGCAGTCGCCGCACCAGCTCGCGGTCCGCCGGTCGGCGTCCAGGAGGTAGGCGCGGTTGCAGCTCACGAATGCCTGGTGGTAGGCGGTCATGGCCGCGAAGCTGCGAGCGATGGCCAGCTCCGACCAGGGCCGGAGCAGCGAGAAGTAGTCGAGGTCTCCGGCGATCTCGGCCCGCACCACCGCGGCGAAGCGGCGCTCGAAACCCCAGCTCTTGCTGTACTGGTGGTTCACCTCGGCACCGTCCCAGGTGAGGCTCCCCACCGACGCCGAGCGCTCATCGGCCATCACCACCTCGCTCGTGCCGTGGACCAGGGCGGCGATCACGGCCAGGCAGGAGACGATCGCGGTCACCGGCACGTGCCCGTTGTGGGCCCCGGCCCGGTTGAGCTCGAGCAGCCGAGGGTCGAGCCGCCGGGTCACCCCGACGTGGGGCAGCCCAGCCACCTCAACGGTCCGGCTGACCGCCGGCGCCGTCCCCACGCTGAAGAGCAGCGGCGCCCGTCCGGTGCGGCGGACCGCCTCCAGCGCGACGATCGAGTCCTTGCCGCCGCCCACCGGGACCAATGGCGAGTCCGGCAGTCCGGCGGCACCGGCGCGGACTGCGTGGCCGGCCGTCCCGGAACCGGGGCCGGTGGCGTGGCCGGTCGAGGCGAACGCGGGCGCCGCCCGCCCCGCCAGGCCGTTGACGTAGCGGCACTCGGCGAGGCCGTGACGGTACAGCCCCTCCAGGAAGGCAGCCAGTCCCGGGCTGACCGGGCCCTCGTCGAGGACGACCTCCGGAGCGAAGGAGGTCTTGTAGTAGCTGACCCCGGCCACCAGGTGGAGGACTCGGAGCGCCCGCCCCAGCGCGGCCCGACGCCCGGCGTCCAGGGTGGCGACGGGCACGCCGAGGTCGACCACCTCGTGCATCTCCTCGTCGACGCCGGGGCCATCCAGCGCATAGCCGAGCTCGATGCGTCCGGTGCCGGCGTCCAGGCCGGCACGGGTGAAGCGGAACCGCCGAACCCGGTCCGGGATGAAGCGGAGAACCGCCGTCTGCCGTGGTTCGGACTCGAGCACGGGCTCAGTATGGAGGCGATCAGGACCCCGCTGAGCTCACCGCCCGGCCGTCCCGCCCCCCGGCCCGAGCTCCCCGCCGGGCGCGAGCAGCCAATCACGGATGCGCCGTCCCAGCCCCCGGGCGTTGACGACCGAGGCATGCCCGTGCGGGTAGCTCCACAATGCGGCACCCCAGGCCTCGGCCAACTCGACCATGGCCCGGTCGCCGACGATGGTGTCCAGGGTCGGACGGACGATGGCGATCCGCTCGCCCGGCGTCCGCGGAGGGCAGAAGGCTCGCGGCACCAGGGGGGCCAGGGCGGAGCGCACCGCCGCTCGGGCTGCGGCCCGATCAGTTCCCCAAGCCCCTCCGCCGCCACCGCTCAGCGCGAGGGTGCCCCTGATCCGCGGTGGCAGGTGGTCGAGGAAGGTCCCCGCGGGGTCGCAGAAGGGAGCCGTGGCCACCATCGAGGAGAGCTCGAGATGAGCGGCCAAGAGACAGGCGATCAAGCCTCCCAACGAGGTGCCCATGACCCCCAGTCGCGGGCTGACCTCCGACCGGGCCCAGGCCAGCACCGCAGCACAGTCCTCGACGGACTGGCGAACGACCTCGCGGGTCCAGCGAAGGTCGGCGCTGATGTACCCGACCCCGCTTCTGGCCCCGGGCGGGCGGCGCCGGAGGTGAAGGGGAAGATCGATCCGGCCGGCGTGGGCGCCGCGGGCCACCAGCCGCCGGCATTGCCACTCCTCGTACTGCGGCCAGGCCGCCAGCAGGCCGTGGATGGCGAGCACGAAGGGCTGGTCTGGCCGGCCCGGCCGGAGGTGCACGGTGGCCACCAGGCGGTGGCTGCCCGGGTCGGAGCCAGGTCCGCGGCTCGGCCCGGTCAGCGTCCGCACCTCCACACCGTCACGCCGCCGCGGCGGCCCGACGGTGATGAGAGCCGGGTCATGCAGTGAGCTCTCGGCCCAGAAACGGGTAGGGTCCGCGGGCGTCCAGCTGCCCGGCGGAGGCAGCCGGAGCGGCATCCGGCCGAGCTGCCAGCGCACCCCCGCGTCCATGGCTCGAGCGATCCAGCTGCTCGGTGGGCGCACCATCAAATCAAACCTCTGCCCTGTGTATCGGGGCCATTGTCTCTGCTCCAGCTGATCTCCTCCACCGCTTTCCGCTGCATCGCTGTGGGGGTCAGCCTGGGGTCAGGGGCACCCGCGGATCGCCTGCGACAGGGCCGGGGAAGCCAATCGCGCGATTCGGGGTTGCCTACCGGGCCCGGGGCTCGAACCCGGACGGGGCGTCGCCCCCACGGTTTTTAGGACCGCTGCGTCTGCCAGTTCCGCCAGCCCGGTGGACGCGGCTCAGTCTAGCCGCACCCCCTATACTGCGGACGGATGTTCGCCACCTGGGGAAGCGAGGCCGCCTACCGCCGCAGCCAGCTGGCGACCGGCGCTCCGGTGCGACCGTCGCCGGTGAGCCGCGGGCTGGCCCTGCGGGTGCTCGGCGCCGGTGACGACCCCGGCGAGCGTCAGCGCCTCGGCCAACACCTGATCGACGCGCTGAGCCGCGAGGCGAGCCTTCCCGATTGCCGCCTCGTGGTGGCCGACCGTCCCCAGGTGCATCGTCACGACGGCCGCCGCCTTCAGTCCAAGACCTATGGCTACTACACCTACCGGCTGGGCGACGACGGCTCGCTGGCCTGGGCGCGGATCCGGATCTACCACCGCACCGCCGTGCAGCAGCGGGTGATCTCGGCCAAGGTGTTCCTCAACACCCTGCTCCACGAGTGGGTGCACCACTCCGACTTCCACGGGCTGCGGCTGCCGCGCTCGTACCATACCGCCGGATTCTTCAAGCGCCTGCGGGCCCTCGCCGACGCCCTGGAGGTCGGCTTCGTGCTCCCGCCGGACCCGGATCAGCCGGTCGCTCCACCCGGCGACCGCGCCGGCAACTGAGCCGGCGTAACTGCTGGCCGACCTCTCCCGCGCCGCGGCCAACCGCTGAGGCTCCTGCCCTGCCTCGGAGAGCGGGCCGAGCGCAGTCCGAGCTCCCAGCGGCGAACTCCGGGGAGCCTCGAGACCGCAGTCCGCGCTACGGTGACCACCCGTGGCAACCGTCCTCTCCGTCAACGTGGGCAGGCTCGTCCCCACCGTCCACTCGGACTTCCCGGTCACCGGCATCGACAAGCGCCCGGTGGCCGGACCGGTCGAGATCACCGACCCGGGAACGTCGCCGACCAGCGGCCTGGCCGGCGACGGCATCGGCGACACCAACAGCCACGGCGGCCATGAGCAGGCGGTCTATGCCTATGCCCGCGAGGACCTCGACGCCTGGCAGGCGGAGCTGGGCCGATCACTCCCGAGCGGCGTCTTCGGAGAGAACCTGACCACCCTCGGGCTGGACCTCAACGATGCCCGGATCGGCGAGCGCTGGCGAATCGGGGAACGCTGCGTGCTCGAGGTCAGCTGTCCCCGGATCCCCTGCCGCACCTTCGCCGGCTGGCTCGGGGAGAACGCCTGGGAGCGGCGCTTCACCCTGCGTGCCACCCCGGGGGCGTACCTGCGAGTCGTCATGCCGGGGCCGGTCCGAGCCGGGGACCAGATTGCCGTGGAGGATCGGCCCGACCACGACGTGACCATCCGTCTGATGTTCCGAGCCCTGACCCGCGAGAAGAACCTGCTGCCGCTCCTCGCCCCAGCAGGTGATGCCCTACCGGCGGAGACCCGCGCCCTGGTCGCCGCCCTCACTGCGGCGTCGGCCACCTAAGGGTCGCGCGCCCGCGTCCCCCCTTCCCCGCCTCGGGTATCCTCATCCGCGCCGGTGAGCCTCGCCAGGAGGCTTGCCCTCGCTCCGCCGGGGCGACGTAGCCAAGTGGTAAGGCACGGGTCTGCAAAACCCTGATCGCGGGTTCGATTCCCGCCGTCGCCTCATCCGGCGGAGCCGCGAGGACGACCACGACCTCGACACACCCGACCCTCGCCGGCCACTACCCCTCCCCGCGGAGTCGAGCCCTGAGCTCCTCGAGCCGCTTGGCGATCTCCGCCTCCGCGCCCCGTGTCCCCGGCTGGTAGTAGCGGCGGCCCGCCAGCTGGTCGGGAAGGTGCTGCTGGGTGGCGACCCCCTCCGGCTCGTCGTGCGCGTAGCGGTAGCCGGCGCCGAAGCCCATCTCCCGGCCCAGGGCGGTCACCGCGTTGCGGAGATGGAGCGGGACCGGCTGGTTTAGGGTGTCGAGGACGTCCTGGCGCGCCGCCCCGTAGGCGCGGAGCGCGGAGTTGCTCTTGGGCGCCATGGCCAGGTACAGCGTCGCTTCGGAGAGAGGCAGGTAACCCTCGGGCATGCCCACGAAGTGGGCGGCCTGCTGGGCGGCAACGGCCACCGAGAGGGCCTGGGGATCCGCCAGCCCGACATCCTCGGCGGCGAGGATCACCAGGCGGCGGGCCACGAACAGGGGATCCTCGCCCGCCTCCAGCATGCGGGCCAGCCAGTAGATGGAGGCGTCAGGGTCGGACCCGCGGATCGACTTGATGAACGCCGAGATCAGCCAGTAGTGCTGATCGCCGGCCTTGTCGTAGAGAAGCGTCGGCGATTGCAGGGCTCCCTCGACATCGGCAACCCCAACGCTCCGGCCGCGCCGCCGGGTCACCGCCACGGAGGCCAGCTCGAGGGCGTCCAGGGCCACCCGCGCATCACCTCCGGCCAGGGTCAGCAGCCTGTCCTCGGCTTCGGGATCGAGAGACACGCCGCGCCCGCCCAGTCCCCGTTCGGAGTCGGCGAGGGCTCGGCGGACGACGGCGCGGAGGTCCTCGATGTCGAGAGCCTCGAGACGCACCACCCGGGCTCGCGAGAGCAGCGCGGCATTGACCTCGAAGCTGGGGTTCTCGGTGGTCGCCCCGAGGAGCTGGACCAGCCCGCTCTCAACGTGGGGGAGAACCGCGTCCTGCTGGGCCTTGTTGAAACGGTGGATCTCGTCGATGAAGAGGACGGTTCGCCGCCCGGCGCGGCGGCGCTCCCGAGCGCGCCCCACGATCTGGCGAAGGTCGGCGACGCCCGCCGTGACCGCGCTGACCGGTTCGAAATCGGCCCGTGTCATCGCCGCGAGCAGCATGGCAAGCGTTGTCTTGCCACTCCCCGGCGGTCCCCAGAGGATCAGAGACGGGAGCTGTTGGGCCTCCACCGCCTGACGCAGGACGCTGCCCGGACCGATCACCGAGACCTGGCCGACGAACTCGTCGAGGGACTGCGGCCGCATCCGAGCCGCGAGCGGCGCGGACGCGCCGATCGCCGCGGAAGGGGGCCGCGCGGCGGCGGAGCCGGGGAGCCTGGCCGGCATCCGCCCCGCTCCCGGCTCCCCGAAGAGGTCAGCCTGGCCCTCTGCCGCTCCGCCGCTCACGGCCCGACGCCGGAGGTCACTTCGTGGCCGGTGTCCCCTGCGCCGGCGCTCCTGCGGGGACGGTGCCGTCGGCGCCCGGAACCGCCGCGAGCACCGTCTTGACCGCCTGGGCCGCACCCATGAGGGCCGCCGACTCGGCGGGCACGACGATCGTCGTGTTGTCGCTGTCCGCGAACTTGCTCAGGGTGTCGAGCTGGAGGATGGCGACCAGGGTCGGGTCCGGCTGGGAACCCTTGATGGCCGAGTAGACCGTCTCGATCGCCTGGGCGCGCCCCTCGGCCTCGAGGATGGCGGCCTGACGGGCGCCCTCGGCCCGCAGGATGGTGGCCTGCTTCTCGCCCTCCGCCTGCTTGATCTGAGCCTGCCGGTTGCCCTCGGCGATGTTGACCTGCGATTGCTGCTGGCCCTCGGACTGAAGGATCCGGGCCCGCTTCTCCTGGTCGGCGGTCTTCTGCAGCGCCATGGCCTGGAGGATCGTCCCTGGGGGCGTGATGTCGACGATCTCGATCCGGTTGATCCGGATCCCCCACTTGTCGGTCACCTGCTCCATGGCCACCTGCATCGCGGCGTTGATCTGCTCCCGCGAGGACAGGGCTTCGTCCAGGGTCACGTTGCCGAAGGCGTTGCGCAGCGTGGTGCGGGCCTGTTGGTCGATGGCGATGAAGTAGCTCGACACGTTGAACAGGGCAGCCTTGGCGTCGATCACCTGGCTGAAGATGGTGGCGTTCACCGCCACCGCCACGTTGTCCCGGGTGATGACATCCTGCCGGTCTCCGGTGCGGGGGGTCTCACGCATGTCGACCCGGATCATCCGGTCGAAGAAGGGCCAGATCAGCCGGATTCCCGGGCCGACCTCACGATGGAAGCGACCAAAGCGGGTCACCACCCCGCTGAATCCCTGCTGGACCAGGTTGACGGCGGTGCCAACCCCGACCAGCAGAACGACGACGACGACGATCAGCACCACCAGAACCGCGATCATCTGAAACAGCTCCTCAGGCGGCCGGGGACAGCGGGACCCGGCCTAGGTCAGACGAGGCGCGCCGCTGGCGCGCACCAGCAGGGTCGTTCCCCGAACCGCGGTGACCACCACGTCGGTCTGGGAAGGCAGCGGCTCCGGGGAGTCGGTGACGGCAATCCAACGCTCGTTGGCAAGGATGGCGTGACCCGGGTGTCGCTCGTCACCGACCGTGTCGGCGGTGAGGGCGTGCAGACCCACCAGGCTGTCGGCCATGCCCGGGAAGCGGTAGGGTGCGGTCCGGTGCTCCGCCATGAGCCGGCGGGCCCCCGGCCGAAGGGCCACGATCCCCGCCGCGGCAACCACCAGGCCCACGAACACCTGGATGCCCAAGGGCAGCCCGACCCCGGCGATGATCGCCGCCGCCGCGGCCCCCGCGGCGAGGAACAGGGCGATGAGCAGCTGGGTGTGGATCTCCGCGGCCGCCAGCACCACCGCCGCGATCAGCCAGATCAGCCACCACCACGTCATGGTGGTGGAAGTGTACCCGTCCCACGTCGGGCTGAATCACACCGAGCGCGTCGTCCACAGCAGCATCTGCTGGCGCCGGTTCGCTGTCCGGGCTCTCGTGCGAGCATCTCACCCCGCTGCGCCGAGGCCAGCACGCCGGGGTGGTGCACCCTCCGAGGCCTGGCTCCCGACGGCCGCCGACCGCTCCGAGTACGATCCGGGCCATGAAAGGAGATCGGGTGGAGATCGTCGTCGACACCGGCGGCGCCGCTCAGACTTACGAGATCACCGCCACCCGGGAAGGCCGCCGGGTGGAGGTCAGCACCGCTCGGGGCGTCGTGGAGGTCAGTGAGGTGACCCGCTCCGGCCAGTCGGTGAGGACGGGACGCTTCATGGCGGCCCGCGTCATCGCCCTGGTCGAGCATCCCGCCAGCGACGACGCCATCGTCTCCGACGAGGCCGGCCCTCGGCGCCGGGCTCGGCCGCAGCAGGCAGAGACGCTCCTCTGAGGTCCGCGTAGACTGCGGGGAGTCTTCGAGACACCAGGGAGGATGTCGTCCGTGCCCACCGTGACCGAGCTCTTCGACGAGATCAACACCCGGCTGGCAGATCCGGCCAAGGCCGGCACCAGCGTCGCCAGCTACCGTTTCGACCTCTCGGGAGAGGACGGCGGTGAGTACCACATCCTCCTCGAGGGTGGCAAGGGTGAGGCGGGCGCGGGCGCGCCGGAGAACCCCAACACCACCATCTCGATGGCGGCCAGTGACTTCGTCGCCCTCTCGACGGGCCAGCTCGATCCCACCATGGCCTTCATGACCGGGAAGATCAAGGTGAGGGGCGACATGGGTCTGGCCATGAAACTCCAGACCCTGCTCCGCTAGGGAACTCGCCTCCGCACGGTCTGCGGGCCATGCCCATCCCCGCACCGGACCGCACCCGGCCGCTCCGCTTCGACTACGACGAGCCAGCCCGGGCCCTGCTGATCGAATGGGCCGACGGGGCGGTGCACCGGATCCCCTTCGCGGATCTGCGCCGGGCCTGCCCCTGCGCCGTCTGCGCTGGCGAGCTCGGCATGCCCGGCCGGTTCGCGTCCCAGCCCCAGCTCCGATCGGGAGAGGATGAGCTCGCCGACATGGCCCTGGTCGGCGCCTACGGCCTCAACACTGTCTGGGCCGATGGCCACTCGACTGGCATCTACACATTCGACCGCCTCCGGCAGCTGGGCGAGGTGGCCGCGGCGGGCGAGGCGCCCAGAGGCTGAGCCCGCATCCGCTCGGAAGCGTCAGCTCGCCGACCGCCACGACGGCGGATGCGAGGAGGGGCGGAGACAGGCCCGCGGTATACTCGGCCCTCGCGCGGGAGTAGCTCAGTGGTAGAGCACTACCTTGCCAAGGTAGGGGTCACGGGTTCGAGCCCCGCCTCCCGCTCCA
>DASPQV010000047.1:0-159481 GCA_035624785.1 Binatia bacterium | reverse complement strand
GTCGGGATCGCACTCCCGGCAGCGCCGCACCGCCTCCACCCCGTCCCGGGCCTCGGCGACCACGCTGACCCGAGGGTCCTCGTCGAGCAGCCGGGCCAACCCTGAGCGGAACAGGGTCTGGTCGTCGGCGATGAGCACCCGGATGGGTTTCGTCGTGATCACCTGTCTCCTCCATGGGGAACGATGCAGCGAACGATGGTGCCCCGCCCTGGGGCGCTTTTCACGCTGATGTGGCCGCGCATCTCGCGGGCCCTCTCCGCCATGCCGCGGCGGCCGAAGCCCGCCTCGGCCCGGCCCAGGCCGCGCCCGTCGTCGGCGACCGTCAGGGCCAGGCTGCCGGCGAGGGCCTGGAGGGTCACGGTGACCCGGCTGGCGCCGCTGTGGCGGCGGACGTTGGCGAGCGCCTCACCACAGATCCGGCGAAGGTTCGCCGCCATGTCGAAGGGCAGCTCGTCAGGCCACCCCTGGACCACCAGGTCAGCGACGATCGCCGCACGACTGAGCTCAGAGAGGAGATCGCGAACTCCAGCCACGAAGCCGGTGTCCACCGGCGGCTCATCGCGGAGGTCATAGAGAAGCCGGCGGAGGTCGTTGAGCGCCGCCCGGACGCCGCTCTGCAGCGGGTCCAGCTCCCCGCCCAGCCCGGACCGCCGCCTCAGCCGCTCGATCTCGACCGACATCACGGTCAGTCGCTGGACCGCCCCGTCATGGAGCTCGCGGGCCAACCAGGCACGGGCCTCCTCGAGGCCGGTCGACCCGGTTGCAGGGCTTCCCGGGAGGGCGAGTGTGCCGGCTTCGATGACCGGGACCGTGGTCACTGTTTCCCCCTCTCGGTGAGGCTGGGTGGGTGGTTGCCCCCACCGCCGCGGGACGTTTGGCGGGGCTCTTATGGGTACAACGTCCCACCTCGCGAAACCGTATGCGCCCAGACCAGGAGCTGGGCTGGGGCCGGAAGCCCGGAACGGGTGGTGCCCACGCGACGACGATCAGCCGAAGCCGCGAAGGTAGGCCTGGAAGGCGACCCCCTCCCCCGGCGTCGGGGTGCCCGCCGTCATCGAGGTGACCAGGACATCGCTGGGGTCCTGCCAGGCGTTCCAGGTCCAGGCCAGCACGCTGAGACCGTGGCTCTTGGCCCAGGGGAGGAAGCCGGTCGAGCCGGTGAGGTAGGTCTCCGGGCCGGTCGCGCTGTCGCCCGTCTCCCCGACCACGACCGGAACCTTGGCGGCCAAGGGAGCGATCACCTGGTTCCAGCACCACTCGGCGGCGCACTCGCTCTGAAGCGACGGGTTCGCTGACGGGTAGCTGTGCCAGGAGGCGACCAGGTTGGGATCGGAAGGTCGGGTGGCCAGCCAGCCGGAGAGGTCACGGGCCCAGTCGGCCCCGCCAGCCATGATCACGTTGGCGGCGCCGGCGCCCCGGATGATGCTGATCAGCTGATCGAAGCCGGCGGTCTGCCAGTTGGCGTCGGCGGTGTAGCAGTTGTTGCTGGGGTCGCAGGGGTGTCCGGACGTGTTGCTCGCCTGGTTGTTGACCACGAGCTGGGTGACGGTGCATCCCTGCCACAGGCAGGTCCACTGGTTCTCTCCTGAGGTCATCCAGTAGAAGTAGGGTTCGTTGAAGAGATCGAATATGACCGCCGGGTCATCCTTGAACGCGCCCGCGACCCCCTGCCAGAAGGCGGGTGAATGGTCCTCATCCGGAGCCGGGTTCTGGGCGACCGCCCGCTGCGTCCCCGGCGCGGTCCAGTGCAGGTCGACGATCACGTAGAAGCCCGCGGCCTCGAGGTCCCGGACCAGTTTCTCGACCGGCTGCTGATAGGCGGCGCCGCCGATCTGCACCCCGTTGATGCCCAGCCAGCAGTCCTCGTTGAGCGGTATGCGGACGGCGTTGATCCCCCACGACCTCATGGCCGCGAAGGTCTGGGCGTCGTCCTCGGGCTGGCCGCCGAACGGATCGTTGGTCCAGTTCTGGGCGCACACCGTTTCGGTGCCGCTCATGTCGGCGCCGTGCAGGGTCACCGGCACCCCGTTGGCGTCGACCAGCTGGTTTCCGGAGACGTGCAGCGCCGAGGGCACGCCGGTGGGGATGACCGGAGCCGTCCCCGAGGGCGTGGCGGAAGGCGACGGGGCCGCCGAATGGCTCGCCGGGGCGGAGGGGGTGGCGGCAGCAGTGGACCGAGCCGCGGTCGGCGATGGGCTCGGAGAGGCTGCGGCCGTCAGCGGCGCGGCGGCCGGGGTCGGGGAGTGGCTCCCGGCACCGCTGGGGCTCGGGGAGGGGCTCCCGGCACCCCCCGGGGTCGGCCCCGAGGTGCCCGGCAGCTGGGTCCCACCCTGGGAGGGCAGTGCCGCCAGGGCGCCTCCCGGCGGGGCGGCAGCGGCCGGCGGTCGCTCCAACGGAGCGGCTCCGGCGGCGCACAGGGCAACCGCCGCGGCGAGTGCGGCCGCCGCCACCGCCTGCAGTGGAGCCAGCTTCACCGGCGTCCTGCGCTCCCGCGGACGGGATTGCGAGCCGGCCACTCGGGACTTGTCAGCGGATCACCCTCCTGGCGGCGTCCACCGCCTCCGGCTGGGCGCCGGCCGATCAGTCTATCCAGGCTGCGCCCGCGGTGGAAGATGGCAGGCGCCGAAGCCGCGCCGCCTGGGACCGGCGCCCAGAGCCCGGGCAGCTGTCCTGCAAAACCCACCATCCCGCCCATGCCACCAGCCCGGAGCCGCCGCTGGCCCGACCGCGCCGGGTCCCGTACAAGGGAGGAATGACAGCAGAGAGGCCAATCAAAGCTTCCGGGACATCCCGCCGTGGCCGGTCGGTGCTGGTCACCGGGGGCGCCGGCTTCATCGGCAGCCACCTCACCGAAGCCCTGCTTCGCCGCGGCGATCGGGTGGTCGTGCTGGACAATTTCGACCCCTTCTACGACCCGGCGATCAAGCGCGGCAATCTGGCAGGGCTGGTCAACGCCCCACGCTTCACCCTGATCGAGGGTGACCTGCTCAGCGACGACGACCTTGAACGAACCTTCGCCACCGCTCAATACGACGCGGTGATCCACCTCGCCGCCCGGGCCGGCGTCCGCCCCTCGCTCGCCGATCCCGAGCTGTACGACCGGATCAACGTGCTCGGCACCACCCGCCTCCTGCAGCGGGTCCGCAGCCACCGGGTCGGCCATCTCGTCTTCGGGTCGTCCTCCTCCGTGTACGGGTCGACAACCCCGGTGCCGTTCCGGGAGGACCAGGCGGCCGACCGCCCGTCGTCGCCCTACGCAGCCACCAAGCGGGCCGGGGAGCTGGCCTGCTACGCCTTCCACGAGCTGTACGGGGTCCCGGTGACCTGCCTGCGCCTCTTCACTGTCTACGGCCCACGGCAGCGGCCGGAGATGGCGATCCACAGATTCACCCGACTGCTCGCCGCCGGCAAGACGGTTCCGGTCTTCGGCAACGGCTCGGCCCGCCGCGACTTCACCTACGTCGACGACATCGTCGCCGGGATCCTGGCCGCCGTCGACCACCCCAGCGGCTACCGCGTCTACAACCTGGGCACGACCCAGACCACCCGCCTGGACGACCTGGTCCATCTGATCGCCGACGCGCTCGGGGTGTCCCTGCGGATGCGCCTGGCGCCCGCGATGGCCGGCGACGTGCCGATCACCTACGCCGACATCAGCCGGGCGCGCCAGGACCTCGGCTACCGGCCGCTGACCTCGATCGAAGCGGGCATCGAAGCGTTCATCAGCTGGTTCCAGAAGCAGTCGCTGGCAAGCGCGGCGTGAGTCGCGGCACCGCAGCGGCGCCGAGCGGCGGTGCGGCGGGCTCGCCGGCAGGGGACGCCGGACCCGAACTGGAGTACCGTACGAGCCCTGGCCGCGGCATGCGTCCCCGCCGGTCGCACCTCGAGGAGCCCCTTGGGGAGGAGAGAGTGCCTGAGCAGAAGCCGGTCCGGGTCCTGGTGGTCGACGATCACCGCGCGGTGGCGGAGTCCATCGCCATGGCCATCGACCTCCAGCCGGACATGCGCTGTGTGGGGATCGCGTCCACCATCGCCGAAGCACGAGCCGTGCTCCTGACCACCGGCCCAGATGTGCTCCTCACCGACGTCCAGCTCCCCGACGGGGACGGGGTCGAGGCAGCCAGGAAGCTCCTCGAGCTCCACCCCGATCTGAACATCCTGGTGCTCACCGCCCACTCCGACATCGACGTCCTGGCCCGGGCCGCCGCCGTGGGGGTCTCCGGCATCCTGCCCAAGGAGAGCGGGATCAGCTCGGTCCTCACCGCCATCCGCAAGGCCGGGGAGGGCAGCATGGCCATCGAGGGCAGCGTGCTCAGCGCCCTGCTCAGCCGGGCCCAGGCCGCCGCCTCCCCCGCGCCCGGGCGCTCCCTGTCGCTGACCGATCGGGAGATGGAGGTGCTCGGCCTGCTCAGCGAGGGCCTGGATCCCCAGGGGATCGCGCGCCGTCTTGAGATCAGCGTGCACACCTGCCGTGGCCACGTCAAGAGCATCCTGGCCAAGCTCGACGCGCACAGCCAGCTCGAGGCGGTGATCACCGCCATGCGGCTGGGGCTGGTCCCGGAGCGGGGCTGGAGAAAGTGACCGCGGTCGGCGCGCCGGGGGTCTTCCTCCCCGAGCCGGTCGAGGATGCTGAGACGGCGCTCCCCCAGCCGGGGGCCGACGAGCTCGATCCCGTCGCGGCGGAGGCGGTCGCGGAGGCCGTGAGGCTCGGGGCCGCTGACTACGCGGCCGTCGCCCTCCTCTCGCCCGACCACAGCCGGTACGTCGCGTACCACCACACCGGTCCTGGCGGAGACGTCGTCGGGCTGTCCGCGGATGCCATCCGCGCCATGCCGAGCCTGGATACGCTGCGTCTCGCCCACGCCCCGATCAGGGTCGACGACCTCCGCTCGCAGCCCGGCGTGGCCGGCTTCCCGCCCAGCGATCCGCCGGCGGTCGCGCTGATCGTGCTCCCACTTCGAGCCCGTGGCGGGGTCGAGGGACATCTGGTCTCGGCACGCCACCGTGCCGAGCCGTTCTCTTCGGCGGACGAGGCGAGGCTGGCCGAGCTCGCCGGGGTGGTGGCGGGGTCGGTGTGGGCGGCGCGGGCGGGCGACCAGATTGCCGCGCTGCGGAGCCAGGCTCACCGCCTGGCCCGGACCAACCTGGCGCTGATGCGGCAGCTGCGACCCAGCGGGGTCCTCCAGTGGGCGGTCCATGACGTCCGGGCGGTCACCGAGGCCGAGGCCGCTGCCATCGTCATCATCCCGCCCCCGGGTGTGGAGGTCGCCCCCGCCTTCGCCCAGTCCGGGCTGGCTCCGGGCCGCCGGGTTGCGATGCCCACAACGGAGCCGGGCAGCGGTCTGCTGGCGGAAGCACTCCAGCTGCGCCGGTCGACGCGCCTCACTGAGATCGACCTCACCCCCGAGCAGGCGGGCTTCACCGAGGGCCATGGCCGGATCACCTGCTTCGTCTCGGCACCGCTGATCCGGGAGAGGAAGGTCATCGGCCTCCTCTACGCCGCCAACAAGCGCGGGAGCCCGGGGTTCACCGAGGACGACGAGCGCTTCGTGGCCCGCCTCGCCGCCGAGCTGGCCCGCTCCCGGCTGCTCACCAGCCGGCCCCAGGCTCCGGACCTGGTGGACCGCATCGCCGAGGCCTCCAGGGCGCTGCGCCGCGAGATGGAGGCGACCCGGTCCTTCCTGACCAGCCTCTCTCACGAGCTGCGGGGATCGATCAGCGGGATCTCGATGTCAGCCGAGCTGCTCGCGGACCCCGCGCTCGGGGTCATCGACGATCCGGACCGGGTGCGCACCGTCGGAGAGCGGATCCATTCGGTGGCCGGCAACCTTCTCGAGCTGGTCGACAACCTCCTCGACCTCGGGCGACTCGAAGCCGGTCGCCTCGACGTCCGCTCTCAACCCGTGGACCTGGGAGCCGTGCTCGGGGATGTGTCCGAGGTCATAACCCCCATGGCTGGCGCTGCCGACATCGCTCTCGAATGGCCCCGCCTGTCCGAGGTGCCCCGGCTGCTGGCCGACCCCCTCCGGCTGCGCCAGGTTCTGGTCAACCTGCTCACCAACGCGGTCAAATTCACGCCCGCCGGAGGGCGGGTCTGGCTGGAGGCAGCCGTCGCCCCGGATCGGGTCACCCTCGCCGTGTGCGACACCGGCAAGGGCATTCCCACCTCGGAGCTGGAACGCATCTTCCAGCCCTTCGAGCGGGCCAGCGACGCCGGGGTCCCCGGCGTCGGCCTGGGGCTGGCGATCTGCCGGCGGATCGTCGAGCTCCACGGCAGCACCCTGGAGGTGGCCAGCGAGCTCGGCAGGGGCAGCCGCTTCTCCTTCACCCTGCGGCGCTCCCGCGAGCCCTTGGCGCCGCGGCTGCTGCGACCGCCGCGCGCGCCCCGGCCGGCGGCGGTGCCGGGAGAGCAGGAGGTGTCCATCCTGGTGGTCGAGGACGACCCTGTGAACCGTCAGTCGATCAGTGACGTGCTGGTTGCCGCCGGCCATCGGGTGCGATCGGTGGATACCCGCAAGGCGGCTCTCGAGGCGGTCGGCAAGTCACCCGCCGACCTGGTAATCCTTGACGTTCAGCTGCCCGATGGCGACGGCCTGGAGATCGTCGGCGCCCTGCGAGCCGCGTCCCAGGGGCACGCCGCCGTGGTCGCCCTCTCGGCCGACCGCATCGGCAACACCGGGGACCGCGCCATGGAGGCCGGCTGCGACCGCTTCGGGCTGAAGCCGATCCGGGCGATGGACCTGCTCGCCCTGGTGGACGGAGCCCTGGAAGAGCGCCGGATGCTCGCGGCTCCGCCCCCGGGACCGAGCCCTCCCGCAGAGTAGGCGCCGCGCCGCAGCGGTCAACCGGCGGCGGCCGCGGCCGGTCAGGGGATGGACCAGGTCAGGTTGTCGGCGACGTCTACGAGAGCGGACGGGCGCGCGGTGACGCCGTAGCTCAGCCACCCGCTGACGCAGTGGCCGGTCGCCACCTGGGTCAACGAAAGCTGCGGCTGGAGGCCCTCGGCGGGACCGGTGGCGACGCCCAGCTTCGACTGGTCAGGCTCGAGGAGCAGGAAGTCGAAGGGCGACACGACGGTACCAGCCTGGCCGCCCGCGCACACCTGGAGCTCCACGGCGGCATAGAAGCCTCCCGCCGGGAGGGGGTTGTTGATCTCGCTGACCGGTGAGAAGTGGTCGGCATAGCCGAGCAGGGTGACGCTGCCCCCGGTCGCCGTGGCCTGGGTCTCGTGGATCGTCATCGAGCTGCTGCTGGGCGCCCCCGGGGTGGGTTGGGCTCTCCCACTGGGGCGCGACGACGCGGCAGGTGGCGACGTGGGCAGCGCCGGGGAGGAGGACGGCGCGGCCGTGGCGGAGACCGGCGGAGCCGCCGACTGCCCGGGGGAGGAGGGCGACGGAGCGGTCGAGCTCCCGAGCTTGTAGACGAGCACGAGCAGGGTGGCCACCGCTGCGAGGCCCAGCATCCAGAGGATCGCCCGGCGGTTGACCCGGGGTTGAGCCGGAGCGCGGTGGAGATAGGGCGGGGGAGGCGGTGGCGGCGGCGGCATCACCCGGAGGGCGGCGTGCCGCCGTCTCACCGACTGCTCGGCGCGGGTGAGCAGCAGGTTGCGGCGCACCGTGAAGGTGATCTCGGAGATCTCGCCCTCCGTGCGCTGACGCTCCAGCTCGGCGAGCTGCCTGTCGATCTCCCGGGTCGTCGCCACGCCTGCCATCCTGATCACCGGCCGCTCCGGACGCACCCGCGGCGCCGGAGTACCCGGGCCTGCGGCGCGGTCGCCCGGTTGCGGGGTGAGCCGCGGCCGCCCCCCACGGTCAGGGTGATCCCGACGGGCAAGCCGCAGGCCATCGGACCTCTAACTCTACGTCCAGGCAAAGCCACGCCCAAGGCCCTGTCCCGAGCCAGGCCGGGCGAACCATCAAGATTAGGGGCCTCAGGTCCCCCAGGTGGGCGTGGCATCCGCCGGTCTCCCCTCCTAGCCTGGTGCTCACGGCGCGCGGCGCCGAAGCGCCATCAGCGAGGGGAACGCGAGTGGTGCCCCGAGGACGCCGTGGTCACAGGGAAGCCGGCTGCCGGACACCGGGGGGAGCCCCCGGCAGGGCCACGGCGCCAGGATGCCTTCAGCCTCGTCCACGACAATCCCGGCGGCAGAGCGGGGCAGCTGATCCACAGATGCCGGCATTCCAGCTGAATCGTATGGACCGCCCAGGGGCCGGGCCATGGGACCCACGCCTCCGGGTGCGGGACAGGTGTCTCGGATGCGAGGGTCCCGCCCATTCCGGGCTCGCGCGCGCGTGGCGATGCTGTTCAGGCCGTCCGGCGAACGCGCGCCCTCAGCGGAGGGGGTGCGGGACACCCGAGCGGCGCTGGCCACGAACTCACCGGGAGAGGACCGACGGATGGCGATGCCATTGATCACGGGGCGGCGCGACCGAGAGCGGCCTGAGTCTCCCGGGTTCCCCGGCCGACCTCTGGGCGAGCTGCTGGTCAGCCGCGGATTCACCGAGTCCGGCAGTGTCCGGGCCGCTCTGCGCCAGCAGCGACGGGATCACCGCCCCATCGGAGAGCTGCTGGTCGACGCCGGCCTGCGGGAGAGCGACGTGGTGACGGTGCTCGCCGAGCAGATCGGCCAGACCCCGGTCGACCTCGACGAGGTGGTCCCTGACGAGGACGCCCTCTATCTGCTGGACGCCGCCACCGCCCGCCGGCTGGGGGCCCTGCCGCTCTTCGTCGACGAGGCGGACGCGGTGCATTGCGCGGTCGCCTACCCCTCTGACCAGGAGCGGATGACCGCGCTCCAGGCCGCGATCGCCAAGCCGGTCACGCCCCATCTCGCCGGGCGGCGCGCCCTCGATCGCGCTCTCGATCGCCACTACACGGTGCTCCACAAGGTCGACCACGCGGTCCGCCGCGCCGTCGTCGATCGCCAAGACGGCCGGGCGGCAACGCTGGCGATCCCGCTCCGCGCTGACGCGCCGGTGGTCCAGATCGTCGACCTGCTGCTCACCCAGGCGCTTCGGGATCGCGCCTCCGACGTGCACCTCGAACCGCAGTCCGACGGGCTGCGGATCCGCTTCCGCATCGACGGCGCCCTGCACGACGTCAACTCGCTGCCCTCCTCGCTGGTGGGGCCGATCGCCTCACGCCTCAAGATCCTGGCCGAGATGGACATCGTCGACCGGCACCGCAGCCAGGACGGCCAGCTGGAGATGACCATCGACGGGCGCCCGATCGATATCCGGGTGTCCACCATGGAGACGATCTGGGGCGAGAAGGTGGTGCTCCGCCTCCTCGACCGCACCCGCTCCCTGGTCCCGCTTCCCGAGCTTGGCCTCCAGAGCGCTGACCTCGAGCGGCTGCGAAGCCTGATCGACTCGCCGTACGGGATGCTGGTGGTCGCCGGTCCGACCGGCGCCGGCAAGACCACCACGCTCTACGCCGCGCTCAACGAGCTGGACAGCAACACCCGGAACATCACCACCATCGAGGACCCGGTGGAGTACCGGTTCGCCAACATCAACCAGGTCCAGATCAATCGCCTGGCCGGCACCACCTTCGCCAACGGTCTCAAGGCGATCCTGCGCCAGGACCCCGACATCATCCTGGTCGGCGAGGTCCGCGATGTCGAGACCGCCCAGATCGCGATCCAATCAGCTCTGACCGGGCACCTGGTGCTCTGCTCCATGCACTCCGCGGACGCCGCCGGCGCCATCCTGCGCTTCATCGACATGGGCATCGAGCCGTACCTGGTGGCCTCGGCGATGATCGGGGTGGTGGCCCAGCGGCTGGTCCGCCTCATCTGCGAGCGCTGCGGCGCAAGCGCGCCGGCGTCCCCTGGCGAGGCAGCCTTCTTCCGAGCCATCACCGGGCACGCACCGCCCGCCCGCATGCCTGAGACGGTGGGCTGCCCGCGATGCGGGGGCACCGGCTTCCACAACCGGATCGGCGTCTTCGAATGCCTGCGCGTCGACGACCAGGTCCGCGAGCGGATCGTCCACCACTCGCACCGCACCGACGTCCGCGACGCCGGGGTGGCCGCGGGGATGCGCACCCTGCAGCAGGCAGGCTGCGACCTCGCCGCCACCGGCCGCACCACCCTCACCGAGGTGATGCGCACCGTGTACACCATCTGAGGATCAGCCCGGTGGTCCAAGCCGCTCCTCCCGAGCCGACGCCGTACCAGCTCTTCGACTACGTGGCCGTCCAGCCCGACGGCAGCGTGGTCAAGGGGATCATGGAGGCTGCCGACCCCGAGGCGGTGTGGCATGCGATCTCGGTCCGCGGGCTCCGTCCCACCAGCGTCCGGGCCAAGGCCAGGATGCCGTTCCAAGGCTTCCTGGAGCAGCTCACCAAGGTGCGGCTGCAGGAGGTGGTGGTCTTCTGCCGGCAGCTCGCCACCTTCGTCAGGGTGGGGATCCCGCTCACCACCGGCCTGGAGACGATCGCCGAGGGCACCGGTAACCGGCGGATGCGCCAGGCGTGCGCCTCGATGGTGGCCGACCTGCAGCGGGGGGGCCTGCTCAGCGCCGCGCTCGCACGTCACCCTCAGGTCTTCCCCACCGCCCTCGCGGACCTGATCCGCGCTTCGGAGGTGACCGGCCACATCGACGATGTGCTGGTCCGCGCCGCGGACCACTTCGAGCGCGATCTGGAGACCAAGGCCAAGATCCGGGGCGCCCTCATGTATCCATCCATCGTCTTCTGCATCGCCCTCGCGGTGGCCACCGGCCTGGTCATCTTCGTCCTGCCCCAGTTCCGGGTCCTGTTCCAGACATACGGAGCCAAGCTCCCACCGATTGCGACAGCCCTGCTCAACCTCAGCGCCTTCGTGCAAGCCAACGGGGTCTGGATCCTTGTGGGCCTCCTGGTAGCCATCCTGGGCGGCGGCTACTACCTCCGCACCGAACCGGGGCGGATGCAGGTGAACCGGATCCTGCTCCGGCTCCCGGCCATCGGCGAGATGATGCGCGCCGCCACGATCGAGCGCTTCTGCCGCGCCCTCAGCGACACCCTGGCGGCGGGCGTTCCGGTGAGCACGAGCTTCTCGGTGGTCGTTGAAAGCACCCGCAACCCGGTGTATCGCAGAGCCCTTCGCGATGTCGGCGGTCAGGTCGCGGTCGGTGAGAGCTTCTCCCGGTCGCTCCGCCAAACCGGCCTGTTCCCTCCCCTCGTCGTCCAGATGATCAGGGTGGGCGAGGAAACCGGCACCCTCGACCAGCACCTGGCTGAGACCGCCAAGATGTACGACAGTGAGCTGGACAACCGGCTCAAGCGCCTGACCTCGATCGTCGAGCCGGTGCTCATCATCAGTGTCGGCAGCATCGTCGGTCTGGTGGCAGTCTCTCTCATCCAGGCGATCTACGGCTTCGCCTCCGCCTTTCATGGAGGCGCCTGATGCAGCACGATGCCTCCCGGCCGACGCTGCAGGCAAAGCGCCACCGCCGGCGCGGCCAGGCAGGACTCACCCTCATCGAGATGGTGGTGACCATCGCCATCGTCGCCATCGGCCTGGTCGGCATCGCCTACGGATTCACCGCAGCGGTTGGCAATGCGGGGAGCGCGCAGGTGGAGGCCCAGCTCAACGGGGCCGCGTCCTACGTGGCCAACTACCTGCAGTCCGATGACACCACCGGCTACCAGGCTTGCGTCAGCACCTACGCCGTGCCGTCTCCCCTCCCCTCGCCGTACGGCGGCGTCCCGCCGCCCGTCATCTCCGTGAGCGAGTCAGCCGCGTCCCAGTCGAGCCCCGGGCCCGGCTACACCCCGCTGTCCGGGCCAGGCGTCTTCTGCTCCAATGACTACGGCGTCCAGGAAATCACGATCACGGTCACCGACGGCGGGCAATCCGTCATGCGGGTCGTGTGGAAGGAACACCGGGCATGACACCGCGAGTCGTGCGGCGTGGCCGTGAGCGGGGCTTCACGCTGGTTGAGACCCTCGTCTCCCTGATCCTGCTTGCCCTCATCGGCACCGTCATCGGCGTCGTCTTCAGCGCGGGTTTCAGCAGCCTGCTCGCTCCCGCCGCCTCAGAGACCAGGCTGGTCGCGACCTCCGACGCACTGTCGCTGGGGCAACTCGTCCCCGAAGACGCCCATCGAGCCACGTGCATCGATGTCCCGGCGGCCAGCAGCTCTCCCGGCCCGTACGGGACTTGCAGCCCCGCCTTCCTCAGTGAGTGCTCAGGCCCCGGGCTGATCGCGTGCTTCGAGTGGTACGACACTCCAGCCGGACAGTGCGCGACGGCCGTCTACTCCCAGCCCACCCCTTCCCCGGGGATAGAGCGTTCACAGTGGGTGGGGGGACTCCTGAAGGCCGCCACCCCGGTCACGGCCTATCAGGTCAGTCTCGCAAGCACGCTGCTACCCCCGCCTTCGCCGCCCAACTCGATCCCGTGGTTCGGTCAGGTCCAGCAGCTCACGTTCGCGGTGGACGGCCTGCCCGGCAGCCCATTGTCTGATCCCCCGACAGTCACAATCACCCTCCAGCCGCTGGCAACCCTGCCGGACCCCAGCGGCCTTGGCTCGACCGGCCCATGCTGATGCATCGGCGTCGCCGCGCCCCCGAGAGTGGCCAGGCCCTGATCCTTGCCCTGGCCGTCATCGCCTTCTTCGGCCTGGTCACCGCCGCGGTGCTTCGTCTCGCCGACACCGTCTCCACTCAACAGTCCCAGGCGGAGGCAACCGCCCTCCAAGACGCCAACCTCGAGGGCGCCATGTATTTCGCGGCTGAGGCCGGCGCCGAGCAACCCACGTGCCGCCCAGGCCAGACCGGCACCATGGCGATGGCCACGGGCGACACCGTCTCGTACCTGACTAAAGCCTGCTCGAGCAGCTCGGGCTGCAGCGTCTCGCAGGACGATGTCAGCGTCCAGTATGGGTCGACCACCGCCCATGGCTGGGTTGTCATCGAGACTCAATGCTCAACCCCACCGTCCCACCGCATCGTGAGCGTCAACTATGGACCGTAGTGGCAATCGCGGGGCTGCCAATTCCAAGCGCCCGCAGAGACTTGACTTGCTCTCAAAGGAGGGAGGCAATCATGCGTGACCTGTACAAACGTGTCGCTCGTCGGCGGCGGAAGGGAGAAGGCGGTTTCACCCTCATCGAGCTCCTGGTGGTGATCGCGATCCTCTCCGTCCTGGCCGCGATAGTGGTCTTCAACGTGACCGGGGTGAAGCAGAGTGGTGACGCCGCCGCATGCCAGACCGATGTGCAATCGGTTCAGAGCGCGGTCGACGCCTACATCAACGACCAGCTTCCCTCCGCCAACCTGGGCGACTTCACCGGAGAGCCGACCACCGCCACCGCGCTGAGCAGCGCTCAGCAGAGCGACCTGGTGCCCAAGTACATCCAGACCAATCCGACCGCCTGCGGAGACCACACCGCCTGGGACGGCATCTTCGCGCAGCTGGACTCGAGCGGGAGCATCCTGATCACCGGCAAGTAGACGGCGCTGCGCCGGGGGCGAGCGCGAGCCCCCGGCACGACGGCAATCTGGCTTCGTGCCCGCGCGGTGGCCGCCGTTCCACGGACGGCTCTCCGGCTGCTGCCCCGAGGGTTGCATCCAGAGAGCCCATTTGGCCCAGGAACCCCATGCGGGGGTGCGGAGCAGAGCTGCCCCTACCCGTATGTCCCATTGACCCTGGGTTAGGCGCCTACATAGGCTGGAAGCACGACCAGCGCTGAGCCCACGGACGATGCCCGGTCACACGTCACTTCTCGTGGCTGAACACGATTGCCCACAGCTGCACCCTTCGACGGAGGCGGCCCCGCCAGCCGCCAGAGGCTCGACGCCGAGCTGCATGAGCTCGGGCGCCAGCGCGAAGCCGGCGAGATCACCGTCATCGGCTACAACCTGCGCCGGAATCGCCTGATCCACGGCGCCTGGGGATCGCCGGCCGGTGCCGCCAGCCTCAGCTCGGTGCCGCCTGCCCTGCTTGCCGACCCCGAGCTGAGCGGCGCCGCAGGCGCCGCTCTGTCAGCGCCTGTCCCTGTGCAGGCGTGGGCGCCCCGTCCCGTCACCCCTCCCTTCGCCGGCCCGCTGCCGCTCAGCGGCCACTCGGCCGAGTGGGTTGCCGAGGCGGTCCCGGCAGGCTTCTGGCGGCGGGCAATCGCCGGCTACGTGGATGGCTGCGTGGTGGCTGGAACGCTCCTCCTGATCACCGGACTCCTCAGCTGGCTCTTGGTGGCCAACGCCCTCACCACCACCCGCATCGCCGCCGTCTTCTCCGAGATCCTCCTATTTCGGTTCTGGTTCATCCTCGCCGCCGCCGTCGTGGCCCTGTACCACGGGATCCTGGTGCGGCTCTGGGGCCGGACCATCGGCCATTCGGCGTTGGGCCTGCGGGTGGTCCGCGAGGAGGCGCCAGCGGAGCGGCTCGCCGCCGGCCGCGCCCTGCTCCGGGCGGTCCCCTTCTGGGGGCCGCTGGTGCTGTTGCAGATCCTGCCCCTGTCGACCCTCCACTCCGTCGTGGTGCCGCTGGAGCTGCTGCTCCTGCTCGACCTGCTCTGGGTGGCCTGGGACCCTCGCAAGCAGGCCCTTCACGACAGGCTGGGCGGGGCGATGGTCGTCCGGGTCTGATCACGCCCGTGGACCAGCTGCGCCAGCACCCTCGCGGGCTACGCGGTCGAATAGACCGGAAGCGACTCCGGCCGGCGGACCTCCCTGGGGAACAGTGACACCGAGACGGCGTCCTCCCACTCGACCAGTCCCTCGTCGATCATCTCGTTGAGCGACATCTCCAGGGTCTGCATGCCCTCGTTGCGGCTGGTCGCGATGATGTTGCGCAGCTGGTTGGACTTGTTCTCGCGGATCAGGTTCTTGACGGCGCCGTTGGCGACCAGGATCTCGAAGGCAGCGACCCTGCCTCCCTCACGCATCGGCAGCAGCTGTTGGTAGATGACGGCCTGGAGGGAGGCGGCGAGCTGGACCCGGATCTGCTGCTGCTGCTCCCCGGGGAAGACGTCGACGATCCGGTTGATCGCCTGGGTGGTGTCGTTGGTGTGGAGGGTGGCGAAGACCAGGTGGCCGGTCTCAGCGATGGCCAGAGCTATCCGGATCGACTCCAGGTCGCGCATCTCGCCCACCAGGAGGACGTCCGGGTCCTGGCGCAGGCAGGCTCGGAGGGCGTCGCCGAAGCTCGGAGTGTCCAGGCCCAGCTCACGCTGCTCGACGACGCAGCGCCGGTTGTAGTGGACGTACTCGATGGGATCCTCGATGGTGATGATGTGCTGGGCCCGGGACCGGTTTATCCAGTCGATCATCGAGGCCTGGGAGGTCGACTTGCCGGCGCCGGTGGGCCCGGTCACCAGGATCAGGCCCCGGGGCGCTTCCACCAGCCGCTCGCACACGGCAGGGAGCCGCAGCTCGCTGAAGCTGGGGATGTGGCTGGGAATCGCCCGGAGCGCCACGGCGACGGTGCCCCGCTGCTTGAAGGCGTTGCCCCGGACCCGGCCCCGATCGGTCCACTGGAACGAGAAGTCGACCGACTGCTCGCTCTCCAGGGTGCGCTGATGGTCGGCGCTGAGCAGCTGGGTGAGCAGCTTCTTGGTCTGCTCGTTGGTGAGGGGGCGGGAGGCCGCGGCCACCAGCTGCCCGTCGATGCGCAGCGAGGGAGGGGCGCCGGCGCTCAGGATGAGATCCGAGGCCCCCTGATCAAACAGGGCGTCGAGCAGCGGCTCGATGCGCAGGTCGAGGGCTTCCAGCATTCAAGTGGCAGTATAGGGTCTCCTCCACTTTTCCACACCCTCCTCGTAGCAGGATGACCACCCAAATGGGCTGTCCCGACCGGGCTGGGACAAGCGCCCAGCCGCAGTTATGACCGGGCCCGAGTGACCGCATTCACAGTCGTGCTGGCGGTCGTCGCCGGCGGCCTGGTCGGCGCCGTGATCGGCTCTTTCGCGGGTGTCGTCCGCTCCCGCGGCTGGCGCGGGGCGCTCTCCGGCCGCTCCCGCTGTGATGGCTGTCGCCGGCGACTCCGCTGGTACGAGCTGATCCCACTGGTCAGCTTTGCAATCCAGGGCGGCCGCTGTCGCACCTGCGGTTCGGCGATCGGCCGCGAAACGCTCCTGGTCGAGGTCGTGGGAGCCGGCCTTGGGATCCTGGCCGCGCTTGCCGTCGTCGCCGTCTCCAGCCGCTGAGACAGGGACGGCCACCGGAGGGACACCCTGCAGGCGGGCGGCTCAGGTCCCGCGCTCGGCCACCAGCTTCCTGATGGCTGCCACCGCCAGCTGATCCACCCTCTCGTTGCCGGGATGGCCGGCGTGCCCGCGAACATGCTCGAAGCGGACCCTCGTGTCCACCAGGGCATCGATCTCGGGGAAGAGGTCGAGGTTGGCATTGCGCCGCCAGCGCCGGGTCAGCCAGTTGACGACGCCCAGGCTGTCGGTGCGGACCACGATGCGCCAGGCCGGGTCCGAGCCGATCCGGCGGTTGACGCCGCGCAGGGCCTCCCGCACCGCCTTGAGCTCCTCCCGGTTGTTGGTGGTCCGGGGGTGCGCCCCGGCCCCCTCCTCGACGGTGCCGTCGGGCCACTCCAGCCGGTAGGCCCAGCCACCCGGGCCCGGGTTCCCGGAGCACGCCCCGTCGGTGTAGGCGAGGACGGTGTCCGCGAGCGGCGTGGACGCCGGCCCGGCCGGCCCGGGAGCCATCCCCGGCACCCCCGCTGCCGTCACCGGGTCACCACCCGGTCGCACCGGGTGCACTGCACCAGGCCCTGGCCGTGACGCGCCTCGGACACCTCGCGCACGGCGAGAGGCAGATGGCAGCCGCCGCAGTTGTCGCCCTCGAGCAGGACGACCGCCGGATGCCGGCGCGATGCCACCTTGTCGTAGATGCGGAGGTCGCCCGGATCGACGGCGGCTGCCGCGGCCGCCCGGGCCGGTTCCGCGGCGGCGAGCTCGTCACCGGCCGCCGCGAGACGCCGGCGGCGTGGTCCCTCCAGCGACCGGCGGTCGTCCTCACGCCGGGCGGCCACCGACCGAGCCTCGAGGAGCAGCGCCTCGGCGGCCTCGGTCGCCTCCATCGCCTCGAGCAGGCTGGCCTCGAGCTCGTCCGTGCGCGGCTTCATGGCGTCGAGATCCCGCTGCATCCCCAGCAGGTCCTGGGGGTTCCGGACCGAGCCGTCGTAGAGCCGGGCCTGCAGGCTGCGGGCCCGCCGGCGGAGCCCGGCGAGCTCGCGCTCGACGCCCTGGGCCACCTGCTCGGCGGCCCGGTGGCCCGCCTCCGCGTCGGTGGCGGCCTCGCGAAGGCGCTCCAGCTCGGTGTCGCGGCTCAGGGCGGACTCGAGGTCGGCGATCTCCCGGCGCAGCGCCGCGATCCGCTCGTCCTGCTCCTGGAGGGCGAGGAGAGCGCGGCCCCGGCTCACGCCGCCGCCTCGGAGGAGACCCGGACCAGGGTGTCCAACCGGGCCCGGGCGGCACCGGAGTCGATGGCTCGCTCGGCCTCCTCCATCCCCGCCTCGATGCTGGGCGCCACCTCGGCGGCGAACAGCGCAGCCCCCGAGTTGAGGACGACACAGTCTCGAACGGGGCCAGCCTCTCCGTCCAGAAGGGCCCGCATCAGGGCGGCGTTGCGGGCGGCGTCGCCGCCCGCCAGCGCGGAGACCGGGGCGGACGCCAGGCCCAGCCGGGCGGGATCGATGACGGTCTCCTCGATCCGGCCCTCGGCGACCAGGTAAGCCCTTGCCGGAGCGTGGAGGACCAGCTCGTCGATGCCGTCCGGTCCCGCGAACACGACGGCGCGCCGGTGCCCGAGGCCGAGGAGCACTCCCGCCATCTTCTCGGCCAGGGCGGGCGAGGGGGTGCCGATCAGCTGGTGACGGACCCGAGCCGGGTTGGCCAGCGGGCCCATCACGTTGAAGACGGTGCGGATGCCCAGCTCGGCTCGGACCGGGCCGACGTGGCGCATCGCCGGGTGGTAGACGGGGGCGAGCATGAAGCCGATGCCCGCCGCCTCGACGCAGCGCACCACCCCCTGGGGCGGCAGGGAGATCGAGACCCCGAGGGCCTCCAGCACGTCGGCGCTGCCGCACCGCGAGGACGCCGCCCGGTTGCCGTGCTTGGCGACGGGACAGCCGGCCCCAGCGGTCACCACCGCCGCCGCCGTCGAGATGTTGAAGGTGCCAGCCCGGTCACCGCCGGTGCCGCACGTGTCCACCGCGGGCCGGGGAAGGGTCACCCGGACGGCATGGTCGCGCATCGACTCGACCATCCCGGTGAGCTCGGCGACGGTCTCCCCCTTGAGCCGGAGCGCGGCCAGGAGGGCGCCGACCTGCGCCGGTGTCGCCGCCCCCTCCATGATCCGATCCATCACCAGCCGGGCGGTCGAGGCGTCGAGGTCCCGACCGTCGACCACCTGGTTGAGCGCGGTGACGAGCAGATCGGCCACGGCAGCCGCACGGTATCACGCCCCACCGGACGAGCCGGGTGGGGACCCCCGCCGACTTCGGGGGGCACCGGCGGCGGGCCAGCGGCACGGCGAGTGCCCCTCCATGCGCCGGATGGCCAGAGGCGGGCCCACGGCCCCGCGAGCCCACGGCATCGCTCACTCCTCAGCTCGGTGGGACCCGCCCGCCGGTCTGCCGGACACGGTGCCCGCTCTCGGCTGAGACAGCTGGAGGTCGGTCCGGGAGCAGCGTCGCTGCCTGTTGAGAACCTAGAGTCGGACGGCAATGGCGGCTCGCACCGACGAACCCTTCGACCCCGCCGTCGTGGCTCCCTGGCAGATGGGGAGCGGGGGCCGCGGCGCGCTGCTACTCCACGGATTCGCCGGCACCCCTCCGGAGCTGCGCCGGCTCGGCGAGCGCCTGGCCGCGGCTGGCTGGCGCTGCCGTGGACCACTCCTGGCCGGACACGGCACGACCGCCGAGGAGTTGAAGCAGACCCGCTGGACCGACTGGGTCGAGTCGGCCCGGTACGCACTGGCCTGCCTGCGCCGCGAGTGCGATCGCGTCGCCATCGCCGGCCAGTCGGCTGGGGGGACCATCGCCCTGCATCTCGCCGCCACCGAGCCGGACGTGGCCGCCGTGGCCTGCCTGGCCACCCCGGTCTGGCTGGCGGGCTGGCAGCCCCGGCTGCTTCCCCTGCTCAAGCACGTGGTGCGCTGGGACCGCCCCAGCCCCGGCGACATCGACCTGTACCGACTCAGCGGCATCGAGGAGCTCTGGTCCTACGGACGCCGCTCCACCCAGTCCGTCCATCAGCTGGTGAAGCTGCTGGCCCAGGTCCGCGACGAGCTGGTCGCGGTGCGAGCCCCGGTGCTGATCATCCACGGTGAGCGCGACCGGGTCATCGACCCCCGCAACGCCGGGGAGATCGAGCGCCGCCTGCTCAGCAGCGCGGCGGTCGACCGCCTGATGCTGCCGCGAAGCGGCCACGGAGTCTCGGTCGACATCGACCGCGAGACCGTGGAGTCGCACGTTGTGGCCTGGTTCGACACATACTGCCCGGTCCCGGAGGCGGTCTGAAGCCCGGGCTACTCCCGGGGGCTCCCCGGGTCCTCCTGGTCCAGCGACCGGAGCAGCCGGTCGGCGGTCTCGGCATCGAGCACGTAGTTGTCGGGATGGCCGCCGTCCGGCATCGGCCGGCGACGGCTGGACGGCGGCGGTGACCGTCGGCTGTCCTCCCCCAGCTCGCCGCGCACCAGCCCGCCACAGGCGATGCAGCGCAGGATGGCGACCGACCGCCCCCTGCCCGCGTATTCGCGATGGGAGAAGCGCAGCTCCCCGCCGCAGATCGCGCAGGGCGGCCGCTGGCGGTGGGTCAGTTCCTCTGGCACGTCCGTATTGTCTGAGAGGTTTGATCCATCAGCTCAGGTCGGGTGCAATGTCACAGCCCGTGGCAGGCCTTCGAATCGGCTTCACGAGCCTTCACGAAGCTTCCGACGCGGCGTCACCCCGCTCCGGGAGCCCCGGCGGTACGGTGCAGGAGGAGGAAGCCGGCGCCCGGCATCGGACGCAAAGGATACGAGGAGACCCGGAGGATGACCGCCCGGAGACCGGAGCAGGTCGCCGCCGACAAGGCGGAGGACGAGGCCATCGAGCGCTACCTCTGCCACCGCAAGTTCGCCGGCCTGCTCGACGAGGCCGTGGCGCGGGCGGACGCGATGTGGCGATTGGAGGAGGCGCTCCGGCAGGTGGCTCCCCAGCGCTGACGCTGGCGCTGGCGCCCGCGCCATAGTCCGTGGGGATGACCGCGGCGCTTCTCGACGATCTCCGGCACGCCCTTCTCGGCCAGGTCGCGATCCCCGAGCCGCCGCCTCCCGGCCACCAGGAGGCGGCGGTCCTGCTCCTCTTCGACACCAGCCGCCCCGGGCTCCCTCTGCTCTTCCTGCTGAGGTCCGAGCAGCTGCGCTTTCACGCCGGCCAGATCGGCTTCCCGGGTGGCTCCCGCGAACCGGCGGACCCCGACATCGTGGCCACCGCCCTCCGAGAGGCCGCCGAGGAGGTGGGCCTCGACCCCGCGAACGTCGAGATCATCGGCCGCTTGCCGGCGCGGCTGACCCACCGATCAGAGCGGTGGCTGACACCCGTGGTCGGGCTCCAGCGGGAGCCCTTCGAGGTGCGCGGCGATGGCTACGAGGTGGCCGAATGGTTCTGGTGCCCTCTCGCCGAGCTTCGCCACGCTCCCCACCGGGTCGAGGAATGGCCGGGGGAGGCGGGGAAGACCCGCCGCATCCATTTCTTCGAAGCCGGCGAGCGAACCATCTGGGGCATCACCGGGGGCATCCTCGACGACCTGCTCCGGCTGCTCGGCACCGCATAGCCGCGGCCGCGACTGGCATTCAGCGGCCCTCCGCCTGTCCCGGACATCCTGCCTGCCCCGCCACCACGACATCTGCGCCGGCGCGCCCTCAGCGATCGCGGGGATGCCGGACGAAGGGATTGGACCGCATCTCCTCGCCGATGGTGGTGGCGGGTCCGTGACCCGGGTGGACCACGGTCTCGGGGGAGAGGGCGTAGAGGCGGTCCCTGATCGAGAAGAGCAGGGCGTCCAGCGAGCCCCCGGGCAGATCGGTGCGGCCTACGCTGCGCCGAAAGAGGGTGTCCCCGCTCAACAGGTCCGGCCCCACCAGGAAGCTCACCGAACCGGGCGTATGGCCGGGGGTGTGGAGCACCGCAATCTGGAGTTCCTGCCAGTCGATCACCTGGCCCTCGGCGAGGTCCTCGTCGAACTCCACCGGCGGGAGGTCATCGGGCATCCCCGGGAAGATGGCGAGTTGACCGAGGAGGAAGCGGTCGGCCGGGTGGATCGCGGCCGGGCAGCGGTGCGCCGCCCGCACCGCGGGCACGCCCAGGACATGGTCCGGATGGCCGTGGCTTGCCAGCACCCGGTCGCAGCCCAGACCCCGGCGCTCCAGGAAGGCGATCACCGCCTCGGCCTGCAGGCCGGGATCGACCACCAGGCAGCGGTCGGCATCGCGGCGCCGCAGCACGTAGCAGTTCTGGTCGAAGAAAGGGTCGACGACGGCGTGCAGCTCGAGGAGGTCGCGCAGTTCGTTCACGGGAGCTGTGGGAACGTCATCCATCCAGCGAATCGATCTTCGCCGCCAGGATGAAGTCGTTGCGGCTCAACCCGCTGATGGCGTGGGTGGTCAGCTCGATGTCGAGGTAGCCCCAGCCCAGGAGCAGGTCCGGATGGTGACCCTCCGCCTCGGCGAGCAGGGCAACCTCCATGGCCCGCCCGGCGGCGCGGACGAAGTCCGGGAACCGCATCCGGCGCCTGAGGAGGGCAGCTTCCACCGTCCATTGGGGGCTGAGCTCGGCACTGAGCCGCTCCAGCTCCTCGCCCTCCAGCCGAGGGGTCCGGGCGTCGCAGGCCTTGCAGTGCTCGTTGACCAGCGCGGTCATCGGGGCTCTGCCGAACCAACTTCGGCCCCCGGGTCGCCCTCCGGAGTGGCGGCGACCACCCGAACCCCGGCCCGGCGCAGCTCCTCGAGGGCCCGGTCGCCGTCACCGGCGGTCACGTCGACGGCTCTGACGGCGGCGGCGGCGACCTCGGTCTCGAAGCCCTCCCCCACCGCATCGAGGGCGGTGGCCCGTACGCAGTAGTCGGTGGCCAGGCCGCCGATCAACACCCGGGTGACGCCCGCGGCGCGAAGCACACCGGCGAGGCCCGTACCCTCGAAACCGGAGTAGGCGTCTCGGGCCGGGTCCCGCCCCTTGCTGACCACCAGGTCGCTGACAGCGTCGACCCGGGGGTGCAGCGCGGCCCCGGGCGTCCCGGCGACGCAATGCGCCGGCCATGGTCCGCCCTGGGCCGCGAAGCTGCAGTGCCCGGGCGGGTGAAGGTCGCGGGTGGCCACCACCAGGTCGGCATCCTCAGCGAGCCGGACCAGCACCTCGACCACCTCGTCCCCACGGGGCACGGCCAGCGAGCCGCCGGGGAGGAAGTCGCCCTGGACGTCGACGGCGATCAGCGCCCTCCGCCCTGGCCCGCGGCCGCCGTCCACCATCTGGTCACCTCCCTGGAGCTCGTGGCGCAGGCGGAGGAGCGCCGGGCTGCGCCCCACCGGCCACACCCGGTGATCATCGATCCTCCGCACCGCCTCGGGTAGGGCCTCGCGCTCCGTCCGGCAGCGCTCCCGGATGGCGGGCAGGTCGGGCAGTGGGGCGACCAGGCGGCCCGCCCGCAGCACCGGCTCGAGCAGCGGCCGTCCCTCCAGGATCTCGTCCCCCAGCGCGACGGTATCGCCGTCCGGGGTCCGGAACACCTGGTGGATCCCCGGGTCGCTGACCTTGTCGGGACTCCACTTCATGACCGGGACGAGGCGGCCGCTCTCCGCCTCCACCGCCACCATCTTGTATACGCAGCTGAGGTGGGGGGCGTCGGCGGAGGTCCCCAGCATGGTGCCGACCCCGAAGGAGTCGACGGGCGCCCCGGCTCGTACCAATCTCTCGATCCGCCACTCATCGAGGTCCCCCGAGACGAGGATCCGGGCCGTTCCCATGCCGGCGGCATCGAGGAGGCCCCTGGCCTCCCGGCTGAGGCGATCGAGGTCCCCGGAGTCGAGGCGGACCGCGGCGAGCCGGACGCCGGTCGCCCGGGAGGCCGCGATGGCCCTCTCCACCCCCCGCCGGGTCGCGTAGGTGTCGACCAGGAGGATCGCCCGATCCGGGTAGTCGAGCAGGAAGCGCTCGAAGGCCCGTTGCTCGCCGTCCGGGCCGAAACCGAGCACGTACTGGTGGGCCATGGTGCCGGTCAGGGGGATCCCGTACCGCCGGCCCGCCACCACGGTGGCGGTCCCCGCCGCCCCGGCGATGTAGGCGGCACGGGCGACGCCCAGGCCGGCCTCGACGCCGTGGAGGCGGCGGAGTGAGAAGTCCCAGATCGGCCGCTCCCCGGCCGCCTCGACGATCCTGGCCGTCTTGCTCGCCACCATCACCTGCTGGCTGACGATGGCGAGGAGCGCCGACTCGAGGAGGGTGGCCTGGATCCGAGGAGCGCTCACCCGCAGCAGCGGCGCCGCCGCCCCCATCACCGTTCCCTCGGGGACGGCATCGAGATCGCCGGTGAAGCGCAGCGCTTCGAGGAACTCCAGGAAGCCGGCGGCGTAGCGGCCCAGCCCGCCCAGCCACTCCAGCATGCCCGCGTCGAAGCGCAGCCCGCTCAGGTACTCGACGGCGGTCTCGAGGCCGGCGGCGACCAGGTAGGCACGGTGCCGGGGCAGCTCGCGGACAGCCAGCTCGAACACCGAATCCCCGTTCTCGCCGTGGCGCCAGAAGGACTGCGCCATGGTCAGCAGGTACTCGTCGCAGTGGAGCGCCAGGCTGGGGACGCCGCGCTCGGCGGTCGCGTCCGGCACGGGAACCTCCGCCACCACCCGCTTACCGCGATTTAGGTCAGATTGACCCTAATTGTAGCAGCCCAAGGCAGCGCTCGGAGCCGCCATCGGGAGGTCAGCCGCGCCGCCCGGCCAGCCGCCAGGCGCCCGGGAGCACGCCGGCCGCCAGCGCCACCTTGACGGCGTCGCCGGCCAGGAAGGGGACCAGCCCGAGGCCGATCGCGGCGCCGAGACCCACATGGAGGTAGAGGCCCAGCCAGGTGACCCCGGGCAGGTAGATGCAGACCTCCCCGACCAGCATCACCGGAACGGCGCTGCGCAGGCCTCGCGCACCGCCGAGCTCGGCCAGCTGGCCGCAGACCGCCGAGGCCAGCACGAAGCCGGCCAGATACCCGGCCGACGCCCCCACCCAGCCCCCGGTGTGCGCGGCGAACCAGGGAACGCCGAGCAGTCCCAGCCCGACATACAGGGCGCTGCTGGCCAGGGCCCGGCGGAAGCCGAGGGAGCAGCCCACCACGAGGACCCCGAGGGTCTGCCCGGTGATGGGGACCGGGGTGAAGCCAAGGTGAATGGCGACCTGGGCCAGGGCCCCGACCAGGGCGGCACCGCCCACGACGACCAGCGCGTCCCGGACCCGATCGCCGGGGATGGCGTCGGCGAGCACCCCTCTGCTGGGCGTGGCGACCCGCTGCATCGAGCCCAGATTACCTGTGTCGCACCCGGTCGCGGCACGCCCAGGAGGCGGGGGGTCGCCGCGCCTGCTCGAACTCGGAACGGGCAGGGGAGTGGCCTCCGCCGGGGTATCCCATTTTGGACATCACTGTCCACAACTTGTGGGGAGAGATGGCGCGTCCCCGGTCCTGCGCGGTTGCTGCGAATGGTGCGTGGTGGGCCGGCCCAGCTGCGTTCCCGGTACGCCGGGCGGCCGCAGTCGGGGCGGCACCGGCTCCAGCCGCCTCGGTCAACCAGCGGGCCGTCGCCCTCCCCCTTCGCCACCTCGCGAGGCGGCGGTGGCGGGCGGCCGGGACCGCCGCAGCGACCAGGCGGGCTGACGCGAGACGAACTCGTAGAGTGCCGCCGGACGCCCCGGACCGCCCTTGGCGCGCTGACCGGTGGCCCGCACCAGCCCGCTTCGCTCCAGCTCGCGCCGGAAGTTGCTGGGCTCGTAGCGGACCCCGCTGATGGCCTCGAAGACACGGCGGGCGCGGGGCATGGTGAAGCGCTCGGGGAGAAGCCCGACGCTGATGTTGGACCACCAGAGCTTGCCCCGGAGCCGTTCCACGCCGTCGGCGATGATGGGGCTGTGGTCGAGAGCCAGCGGAGGCAGCTCGTCCACCGCCCACCAGCGGGCCTGGCTCTCGTCAGCGCGAAGCACCGCGGCGTCGATCAGGGCCAGGTACGCGACCGTCGGGATCCAGCCACGGGGGTCGCGATTGGGCTCGCCGTAGGTCTGGAGCTGCTCCAGGTAGACCGCCCCGACGCCGGTCTTCTCGGTGAGCTTCCGCTGCGCGGTCTCCTCGGGACGCTCGTCCCGGCTCATGAAGCCGCCGGGGAGGGCCCAGACCTGCTCGTCGACCCGGTATGGCCCGTCACCAGCCCCGCCGGCCGCTGCCAGCCCATCGTGGCGGACCAGGAGCACGTGCAAGCGACCGCCGAGGGGCGCCAGGACCACCGGCACCGCGGTCATCCCAGCGGGAGCCTCGAATCCCGCCGAGTTGCGCGCACTGAGCTGCACGAGAGGGGACGCTAGCATGGCAAAAGTGACGCGCCCACACCACGTCCGGGTCATCTCGGTGCTGTCGTGCGCGGCCGCGGCGATGGCCTCGGGGTGCAGCCTGCAGCAGTCCCTGCCCAACCGTCCCGACGTCGCCGGAGCCACCACGCTGGCCTCGCCGATCAGCGGCCAGGACACCCAGGGGGCGGCGGTCGACATCTCGATGAGCGGGCAGGTCGTGGCCATCGATTTCTGGGGGTCGTGGTGCGGGCCCTGCCGCGCCGAGCAGCCCGCGCTCGACCAGCTGTACTCCAGCTATCAGGGTCGCGGGGTGACCTTCGTCGGGGTGGACATGGAGGACGACGCCGCCTCCGCCAACGCCTACCGGGAGGACTACGCAGTGGCCTACCCGAGCGTGGAGGACTCGACCGGGGCCATCGCCGCGGCCTACGACGTCGCGGCCCCGCCCACCCTGATCGTGGTCGACCGCCGTGGGGTCATCGCCGGCCGCTTCCTGGGCACACTGAGCGGGGTGGCGGCGACCCTGGACCAGGCCCTGGGCTGAGAACCCCGGGGCGCCGCTCCGGCGCCGCGCTGTGACAGTCTGGTTGGGAAGCCTGAGAAGATCGGCGCGCCGTTTTGCGGCTGTTACAGGGAAGCAACAGCCGGTGACGAAGGCCCCGCTAACGTGATCCACGAGGATGAGCAACGGGTCCGGTTCGGAGCTGGGTGCGTTGGCTGCGCAGGCGCGGGCCGCGGAGCTCGACCGCCGGGTGCGGGCCGCGATCGCCCTGTGCCAGATGTTCCTGGTCATCCGGATCATGAGCGTGCTGCTCGGCGTCGGGCTGCTTCCGCCCAAGCTCCCGACCGTGACCATCCGGCTGGACCCCAGCCACGTCGCCGTCCTGCCGCTGGGCTGGCTGAATCAGGGCACCGCTCTCCTCGCCATCGCGGCGGTCTCGGCCATCGAGCTGTACCTGGTGTTCCGGCTCGCCGATCGGCGGCGCCTGGCTCGTTTCGCGGTGCTGCTCATCGAGTCGGCGGCCATCCTGGGCACCGCGACCGCGCTGGCCCTGGGGGCGGCGTTCGCCATCCTTCCCCTGGCCACGTCGGCGGCGGGAACGTGCCTGCTCCTGCTCAACCAGGTGCGCTGGGCCTTCCGTCTGCAGCCGGCAGGCCGGCATCTGACCGGGCGGCGCCAGGGCGGGGTCTTCGCCGGCTACGCCGCGCCCCCGATCGACGGCCCCAAGCCTCCCCAGACCGTCGGCTATCGGGCCCGCCCGCCCCACGGCTGAGCGCGGCGCCGAGCTGCGCCTCCCACGGCGGCCCCCGGCTGGGGCATCATCGCGCGGATGCGGCATTCGGCCGCCGCACGGTGGCGTCACAGGGGATGAGCAGTGGGTCCGTCTGAGGGCACGGCCTCGGAGCGTGAGCACGCGGAGGTGCATCGCCGCCTCATCGAGTTCCTTCGGGCACTGCGGGACCTGGATGCCGCCCTGGGACCGTGGCGGCCCGACTACGGCGGGCTGCCGGCCAGGCTGAGCCCCGACCCCGACGCTTCCGGGGACCTCGCTGAAGCTCACCGGCACTATGCGGAGGGTCTCGGCTACTTCGCCGACCACCCCCAGCAGACGTGGAACCTCGGGCAGCCCTCCCGGGAAGACGTGGCCGCAGCGATCGCCGACGCGATGGCCCGCTGCGGCTCGCCCGTCCTCCCGATGGAGCTTCTCAGCCCCGACGGCTGGAGCGCGGACCACCAGCTCGCCGGCAAGCCCGGTCCGGGAGTGACCACCCAGGGCCCGCGGGCGCGTTGGCAGGGCCGGCGCGAAACCGCCCCGGGCATCGAGGAGGCCGCTCCCGATGGGGAGCGCCCCTCGCACCGAGGCATCGTGGTCGCCGTGGGCCTGATGGCCCTCCTCGTCACCGTGGTCATCGTGGTCGCGGTGGTCCTGGCCGCACACCTCTTCCTCGGCCAGGGCCCGACCGCGGCAGGCCCGGTCGCGACCCCCACCCCGGCCACGCTGCCTCCCGAGTCGGTCTCCAGCCTCCCGCTTCCCGACGTCCTCGGCGCGGCGAGCGCCTGCGCCGCCATCCCCTCGGGAGAGCTGCCCGCGACGCTGGGGATCACCGCGAGCTCGAGCGGCATCGGCGTCGACCCGGCCACCGGCTATGGAACACCGTACGTGAGCGTCGAGCTCCAGGGGCCGGTGGGTGCGGGGACCCCGTCGTTCGCCCTGGTCACGGCGATCCTGCCGTTCAGCGCCGCCGCCCCGTCCTCGCCACCGCCGATCGATAGGGTGGGCACCGTCCAGCTGATCGCGTACTGGGATGGTGCCCATTGGTATGGAGCGCTCCGGAGCTGGCAGGGTGCGGCCTGGACCGCGCCCAGTCCCGGCTCCGGCGCCGGGGTGGACGTGGCCCAGGACGGGACCACGGTCACCCTCTACTGGCAGGGGCTGACCAGCGGCGACCACTACGGGGAGGTGGTCGCCACCAGCCAGGGCTGCGCGGGCCATGATCTGGGCCCCAGCCTCTCCCCCACCCAGACCTACGGCGGCTGATCAGCGAACCCCGGGAAGCAGGCTTCGGGGTGACACCCCTCTCAGCCCGCCGGAAGGCTGCGCGCCCTGGGTGTCCAGGACCACACCCCGCCGGGCCCGCGGAAGAGACCCAGCTCCTCAGCCGGCCGGGCGCCGCTGAACAGGAACCCCTGGCCACCCTGGCAGCCGAGGTCCCGGATCACCGCCGCCTGGGCGGCGGTCTCCACTCCCTTGCCCACGCAGAGCCAGCCGGCCGAGAGGACCTGGGAGACCATCTCGGCGACGCTGGCGCGGCGCTCCACGTCGGTCTCGATCTGGTCCAGCAGCCCCATGCGCAGCTTGACCAGCCGGATCGGGAGGCGGCGGAGATCGTCGTTCAACTCGCCTTCGTAGTCGTCGACGCCCAGGGTGACGCCGAGGGACGCGAGGTCCCGCAGGATGCTGCGCGCCGAGACCGGGTCCCGAGCCAGCAGCTTGCAGGGGAGCTCGAGCAGCAGCCGGTTGACGGGCAGGCCGACCTCGGTGAGGATCCGTCCCAGGCTGGGGACCAGGGTGGGCATGAAGTACTCCTGCGGCGACAGGTTGACCGAGAGCGCCGGGGGTGCGGCCTCACCGGTGGCCCAGCCTGCGGCCTCGCCGGCCGCCTCGTGGAGGATGGTCTGACCGATCCGGGTCATCAGCCCGCTGCGCTGCGCCGCGCCCACGAAGGACCCGGCGTCGAAGAGCCCGACCTGGGGACGCTGCCAGCGCATCAGCGCCTCGAAGGAGAGCAGGGCACCACTGGCCAGCTCGACCACCGGTTGGTAGAAGACCCGGAACTCGTGGTTGTCGAGCGCATGGCGCAAGGCGATCTCGGTCTGCCGCTGCGCCGTGACCCGGGCCTGAAGAGTCGAATCGGCCAGCTCATAGCTCGCCCGGCCCCGACCCTGGGTCCGGCCCAGGGCGGTGCGGGCCTGAGCGAGCAGCTCTGCAGCGGTGGTCTGGCGGTCGGCGTCCCGCCGCCGGCGCACCGCGATGCCGATGCCTGCGGTGATGGGCACGCTCTCCTCGCCGATCGAAAGCGGCTGGCGACAGGCCCGCAGGACCCGGTCGGCGAGCGCTGCGATGGCCAGCTCGTCGGAGTCGCGACGGGCGATGAGCAGCGAGTTGTCGGGCAGTCGCGCCAGCAGGTCGCTGGGCCTCAGCACCGGGCGGATCAGCACGCCCAGGGCCAGCAGCAGGGTGTCCAGGTCGCCGCGCGCATAGCGGTTCGCCGCGGTCAGCAGGTTCTCGGCCCGGAACAGCAGGAGAGCGAGAGGCCAGGTCTCCTGGAGCGGCTCCAAGACGGCGGAGTCCGGCTGGCCGGCGAGCACGTCGCCGATGGCCCGCGCCCGAGCCCGCCTTTCGGCCGCGCCGAGAACAGTCCCCCCCACCGCGCTCCAGTCCGCGGTGAGGCTGGTCAGGCCGTCCGCCCCGGCATGGGACGCCACCGCCTCCCGGCCCTCCCCGCCCTGGTCGTCGAGGACCACCAGGGCAACGTCGGGGCAGCGCTCCCTGGTCGCCGCAACCGCCTCGTGAAGCTGAACCAGGGAGAGGCCGCGGCGGCACAGGACCACGGCGCGGCTGCGCCCGGTGGCGGTCAGCTCCGCCAGGTCGTCGATTGCGGTCACCTCGCGGACCCGCAGCAGGGTGCTGGCGGCAAGTCGCTGGCGGAGCGGTGCCGACCCGGGATCGTCGTCGCGGACCACCACCACCTCGTCGTCCACCGGGGCGACCTCGTCGATGTTGGCCTGCGCCAGCTTGCCGATCAGGCCGGTGCCGGACCCACGGGAGGGAGCCTTCCAGGTCATGCGGGTTCCCTGCATGCCGGGCGCGCCTCACCCGGCCGCGGCTGTGCCGCGCCCCAATGGTGAGCCACGCCGAGCCTGCGGTTGGCCCGCCGTCGGCGTCGAGTGACAGGCATGCGGGGTCCTGTAACAGGACTGTTGCTCGGGTGGGGCACGTCCGCGGTCTGGGCAGCAACCGCAGGATCGGGCGATGGACCGACCCGGGGAAGCCCAAGGGCCCAGGGCCGAGCCTACCTTCGGCCCTAGCTGCGGCGCCGGCGTAGCAGCGACGATGGCTTAGCGGCGCCGTCAGGAGCCGTTGGCTGGAGCAGCTCAGCCCCAGCCTTGAGCCCCGAGGTGCAGCGTGGCCCGACTCTCCAAGCGCCGCCGGCAGGAGCTGGCCCAACCGGGCCCCGGCACTGCCACGATGACCCGCACCGCCCCGGCTCCGACCGGGACCGGCGCCGCCTCCAGTCCCGCCGAGCCGCGAGGGGCTCGCGCCGGGCCCTCCGCCTCGGCCAGGGGCGGTGGGAGACGGGCGGCGCCTCCTTCCCGGTACCAGACCCACCGGGTCAAGGTCGGCGGCCCCTGGTGGCAGTCGCCCTGGGCCTGGGGCGGCGGTCTCACCGCGCTGGTTGCGGTGGTGGTCATCGTCTTCGTCATCCTGGCGGTGGTCGCTCCAACCGCGAGCCCCGATCCGCTTGCCGACCAGGGAGTGGTCAACCAGGTGACCTCTGTCACCGCCTCGAACCTGGCCACCGTCGGCGGCGGCCAGATCGCCGACCCGCTGATGAGCCTGCCCAGCTCGACGCCCGGGCTCGCCAGCGGCGGCAAGCCGGAGTTCCTCTTCGTGGGCGAGGACTCCTGCCCGTACTGCGCCTTCGACCGCTGGAGCGTGGTCGTGGCACTGAGCCGGTTCGGCAGCTTCACCAACCTCCACTTCACTCAGTCGGCGACCAACGACCTCTTCCCCAACACCGATAGCTTCTCGTTCTACGGGTCCAGCTACTCCAGCCCCTATCTGGCCTTCGTCCCCGTGGAGACGGCGGACCGCAACGGCCGTGCACTGCAGACGCCCACCGCAGACGAGCAGTCGCTGGTCAACGCGTACGACGCCCCCCCGTACTCGTCGTCGACGGGCGGTGTGCCCTGGATGGACCTGGGGGGACGCTACGTGGCCGCCGGTGCTCCGACACTCACCATCAATGGCCAGGTGGTGGACGGCCCCGCGCTGCTCCAAGGTATGACCTGGCAACAGATCGGCCAGTCACTGAGCAACCCGAGCAGTGCCGCCGCCGTGGCGATCCTCTCGGATGCCAACTGGTTGATCGCAGGCTTGTGCAAGATCACCGGTGACCAGCCGGCCTCGGTCTGCGGCACGTCCACCGTGACCACGCTGGAGGGAACGCTCCCCACCAAGCCGCCGACGAGCCCGGCGAGCTGACCGGGCGCGGCGGGCTCCGCTGCTACCCTGGATCAGCAGCCACGCTCAAGAGGAGTGAGCATGACGGAGAGCACCCCCACCACCCGCTTGACCGACGCCGAGTGGCGCGCCCGGCTGACCCCGGAGCAGTACTCCATCCTGCGCCAGAGCGCTACCGAGCCGGCCTTCACCGGCAAGTACTGGCGGAGCCACGAAACCGGCGCCTACCACTGCGCGGGCTGCGGCGCCGAGCTCTTCCGCTCCGGCACCAAATTCGACTCCGGCACCGGCTGGCCGAGCTTCTCCGAGCCCGCCAACCGCGAGGCGGTCGAGCTGCGCGCGGACCGCCGACTGGGGATGGTCCGCACCGAGGTGATCTGCCGCGGCTGTGGCGGTCACCTAGGGCACCTCTTCGACGACGGACCGGAGCCGACCGGCCAGCGCTACTGCATCAACTCCGCGGCCCTGGAGCTGAAGCCGCAGGGTTGACGGTCCCTCCGGCGCGATGACGGCGCCGTGACAGCTCTGCAGCCGGCATCCAGAGCGGCGCCCCCCCGGTGATGGTCCTTTGACATTTGACGCGTTTGCCCTCCACCTTCGGCGGTTCCGTGGATACTCCGTCCAGCGGGTACGCGGTCCCCGACGGTGAGGCGTCACCGGGAGTGGGTGTGCCGGCACGTCGCCAGCGTGCGCGCGGGGTCAGATCGCGGCGCCGAGGTCGAAGGGAAGCGCCCGGCGCGACTCCGTGGCACGGCGACGGGTCCGGTTGGCGGCCGCCTCAGTCGGGCGGCGTGGCACCCGGCCGGTGAGCCCCTCGACCCCGCATCCAGGCGGCGAGCGCCACCAGGCAGACCGCACCGGCCGATCCGGCGAGGAGGCCGGGCACCGAACCCGGCACTGTCGAGGCCACGACGGTGGCGGCGGCCCCGATGACCCCACCAGCGCCGGCCACGGCCAGAAGCCGCAGCCACCGGCTCAGCTCGAGACCGAAGGTCGAGGCGTGGGGCCGGCGCAACTCACGGGCGGTGAAGGCGAGCTCGGCCGACAGCAGGATCCCCAACCCGAAGAGCGGAGCCCAGGGGTCGATGGCGCGACCGGAGCCGGCGAGCAGGATCGCGTAGCCGACCGCGAGCAACGCCGCCGCCCAACCCACGACCGCTGCCCGGGTCAAGGTGACCGCAGCGAGGATCAGAAGGACGCCTGCCACCGACGCGCTGCCCGCCGAGTTGACGACCCAGGATGGCTCGCCCCGGGCCTCCGCACCGGCGGTCGTGGCCGCGGCGATTCCGGCCGACGCCAGCAACGCCAGGGCAGCCGGTATCAGCGAAAGCGAAGCCGGGCGCGACGCCGCCACCCTTCCACCTCCGCCACCACGGGTTCGATGGGCTCGCCCTCTCTCCACACCGCGACGCCCAGCCCGGCATTGAGAAAGCGGGAGCGGAGAACCTCCCGCTCCAGCATCCAGATCCGGCGGGCGATCTCGGCGCTGTCCGACGTGATGGGGCCGGCCCACGGCTCGGGTGAGATCTCGACGACGGCGACGTCGAAGCCTCGCCCGCGCAGGTCGAGCAGCGTCGTCACCGAGCGGGGGTCGAGAAGCGGAGTGATCCCGACGACCAGGGCATGCGGCGGCAGGAGGCGTGCGGGGATCATCTCAACCCCCTTCCACGCATAGCTGAAGACGACCTGGGTGTCGAGCAGCGCGTCGACGATGCGGTATGCGTGGTGCAGACCCTCGCCGACCTCCAACCATCGAAGCGTCCCGCCGAAGCCGACGATCCCGACCCGATCGCGATCGCGGAGCCACGCCGCCGCAAGGGCCGAAGCGCCGCGCACCATCTGCTCCAGGCTGCCGGCCCCGGCCGGCCCCACATGGGTGAAGGTGTCGAGGAGCAGCACGATGTCGGCGTTGTGCTCTGGATGCCGCTGGTTGATCCACAGGCTTCCACGGCGCGCCGAGGCTCGCCAGTTGATGCTGCGCACCCGGTCGCCCGAGGCGAAGGGACGCACGTCGGCGAACTCCACGCCATCGCCGCGCTGCGCCGACACCCGGTTGCCGGCGTACACGTTGGTGCGCGCCGGCCGGGTCAGGGTCCGGACGTGCTCCGATCGTGGGTAGACGCGGAGGGCCGCCTCCGGACCGGGCACCAGCTGGGCCTCGAAGCGGCGCAGGCGCATGCCGTCATGAGCCCGAAAGATGACCGGCGAGAGCGGGAAGACCCCCCAGTGGCGCGGCCGCACCGTGAGGCAGGCCAGCTGGCCCGCGCCCTCCCCTCGGCGGATCACCGCGGGGTTCGGACACCCGGCGACCTCGACACCGCGGGGCACGGCCAGACCGACTTCCAGCGCGGACACCTCGGCAGGGACGGCGACCTCGATCTTCACCTCCGCCGTATCGCCTTCGATCACGCGGTCATGGACCAGGGAAACCCGGGGCCGGGAGAGGTGAGGCGTGCGCGAGCGGGCCAGGCCGAAGATGAGAACGGCGGCAAACGGCGCCGCCACCGCGATCAGCTCGGGACGCCCGGTGGCGATGCCCGCCAGGAAGAGCCCGGCCACCAGCCACGGGTAGGCGAGCAACCGCTCAGTGGCAGACCAGGTCAACCGGCTACCAGGGGCGCCCGCGTCGAGGGGGTTGGCACCGAGTCGAGGCAGCCGCGCACCACGTCGTCCCCGCTCATGCCGCGCACCCACAGCTCGGGCCGCAGGGTGAGGCGGTGGCCGAGCGCGGGAACCGCCATCCGCTTGACGTCCTCGGGCACCACGAAATCACGCCCGGAGAGCGCTGCCCAGGACCGCGCCGACGCCAGGATAGCCAGGCTGCCCCGGGGACTGGCACCGACGAGGACGTCGACTCGCTGCCGGGTCGACGCCACCAGAGCGACGATGTAGGCCTCGATGCTCGGCTCGACGTGGACATCCTCGACCGCGGCCTGGAGCTGCAGCAGGGTGGACCGGTCCACGACCTGGTTCAGGGTCACGCTGTCGCTGCGCCGCTCCACCCGCCGCCGGAGGATCTCCGCCTCCTCTCCGGCGCTCGGGTAGCCGACCCTGATGCGCAGCAGGAAGCGGTCCAGCTGGGCCTCGGGGAGCGGATAGGTCCCCTCGTACTCGATGGGATTCTGCGTCGCCACCACGATGAACGGCGGGGTCAGCGCCCGGGTCACACCATCGACGGTGACCTGCTGCTCGGCCATCGCCTCGAGCAGCGCCGCCTGCGTCTTGGGAGGCGTTCGGTTGATCTCATCACCGAGCAGGAGGTTGGTGAAGATCGGCCCGGGCTGGAAGGTGAACTCGGCAGTCCGCTGGTCATAGAGGGACGATCCGGTGATGTCCGAGGGCAGCAGGTCGGGGGTGAACTGCACTCGGTGGAACTGCAGTCCGGTGACCTGGGCCAGGGAGCGCGCGATCAGCGTCTTGGCGAGCCCCGGGAAGTCCTCGATCAGGATGTGTCCTCTGGCGAGCACGCCGCTCAGGAGAAGCTCCAGCGTTTCCCGCTTGCCCACGATCAAACGCTCGACCTCGTCGAGGATCACCTTGCCGGCGGCGGCCACATCGTGGACGTCCGTCATCGTCAGATCATCTCAATTACTCTGATCACTCGGCGAACATCCTCGGCTGACGGACCTCGCTCGGTGAGTTCGGGACGTCGTGGCCGACGCGCCCCCAGCAGGGGCTCGCCGGGCGCACCACACCGGGTGGCGACGTCGTCGCCAGCGGGGTCGACAACGAGCCCTCGCCGCACCCGCAGCAGGGCACAAGCCAGCTCCCGCAGCTGGGGCCGCAGCCGCTGGTCGGCGTCCAGAGCGGAGCTCATACCCACGGTGACCATCCGCTCCCAGGCGAGCAGGCGCTGGGGCGGGTGCGGGTCGGCATCGACGCCGCGGCGTCCCAGAGCCGCCATGGTATCGGGCCGGCGAGCCGGCGGCCGGATCGCCCGCAGCAGCCACCAGGCGGTGCAGACGGTGACGCAGGTCACGTAGACGGCGAGCAGCGCCGGCCGCGGGACGGCTGCCTGTGAGCCGAGCCAGCCGAACAGCCCCATGGTCACCACGGCGACCGCGAACGGAGCCGTCGCCAGAGCCAGCAGCCCGCGAGAGGCGCTGGGGCGCCCCGGGATCGGCCTGCTCACGCCGGTTCGAGATCTCGGCGCACCGCTGCCAGAGCGTCGAGGGCAGCGCGGCGCACGGATTCGTCGATCACCTGGAGACTGAAGCGCGCCCGCTCGAAGAGCTCGGTGAGCCGGCGCGCCGCCGAGCGGCTGGCGCCGAGCAGCACCAGGCTGCGCTCCAGGTGCTCGGTGGGAGCGTCCGAGATCCTCCGCGGCGAGCCGGCGGCTCCGAGCATCCGCTCCATGACCGCGTAGGCGGCGATCACAGCTCGTCGAGGGTCGGCCTCGACGGCCAGGGCATCAGTCGCCGCATCCACCGCCTCCAGGGCCGTCGGCTGCGTCTCAGCGAGCGGTGCGGCGGACACCCGGCCGGGGCGGCTGAGCAGCACGAGAACGATCATCACCACCGCCATGACGGCGATGCCGGTGACCAGGCCGATGAGCGCCCAGGGCGGGGACGCTGTGGAGCCGGCCGCGGCGGACAGCTGCCCCGGCAGCAGCCGAGACGGCGGTGCCGCCCGGCTGACGCTGTGCCCGGAGCCGGAGCGCTGCTCCCCGACCCACCAGGCGATGGCCGCGAGAACCGCGGACCAGGTGAGCAGGAAGGCAAACTGGCTCCACAGTGATCGGCGGGGTGGGCGCGTCCCCAACCCCCGTCGCATCCGGCCTCCCTCGAAGAACAGGGCGAGGGTCACGACCAGGGCGGCTCCGCCGACGGCGCCGGCGAGGATGTCTACCCCGGCCTCCACCGCCCCCGCGGTGGCACCGACCGCGAGGCTTGCGCCCTGACTGCCGCGTGCTCCCAGCGCGGCGAGGAACACCAGGCCGGCGGCCACGACCAGGATGGCCGCCCCGGCTCCGCCTCCCCAGCGTCGAAGCGGAGCGACGCGGTCGTCCCGGGCACTGGACCTGCCGCCGCCGCCGCTGGACAAGCAGTTTCTCCGATGACCTTCTCGGGCAAGGCTACCACCGGCCGGTGGGGCGGCTTGGCGATGCGGGTTCGGACGGCCCGGATGCCCCTCAGCGGCCGGATGCCCCGGCGGTCTCCACCGGCTGCCGGTCGCGGCGGCGTTCCTCCTCCCCGGGCTCGGGCTGAGCGGGACCCGGTCGTGGAGAGATCTCCGCCCACCATCCGGGGGGTGGGATGGGCTTCGGGTCAGGGTCGGGCGAGCGCCGGCGGTCGTCGCCACCGCCCCCGTCGCCGTCATGCGATGCCGACATGTAGGCGATCGACATCCCCGCGACCACGGCGCCGGAGAGGACGCCGACCGGCAGACCCACGAGGATGGTGAGAGTGATGCTGGTCCCCCCGATCAGATCGAGGGCGATGAACATCGCCACCGTGGTCACGAAGGTGGCGCAGGGGATCAGCCACACCCACTCCGGGTGGCTGCCGGGGTCGATCCCCAGCCTGACCTCGATGCGGCGGAGCCGCTCGCGCAGCCCGCCCCGGGAGTCCGGCGGCATGCGCCGGCGATGGGTGGCCCCGTCCATCGGCTCATGATCCCACTCGAGGCTCTGGGCGTCACGCTCCACCCAACCGGGGCGGTCAGCTCACCGTCACCTGGATGGTGTGGTACCCCGTCGCACCACTCGGGAAGGGATCGCTGTAGGCGGGCGTCTGAGCCGTGCCCGTGCCGTCCACGGCCCGCACCTCGATGGTGTGCATGCCCGGGGTCGCCTGCCAGCCGAGCTTCCACTGGCGCCACGTGTCGATGCTCAACTCCCCAGCCAGCTGGGCGGGGAGCCAGGGGCCGGAGTCGATCCGCACCTGGGCCCCGGAGATCCCGCGGTGCTGGGCCCAGGCGACGCCGGCGATGACGGTCGCTCCAGCGGCGAGCGAGCTGCCGTCCTGCGGAACATCGATCCTGGATTCGGTGCGGATCGGGGACGGCTGGCTCCAGCCGCGCTGCACCCAGTAGGCGTCGAAAGACGAGAAGGTGGTGAGCAGGATCTCCTGCAGCCACTTGGTCCCCGACACGTATCCGTAGAGCCCGGGCACGACCAGGCGAGCGGGGAAGCCGTGCTCGATGGGCAGGGGTTGACCGTTCATCCCCACCGCCACGAGGGCGGCCCGGCCATCGAGGGCGAGCGCGGTGGGCATGCCCGCGGTGAAGCCGTCCACCGACCTGCCCACGATCTGGTCGGCCCCGTGAAGGACGCCGGCCATCTCGAGGAGGCGATCGAGGCGCACCCCCTGCCAGCGCGCATTGCTGATCAGGTTGCCGCCCACCGGGTCGCTGACGCAGCAGAGGGTGATGTCCGCCTCCACCTGGGAAATTGCCATGAGCTGGTCGTACGTGAGGGTCAGCGGGCGCTCGACCATGCCATTGATACGGAGCTGCCAGCTGGTGGAGTCGACGGCTGGAGGTATGAAGGCGGTGTCGATCCGGTAGAAGGCGTCGTTGCTGGTGACCAGCGGGCTGATCCCCGGCACATCGAATGAATCGGCCGGGTCGGGCGGGGGCAGCGGTCGCGCCACCCGGGGCAGCCGGATGGTCCGGCGCACCGCCTCGACCGCGGCGGCGCTGGTCGACACGAGCAGGGATGCGATCCCCTGGCCCAGCGCGGCTACCACCGCCACCCCACCCGCGAGCAGGGTGAACTGGCGTCGCGTCAGCTCCTTCCCGCCCCAGCCGGCGGACGGCCGGGGCCGCTCCCAGCGCGGTTCCGCCCGGGCGCCATCCTGCGGCCTGCGCCGCTGCCCGGTGGCGGGACGAGGTGGCGCGGGAGCCGGCCTGCCGAGCCGGCGGACAACCCAGATGGCGACGAGCCCGGCCCCTGCGGCGCTGGCCACGCCAGCAGGCAGGTAGGCCGGGGAGCTGTCTCCGGTCGAGGCCAGGCCGATGGCGAGCAGGGCGGCCCCACCCAGCGCGAGCGGCATCCGGTCCTGGCGGGCGGCCAGCCCCAGCAGCGCGGTGATCCCGATGGTGATGACCGCGACCGCGGCAATGATCACCGGCTTGTCGGCGGTCCCCAGGAACCCGATCGCGGCCTCCCGGACGCCGGCCGGCGTGAGCGACACCACCTCATCCCCGACGGCGGTCAGCGGGGAGAGACCGCTCGGCAGGACCGCGGCGATCAGCGATGCCGTGGCGAGCGCTGCACCTCCGGCCACGGCAGCGGTCAGCGCGCGGCGGGAAGGAGAGGGCGGGCGATCAGGCCACCGGAGAGCTCCGGCCACCCGTCCGCCCCGCGACCCGGTGGGCTCCGCCAGAACGGTCCTCCCCGAAGTGGGCTCGGCTCGGGGCATGGACCAATGATCGCGGGGCCCCGCCCGAGACGGCCATCTGGTATTTGTCCACCAGCTTCCCGGGCGGAGGAGCCGCGACCGACCAGGAGGGCCGGGTCGCCGGATCTCCGGCTTCCACCGGCGGTCACCCCGATGCTCGGGACGGGGAGATCCGGAGAGTCTAGCCGGGCTCCGGTGTCGAGGACTCCGGCTCGAGGACGCAGAACTCGTTGTCCTCGGGATCGCCCATGACCACCCAGCCGACCTCGCCCTGGCCGATGTCCTTCCGGCGAGCACCGAGGCCGGTCAACCGCTCGACCTCACGGAGCTGGTCGTCGGGCCGGAGATCGAGGTGGAGGCGGTTCTTGACCACCTTGGCGTCCGGGTTTTGCAGAAACAGGATGCCCGGACCGCCCTGCCCGAGCTCCAGCCACCACCACACCCCTTCCTCGCCGCCCTCGAGCGGCCGCGACAGCGCGGCGCTCCAGAACCGCCCAACCCTTTCGGGGTCGCGGCAGTCGACGACGATTGCGGATACGGTCAGGGTCACGGCCCGGGAGTGTAGCGGGATCAGCGGCTGACGATGGCCCGAGCCCGATCCGGGCCGACCAGGCGGCTCCCGGCTCGCAGCAGCAGCTCGCCCGCGATGCGGACGGGTGCCGGAACGCCGGCCTCCCCCTCGCCCGCATCGGCTGACCTTGCCTCTCGGATCAGCCGTCGACGCTCCGCCGCCCTCACCGCCTCGTCGAGGCGGAAGTCAGCGATCATCAGGGTGATCCAGGAACTCATAGCCATATGGGAATATTGCCATAGGATCGTCCCCTGTGTCAAGTTAGGTTGTGATATAGTCATCCGGCTATGCCGCTCTACCACGAGCAGGTGGACGCCGCCGAAGCCGGCCCGGCCGTGGTGGTCGCCGGGTCCCTGGCGGTCGAGCTGGATTGGGTCGTCGGCGCCGCGTGGCGCCCCGACTTCCAGCGCGACCACCCGACCATCGGCAGGCTCTACGCCGAGGCCGCGGACCTGGCCGAGCGGGTGCGCGACCTCTGGGGGGACGCGGGTGCCATCCAGTCCGGCGACGAGATGGAGCTGACCATCCTCGCTCACCACGCCGGCATCCTCTTCTCCCTCGATCCCGCCGAGCTCCTCGACCCCCTCGAGGAGCTGTGCGCTTCCGCCCCACGGGATCTGCGCCTCGGCTCCGAGACGCCCGCGGACCGGGCCACCCTGCGCCACCGCCTGGCCCAGATGCGCTCCTCCTCGACGACCCGCCGCCGCTTCGCCCAGCTGGTGCGCGAGATCTGGGCCGGGGTCGCGCCGGACTGGCGTCGGTACGGCCTGAGATCCGTCGAGACCGCGGTCTCCCGCCGCCGCGAGCTGCAGCGCCGCGGGGCGGCCTGGCGCGAGGTGGCCAGAGGCGCCTACGCGCCCTCGGGTCACCTGCTCGATGGGCTGGTGCGGTCCCTGGATGCGCAGGGGACGATCGCCGTCGTCCCCGCCTACTTCGCCCACCTCGGCTCGCTGATCGACCTGCCCGGCATGGTGCTGATCGGCGTTCGTGCCGACAGCGGCGTTGCCGAGGTGCGGGCCAGGACCGAGAGCCTTGCCCGCAGGCTCAAGACTCTCTCCGACCCCACCCGGCTGGCCATGCTCGAGGTCCTGAGCGGGTCGCCGAGCACGGTCAGCGAGCTCGCCGAGCTCTTTCACCTGGCCCAGCCCACGGTCAGCAACCATGTGAAGCTGCTGCGCGACGCCGGCGTGGTTGCCAACGCCGGCGACGGCGGCCGCCGCGGTCTGGTGCTCAACCGTGAAGCGGTCCAGGGCCTGCTCGGTGACCTGGAGGCGGTCCTTGCGGCGCCAGCCACAGCCACCCCAGCCGGGCGGTCCGGACCCAAGCGCGACACCCCGGAGTCGGCTCCCGGCTGAGATCGTCGGTGCTGGCGGCGGCCGGCCTGACCCAGGGCCAGCTGCGCTGAGGTGGCTGAACGCCACGGTGCGGTGGACCCCAGCCGCAGCGGCAACCTCGTCGACCGTGCGGGGTCGCGGGTCGTCATGGAAGCTGAGCAGGATGCGGCCCTCCGCGGCGAGCTCCACCGCCTCTGCCGGGATGGCGGGAGCATGATGGGCCGGAATGGAGTTGCGCCATGAGACCTTCACCAGCGAGATCCTCGATCCCGCTGTGGACTTCGAGCCGCGGGCCGGATCGGTCGAGGTCCGCTGGGACCCGCTGACCGGTTACGCGGCCAGGATCGTCAGCACCCCCAGGCCGCTGCGCCCGCCGAGCGCGCTCGACCTCACCACCCTTGCCGCCGACACCCAGCGGGGATGTCCTTTCTGCGCCGGGCAGATCGAGAGCGCCACACCCCGCCTCCCCGCGGCCATCCATCCCGAGGGCCGCATCCAGCGTGGCGAGGCCGTCCTCTTTCCCAACCTGGTCACCTACTTCCAGCACTGCGCGGTCTGCGTCTATTCAGCCTCCCGTCATCACCTGCCCCTGGAGCTGATGACGCCGCGCCTGGTCGCCGACAACCTCTCCGCCCAGGCCGAGTACCTGGGCAGGGTGCTGCAACGCGATCCGGGGGCGGCGTGGACCTCGATCAATGCCAACCACATGCTGCCCTCGGGCAGCTCGGTCTTCCACCCCCACATGCAGGCGGCGGCCGACCCCGCTCCCTCCACGATGCAGGCGCTGCTCGCCGGCGTTCCCGCTGAACGCTGCCGCGACTACGTCGACACCGAGCGCAGGCTGGGCGCCCGCTACATCGCCGGCACCGGGTGTGTGGACTGGCTGGCCAGCTACGCGCCCATGGGATTCGACGAGGTGCGCGGCTTCGTCGCCGGCCCGACCTGTCCCTCCCAGCTGGATGCGGCTCAGGTGGAGGAGCTCGGCTTCGGGATCTCCCGCACCCTCAACCTCTACGCGGAGCTCGGCCATCAGAGCTTCAACATGGCCCTCTACGGCGCCCCCGCCGCCGACCGGCCCGGCTACGTGCTCAGCCTGCGCATGGTCACCCGGGCCCACCCCCAGCCCCACTACCGCTCCGACGTCATGTACTCCGAGCGGATGCACTGGCAGGCCATGGTGGATGAGTTGCCGGAGACAACGGCAGAGCGAGCCCGTGCTCACTTTGGCTCCTGAGCGCGGCGCAGCCGGGCGGCTCATCCCAGGTTGCCAGCTCTGGGGGTCGAGGCCGTGCCGGAAGCCGGCGATCTGGTCGGCATTGGCGTGCCGGCCGCCTCGTCCGCTCCCAGGGCTGAGGGGTTGCCCACCCCGGGCCAGCAGGAGGTACTCGACCTGGTCGAGTGAACCTTGGGGGCCCCGGCGCTGGCCCGCGACCGGCCGGCGCGGCGATCAGACGCCGGCTCGAGCCGGCTGGGAACCGGCCGCGACCCGGGTGCGACGCCGCACCAGCGGGAAGGTGGCGCCCTGCGCCGCGACGTCGACGGCCACCGCGGGCAGAAAGGCGATCAGTCCGATGTGGGGCAGGAGGGTGGCCACCAGGAGAAAGAACAGGGCAGCCCCGAAGAGCCCCCAGAGCAGCCCCCGAGCCGCCGCGATCCCGGCTCGCCCGCCCTCCAGGCGCTGGGAGAAGACCATCATCACCGCGCCAAAGAGGGGGAAGGGCGAGAGCAGCCCGGTGAGGGTCGGGCCGAGAAGGGTCGCAAGTCCGGTGAGCAGGAGAACCACGCCGGTGGCCAGGACCATGCGAGTCACAACGTCGAGGAGCGCCGGCGGTCCCCGCAACCCCTGCCGCCCCGCTCCGGGGGAGCTGCGGGGCAGGAGGACGAGCGCGGCGGCGACGGCGATGACCGCGATCAGCAGCGCTGCAGCCGCCGAGAGGGACACATGGTCGAGAACGAGGGTGCCGACGGCAAAGCAGACCACCCCGGCCAGGAGGCAGAGGCTCCACCCCAGCCGCGTCGCCGCCCACGAGTAGGCGAGGCAGAAAGCGGCCTGCGAGCCGGTCCCGGCAAGGATGCCGAGCGCGGTGGCCGCCGCAAACTGCCAGCCGTTGCTCAGGCTGAGGACCAGGGCGATCGGCCCCGATGTGAAGGGGATGCCGACGAACCAGCCCCCCAGGCTCGGTCCCCATCTCCGGCCGATCAGCGCCGAGGCCCCGATGAGCACCGGGGTCAGGGTCAGCTTGAGCACCAGGACGTCCACGGCGTGAGCCGCCATGATGACGGCTTGCCGCGCGCATCCGGAACGCTGCCACGGAGCGCGGGGTTCAGAGTGGGGCGGGACGCGCCGCGCCGTCGCCCGCCGGGGCACAGCGCTGGAGCGCGGGCCCTTCGCGCCGTAGACTGAAGGCAGGCTCGGAACGCGATCAGCTTCCTCCGTCGGTGCCGCGTTCCGCCCATCCGGCCGCGACAACCATGCCCGATCGTGGCGATGCCCCCCGAGAGCGCGCCTCCCCGCGCGACCCCCGTTCCTGGCGGGACGAACCACCAAGGCGGGAGATCCGGTGGCGCCAGGTGATCCTGGTGCCGGCGCTCGCGATCGCGGTCGGCGCCGCTTCGAGCGTGCTGATCGCCCATCTCGCCCCCCCGCCAGCGCGCACCCCGCTGCTGCCCACCCAGACCGAGCCGAACCTCCCCCTGCCGCGGTCGTCCGCGGCGATGGCCTACGACCCAGCGACCCGGACCACCCTGCTCTTTGGTGGCGACTATGCCGGGCATCGCCTGGATGACACCTGGAGCTGGAGTGGGTCGCGCTGGACCCAGCTCCACCCGCCTGCCTCACCACCCGGCCTGACTGCGCCGCAGATGGCGTACGACCCTCGAAGCGAGGCGGTGGTGCTGATCGGCGGTTCCGCCGGATCCGCCACGTCCTCGGCGCCCTCCACCTGGACCTGGGACGGGTCGACCTGGCGGCCGGAGCCGGGCAGCGGCCTCCAGGGCCCGGTGGATGCGGCGCTGGCAACCGACGCAGCCGCAGGTCAGGTGATCCTGGTCAGCGCCGAAAGTGGGACGCGCGGCATCGGGACCTGGGTCTGGTCCGGCCGGCACTGGAGCCTGCTGCACCCGCCGACCTCGCCGCCGCAGGCGGGGCTGCTTGCCTATGACGAGGCCAGCGGCCGTCTGCTCATGGTCACGGGCCCGGATGCGACGAGCCTGGGGAGCTCGGGCGGGGACGTCTGGAGCTGGGATGGAACCACCTGGTCGCCGGTGGGAGGCCCGGCCGCCGCCGTACCGACGGACGGGGAGCATCGACCGGACGTCCTGGCACCGTCCGCGGACGGCCCGCTTCTGCTGACCTCCTCCGACATGTACCTGTGGGACGCTGACCGCTGGGTCAACCAGGGACTGACCCCGGATCCGCGACGGATCGCCGAGGCCGTCGCCTACGACGCCGCCGCCCAGGAGGTCGTCCTCTTCGGTGGGAACTGTCTGACCTGCCTGGGGCTGCCTCTCGTCGAGCTCGATGACACCTGGACCTGGGACGGTCGCTGGGCCCCCCGGGCGGGTGCCATCCCCCCGACTCCAGTCATTGCCACGTGACGTCCCGACCGGATGCCCAGCCTCGATCCGGCTTCTAGACGCCGAGATAGGCGCGCTGGACGTCCGGGGAGGCGAGGAGGTCCGCGGCCGGACCCTTGATCGTGATCGAGCCGGTCTCGAGCACGTAGGCCCGCGCGGCGTTGTGGAGAGCGATCCGGGCGTTCTGCTCGATGAGCAGGATGGCGGTGCCGGCGGCGTTGATCTCGCGGATCACCCCGAAGATCGCGTCGACCAGGATCGGCGCCAAGCCCAGGGAGGGCTCGTCGAGAAGCAGCACCTTCGGTGTCCCCATGAGCGCCCTCCCGATGGCGCACATCTGCTGCTCGCCACCGGAGAGGCTGCCGGCCAGCTGGTGACGGCGCTCGGCGAGCCGGGGAAAGAGGGTGTAGACGCGGTCGAAGGCCTGCCTGATCCCGGCCCCGTCATGGCGACTGTACGCGCCCATGTCGAGGTTCTCCTTGACCGTCATCCTGGAGAACAACCGGCGCCCTTCGGGAGCGTGGCCGATGCCCAGCCGGGCGATCTTCTCCGCGCCCAGGTGGTGGATCGGCTTGCCGTCGAACCGCACCGCCCCGCGCGCCGGCCTCACCAGGCCGCTGATGGTCCGCAGCGTGCTGGTCTTGCCGGCCCCGTTGCTGCCGATGAGGGCGACGATCTCCCTCTCCTCGACGTCGATGGTCACCTCGCGCAGGGCGTGGACCCGACCGTAGAAGATGTCGACCGCGTCGACCTCGAGCAGGGCCATCAGCGTCGACTGCTCATGCGCCCACCGACGAGGCGGCTTCTTCTTCGGATTCGGTTCCGCGCCCGGCGGCGCCGGCCGCACCCTTGCCCAGGTAGGCCTCGATCACCCGTGGGTTGTGGCGGACCTCGGCCGAGCTGCCCTCGGCGATCTTCTGCCCATAGTCGAGGACGACGATGCGATCGCTGATGCCCATGACCACGCGCATGTCGTGCTCGATCAGGAAGATCGTCAGTCCCTCGGAGCGAAGCCTGGAGATGCGCTCCATGAGGTCGACCTTCTCCTGGGGGTTGAGGCCCGCGGCCGGCTCGTCGAGGAGGAGAAGCTGGGGCCGGCTGGCCAGCGCCCGGGCGATCTCCAGCCGCTTCTGAAGGCCATAGGGAAGGTTGCGCGCGTACATGTCGGCATAGCTGTCCAGCTCGAAGCGGACCAGCAGGTCGTGCGCTCGTCGGGCGACGTCCCGCTCCTCCCGGCGGGCCAGAGGGGTCTTGAGCACTGCGTCCCAGACGTGGGCCCGCATCCGCACGTGCTCGCCGACCATGACGTTCTCGATCACCGTCATGTAGGAGAAGAGCCGGATGTTCTGGAAGGTGCGGGCGATGCCCAGCCCGGTGATGCGGTTGGGAGGGAGCCCGCTGATGAGGACGCCCTGGTAGCGGACGTTTCCGTCGGTGAGCGGGTATAGGCCGGTTATGCAGTTGAAGGCGGTCGTCTTGCCGGCCCCGTTGGGGCCGATCATGGAGACGATCTCCCCCTGACGCACATCGAAGCTGACGTCCTGCACCGCGGCCAGGCCGCCGAAGATCTTGGTGATGCCCTCGACCCCGAGGAGGGCGGGCTCCTCGGCCACCGCAGGTCCAGGCCCGGGAACGCCGGAGGTCATCGCCATCACCGCCCCTGGACCGAGGCCAGCGAGGTCCCGCCGGCAGACTCCAGCTCGACCTTACGGGCCCGGCTGGGCAGCAGGCCGCCGGGACGCAGCACCATCACGGTGATCAGGATGATCCCGAAGATGATGTAGGTGTACTGGGAGTAGCTGACCGTGCCCAGCTGGGTGAGACCGGTGTGGGTGCCCAAGGTGGTGGCCCAGCCACCCAGGTTGGGGAGCACCCAGTTGATGACGAAGGCGACCAGAAGTGCTCCAACAACCACCCCGGGGATGTTGCCGATCCCGCCCAGGACCACCGTGGCCAGCACGGTCACCGAGACCGCGAACTGGAAGTTGTCGGGGGTCACAGTGCCGAGCATGGCTCCGAAGAAGGCACCGGCGAAACCACTGACCGAGGCGCCGATGGAGAAGGCGAGGAGCTTGGTGGGCACCGTGCTGATGCCGGTCGAGGCGGCGGCGACCTCGTCCTCGCGGATCGCGATCCAGGCTCGGCCCAACCGGGAGCGCTCGACGTTGCGTAAGAGGTAGACGACCAGGGCCACCAGGGCGAGCAGACCCCACAGGTAGTACTTGGTGTTCGCGGGAAGCGCCCCCAGTGGGCCCCAGCTATGGCCGAACAGCGAGGCTGGGTCGGCGGGGTCGCCATTGGGGCCCCCGGTCGCCCCGAAGATGTTGTTGATGGCCAGGAAGGGTACGATCTCCCCGAAGCCCAGGGTGACGATGGCCAGGTAGTCACCCCTCAGCCGGAGCGTCGGCGCGCCCAGGATCGCCCCGAAGGTGAATGCCATCGCCAGGCCCACGAATATGAGCAGGAAGAAGGGCAGGTGGATGCCGAAGCGGTAGCCCGCGAGCATCGCCTCGGTGTAGGCGCCGATCGCGAAGAAGGCGGCGTAGCCGAGATCGAGCAGGCCCGCGAAGCCGACCACCACGTTGAGCCCGAGCGCCAGCATGACGTAGATGACCGCGAAGCGCGCCCCCCAGGCCACGAAGTCAGGTGCCTGGTTGAAGATGGCCGGGAAGGCGCCCCCAACCGCGAAGGCGAGCACCGCCAGGGCCACCGCGCGCCGGCTCAGCAGCCTCGGGACCCCGGCGGCGACGCCGCAGAGTACCAGGCCCAGCATCTCCATCCAGACCGGGTTGTCGGCGAAGGTGTTGGCACGGCCCGGGATTGCCGAGAACGTGAGCTTGCCGAACGGCGTCGTGCTGTGCAGGCCGGAGACCACGATCAGGATGACGAGCACCGCTGCCGCACCGGCGAAGCCGATGATCCAACGCGGCCGGCGCAGCACCGGCCGTTCCCAGCCGCGCAGCGCCGCCAGGGCGTCAGCGAGCAGGCCGACGACGGCGACCACCACCCCGACGGCCACGACGAGGAGGAGCAGGTCGCCGGCTCCGGCGCTCGAGGGATCGAGGAGCTGGTGGGTCGGTGAGGGGGGCGTTGCAACCCCGAAGCCGCTGGTCGCGTACCAGCCCTGGGACCAGCTGACCACGGCGAGCACCGTCCCGGTGATGCCGATCAGCCAAGCCCCGGAGAGCCCATAGGCGAAGGCGGCCACGATGAACCCGGTGAGGGTCATCCACACCGCGTTGTCGGTGACTCCGTACTGGTCAATGGAGCCGAAGAGCGGGCCCCTCAGCGACGTGATGCTCATGACTCCGGTTATGAGCAGGGTGGACAGGGCTCCGATGAGCGCGACCCCGACCCGCCACCGGCTCAGCCGGAACAGCACCCCCCGGCGGAGGAGGCCGGCCGAGAGATCGTTGACGAAACCCACCAGGAGGCCGAGCAGGCACAGCCCGACCACGAGGACGAGCAGGTTGCCGATACCCGACAGGCTGAAGGTCAGGGTCTGGGTCAGCACGTCCTGGGCGCTCTGGCCGATGCCGTTGGCGGTGGGCTCCACATACCAGGGAAGGAGCCATCCGGCGACGACCAGGACCAGGCCGATGGAGGCCAGCATCCAGGTCAGACCGCCCCCTTCCTGGCGGTGGGCCTGAGCGGCGGTGAGCGGGATGGCGGCCTCGGCGGGGACCTCCTCCAGGGCTTCGAGGCTCTCGGCCGGAGCCGCCGCGACCTCGGCGGCGGTCGCGCCGGCTGTCGCGATCGCGAGCGTGTCGACCGTCTCCCCCTGGGGGTCTCCGGCCGGATCTTGGGCGGTGGTCGGCTCAGGCACGGTCGGGGACCCTCATGCCCAGCAGCCCGGTGGGCTGCAAGGTCAGCACCAGGATCAGAACTGCGAAAACCACGATCAGAGCCCACGACCCACCGTTGGGAAGGAGGGTGACGGTGAAGGACTCGATCAGCCCGATCAGGAAACCGCCGATGCCCGCGCCCACGATGTTGCCGATGCCTCCCAGGACCGCGGCCGTGAACGCGATCAGGCCGAACTGGTAGCCCTGGTTCCAGGTGATGGTGTGGTAGTGCATCGAGTAGATGATGCCGCCCACCGCGGCCATTGCCGAGCCGATGAAGAAGGTGGCGGCGATGGTGCGGTTGATGTTGATCCCGCAGAGGAGCGCGGCGTCACGGTTCTGAGCCGATGCCCGCATCGCCTTGCCGGTCCGGCTGTAACGGATGAACCCGGAGAGCGCGAACATGGCCACGATGGCGACCACGACCACCAGCATGTCGTTGGCGCCGATGATCACGCCGTTGCTGCCCCCGAGGTGGAAGAGCACCTGGGTGGTGGGGATCCAGCCGTCCTCGCCGGTGGGATAGGCCGACCCCGGGGTGGCGTAGCCCGGGTGCCCGGGTGGGGCCGGCGGAATGAAGAAGGCGAACATGATCCCCTCGAGGAGGAAGGAGACGCCGACCGCGGTGATCAGGGGCGCCAGCCGCGGCGCATCGCGCAGCCGGCGGTAGGCGACCCGTTCGATGAGCACGCCGGTCAGCCCGGCCAGGGTCATCGTGATCGGGAAGATGATGAGCAGCGCCAGCACCAGCCCGCCCGGCCCGGAACCGGCCAGGGCGTTCAGGTTGAAGCCGAAGAAGCGCTGGAAGAAGCCAGGCTGGACCCCCGGGATGCCGGCCAGGAAGATCGAGTAGAAGCAGCTCAGCGTGAAGACATCGCCGTGGGCGAAGTTGATCAGCTCGATGATCCCGTACACCAGCGTGTAGCCCACCGCGATCAGGGCGTAGATGGCGCCCAGGACCAGGCCGCGCCAGACCTCATTGCCGGCCGTGGCAGCTCCGGACTCGAGCACCATCAGAACGAATAGAAGGATGAATACGGCTACCAGCACCACCAGGAACTGGCGCTGGCTGAGGCCGAAATGGAACCGGCGCCGGACCCGGATGGCGGGCCGCTGGCCGGGGACCGCGGCCTCGGTGGCTGCACTCATCCGCCCATTCCTTCAGCTGCGAGGAAGAGGGGGAGGCGGATCGCCTCCCCCTTCAATTATCTCGGACTCTACCCCGCGTCAGCCCTGGACCGTCAGGGTGGAGCTGTAGGTCCACTGACCGTTCTTGCCGACCCAGAGGGTGAGCAGCTTGTTGGTGGTGTCCCCGTTGCTGTCGAAGCTGGTCGTGCCGATGGCGCCGCTGTAGTTGATGGCGGCCACGTTGGCCCGGACCGACTCGCGGAACGCCGCCGGGCTGGTCGGGATCTTGCCGCCGTTGGCGGTGATTGCCTGCTTGATCGCGGTGATGATGATGTTCATCGCGTCGAAGGCGTTGGCCGAGTAAGCACCCGGAGCGCTGTTGAACTTCGCCGTGTAATCCGAGACGAAGGTGGCGGCGGTGGGCAGATCAGCGGTGTTGGGCGCCGCGATGGTGCTGTAGGCGCCGTCGCCGGCCGAGCCGGCCTCGGTGAAGAACTGGGTGTCCTGGATGCCGTCACCGCCCAGGAAGGGGAGGCTGCCCAGGCCGACGGAGGCCATCTGCTTGCGGATGATGCCGCCGCCGGTGGAGGACGTGCCGCCGAAGAAGATCAGGTCTGCCCCGTCACTCTTGGCCTGGGTCAGCTCGCTGGTGAAGTCGGTCGTGGTGCTGGGCAGGCTGGAGTGCCCGACCACGGTGCCGCCCAGCTTGGTGAAGTCCGTGATGAAGGTGGCGGCCAGGCCGGCGCCGTAGGTCTCCTGGTCATCGAAGACGTACGCCTTGGTGGCGTTCAGGGTGCTCTTGGCCACCTGGGCGAGGCCGGCGCCCTGGCCGATGTCGGTGGTGCAGACCCGGAAGAAGGTGATCTTCCCGCTGGGCCGCAGCGAGTTGGTGTCGATGCTCGAGTTGGACCCCGGGATCGTCAGTCCGGGGTTGGTGCACGACGGGCTGATCTGGACCAGGTCGGCGGCGTTGGAGATCGGCTCCTCGGCCTCGCAGACGCTGGAGTTGAAGGCCCCGACCACGCCCACCACCGACTGGTTGCCGGCCAGGGCGGTCATGTTGGAGGCGCCCTGGGTGGGATCATGGGCGCCGGTCTGGGCGCTGGTGTCGTCCTTGTTGATCAGCGTGAGGGTGCAGCCGCCCAGGGTCTTGTTGGCGTTGGCCTGATCCACGGCCAGGGTGGCGCCGTTCTGGGTCGGGACGCCGTCGGAGGCATCGTTGCCGCTGACCGGCAGCTCGGTGGCGACGGTGACCGTGCCGGTACAGGCAGCGAGGCCACTGGGAGCGCTGCTGCTGCTCGAGCTCGAGCTCGAGCTGCTCGCGGGGGTACTCGACGTCGACCCGCACGCGGCGGCCGCCAGGGCGAGCATCAGAAGGACAGGTGTGAGCCGAAGAGATCTGGTCATATAGATCCATCCGTGAAGCAGGCTGCGGCCGCGGCGGGTGCCGGGCGGCTAACGTCATACACGCTCCTCGTTCAACCTGTCAATCGCCAAGCCGGGTGATCCCCCCGGGGAATCGCGCCTGATCGGAGCGAACGTCTCGCTCTTGGGACACACAGCCCAGGGTGCCTGGGACAGCCGGCCCTGAGAGTGTGAGATCCGGCCGTCTCGATTTGACAAGCCCACTCGGCACTCGGATGAGCAACTCGGGTTGGGCCGCCGAGCCCGGCAGCCCGGCCAGGCCCTCCACGACGCCGGCTGCCCTCGCCTCCCAGGGGCTGCCAGAACGGCGCGGCCCCCGGGGAGACGGACCCATCCAAGCATCAACACCATCGCCCCAACCAGGTTGATCGTGCGCTGGCTGCCGTGCCGGATCTCCACCCCGGTGGTTGACACGACCCCTGAGGTCGGCGCGCCTCCCCCGATCAAGTGCAGGGCTAGGCGGCTGCCTCCGGCCGGACCCTCACCGAGCGCATGAGGTCGCCCTGGCGGATCGCGTTGACCACCTCCATCCCCTTGGTCACCTGGCCGAAGAGGTTGTACGAGCGGGCCAGACGGTGCCGGTTGTCCACCGTGGAGATGAAGAACTGGGAGCCGTTGCTGTTGGGCCCGGAGTTGGCCATGGCCACCGAACCCATGATGTAGTCACCCTGGACCGGCTCGTCCGCGAAGCGGTACCCCGGGCCGCCCCGGCCGGTCCCCTCCGGGCACCCCCCCTGGATCACGAAGCCGTCGACCACGCGGTGGAAGGTGAGGCCGTCGTAGAAGCCCTCACCGGCGAGGAACGCGAAGTTGTTGACGGTTCCGGGGGCCCGCTTCGCATCCAGGACCATCTCGATGCTGCCACGGTCGGTCTCGATGGTGGCGATGTAGCGGGTGCTGGGATCGATGACCTGCTCGGCTCGGGGGTAGCTCTTCGGCATCGGCGCAGTGTATCGCCTGGCCCCGATCGCCCCCTCGCGGTGGTGGCCCGAGCCTGGCCCGGCACCGAGTCGGCGGATAGACTCAGCCTGCACACCCCGGCGCGGGCACGGGCGCAGACCTAGCCCGACCGCCCCGGCCCAGGGACACGACCATGAGCGACAAGGCACCGGCGGCGTCGACCCGGCCGCCGTTCACCGCCATCAGCGCCAAGGCATACGAGCACCCGGCGGACCGGGCGGCCACCGCCGCCCTCCACCGCCTCCCCTTCTTCGACCCCCTGGTCAAGAAGCTCCTGGAGCTGACCATCGAGCGGAGGCTCATGCAGCTCCTGCTGGGCAACAGCGTCCGCCTCGGGGAGAAGCAGCTGCCCCGCGTCTGGGAAGCCCACCGCGACGCCTACACCGCCCTCGACATCACGACGGTGCCGACCCTCCACCTCATCCAGAACCCCAGGGCAAGCGCGCTGACCCTGGGCGCCCAGCGCCCCACGGTCCTGATCCAGTCGGGCATCGTCCCCATGCTCGACGCGCAGGAGCTCCGGGCCGTGCTCGCCCACGAGGCCGGTCACGTGCTCTCCGAGCACGTTCGCTACCGGACCACCCTCGAGCTGCTGCTGCGCTTCGCCGTCCCGCGCCTCCCGCTCTCGGGACGGGTGCCGCTCCAGGCCCTGATTTCCGTCCTGCTGGCCTGGTACCGGGCCGCCGAGCTCAGCTGCGACCGCGCCGCGGCGCTCGTGGTGGGGGACCCGATAGTGCCCTGCCGCGCCCTGATGAAGCTGGCCGGAGGCGGCCCCGAGGGCCTGAGCGTCGACGCCTTCATCCAGCAGGCCGACGAATACGTCAAGTGGGACGACATCTTCGACCGGCAGCAGCGGCTGCCCTTCGAGCTCCTCTCGCCTCACCCCTTCCCGGTCCGGCGCGTCTACGAGCTGACCCGCTGGGTGAAGAGTGGCGACTACGACCGGATCATGTCCGGGGAGTACGTGCGGCGCGGTGAGGAAGCTCCTCCGTCAGCCGAACTCCGGAGCGCCGTCGAGCACTACACCGAGCGCTTCGGGGAGCTCCTCGACAGGACGCTGGGGAGTCTCACCGACCTGACCAACCGGCTCACCCGCTGGGTGGAGTCCTTCAACCGCGACTGAGCCGTTTGGCCATCCGCGCGAGCGCGATCGGGCGCCGGACGTTGGCGACCGCACAGACAGGCGCAAAGCCGCACTGATCTCCGCCTCTGTCGGCCGAACCTAGGGCCGATCGCACGGCTTGCCTTGCGGGCACCACCGCATCGTAACGCCCATCCGGCCCATGCACCCTCGGGACTATGTGACCGCCCAATCGAGCGGCGGGGGTCGTCTGATCTCACCGGCAAGCCGTCATCGCCAGAGCTGTCGCAAGGCGCCGGCTCTAATCCGTCCCGCAGGATTTACCCTCTTGCGCCCTACCGCCCGGCGACGGCCGTCGCGACCATCGGCGTCGTACTTCGATACCAGTCTCCCCGGCGCCGAGCCCCGGGCCGGGAGAAGGGCGAGCCCGCCGGGGGCCTCACTAACCCGCTGACACACCGGCGGGTTCGGCCGTTCGGACTGACGGCGACAGACCGCTGCCCCGGTTGGGGCGGCCATGAGGGTAAGAGCCATGATCGAACTAACCCCGCTGGACAAGGACGAATGGATGCCGCGCATCCGCGTCCAAGTGCTTACGGACGTCAGCGAGGCACGCGCGGCCCTCGAGGAACTAGACGCCGCCGGTATCCACCCCAGTATCCAATCGCTGCAGATTCTTGCCCAACGAGATCCCGCCGCCGAGTGGCCAGAAGCCTACGTTGTCAGGCTCAATTGGAAACCCGCGAGCATCATTGGCTGGGCAGATGCTGAGTATCACGACCACCGTCGCGCTGTTCTCGCGTGGGAAACAGCGGCCAGATACCGGGACCACGCATACATGCGTGAAGCTGCTCCCCGTATCGTCCAATGGCTTGTCCGTCGCAGAGGCGTCCGCGAGGTTCAGGCAGACATCCCGATCGGCGACCTACCATCCGAGAAGGTGGCCGCTGTCGCAGGTCTCACAGCGTCCGCAGAGCTAAACGGCATAGGGACACGTCGCATATGGACAACGGCACGACCCGAAGATCCGGAGGTCTGACCCCACCACCAGGTTGCAGCCAGCGTCAGTCATCACCAGCGACGTCGGCTGGCGATTCTCGAGCATCGTCAATCGGCTGCGGTAATCAGCTGGCAGGGCGGCGAGGTCCGGGGGGTACTTCGTGAATGCGATGGCTGCCGCCGTGTGAGCCGGTTATCGGTGCAGGGGCATGCCGTTCAGAGCACGCCGTATGCCCTTAGCACCAGCATCAGGGTGAGGGCGACCAGGGCTATCGTAAGGAGAATGAGAGGCCGGCCCATATCGCGCGGAATACGAACGCGACGCCGCCGCCGTGTGACCGGTGGGGTAGCGGTCGAGTGCGGAACCGAAGCGGGCGGCCCCAGTCCTGCCAGCGTTTCGCGGCTGGCTTGCTCAATATCCCGACCAGCAAGCGTCTCGCCGGTGATTCCCTCGAGGTGCGGCCGATCGTCGCGCGTCATCTGGCCATCCGGTCGAGCGGCGACAGTCGGCGGTGAGCCGCCCGCGCCCGGTCCTCTGGCTCAGCCGCCCCGTACCGATCCAGCATGGACCGAGACGACCATCCGGCGATCCTCATGAGGTCGCCTTCCTCGCCGCCGGCGGATAGCCACTTGTGCGCCATCGTGTGACGGAATAGGTGAGGCCGGAGACGCTGTTCGATGCCAGCCAGCCGCGCCCGGCGTTCGACAATCTGATAGACGCCGTTGGGCTGGATCGCGCCGACGTGCCCGAGCCAGAGCATTTCGCTGGCCGCTCTGGGATGACCGGGTCGGACCCGTAGGTAGCGGTCAAGAGAACGCGCCGCCTGGGCGCCGAACGGAACGCTGCGGGTCCGCGAGCCCCTGCCCGTCACGCTGACCGTCTGCCGGTCGAGGTCGACGTCCTCGAGGCGAATGCCGGCGCATTCCGATCGCCGCATGCCCGTGTCAACCAGCAGCGACAGGATCGCCGCGTCTCGCCGGTCCTCGAACGTCCCCCCGTTGCAAGACCTCAGAAGCAGCGTAATGGTTGCGTCGTCAACGACCTCGGGCGGCTTGACCGGAACCCGCGGGCTCCGCATCCAGGTCATTGGCGAGGCGTCGATCTCGCCTTCCGCCTCGAGCCAGCCGAAGAAGCGCCGCATTGCCCTATAGCGGTTGGCCGCCGTCGCCGGCTGGTGGTTAGCCAGCTGGTCGCTCAGGAACTCCTCGAGGGACTGCCGGGTGATCGCGGCCGGCTCGGTGGCTAGGCCGCGCTGACGCAGAAAGACGCCCAGGACGTTCGCGGCGCTGGTATAGGTCGTCAAGGTCCACGGCCGCGCACCCTCAGCCTTCAGGGCTCGGCAGAACGACGCCCACGCCGCATCGAACGTCAGTGCTGGCGCCGCGGTTGACCTCACGGGTGGAATTATCGTGCCGTCCTACGCTGGAGGTCAAGCAAATTGACGCGTCTAAGTAGTTATCGTGCCTTTCGGAATTCGGACAGCGGGAGACGGGATTCGAACCCGCGACCCTTTGCTTGGGAAGCAAATGCTCTACCGAGCTGAGCTACTCCCGCAGTCGCCCACTCGCCGGACACGCCGGCGGCGGCGCTCATCGTAGCCGATCAGCTGACTATCTCCAACCGGGTCGAGACCGTCGGCGGAGCCTCACGAGGCGGTGCGCCGCCCGATCAAAACCGGCAGCCCAGCCAGGATGACGCCGGCAACCGCCGCGGCGGCGCCGGCAACCCCGGTCTCCGCCCAGAGGTGGGGCAGGAAGGAGCGATCGAGGAGGGCCACCGCGTTGATGAAACTGGTGAACGCAGCGGCGCCCTCCGTGTGGCTGTAGGCGGCCACCGCAGCCATGACCAAACCCAGGGCGATCGCCAGCAGCCCCACCAGCGCGCCGGCGAGGGCTGCGCTCAGCCGGCGCCGCTCGCCCAGCCGGCGCATGACCAGGCCGGCGGCTATGCCGACCACCAGGGCGAGAGGGGCGAGCTCGAGGCCCGTGACCACGGCGGCGACCACCCAGAGCGCGGCGACCACCAGCCCGGCCAGCAAACCCGCGGCCGCGCCCAGGAGGGCGCGGTGGGCTCGCTTCCCGGCGGGTGCCCCGGCCCGCGGCACCTCCTCGGTGGCCACCACCGGTGGAGGCAGGAGCTCTCCGGCGAGCTGAGTCTCGACCCCACGGCTCCGGGCGATGCGCGAAGCCAAGCCGGCCCCGAGGGGCCCGGCCGTCCCCGCTTGCTCGGCCACCTGGACGGAGCCGGACGGCCGGTTCCGGATCGGATCGGCGGTGCGGCGCGACCACACCGACGCCAGATCACCGGCAGGAGGCGGGCTCACCGAGGGCTCGACCGGCTGGGTGGGCGCCCCGCCGGCGAGAGCGGGCGCCGGCCGCGCCCAGGGCAAGCCGTCGGGCGGCGCGCGGCCGGCCAACGGCGGTGCCTGAGGGCCCTGCGGGGGGGGCGCCGGGACCGAGACCACCGGCTGCGAGCGCTCGCCGGGTGGCGGCGTCGAGGAGCCGGAGGGCGGGTTCGCCGGGCCCCGCCACCACTCCGGCGGCCGGGGGGCCGCCGCGGTCGCGAGCGCCGGCGCGAGGGACAGATCGGTCCGAGCCGGTGCCACGTCCGGGGACGTCGCGGTCGCGACGGCGGAAGAGCCACCCACCCTCAGCGTGGCCAACGGCGGCGGCGGGGCCGGAGTGGGGGGAGGCGGCGGGGGCGGGGGAAAAGGGCCCTCCGGCAGCTGCGGAGCGACCGGAGGAGCGTTCCCCTCCGGCGCCAGGCGGGACTGGAGCGGCCCGCTTGTGAGGGTCCGCCCGCCGCCCAGGAAATCGCGAACCTCGAGGCGGGTGGGAACCTCCACCGGCATCCCCGACGGGTAGCCGACCACCGCAGGAAGGTCCGGCGTCTCCCCGGCCACCGGGCTCGGTTGCGACACCAAGGGCGCGGGAGCGGACCCGGTGGCCGGGCCGGCCGCGGCATCCTCACTTACCGGATGGCCGGTCTCGGGATCCACCAGGGCCACCCTGCAGCTGGGGCACACGGTCCGCCCGTCGTACCAGCGCCAGCATTTGACGCACACGAGCTGGTCGCGCATCTCGCGCTCAATCATGCGCCGCGATCCGGGGGCAACTCCGGATCGTCACCCGGGCGTGACCGATCCGCGCAGTACCATCCGGCCGATGCTCACCGCCTTCCTGATGGTCGTCTGCGAGCCGGCAGCGATCGCCCGCCTGGGCCAGGCACTGGCCGACACGGAGGGCATCGCCGAGGTCTACACCACCACCGGCTCTGCCGATTTCATCGCCGTGGTCAGGGTCAGCGACCTGGACTCCCTCGCCACCCTGGTCACCCAGCGGATCACCGGCCTCCCCGGGATCGTCCGCACCGACACCCACGTGGCGATCCGCTCCTATGGTCGCGGCGACGAGAGGGCGGCTTTCGATATAGGGGTGGATTGACCGGCGCGGCGGCGGCCGCCGGGGCCAGAACCGGGCGCCAGCGGATCCTCGCCGCGCTGCGCCGCCAGCCGGTGGATTGCACCCCGGTGTGGTTCATGCGCCAGGCGGGACGCGCCCTGGCTGGGTACCGCGAGCTCCGCGAGCGCTTCGACATCCTCACCATCACCCGGACTCCGGAGCTGTGCGCCAGGGTGACGCTGATGCCGGTGAGCGAGCTCGGCGTCGACGCCGCGGTGCTCTACGCCGACATCATGCTGCCCTTGATCGGCATGGGGGTTCCCTTCACCATCGACCCGGGAGTGGGACCGATCGTCCACCAGCCGGTCCGCACCGCGGCCGACATCGCCCGTCTCCAGGAGGTCGGGTCGGCGGAGGACGCCACCCCGGACCTGTTTACCGCCATCCGCCTGGTCCGCCGGGAGCTGGGTGAGGGGACGGCGGTCATCGGCTTCGCCGGGGGCCCGTTCACGGTCGCCTCCTACATGATCGAGGGGCGCCCATCCCGCGACCACGCCCTCAGCAAGGCGCTGATGCACGGCCGGCCCGAGCTGTGGGACCACCTGATGGAGATCCTCAGCCGGGTCACCATCCGCTATCTGCGGGCCCAGGTCGCCGCCGGGGTCGACGCCGTGCAGCTCTTCGATTCCTGGGTGGGAGCGCTGAGCCGGCGCGACTACGAGTCGCGGGTGCTGCCCCACGTGAGTGGCATCTTCGAGGGCGTGGCTGACCTCGGAGTCCCGCGGCTGCACTTTGGCACGGGCTGCTCGCACCTCCTGGAGTCGATGGCGGGAGCGGGCAGCGAAGCCATCTCGGTCGACTGGCGCCTGCCTCTCGACGAGGCATGGCAGCGCATCGGACCCCACCGGGGCATCCAGGGCAACCTCGATCCCACCGTGCTCCTGGCTCCCTGGCCGGTGGTGGCGCGGGAGACCAGGCGAGTTCTCGGCGAAGCCGGCGGGCGCGACGGCCACGTATTCAACCTCGGACACGGCGTGCTGCCCGGCACCGAGGCGGCGACGCTGCGCCGGGTCGTCGACCTGGTGCACCAGGAGACGGCCAGGCCATGACCGCGCGCTGCGGCGTTCTCCTGCTCACCTTCGGTTCCGCGGTCACCGCCGACGAGGTCCCCGCCTATCTGCGCAGTCTCAGGGGTGGCACAGATCCCGATCCCACCCTGATCGTCGAGTTCCAGCGGCGCTTCCGGATCATCGGACGGTCTCCGCTCATCGAGATCACCGAGGCCCAGGCTCGAGACCTGCAGAGGCTGCTCGACGAGCGCCACGGCGCCGGCCGCTACACGGTCGGGGTGGGGATGCAGCACTCCGAGCCGCGCATCGCCGGCGCCATCGACCGAATGGCGGCTGACGGCGTCTCCCCCATCCTGGCCATCGTGCTCGCCCCCCAGTACTCGCCGCTCGTCCTCGCCGGCTACGAGCGCGCCGTCGACAGCGCGAGATCCCGCCATCCCGGCCTGGAGATCGCGGTGGCGCGAGCGTGGCACACCATCCCGGGCTGGATCGAGAGTCTGTGCCAAAGGCTCTCCGAGGCGCTCGTCGACGCCGGGTCCGACCCGCTGCGACCGGTTCCGGTTGTCTTCACCGCCCACAGCCTGCCGCGCAGCGTCATCGACCGCGACCCCGGTTACCTCGAGCAGCTCCACGAAACGGTGAGCGCGGTGGTGGACCGCCTCGGTCTCCAGGAGGGCTCCTGGCGGTTCGCCTGGCAGAGCGCGGGACACACCCCCGCCGAGTGGCTCAAGCCCGACCTCCTGGACGTCCTTCCCGACCTGGCGGCGGCCGGCGCCAGCGAGGTGCTGGTCGCCCCGGTGCAGTTCGTCGCCGATCACCTGGAGACGCTCTACGACATCGACGTCGCCGCTCGGGAGCAGGCCGAGGAGCACGGGCTGCGCTTCCACCGGATCGCCATGCCCAATTCCTCGCCGGCATTCGTGCGCGGGCTCGCCGAGGTGGTCGAGCGCGAGCTGGCCGGCGCCGCGACAGCGTGGCCGGGCTCGGAGACGCGAGATCGTGGCGCCCGGGTAAAGACCCGGTGATTGCCCGAGGTTCGGGCGAGTGGACAGGGCTATGGTGAGGCTCCGAGCTATCGCGCCAAGGAGAGCGGATGGACGAGCCACCCCGAGGATGGAACGTGCGCACCACCGGCCGGTTCGGCGCCGCCCCCCGGCTGAGCGGCTGGCCTCCGCCGTACGTCCCCCAACCTGATCTCCAGCCCACAGTCGCGCCGGAATGGGCCACCCCGGATCCCGGCTCGCCGCCCGCGCCGGGCCACGGCGCGCGCCGCACGGTGGCCAGCGCGGCCACCTTCGTCCTGGTCGCGGGTGTGGCCGCCGCGGCCTTCACCGGCTTCCGCCTGTTCCGGGCCCCCGCCGACAGCCTGACCCCGATGGTCCCGGGGACCGCCGCCGCCTACGCGACGGCCTATCTCCAGCCCTCGGGAGACCAGCAGCTCGCCCTCTCCGCGCTGATGCAGAAGTTCCCCGTCCTCGCCGACGGCTCGAAGCGCGCGCAGTGGGTGGACTCGATGCTGGACAGCGCCCTTCAGATGGCCGGCCTCGATCACCAGGATGTGCTGCCCTGGTTGGGCGGCCAGATCGGCATGAGCCTCGACGCCAGCATGACGACGGCGGCGGGAGAGGGTGGAGCGTACGGGTACTACATCAGCACGACGGATCCGTCGCTGACCGCGGCCGCTCTCCAGAAGTGGCAGAACGCCCAGTCGTCGAACCAGACCGGGATCACCTACACCTTCACCAGCGAGAGCTATCAGGGGATCACCATAACCACCGAGAGCGAGAGCCTGGGTGACATCTTCCCGCCGCTGAATCCTGACCTCGGGGCGCAGCCGTCGACCACGGACTCCGATACCACGCCGGTCTGCTCCTACGCCATCGTGGGGGCCACGCTGGTGATGGCGAGCTCGACGAGCTACCTGGAGGAGATCATCGACACCGACCAGGGAAGGCGCTCGTCGCTGCAGTCCAGCTCCGATTTCCAGCAGGTTCTCGGCCAGCTCCCTGCCGATCGCCTCGGTCTCTTCTACCTGGACTATCCGGCCCTGGTCCAGGCCCTCCAGAGCGAGGCCGGCAGCCTGTCGGGTGACGGTGTCTCGATCCAGCCCGAGCTCGACGCCCTGGCCGCCTATCGCGGCATGGGGGTGAGCGCCGAGGCTGAGGCCGGCGGCCTCGCCTTCGACGCGGTCACCGACTACGACCCCAGCCAGATGAGCGCGGACCAGAGGGCCATGCAGGGGGTGGCCGCGGACCAGAACGCCGCCGCCGGGATGACCCCGCAGAGCGCGGTCGCCTTCTACGGCTTCGCGGGCACCCAGGACCTCGTGCACTACCTGGTGGGTGTGGTCGACCAGAGCTCCTCGGACGCGGCCAGCTACCTTGCCCACAGCGGGCTGGGCGCCTTCCTCGGCGAGCTCTCCGGTGACTTCGGGGCCGAGCTGGACCAGGACCGCGCAGGCCAGCCAGCGGGAGCGGTGATGGTGGGGACCACCGACCCCGCCGCCACCCGCCAGTTCCTGGACACCGGCATGCCCACCTGGTTCAGCTCCGGGTCGGTCGTCGGCGGTGCTCCCGGGTGCGATGAGAGCGGCGAGGCGGGGGGTGGCTGCGTCACCACGACCGCCACGCTCATTCACGAGAGCTACCGTGGCGCCGACATCTCCGAGATGGCACTGCCCGATGAGAGCACCACGCTGGCCTGGACCGTCACCGGCGGCGAGGCCGTCATCGCCACCAGCCCGGCCGAGGTGAGGTCGATCATCGACACCCGGGACGGCGGTCCCAGCCTGGCCCAGTCCAGGGGCTACGCGCAGACCCCCGGCCAGCAGGCGTCGGTCGCGGTCGGATACGTCGACATCTCGAAGCTCACCGCCCTGATCTACCAGTCGCTGCCCGATGACCAGAGAGCCGGCTTCGAGCAGAACGTGGTGCCCAATCTGAGGCCCATCAGCTCGATCTCGATGACCGTGACCGACGGTCCCAGCGAGACGCAGGAGCACGTCCTGATCGAGATCCCGTAGCTGCGGGGCGGCCAGGCACCGGCCGGGGTCATGGTAGGGTCGCGCCGTGGAGCGCTGGGGCCGCCTCGTCTTCAGGCGCCGCTGGTGGGTGCTGCTCCTCTCCCTGCTGGTCTTCGCGGCCAGCCTGGTGGTGCTCTCCCGAGGCGGCTCGCTCAAGAACAGCAGCAGCTTCGACTTCGAGGCCAGCCAGGGGTTCGCCCTGGAGAGCCAGCAGCTGCCCAGCTCGACCGCCAACGGCTTCGAGCTGGTCCTGGGCAGCCCGTCGCTCCAGGTCGGCACTCCGTCCTTCGCCACGGCGGTCAACCTTGCCGTCGCCGGCCTGCGGCGGGATCCGCGCGTCCAATCCATCCAGCTGCCGCCGCTCGACGACTTCGCGGCGCAGAGCTCCCTGATCTCCGCCGACCGTCACGACGTGATCGCCATGGTCGGGCTCACCACGGACAGCTTCGCCACCGCCACCCAGGAGTTCCCGAGCCTGCGCGACGAGGTTCGCTCCGGCGTGCTGACCATCCACGCGGCCGGCGACCTGGCCCTGAACAGCGCCTTCAACACCCGCAGCGAGCAGGACCTGCAGCGCGCCGACATCTCCATCCCCGCCGCGCTGCTGGTGCTGGTGCTGGTCTTCGGCTCGGTGGCGGCGGCCCTGCTCTGCCTCGGCGTCGGCCTGGCCGCGGTGATCGGCGGCCTTGCCGCCATGTACCAGCTCGCCCATCACATCGACGTCTCCACCTACGCGCTCAACGCGGTGGCGATCGTCGGGCTGGGGGTGGCCATCGACTACTCGCTGTTCATCGTCAGCCGCTTCCGCGAGGAGCTGCGGCGGCGTGGCTCGGTCGAAGATGCGCTCGCCGTTACCATGCGCACCGCCGGAACCGCGGTCGGCTTCTCCGGGGTCACGGTGGCGATCGGGTCCACCGGGCTGCTGTTCTACAGCGGCACGATCCTGAGCAGCATGGGGCTATCGGCGAGCTTCGTGGTGGTGATCTCGGTCATCTACGCGCTCTCCTTCCTGCCCGCTCTGCTGGCCATCCTCGGAGGTCGGGTCGACCGCCTTCGACCCTCCAGCCTGCTGCACCCGCTGCGACGGCGGGGCACCGCCGCGCCGGCCGGGCATGGCTACAGGGGGGAGGCGACCGTCAGCGGCTTCTGGGGACGGCTGGCGAGCCTGGTGATGGGTCATCCGGTGGCGGTGCTACTCCCCTGCCTGGCGGTGCTGCTGCTGGCCGGTTCCCCGTTCACCCAGATGCAGCTCGCCGAGGCCAACGTGAGCCTGCTGCCACCCGCCGATGACTCCCGCCAGGGCACCGAGCTGCTGAGCCGGGCATTCGGTCAGGGCACGGCCATCGACGTAGTCGTCGACTTCCCGGAATCGCCTTTCGCCGCTCCTGAGGTGGCGGTCGCCTACGGGCTGGGGCAGCGACTCCGCGCCGTCACGGGAGTGAGCCAGGTGGTCAGCTACGTGAACCTGCCGGGGGTCGCCGGGCTCAGCTCGTATCAGCGGCTGTGGGCCGCCGGGGGGAACTCGCTGCCCGCCTCGACCCGCAGCCAGGTGAGCCAGCTCACCGGGAGCAGCATCGCCGTGCTGCGCGCCTACACCGCCTATCCCGAGACCAGCCAGCCGGCCCGCTCGCTGGTCAGCTACATCCGGGGCCACGACGCCGTCGCCGGCGCCCGCGTCCTGGTCACCGGCAACACCGCCTTCGACATGGACTACGTCCAGTACATGCTGGATCGGACGCCGTGGACCGCGCTCTACATCATCGCGGTCACCTCCCTCCTGCTCATGCTCCTGCTCCGATCGGTGGTGCTGCCCCTGAAGGCGGTGGTCATGAACCTGCTCTCGCTGTCGGCCGCGTTCGGAGCCCTGGTCTTCATCTTCCAGCAAGGCCACCTCAGCGGTCTCCTCGACTTCAGCCCCGCCTCCCTCGACCCCACCATCCCGGTGCTGCTCTTCTGCGTCGTCTTCGGCCTGTCCATGGATTACGAGGTCTTCCTGCTGACCAGGATGCGCGAGGCATGGGACGAGCACGGCGACAACCGCCGCGCCGTCGCCGAGGGGCTCCAAGCGAGCGGCCGCCTGGTCAGCGGTGCCGCGGCCATCATGATCACGGTGTTCCTGGTCTTCGGGCTGGTGTCCAGCGTCGTGGTCATCAAGGCGCTGGGCCTGGGCATGGCGATCGCGGTGCTGGTCGATGCCAGCATCGTGCGGGCGCTGGTGGTGCCCGCGGTGATGCGCCTCATCGGACCGGTCAACTGGTGGGCGCCGCGCTGGCTGCGCCGGCGATCGCGGCCGCTCGGGTCGTCGATGGCAGCCTGACCCGCTCCGAGCCCGACCGCGAACACCTCGAGCGTGATCGCGCGACCGCAGAGCGGCGGCTGTCAGGGTGGTGGGAACCCCAGGGGCCTGCGGGCGGCTATGCCCGCACCTAGGGTCCTCGATTCCGAGATCGTCGTCCTGAACTCCACCTCAGCCCTGTATCGCGGGACGCTCTCGCGGCAGCGGAAGGACGGCGCCGAGATCGGCCGGCTGACTGCGACCTATCTGGTCACCGACGGTCCGGGTGGCCGCCGCATCTCGATTCTGTCGGTTCACAGCCAAACCGTCCGCTGATCCCAGCCTGCCTCGAGAGGTGAGGGGGTCGCGCGGCGGCCGCGCTTCGGCGCGGGCCGCCGGCCGGGGTGGTTCGATGCGCCGATGCTGGGCGGACGCCGGCGGTGGGGCGACCGCCGCTCAGTCCGCGGCCCGGTCCGGGGGAACCTCGGCCGCCCCGGGGCTGTCGGCACCGCGGGCGCTGCGCACTCGCTGCGCGTACTCCTCGAGGAGCCGGCGACCCTCGCGCTCGTCGTCCACCGAGGCGACGATGTGACAGGCGGGCTCGTCCGGGTCGGGACGGACCAGCACGAAGCCTCCGTCCACGAAGACCTTGATGCCATCGACGAGGTCGAGCTGTTGGTCACGGTGCTCCTCGAGGAGGACCCGCATCACCCTGCCCTTGGCGTCCCAGGGCACGAACTCGGTGGTGGTCAGATAGGCGGTTCGGGGTAGCCGGGCCCGGGCGCTGGACAGCGGCTCGCCGGCGTGGGCTCGCAGCTCGAGCAGCTTGACCAGGGTGTGCATGGCATCGAAGGCGCTGAAGAAGTACGGCCAGATGAAGCCGCCCTCGCCGTCCGTGGCCAGGCAGGCGTCGGGGATGGCGGAGGCTCGGAGCACCTGGGCGGGCTCACCCAGGGTGGTCAGCAGGCTGGCCCCGCATTCCTCGATCACGGTGCTGACCCACTGCGGCGAGCTGGCCGGCGCCAGCACCACCCCCGGGCGCGCCCACCACCGGACCAGGATGGCGAAGAGCTCGTACGGGGTCAGCGCCACTCCCTGGTCGTCGATCACGCTCAGCCGCTCGCCGGTGGGGTTGAAGAGGCAGCCCACGTCGGCCCGGATGGTCCTGGTGATCAGCGCCGTCTCGTCGGGAACGGTGCGGTGATGCGGCCCCTCGGCAAGCCCGGCGTTGAGGGGAACGGTGGTCACCCCGAGCTGGTGGAGGACCTCGGGGAGCACCTGCGACGCCTGGCTGTAGTCGTAGTCGATGAGCACCCGGAACTTGGCGTCGCGGATCGCCTTCTGGTCGACGCTCTGGAGGAGGTGGGCGGCGTACTCGGGGAGCGCGGCGAAGGGCTCGATGTCCCCCATCTCGTAGAACGCGGCGCGCCGAAAGTCCTCACGGAAGAAGAGGTTCTCGAGGCGTCGCTCGGCTCGCTTGTCGATCGGCAGCCCGTCCCGGTCGAGGATGCGGATGTCCGCCGAACGCTGGTCGAGGGGTGAGGCGAGCACATGGAGTCCGGCGTCGGAGTGGCTCCCCCGGGTAGCGAACTGGCAGACCGGGACGGGCAGCTGGTCGAGATCCCTGACCCTGGCGCCGGCGCTGACCATGCCGGCGGCGACGGCTCGCATGATCATCCGCGAGCTGCGTGCCTGGTCGCGGGCCACCGAGATGGTGGCTCCGCGGGGGAGGGTTGCCGAGAAGGCGGCGCCCAGCCGGGCGCAGAACTCCGGCGTGAACTCCACGTTGATCAGCCCGGTCATCCCGTACGACGAGAAGAGACCGCGGCGCCACTCCCCGGCCCAGACCACCGACTCGTTGACCGTCGACCCCGGCTCGATCTCCTTGTGCGGCCAGAGCTTGACGCCGGCCCGGATCCGCGAGCCCTGGCCGATGACGCACTCGTCGCCGATCACCGCCCCCTCCTCGATCAGCGAGTTGTTCTTCACGGTAACCGACCGGCCGATGATCGCCTCGCGGATCCGGCAACCCTCACCGATGTAGGCGTGCGGCCAGACCACCGAGTTGGTGACGCTGGCGTTGTCGTCGATGATCGCGTACTTGTCGACGATCACCGGGCCGATCAGGTGGGTCCCCGCCTTCAGCTTGACCTCGTCGCCCAGGAAGGCGGGGCCCTCGATGGTCGCCCCGCGCCCCATCTCTACCTCGGCGCCGATGAACGCCTGGTCATCGCAGCGGCCGGGAATCCGGCAGCGCACCTTGCCGGCCAGCGCGTCCCAGTTCGCCTGGAGGAAGGACGGGATGCTGCCGATGTCGCACCAGTAGCCCTCGGCGACGATCCCGTAGAGCGGGTCGCGCCGGCGCAGCATCTCGGGAAAGACGTCATGGGACCAGTCCGAGCTCACCCCCTCAGGGATCAGCTCCAGGACCTCCGGTTCGACGACGTAGATCCCGGTGTTGACGTGATCCGAGAAGACCTCCCCCCACGACGGCTTCTCCAGGAAGCGCTCGATGCGCGCCTCCGGGTCGGTGATCACCACGCCGTACTCGAGGGGGTTGGGCGTCGAGGTCAGCACCAGCGACGCCATGGCGCCGCGCTGGCGGTGCTCCTCGATGACCGCGGAGAGGTCGATGTCGGTGAGGCAGTCGGCGCTGATGATGAGAAAGGTGTCATCGAGCAGGTGGGCCGCGTTGCGGACGCTTCCGGCCGTCCCCAGCGGGCGGTCCTCGACCACGTAGTCGATCGACATCTCCAGGTCGGAGCCGTCGCCGAGCCGGTTGCGGATCTCCGCGCCGAGGTATTGCAATGTGACCACCACCTCGGTGATGCCGTGGTCACGAAGCAGGCGGAGGTTGTGCTCGATCACCGGGGTGCCGACGATCGGAACCATCGGCTTGGGGTAGCGACTGGTGAGCGGCCGGAGCCGCGCGCCCTCGCCCCCGGCCATGACGACGGCCTTCACTCGCTCCTCCTGACCCGCCAAGCGTCGATCATACCGGCCCCAGGCCGTGCCGACATCACCCCCGGCGGCGCTTGCCGATGCGCCCGTCAGGGATGAGCACCTGCTGGTGCAGGCACATGTAGCGGAGCTGCTCCAGGAAGCCCTCGATGATCGCCGGCCAGGCGAATTCCCGAGCGTCCCGCCGAGCCGCCTGGCGGAGACGCCGGGCGAGGCTGGGGCGCTCCACCAGACCGCGAAGCGCCGCCGCCACCTCGGCACCGTCGTCGGTGGCGATGACGATGGCGTTGCCGTATGGCCGCGCGTACTCCTCCCCGGTGGCCCCGACCAGGGCCACGCCGCCCGCGGCCATGGCCTCCAGCCCGACCAGGCCGAAGGGCTCGTGGCCGGAGTTGGCCAGCACCCCGGTGGCGGCGAGGTGAACCTCGGGAACCACGCTGTCGGGGATGAAGCGGCGAAGGTTGACGACCGCGGCACCACCGCTCTCGGCGAGGGCCCGGACCACCCCGCCGGCGTCGCCCACCGGCTCGAACCAATCGCAGACGGCCAGCCCACGGGAGCGCGCATGGGCGAGCACCTGGGCTCCGTGCGGCTCGATGCCGCCGCGCATGATCAGCCGGGCGGGCAGACCCTCGGCCCGCAGCGCGGTGATGCCGTCGATCGCCTGGATCCAGCGCTTGTCCGGGGTGAAGCGCCCGATCTTGAAGGCCAGGCAGGGAGCGCCCGCGGCGCTGCGGATGGCGGCGGAGGCGGAGGTGTCCACCGGCTCGAGGGCCTTTTCGGGAATGCCGTTGGGGATGACCACCGGGTTGACCCCCTGGGTGCCCAGCAGCTGCTTCATGTACCGGCTGACGGTGGTCGTCGAGGCCACGAAGCTGAGGGCGCGCCAGTCGATCTCGGACCAGCCGAAGTGGTTGTTGGCGTTCCAGAGGAGCACGGAGCGGCGCCGCAACCCTGCGGCGTGGAGCCCGTCGCTGAGCCGCCGGCAGAGCTCGGCTGTGTGCCACTCCTCGCAGAGCACGGCGACGACCCGCTCCCGGGCCACCGCGGGGGCGATGACGTGCTCGATGAGGTGACCCGGGAGGCTCCGGTTGAGCGCCTCCAGCTTCTCCCTCTCGCCGGCGTAGACGCCGGTGGGATGGCGGACGCTCACCTCCTGGCACCAGCGGACCAGCCGGACCCCGTCGGAGACCTCGTCGGGGGGCAGCGAGGGGTCGCCGACGAAGACCAGGGTGGTCGCATATCCCGCGGCCGCGAAGGCGCGGGTCAGCTCGCGAGCCCGGACACCGAGCCCGCCCGCCAGGCTGTACTGGTCGGGGCCCTCGAAGGACACCATGACCACCTCCAGGGTGGTCGGGGAGAAATTCACGGGGACAGTGTGCCCTGGCGGATCAGCTCCCGGCGGGAGCTGATCCCCAGCTTGGCGTAGATGTGCTGGAGGTGGGTGTCCACCGTCTTGGTCGAGATGAACAGCTGAGCGCCGATGTCGGCGTTGGACAGGCCGCCTCGGGCGAGCCGGGCGACCCTCGCCTCGGCGGCGGTGAGGTCGGCGGTTGCGGCGCGCCGGCGTCGCCGCCCCCCGGCCACCCGCAACTCCTGAACGGCGGCGGCCAGGAGCCGGTGCGAGCCGCCGCGCTCGGCGGCGGCCACCGCCTCGGTGAGGATGGGGCGGGCTTGGCGCGCCTGTCCGCGCCGGCGCAGCAGACCTCCCAGGTCGAGCAGCATCCTGGCCCTCTCCAGCGCCATCTCGGGGGCCGCCAGGGTTCCCACCGCCCTTCGGAGGAACTCCTCCGCAGCCGACAGGTCGCCGCTGCGCTCGGCCATGAGGGCGCGGCCCCGATCCGCGACCGCCCTCGGCCAGCTGCACGGAAGAGTCCGAGAGGCTTCCTCGAGGCCCTCCAGGCAGCGTTCGGCGCCGCGCAGGTCTGCGGCGCTCACCAGCGCCGCCAGCGCCTCCGAAGCCCACGGCACCAGGCAGGGTTCCCTGACCCCCAGGGCGGCGCTGCGCTCCATGAGCCACCTGGCGTCAGCGGCCGCCTCGGCACTCCGGGCATCGTCGAGGTCGCGGCGGAGCTGGCCCAGACGCAGCCACAGCGCCGCCACCCAGTCTCCGCGCGAGGCGGCCTCCAGCTCTGCCGCCTGGCTGAGCTGGAGCACCCGCGCACCCTCACCCTGCTCGCCCAGCGCCGCCGCCGCCACCGCCTGGGCCAGGGCTCGCGCCGCCGGGGCCAGGTCGGCGATGTCGATCGCCCGCTGGCTGAGCTCGCCGGCGAGGTCGGGGCGTCCCCAGTGGAGCAGATGGCCGGCGTAGGTCGAGGCCACCATGGCCAGGATCACCGGGTCGCCGTCGCGCTCAGCCCACTGGAGCGCCGTGGTGAAGGCGGCTTCGCTCTCGGCGAAGCACTCGAGGCACGCAGCTGCCGAGGCGAAGAAGGCGAGGGAGCCGGCACGATCCCGCTGGTCACCCCGAGCCAGCGTCCGGGCCGCCTCCCGCGCGCGGTCGAGGCAGGTCGGGTCCCCGGCCAGCACGGCGGTCAGCGCCTCGAGCACCTGGGCCGCTGCGCCGACCCGAGGGGAGACGCCACTCGAGACCCCGGACACGGACGCGGCCAGGCCTCGAGCCATCGCCGGACCGTCATGGAAGAGAACCACCGAGGCGTGCTCCATGGCGATGTCGGCGGCCGTGTCGGCGTCGGCACCGCGGCACGCGGCCACCGCCGCCTCGTAGTCGATCCCGGCCCCTCGCAGATCACCCAGGTAGAAGCGGGCGCGACCACGCTGGCGGCGGCCCGCCACCAGGTCGGCGTCGGCCAGGCCGCCCGCCCCCAGGAGGCGGTCGCACTCGTCGATCGCCGCCCGGGCGTCACCGGCCACCAGCTGAGCCTCGGCGAGGGAGAGATGCAGCGCGGCCGGCGCCGTCTCGCCGGCCAGCCGCACCGCGGCGACCAGGTGCCGCACGGCGGTGGCATTGGCGCCGGCGCGGAGCGCCTGCCGGCCGGCGCGCTCGAGGGTGGCTATGGCGTCGCGATCGCCGGCCAGGTCGGCGAGCAAGGCCTGCTCAGCCGTTTCCGCGGTGTCGAGGCCCAGCCTGTGGAGGAGCCGGAAGGCACGGGCGTGGAGGCGGGCGCGCACCGGTGGCTCGATGTCCTCGTACAGGGCCTGGCGGAAGAGCGGGTGGACGAAGGCGGCTCGGCCGGGCTCGGACTGCTCCACCAGCCCCGCTCCGGCCAGAGCCTCGAGGGCCAGGTCGGTGGCGGCATCGCCGAGACCGGCGACGGCTGCCGCGATCCCGGGCCGGAACCGGACCCCGAAGAGGCTGGCCGACCGGGCCAGCGCGAGCGCCTCGTCACCGACACCGGCGAACCGGCTGACCAGCAGGCCCTGGCCACCGGCGAGCCCCGCGGGCAGATCGCCGCCTTCGATGATGACCTGGGCCGCCTGTTCCAGGAGGAGGGGGTTCCCGGCCGTGACCGTCAGCGTCCGCTCGACGAGCTGGGAGGGGATGTCGCCTGCCCGGAGGCGAAGCAGCTGGGCGGCGGCGGCGGCTCCCAGGGGACGCAGCCGCTCCAGGTCGGCCAGGCCTTCGGCGGTGAGGCCGCGGGCCAGCCGGAGGCCGGCTCGCGGCCACGGCCGCGTCGACGCCACAACGGCGGCGGAAAGCCCCGGGAGCCGCCTGCAGATGAGGCTGAAGAGCTCCAGGGAGTCGGGGTCGGCCAGGTGGACGTCGTCCAGCACCAGAAGCACGGGACCGCCGGCCGCGGTGGTCTCCAGCCAGCGAAGCGCCGCGAAGAAGAAGCTGGCCCGGACGTCGGCGCCCGCGGCCGCCGCTTCGGGCACTGGCGCACCCGGATCCACCCCGGTCATCGCCTCCCGGAGCGGTGCCCATGGGAACGATGCATCGGGGCTGCCAGCCTGGCTGCGGCCCGCCCGGAACCTCCCCGCCGCGCTGTTCCAGGCCGCGTCGAGGAGCGCTGTCTTGCCGAGCCCGGCCTGTCCGACCACGAAGAGAGCTCCACCGCTCCCGCTCTCGGCGGCGGCGAGCAGACGCTCCACGGCGGCGAGGCTGGCCTCCCGCTCCAGCAGCAGATGCGGGGAGCTCACGCTCGGCCGAGCTGTCGGCTGGGTGGCTCCGCCTCGCCACCGGGGCCCTGGCCCGCGGCGGGGTCAGTGGCGACGGCCCGCGGAGGCGGGCAGGGCAGGCTGCTCACAGCTGGAAGGATCGCCGATCCAGCAAGCGACTGGCGCGAAATCCCGGCTTGGGGTACCCTATCCACTGCGTCGAGGGCGCCACGACACTCGGCTGGGGAAACGCGTGGCGAGGCATGAACATGGCTGCTGCGAGGCTCATCTCTACGCGCTTGACGGTGTGTGCAGCCTGTGGCCACGAGGCCCGGCTGATCGCCGCGACGTCAGATGAGGTGCTCAGCCGCTGCTACGCCTGTGGAGATGTGACGCGCACGGCCCAGCGCGTGCCGCAGGCATGGTCGCCCTCGGCGGCGGTCCGGGAGCGCTCCCTCACCGGCATCCACATGCCGGCGGTAGAGCCCGGCCGCCACGAGCCTCTCGCCACCGGCTGATCCGCGGCACCGGGGGCGGCGGTGCTCTTGCCGCGCTTTCAGCAGGTGGAGCCCGCGCCTCCGACGGCGAGGCCCGGAGAGGCGGCCCGAGCCGGCTGGGTGGTGACCGCGAAGAGGGTGACCGGATCTGCACTCTGGAACGTCACCCGTGAGTCCGCCCAGACATAGGCGAGGCCCGGAGAGGCGGGCACCGCGGCGCCGGGCGTGACCAGCTCCGAACCCGTGCAGCCATCCACGACCAGGAGCTCCCAGGCCACCATCTCGGCGCCGTGAGCCACCAGCTGGACCTCGACGCGCAGATCGCACTGGCTGCCGGCCGTGGCCGTGCATCCGCCGGAGCCCACCGCGCTCACCGTGAGGCGCGCCACGCCCCCCGCCGTCGGTGGCGCGGGAGGCGTCGGGGGTGCCGGCCTCGAGGTGGCCGGCGTGCTCGGCGACGTCGGGGGCGGTTGGACCCGGGGTGTCGGCTGGGCAACTGGAGCTTCGCTGGACGGCGGGGCGGCTGCCACCAGCGGCGGCGGTGCCGACCGGGTGGGGTGGAGCGCCACCCCGAGACCAGCGACGACAAGCGCCGCCGCGAGCGGAAGAGCCCAGAGCACCGCTCGCCCCCCAGGGTGCATCGAGGGCAGGCCGGCCGCGGAGGCAGCGCCCCGGTGAGGAGCCCGGCGAGGCTGGAACCGTCGCCGGAACCCCGTGGCGCCTGGCCCTCCCGGGGGGCGGGCGGCGATCCTCGGGCCCGACGGGCGGCCGCCGGTCTCGGCCGGCTCGGTTTGGTCGCCGGGCGCTCCGGCCGGGGAGAGGGGTGCCCCGGGCCGCGGCGGCGGCGCGGGGGGGCTCGGCTCGCCGGCGACGGGGAGCGCCGATGCCCCCGCCGGCGCTAGCGAGGCCAGAGTGTCGCGCCCCTCCGGGGTGATCGCCTGCCGGCTGAGGCGGCCGCCCAGCGAGCGCTCGTGGCGGAGCGGTGCGACCAGGGCGGCGATCTGGCGGCGCGCCCCGGGGTCCGGCTCGCCGGTCAGCCTGGTCAGGATCTCCAGGGCCTCGCGCGGGCACCGGGCTCCGCCGAGGACCGGCGCACCCTCGGCGATCAGCGAGTCCATGCCATCGACGCCGCCGGTCACCACCCTCTGCGGGACCGGGGCTCCTCCTCGTCCGAGGGCGGCGCGCATGGCCAGGGCTACCGCCTCGAGATCGCTCAGCCCAGCGTCGCTCTCCTCGACGGGAGCCGCTCCGCCGGCCGCGCCCTCGCCAGCGGCGGCGGCCCGAAGGCCCATGTCGGCAATCCTGGCCCGGCCGTTCCCGCCGACCAGGATGTTCCCCGAGTGGAGCGACCCGTGGGCGAGGCCCACCTTGTCGAGGGCTGAAAGCCCTTCCAGGACGTCCGAGCCGAGAGCGGCGACGTGCCGGGGGGTGAGCCGGGCGACCGCCACCAGGCGCCGCAGGGAGACGCCGTCGTCGTGGAGACGGGCCACCCAGGCGGCGGTCTCGTAGGCCCATCCCGAGCTGGGGGAGAGCAGGCAGGGGTGCCGGAGCTGCGCCATCCGCTCGACGTCGCCGAGAAGCGCGAGCCTCTCGCTCTCCGAGACCCCCGAGAGGCGGCGCAGCACGCAGAGGCGGGAGGCGCGGTCAGCGGCCAGCCAGGTGCGCGAGGTCCGCGCCGTGCCCAGCAGCATGAGCAGGCGGAAGCCCTCCGCCCCGACCTCCTGCTGATCGCGCTCGCGCAGCCCGGAGCTCATCGATGTTCTCGCGTCGTCAGAGCGGTCGGCGCTTCCCGCCCGGCCGCGAATCGGCGATGATCGTGAGCGACGCCGACCCCGTCACGGCCGGCGCGGCTGGGACAGGACTCGCGGGAGGCGAGCGGCGTGGCGATGTTCTCCTCGCGCTTCGGGATCGACCTCGGCACCGCCAACACCGTGGTCTGCCGTCCCGGGCGGCGGATCGTCCTCAACGAGCCCTCGGTGATGGCGGTGCGTGTCAACGGGCGCGGCGGTCCGCCGGTGAGAATCGGCCACGAGGCTCGCGAGCTGATCGGGCGCACCCCGGTCGGGCTGACCACGGTCCGCCCCATCCGTGACGGCGTGATCACCGATCTGCAGTCGGCACGAACCTTCGTGGTGGCCATCCTGCGCAAGGCCCTTCGGTATCCCTGGGAGCGGATCCGGCCACGGGCCGCCGTCGGCGTTCCCGCCGGCGCCACCTCTCTGGAGCGGCGAGCCCTGATCGAGGCCGTCGAGGAAGCGGGGGTGAGCCGCGTCGACCTCGTCCCCGAGCCGGTGGCCGGCGCCATCGGTTGCGGCATCGATCCGCTCCAGCCCCGGGCCCACATGGTGGTGGACGTCGGCGGCGGCACCGCCGAGGTCTCGGCGTTCTGCTTCGGAGGCATCCTGGCCACCCGGTCGTGCCGGGTCGCCGGCGACGAGATGACCCTGGCCCTCCACCAGTACCTGCGCCAGGAGCACCAGCTGGTGGTCGGGGAGCTGACGGCCGAGGACATCAAGATCGGGCTGCGTGATGCCGCCGCCGAGGGCCAGCCGCTGGTGGTCGAGGGCCGCGACCTGCTCACCTCGAGGCCCCGGCTCATCACCCTGGACCCGCGCGAGGTCGCCGATGCGCTGCGGCCAACCGTCGACGGCATCATCGACGCCCTCACCGGGTGCCTCGAGGACCTGCCCCCGCAGGCGGTCGGGGACATCATGCACGAGGGCGTCATCGCCTTCGGCGGGGGTTCGCTGCTCGCCGGCTTCGAGCAGCGGCTCGAGGAGGAGTTCGGCTTCGCCGTCCAGCACGCCGAGCGGCCCCTGACCTGCGTGGCCGAGGGCGCGGCCTTGGTGGTGTCGATGCCCCAGGTCATCGCCGCGTACTCCGCCGGTTAGCCCGGTCGACGGCGGCGGCCGGGGTGGCCGTCGCCAGGGTTCCGGCGCCAGGGCTCCGGCTCGGATGGACCGCCGGCGGCGTGGCGCCGGCCGGCGGGGTCGGATTGGATCCCGACGGGGCCACCGAGCCAGACGGCGTCGGCGGCTGCGCGGAGGGTGACGCCGGTTCCGGCGAGGTGGTGGAGAGGATCTGGGCCTGATTGGCGATGAAGTACTGGAGCAGCGTGTCGACCGACGGCTCGCAGGCGTAGTACCCCTGACCGCCTCCGTGGACGGCACAGAGGACCGCCACCTGAGGGTTGTTGATCGGGTAGACGGCGTCGTACCAGGCGTCCGGTCCGCCGTGGGGAGCGGAAGGGTCCTGGGCGGTTCCAGTCTTGCCCCCGGCCGGCTGGGGCAGGTTGCGGAGCTGGGTGCCCGTCCCCTGGGTCACCTCGAGGGCCAGGCCCCGCACGATCGGGTCCAGCTTGGAAGCGAAGGACACCGCGGACGGCGGGAAGGAGAGCGCAGTGGGGTCGCCCGGCTTCGAGACATCCATGCCCAGATGCGGGCTGACCAGCTGGCCGGTGGCCACCGCGTCCAGCCAGCGGATGTCCTGGATCGGGGTGACCGACGTGTAGCCCTGCCCGATGCCCATCATCGGGGTGACCCCCGGATACCAGATCTCACCGGGGGGCATGTGCCCGGGGTAGTAGAACTGGCCGGTGTTCTGCTCGCCCTCGGGAAGGTCGATGCCGCTCAGCCGGCCCACCCCGAGCTGGGCGGCCACCTGGGCGATCCGCTGCGGCCCCAGGGCGAGCGCCAGCTGGTAGAAGTAGACGTCGTTTGACCAGGCGATCGCCTCGGGCAGGTCCTGGGGGGGCAGGCATTCCCAGTTGGCGTAGTGGATCCCGTCGTAGGTGTAGGAGCAGCCGGTGGGGATGACCCGAGAGGGTGGGATGGCGTCGTAGGCGACGTCGGCCGCGGAGGTGACCAGCTTGAAGGTCGACCCCGGCGGCATCTCCGCCTCGGTGGCGTTGGCCGCGCCGTCCAGCCCCTGCCCGGCCATTGCCAGAATGGCGCCCGTCTTCGCGTCCATCACGATCATCGCGCCCCAATCGCCGGTCTGGCTCTGCGGGTAGACGCCGGCCATCGACCTGGCGAGAAGCGCTGACGCCTCCTCCTGGAGGCCGAGGTCCAGGCTGAGCTCGACGGTTCCGCCGGCCACCGGTGGGGTCTCGCCGCTCAGCGCCACCGCCGAGCCGAAGGGGTCGACGAGCACTCTCTGGACGCCATCGCGCCCCCGCAGGACGCTGTCGTACTCGGCCTCCAGCCCGGTGTGGCCGACGATGTCGCCGCCAGGAAGGAGGCCGAGCTGAGCGACCTGGTCCGCCCACTCCGGACCGGTCGAGCCGAGCAGCGGCCCCAGCAGGCTCGCATAGGGGTCGACGAGCTGGTACGAGGGGTCGAGGATCACCCCGGGGAGACCGGCTGCCCGGAGCTTGGTGGCCACCGCCTGGGTCACGGTCCCCGGCAGCGCCAGCGAGAGCTGGCTGCTCCCCGCCTCGACCCGCTGAGCGACGGCCGATGGGGCCTGTCCGATCAGCCGGGCCAGACGGGCGGTCGCGCCGGGCTGGTCCTGGAGCAGTCCGGGCACGACCACCACCTGCCAGGTGCTCTCCTCATAGACCAGGGGCACGCCGTGGCGGTCGACGATCTCGCCGCGGGGAGCCGGCAGGTCGATGGCCCGGGTGACCTCGTCGAGGGCGGCGGCACGCAGCTGGGAGCCGTTGGTGGTCTGCAACTGGAGCATGACAACGCCGGTGCCGACCAGGGACAGGGCCAGGCCGGCAGCGCTCACGCGCACCAGCCGCGGCATCCGCCGAAGCCGGCGCGGGGCCCGCCAGAGGACGCGGGCGCGGGCGTCGCGGGCGATCCCCAGGGCGATGCCGACAGCCCCGAGGTGGGCGACCGCGGCGGAACCGCCGGCGCTGATCAGAGGACAGGGAACCCCGGCCAGCGGCAGCAGACCGATGCCGCCGGCGGCCGACACCACCACCTCGGTGCCGAGCAGCACGGCGAAGCCGGCCCCGACCAGGCCGGCCGCTTGGGTGCGGGCCTGCCGGGTGATGGCGACCATCCGCCACATAACCAGAGCCGTGCAGGTCACCACCGCGGCCCCGGCCAGCAGCCCCCGCTGCTCGACCAGGCTGACCAGGGCGAGGTCGGTCTCCCGCGCCGGCAGGTATTGGGAGAGGAGTGAATAGGGCACCTGCGACGCCTGGCCCAGCAGCCCCCCCGAGGCCACCGCGATGTGCGCCTGGAGCACGGTCCAGCCCGACCCCAGGGCGTCGGAGCCGCCGCTGACGAACGCCTGGAGACGCTGCAGCTGATAGGGCTGGAGGAGGTGCAGCCCGATGGGAGCCAGGGCCCCGGCTGCCAGTGCCGTGGCGATCAGGCTTCGCGCCCGCACCCGGGCCTGGATCGCCACCGCCGCGAAGATGACCACCAGCAGCCCGGCGGTGCTGAGGTCTGGCTCGACCAGGGTCAGGGCAATCGGCACGCTGGCCACCCCGAGGGCGATCAGGTAGCGGTGCTTGCGCCCGCTGCTTCCCAGCACGTCGGCGAGGACCAGGAGGAGGCCGATCTTGGCGAACTCCGAAGGCTGGAAGAAGTTGCTGCCCACCGCCAGCCAGCGCCGGCTGCCGTAGATGCCATGGCTGCCCGCGGCGACCACGGCGAGGAGCAGCAGGACCGCCCCCGCGTAGACCAGGCGCGCCAGCATCACCCAGACCCGGATCCGCACCCGCGAGAGGATCACCGCCGCGGCCAGGCCGATGACCAGGGTGATCAGCTGGTGCTCAGCCTCGCTGCTGTCAGCGAGCCCGAGGAGGTTGGCCAGCCCAAGGGCGGCGAGACCGGTGATGCCCAGCCAGAGCAGCGGGTCAGCGCGGCCGAGTCGATGCCACCTCCCGGTGGAGCGATCGAGGTGGGCCAGGGATGGCGACGGGTCCCAGGGGTGTCGTCGCATCCATCATCCTCGAAAATCCCAGCAGCACCAACGAGGACGGAAGACGGCCGTCCGGCAACGCGCGAACCTGCGACGCCAGGCCCGCCCGGCATCACACGAACCTGCGGCGCAAGCCCCGCCTCATGTTATCGCGGCTGCGGATTTGCGTATCAATCGCGGTGCGAATCCAGTGCGAGGAGGCGCGCGGGCAGTCGCCGGAAATCGCGATGCATGGCTGCTCGCTCATGAGCTCGCGATGTCAGTGCGGGGAGCGCATTTTGCCGGCGTCGTGGAGCCGGCGGCGCCGGGCGGCGCCGCCCCGGCGCGTCTCGGCGATGGTCAGCCAGCCGAGCGATGCCCTGTCGGAGGTGGCTGGTTTCAGGCCACGGGAACCCGCTCCCCGCAGCCGCCGAACAGGTGCGACGATCCAGCCGCACACCGGCATCCGGGGCCGCCCGGCCATTACCATTGCCGGCCGATGACCGGTACTCCTGAACCGTCCGCCCCGACCCCTCGACTGCAGATAGCCGTCCCTCGTGAACGCCAGACCGGCGAGCGCCGGGTGGCCCTCGTCCCTGCCACCCTCAAGCCGCTGCTGGCCAAGGGGATGGCCGTGGCCCTTGAGACCGGAGCCGGCACCGGCGCCGGACACTCCGACACCGCCTACGCCGAGGCCGGCGCATCCGTGGCCGAGCTCACCAAGCTCTTCGACGGTGCCGGGCTGATCCTGCACGTCGGCCCTCCCGGGGAGGACGAGATCAAACGCATGCCCCAAGGGACCACCCTGGTCGGCCTCTTCCGGGCCACCGCCAACGTCCCGCTGCTGCAGCGCCTGGCCAAGCAGGGAGTGGACGTCCACAGCCTCGAGCTGCTCCCCCGCATCACCCGGGCCCAGGACATGGACGTCCTCTCCTCGATGGCGACCGCCGCGGGGTACCACGGCGTGCTCATGGCGGCGGTCCGCCTGCCCCGCTTCATGCCACTGCTGATGACCGCCGCCGGCACCATCCGGCCGGCCCGGGTGCTGGTCCTCGGAGCCGGGGTTGCCGGGCTCCAGGCGATCGCGACCGCCCGCCGGCTCGGCGCCGTCGTCGAGGCCTTCGACGTCCGGCGAGCCGTCAAGGAACAGGTCGAGAGCCTCGGCGCCCGGTTCGTCGACACCGGGGTCGAGGCCGCCGAGACCGGGACCGGCTACGCCGCCGCGCTCAGCGGCGAGGCCGAGGAGCGGGAGCGGCAGGTCCTGGCCCGCCACGTGGCCGACTCCGACTGCGTCGTCACCACCGCCCTGATCGCCGGCCGGGAGGCCCCCCGGCTGATCAGCGCCGACATGGTGGCGGCGATGAAGCCCGGCTCGGTGATCATCGACCTGGCCGCCGAGGGGGGCGGCAACTGTGAGCTCACCAAGCCGGGCGAGGAGGTGGAGGTCTCGGGGGTGCGGATCTGCGGCCAGACCGACCTGGCCAGCCGCATGGCCGCCGACACCAGCCAGCTCTTCGCCAACAACCTGGTCAGATTCATCCTCCACCTGGTCCGCGACGGGCGGGTGCGTGACGACCTCGACGACGAGATCCTGGGGGCCACCTGCGTGGTTCACCGGGGCTCGCTGCGGGGCGCCGCCGCTCCCCAGCCGGCCCCGGTCGCTTAGGAGCCCGCCGCCGTGAGCACCAATGATCTCGTCCTGATCGGCTTCTTCATCTTCGTGGTCTCCGGGCTCCTGGGACTGGAGCTCATCACCAAGGTGCCCTCGCTGCTCCACACCCCGCTGATGTCGGGGACCAACTTCATCCACGGCATCGTGGTGATCGGTGCGATCACCATCGCGGCGACGGTCAACGACACGCTCGCCGGGGTGGTCGCGGTGATCGCCGTGTTCCTCGGCACCCTCAACGTGGTCGGCGGCTGGGTGGTCACCGACCGGATGCTCTCCATGTTCAAGGGGGGTGGCCGCCAGGCGGCCCGCCCGGCGGCGGTCGAGCCGGCCGGCACGACCCCCGCTCCCGAGGGCAAGTCGTAATGATCGCCGTCGCCGCTTCCAGCTCGACCGGCCTGCCGCCCGCCTGGGCGCTGCTCTGCTACATCCTCGCGATCACCCTCTTTGCCCGCGGCATCAAGCTGCTGACCTCGCCGAGGACCGCGGTGCTGGGCAACCGCGTCGCCGGGCTGGGGATGCTGCTCGCCATCGGCGTCACCCTCGGTCTCCTCCACGTCGGCTGGGCCTACATCGTCCCGGCCGCCGCGATCGGCGCTGTCATCGGGGCCACCTGGGCGCTGCGCGTGCCGATGACCGCGATGCCTCAGATGGTGGCGATGTTCAACGGCATGGGCGGCGGCGCCGCGGCCCTGGTCGCCCTCGGCGACTTTCACCGCCTCACCGCCGGAGGTGCAACCCTCGGGCTGATCGACTCCGGGACCATCCTGCTCAGCTGCCTGATCGGCAGCATCAGCTTCGCGGGCAGCATGATCGCCTTCGCCAAGCTCCAGGAGATCATGACCGGGACCCCGATCACCTGGCCCCTGCAGCACGAGATCAACGGGGTCTGGCTGCTCGGCCTGCTGGTGATCGGCAGCATCATCATGGCCACGGGCGGCGGCGGCGTCCTGATGATCGTCTTCTTCGCCGGGGCCCTGATCCTCGGCGTGATGGCGGTCCTCCCCGTCGGCGGCGCCGACATGCCGGTCATCATCTCCCTGCTGAACGCGTTCACCGGGGTGGCCGCGGCGGTCACCGGCTTCGTAATCGGCAACTACAGCCTGGTCGTCGCCGGCGCCCTGGTCGGGGCCTCCGGCTCGATCCTCACCCTGCTGATGAGCAGGGCGATGAACCGGCCCATCTCCAACGTTCTCTTCGGCGCCTTCGGCAAGGTGGCCGAGGGGGTCGGCGGCGGAGCCGCCGCGGTGGCCCACGCGGTGCGGCCGACCACCGCCGAGGACCTGGCCGTGCTGCTCAGCTACGCCCAGCAGGTGATCTTCGTGCCCGGCTACGGGCTCGCGGTGGCCCGGGCGCAGCACGAGGTCAAGGAGCTCGCCGACCAGCTCAAGGCACGGGGAGTGCGGGTCCTCTATGCGATCCACCCAGTCGCGGGGCGCATGCCGGGGCACATGAACGTCCTCCTCGCCGAGGCCGACGTGCCGTACGACGAGTTGAAGGAGATGGACTCCGTCAACCCGGAGTTCCCCCGTACCGACGTTGCCGTGGTGATCGGCGCCAACGACGTGGTCAACCCGGCCGCGCTCAACGACCCCAAGAGCCCCATCTGGGGCATGCCCATCCTCCGCGCCGACCAGGCCAAGACCGTGGTGGTGCTCAAGCGCAGCATGCGTCCCGGGTTCGCCGGCATCGAGAACGAGCTCTTCTATCACGACAACACGCTGATGCTGTTCGGCGACGCCAAGGATTCGGTCACCAAGCTCATCGCCGAGGTCAAGCAGCAGGCCGCCGCCTGATGGCCCGGCCGGTGTCGGCGTCCAGGGCGCCGATCTGACATGGAAATAAGGGAACGGAGACCCCTGGACCGCGGCGTCTGCGTCATCACCGGCGGCGGCCGGGGGATCGGGGCGGCCACCGCACGTCAAGCCGCGTCCGCCGGTTGGCGGGTGTGCCTCTCCTGGCACGCCGACCGGGAGTCCGCCGAGGCGGTGGCGGACGAGATCTCGGGACGCGCGGTCCGGGCCGAGGTCTGCCAGGAGGACGAGGTCCGGGCCCTCTTCGAAGCCGCCGGCGAGATGGGCCCGGTCACCGCGGCGGTGGCCAACGCCGGCATCGTCGCCGCGCAGGCACGGCTCGACGAGATGGATGGTGGTCGGATGCGCCGGACGCTCGAGGTCAACGTGCTCGGGGTCATGCTCACCGCCCGCGAGGCGATCCGACGGATGTCGCAGCGCCACGGCGGCGGCGGCGGCTCCATCGTCACCGTCTCCTCGGCGGCGAGCCGGCTGGGCTCGGCCGGAGAGTACGTCGACTACGCGGCCAGCAAGGGCGCGGTGGACAGCTTCACCATCGGGCTGGCCAGGGAGGTGGCGGCCGAGGGCATCCGGGTCAATGCGGTGCGCCCCGGCGTCGTGGAGACCGAGATCCACTCCCTGGGCGGGGAACCGGGCCGGGCGGCGCGGCTGGCCCCGAGCATTCCGCTGGGCCGAGCCGCGCGCCCCGACGAGGTCGCCGCCGCCATCGTCTGGCTGCTCGGCGACGAGGCGGCCTACGTCACCGGGGCCATCCTGGACGTGGCCGGAGGCCGGTAGCCGGGACGGGCTGAGCGGCGGCGGGCCGCCACGGGCGGACCCGGCGTCCCGTCACCACGACCAGATGTCGAGGGCATTCCCGCCCGTGACCCGCCGGAGGTCCTCCTCCCCGAGGCCGGCCGCCTCGAGCATGCTCCGGTAGCGGGTCACGCCCAGCAGCGGGAAGTCGGTGCCGAGGAGGAGACGGCCGGCGCCCACCAGCCCGACGAAATCGGCCAGGGCGGTGGGTCTGTAGATAAAGGGGAGGGCCGCGGTGTCGAACCAGAGGGTCCGGCAGAGCCTCCGGATCTCCGGCATGTGGGCGTAGAAGGGCAGGCCTCCTCCGAGATGGGCGGCGATCACCCGAAGACCGGATGCGCGCCCCAGGAAGCGGACCAGCCGGTCGGGCGTCGCCGTGCCCTTGCCGGGGTAAAGATGCCCGACCGGCTCGCTGCAGTGAACCGTCCAGGGTAGGTCCAGCTCCGCGGAGACCTCGGCGAGCCGGCCCAGGGCGTCACCGGCCAGGTCGAAGCCCTGGGCGTCCGCATTCAGCTCGCCGACGCCTCGGAGGTCGAGCCGCCGGCAGCGCCGGAGCTCGGCCTCGGCCCCCGGGTCCGCGGGCTGGACGATGCCGCATCCGGCCACCCGGCCGGGGTGACGCCGCTGCAGCTCGGCCACGAAGTCGTTGGCCTCGGCGCAGAGAGCGGGCTCCCGGAAGGGCCAGGTCATCACCACCGCGCGCTCGATGCCCCCACTGTCGAGGTGCTCGAGCAGCTCCCGCTCCCCGGCAACCCGCCGGTCTCCCGCGTGGCAGGCGGCGAACCATGGGTCGCTCTGCCGGGCCAGTCGGGCGAGACGCTCGGGAATCACGTGGACGTGAACGTCGATCGTCGGGCTGCTCATCTCCCGCTCGTGAACGCGCCCACGCCGTAGACCACGATCCCCGGCGCCGAGGCGGTGATCGGCAGCCCCTGCTGGGACCACCAGCGAGCGTCGGCCGCCGCCACCGTGCCGTCCACCTCGACGTAGCCGACCTGGTAGCGCTGCAGGATGGCGAGGACGGGCTGGCACTGGTCGAGGCCGCTCGAGGCGCAGACGGTGGCGGCTTGGTAGGCGGTGGTGACATCGAGCTGGCGCTGCTCGTAGTCGAGGCCATAGCTCCACAGCCAGCCGGTCCACCCCATCACCACCCGCCGGCCGGTCAGCATCGCGATGGGATCCTGCCACGACGAGCTGCTCCCGGGGGTGAGGAAGACGGCGTTGCTGGCGGTGCCCGCCTCGAGATCGGCGGCCAGGGTCCGATCGGCGGCGGAGGCGAGGACGTAGGGGCCGGTCACGTAGAGCTGGGGAGAGGCGCCCGGAGGCGCCGTGCTCGGGAGCATGCGGAGGACCGCCAGGCACCCGGTGGCGATCACGCTGCCCACCAGCAGGACGGCCAGCACCCGCCGCCACACCCCGACCCACAGCCAGACCGCGACCGCTGAGATCAGCAGGGCAAAGCCCAGGTACCAGTACAGGAGCAGCTTGGTGTTGTCCCAGTCCCAGCTCTGGAAGACCACGATGTTGCTGAGCGCGAACACGGGGAGGCAGGCGAGGAAGAAGCGGAGCAGTGGCGGCGGCACGGCGGCCGCCGCGCTCCGGGTGAGCCGGTTGATGGCGCGGCCGGCGCGCATCGCCGCCGCCCCCGCGGGCGCCGCCGTGTCCGCCGCGGCGTGCTCCATCCACGACCCCAGGCCGCGGATCGGCAGCAGCAGCACCACCAGGAGGCTGACGGGCACGGCGACACCGAGGTTCTCCCACCAGAACTGCCAGAAGGTCCCGGTGAAGGGGACTCGGAGCACGTCGGCGAGCCCGACCAGGACGTTCCCGGGAGTGAGGGTCGCCGGCAGGGCGGTGCCCCCGAGGGCCTTCGACATCCAACCCGGCTCGAACCAGGGGTAGCGGTTTCCCAGCACCACGGAGCCGTGGGGGGCACCCAGCAGCTGGGCCGTCCGAGGCGCAGCGACCACGAACGCCACCAGGCCAAAGACCAGCCAGATCCGGCGCCAGCTCAGCGCCGCCAGGCCCGCGCAGACGATGGCAAGGGCGAAGAGGCTCTGGACGTGGATGACCGGGAGCAGGCCGGCGAGCAGGCCGGCGACGGCGACGTCCCACCATGCGATCCCCGGCCGGCCGGGGGACGCTCGCTGCCGGCCGAACCCGCCCAGGGCGGCGGCGAGCAGCACCAGCACGGCCAGCACCACGTCGAAGCCCTCCAGCAGGGTCCGCTGGGGGAGCCACCAGGCGAAGAGCGGCGTGTACCACTGCTGGTTGGCGAAGACCGGGGTGGTGAAGCCGGGGGCGGTGGCCATCCCGTCATAGCTGGTCGGCTGGTCGGTGAGCAGCCCGGGGATGGCCCGCAGGGTGCCGCCGGTGATCTCCAGTCCCTGGACGGGATTGCTGATCACGTAGCCGGCGCTGCACTGCTGCGGCTGGTTGCGAGCATCGAGGCAGGCATCGTGGAGGGCGCCGACGAATCCCAGGCCGCCCCCCAGGAAGCAGATGACCACGGCCAGAACGCCCACCGATCGGCGGGCGCCGAGCCGGGCGGCGAGGCTCACGACCAGCACCGCCAGCACGACCCCGAGCAGCGCCTGCGGTGCCCAGAGGGCCGGCCCGGCAGCCAGCCCAAGGCGCATCAGCATCGCCGAGGTGAAGTCGGGCAGGAACGGGTAGTACAGGGGGGTCCCGCTCAGGATCGGGTCCTGGGGCGGCAGATTCTGGGAGACGCTGAAGCTGGAGGCGGTGATCAGGTGCTGCGCCCAATCCGGCATCCAGTACCCGGTCACCAGGTTCCCGGCGGCGTCGTCGTACATCGCCCGGGAGAAGAGGAGGATGAAGCACGCCGCCGCGACCGCCGTCACCGCGGCCATCGCCACGGCGGTGGGCACCGATGCCCGGGCGCTGCGCCAGGACGAGACCCAGCCGCCCACCACGCCGACATGCAGCCAGCGCGACAGCGCGAGCGCGATGAGGGTCACCAGCACCGGGGCCAGCAGGATGGACGCCGGGCCCAGGCCGAGCCACAGGCTGAGCAGGAAGCAGGTGACGGCATCGAGGGTGAAGGCGCAGACGACGCCCATGGCCAGCCGCTCCTCGAGCCGGAGGGGAGCGGCGACGGGGCCCATCACGGCGAAACCAGACAGGGTGGCCAGGACCACGAGGAGCAGGACCTGGGCGGCCGTACCGATTGCCGAAAAGAGTGGCCAACCCGACGTCATGCGATGCCCGCCGCAGTTCCGGCGGCTACCAGGCGTCGACCCAGAGGCGCATCTGGAGATCGGCGCTGGTCAGCGGCACCGCGGTCCACACCGGGTAGAAGAAGATGAACGCGACCACCACCAGACCGATGCCCGCGTAGGCCACTGGAGCCAGGGACCACCAGCGTCCGCGGGCGAAGAACCGGACGGTGCGCAGGGCGGCGAACGCATAGGCCAGCGCCAGGGCGGTGAAGATCAGGATCCCCAGGGCGTGATAGAAGAACAGCACGCGCTTGGCGTTGCCCGGCACCCACATCAGCCAGGCGGCCAGATAGCCGAGGACGATGAAGGCGGGCACGAAGCGGCGCGAGACCACCGCGAACACGACGGCGCACGCGGCGAACAGGAACATGCCCAGGAAGGCGACGTAGTACAGCGGGCTGAGGTGGCCCAGCGGGCCGCTCATCTCGTAGGGCGCGCTGGGGGGCTCGGCGGCATGGAAGGTGATGATCAGGGTGGTCAGCGATGCCACCATGAGCGCCCCCACGGCAACCCGGAACCAGTTGGGCCCGGTCATCATCCGCCAGACGCAGAAGAGCAGCGCCAGCAGGCCGAGCCACCACACCGCCGGGTTGCCCATGTTGGTGATCACACCGGTGCCCGGGTAGCTGTGGTTGTCCAGAAGCGGCGCGCTCTGGTAGTACATGAGCACCGGCTGCTCCGAGATCGGCCAGGTGTACCAGCGCGAGGCGGAGGGGTGACCGTGGCATTCGGTCGCCTGGTACTGCAGGTCGGCGGAGACCTTGTCGACGATGTTCTGCACCGCCTGGACGACGTTGGGAACCTCGTGCCCGGCCACGGTGGTCAGCGCCAGCGGCAGGTGGTAGACGTTGTTGGGCGAGGGCAGGGTGGTGAGCCCGACGACGTTGGGATTGCAGGAGACGAAGCGGTAGACGTCGGTCTCGTGGGGGATGGTCAGGTAACGCGAGTAGCCGGCGCAGAAGATCGCTCCCACGATGAGAAGGCCGGCCGTGTAGTGGAGCACCGCGGTGCGTCCCGCGGCCTCCCGCCAGAGCACGGTCTCGTGGCGGCGCGGGCCGGCGAGGCGGCGCAGCACTGGGATCGCGGCGGCGAGGTACGGGGCCAGGCCCCGGAACAGCACCAGGGCCGCGATCACCGCCAGCGGGGCGACCGCGGTGAGCTTGGCGGCGAAGGCCAGCCCGAGCCCGGCGGCCAGCACGTAGAGCGAGATGCGCCACTGCCGTCGGGTGCGCGCCTGCCAGTGGAGGAGGAAGAGATACCAGGCCAGGGCGGTGAAGAAGATGGCGGGAATGTCGATGACGCCGATCCGGGACTCGACGAAGGCCAGCCCGTCCAGGCACACCAGCAGGGAGGCGACGATGGCGAAGAACCGGTCGCGCCGCAGCCGGAGAGCGATGAGGTACATCAGCCCGACCAGCAGGCTGCCGGTCACCACCTGGGTCATCCGCCACCCCCAGGTGTCATAGCCCAGCCAGGCGATCGAGGGCGTCATCAGCAGCTTGACGAGAGGCGGCTCCGGGTCGAAGTAGCTGATCGCCGGCGAGTGGAGGTCGTCGGCGGCGTCCTCGGGGAAGTACACCTCGTCGAAGATCTGCCCGCAGGCGTGCACCACGCCCTTCCCGTAGGGGACGTCCTCGCAGGCGCTGGTGGCGCTGTTCTTGGCGCTGCCCACGCCCAGCGCCTGGATCGGGGGCACCGAGCCGGCGTTGCCGCCCAGGAAGTTGGGCAGGATCGGGCTCCAGAAGCGGAGCACGAAGGCAAGCAGGGTGAGCAGCACCACCACGCCGACGTCCACCCGGTCGAGATCGATGAATCCGCGCAGTCCGGCCCTCACCAGGGGGCGCTGGCGGACCGGGGGCGGGATGGGGGGCGGCGGAGCCGGGGGCGGTCCCGGCGGGAACCACGGCGGCCCCAGCGAAACCGGAGAGGGGTGCGGTCCTGGCGGGACGTCCGGAGGCGCCGGCCCTCCGGGAACGGCGGCGGGGGCCTCGGCCTCGGGCGGGCTCGGCGCGGGCGGCTCGACGTCCGGCGGGGTCTCGACCCGAGGCGGCCAAGGCGGCCGGGCGTCCGACGGCAGGGATGGCGGTTCGCCGGCGGGCCCAGCCTCCTCGGGGACCGGATCCGGGGGCGGGCCGCCCCCGCCCCTCACCGGCGCCGCCCCCGGCGTCGGGAGGTGGACCGGACCGCCGGCTCGTGGGATGCGGTCCTGGCCAGGGCGGCCTCGATACCCCTCTGCAACCCGGCAGCGTCGGCCACCGGCACCACCACCTCGTCCTCGAAGACGCAGCGGCGGCTCAGCAGCCGGCGGAGCCGGCCGTCGTCAGGCTGCCGCAGCCTGAGGATCAGAGCCTCGATGTCCTGCCATCGCGAGGGCGTGCGGATGGCCTGGCGCCCACCCCCCAGCTTCTCCAGCGCCGAGCCGAGCCGCCCCACCCGGGCCCGGCGGATCTCTGCCAGGTCGATCCGCTGGCTCACCAGCAGGACGCGGAACTCCAGCTGCTGGTCCAGCAGTTGGACGTAGCTGTATCGCTGGCGCAGCCAGAACGAGGTCGCCAGGCCGACCGACGCCGTGCCCAGGACAACCCATAGGATGCCCGGCTGGTCGGTGGTCCGCTGGAATCCATCGATCGCCAATCCGCCGCCCATCAGCACGATGCCGGCGAACGCCAGCGCATAGCCGTAGCGGCGCCAGCGGTCACGGTCATAGAGGTTGGGATGGCGCTCGGGCATGAATGGCGTGGAGCATACCGAGGCCGGGCAACCACCGACCGCGGCCGAGGCGGTGGCCGGACCTCTGCCTCGGCTTAACGCTTCTTCACAGGAATTCTGTGCATCTTTACTGCGGCGACCCAGCCGGAGCCCCTAGAGTCCGGTCGGCGGCGCCGGGGTGCAGCATCCCCACGCGAAATTCATTCCCTTCCTGAAAGACCCGGGGCTTCGGCCCCGGGTCTTTTCCCTTTGCGGCGGACCTTCAGGGCAGCCGCGGACTCCCGAACGCGATTCAGCGGCCAAGCGGCCTGGGGATCGCTCCGCAGCCGCAGCTCCGCTCGGAGGGCAGCGCCGCCACCAGCAGCGCGAGAGCGCGGGACAGCCCTTCCCGGCTTCGGGCGAAGCTGGCGATCACCTCTTCCTGGGTGACCGGGGGCACACCCGGAGCGGCGGCCAGCCCAGCGTCGAAGTCGGTGACCACCGCCAGGGTGACGTAGCACATGCCCAGCTCCCGGGCCAGCACCGCCTCGGGATGCTGGGTCATGCCGATCACGTCCCCACCCATGCGCTGGTACCAGAGGGACTCGGCGCGGGTGGAGAAGCGCGGGCCCTGGGTCACCACCACGGTCCCGGCACCGGCAACCGGGAAACCGGCGTCCCGCGCCGCCGCGGCGGCGAGCGGGCGGAGCTCGGAGCAGTACGGCTCGGCCCCAGGCAGGTGGGCGACCGCCGGCCCATCGAAGAAGGTGTCAGCGCGTCCCCAGGTGCGGTCGACGAGCTGGTCGCACACCACCACCCATCCCGGCCGGAGGTCGGCCCTCAGGCTGCCCACGGCGCAGGGGCCGATCACCCGCTCGACACCCAGGGAATGAAGCGCAAAGAGGTTGGCCCGGTAATTGATCCGATGAGGCGGGAGGGTGTGACTCCGTCCGTGCCGGGGGAGAAAGGCGAGCCTCCGGTCCGCCGCACGGATCAATTGGATCGCATCACTCGGTGGGCCGTAGGGGGTCTCGACCCGGACCTCCTCCTCCGCCACGCCCAGCGCGTACAGGCCGGAGCCGCCGATGACGGCGACGCGAACGGGATCGAGCGCAGGGCCGGTGGTCGCGGCCGCGCCAGCCGGACCGGGAGTCCCTGCCGCGGAGGTCATCTGCTCGGCGTTATACAACGCCGCCGGCCGGTCCCCCGCCGGGGTGGAGAGCCTTCAGCTCTCCCGGGTCAGCAGCGTGTCGAGGCTTCGCTGCCGGACCAGGGCCACGGCGCCCAACAGCTCGGCGCGGTCGCCCAGCTCTCCGGGGATGACCCTCACCGAGTCGGCCACGGCCGGGGCGGTGTGGCGGTCGATGGCCTCGCGGATCCCCGCCATCACCGGCTCGCCCGCGGCCCCGAGGCTTCCGTCCACCACCACCGCTGCCGGGTCGAGCATGGTGCAGAGATCGGCGAGCGGCCGGCCCACGCTGCGTCCCAGGTCGGCGAAGACCCGGCGGACGCCGGGCTCGCGATCCGCCGCCAGCGAGAGCACCTCGGGCACGGTCAGCCGCTGCGCGTAGGCGCGCCGGACGAAGTCGTGGAGCGAGGGCCCCATGAGGAGGCCGAGACAGCCGCGCCCGCCGCAGATGCAGAGGGGGCCTGCCTCCTGCTCCATCACCTGGACATGGGCCAGCTCGCCGGCGAAACCCGCCGCCCCGCGGTGCAGCCGGCCTCCGAAGACCAGGCCGGCGCCGACCCCGTGCCCGAGCAGGACGTAGACGAAGCTGTCCAGGTCACGGCCGGCACCGAAGGCGGCCTCGCCGAGGGCCCCGAGGTTGGCGTCGTTCTCCGCCATCACCGCTGCGGTCAGGCTCTCCCGCAGCGAACCCAGATCGACCCCGCCGGCGAAGGGCCGGGCCACCGAGACCACCACGCCCGCGAGCCTGTCCGGGGAGATCCCGCTGTCGCGCAGGGTGGCGAGGAGAAGCGGAGCCGCCGTCGCGAAGGACGGCACCGGGTCGTGGGAGTGGTCCTTGTCCACCGAGCCGCCGCCGGGAAACGGCTGGCTGCGCTCGCCGACCAGGCCTCCCGGGAGGGTGGAGACCGCGACGCGAACCTCGCTGCCCCGCCCCGCGACGAGCCCGACCACCCGGGTGGGGCCGGCCACCTCGACGGTGTGGGGAGGCCGCCCGGCGCCTCGCGACACCGGGCTGGAGATCCGTTCCACCACCAGGCCGCTCCGGAGCAGCTCCGAGACGACCCCCGCGACGGTGGTGGCGGGGAGCAGAGACTGCCTGGCCAGCTCCCCGCGAGTGATGGGGCCGGCGTACTCGAGCAGGGTCAGGACCCGCCGCACGTTGCTTCGGGACAGCTCGGCGGGAAGGAGGTCGCCCACGGCTCGCACTGTAGCAGTTTTTATCCGATCAGTCAAATTACTACCTGCCGGATCGTGTGTTACACTTCGCATGGTCTGACAAGGCCAGCTCGATTTGTTCGGATCAGATGATATTCATGGTTTCCCGCCCGAACCTCGGATCCGCTCTGGGATCGCTGCGTACACCGGCCTTCCGCTCCTGGTTCGTGAGCCAGGTCCTGTCGGTCTCGGGGAGCATGACCCAGGTGGTCGCCCAGTCCTGGCTGGTGCTGAAGCTGACCGGGAGCGGGCTGGAGCTGGGGCTGCTCGGCTCGTCCGCAATGCTCCCGCTTCTTCTCGGGGGCCCGGCCGCCGGGGCGCTGGTCGACCGGGTCGACCGGCGCAGGCTCCTGATCGCGACCCAGTCCCTCTTCATCCTCCTGGCCGGCATCCTGGCCGCGCTGACGTTCACCGGGGCGGTGAGGGTCTGGATGCTGTTTGTCCTGGCCTTCGCGACCGGGTGCGTCTCCGCCCCCGACGGCGCCGCCCGGCAGGTCTACGTGCTCGACCTGGTGGGCCGTGAGCGGCTGGCCAGCGCGGTCAGCCTCAACGAGGTGGTGATCAACCTATCCCGGGTCGCCGGCCCGGGCGTGGGCGGGATCCTGCTCGGGGCCGCTGGCATCCCCGCCTGCTTCGTCGCCAACGCCGTCTCGTATGTTCCGACCCTCGTCGTCCTGATCCACCACCACCGGCGGCTGGCGTCGAGACCCTCCCCCGCGGAGCCCGACGCCCGGCGCCGGGCGCGGGGCAGCATCCGAGCCGGGCTCGCCTACGCGTGGAGGACACCCGCTCTCCGCTACTGCCTGCTGATGGCGGCGGTCTCGGGGATGCTCTTCAACCTCGGGGTCGCGCTGCCCCTGCTGGCCACCCGGACATTCCACCTGGACGGAGCCGGGTACGGGCTGATGATGGCGACCTTCGGCGCTGGCGGGGTCGCCGGCGCCCTGGCCGCCGGCGCCGGGAGGTCGATGCCGGCGGGCCGCACGGTTCGCCTGCTGGCCCTGCTCACCGCCGTCGCCATCCTGGCCACCGCCACGGCGCCGGCCGTGGCCATGGCCTTCGCCGGTCTTGCGGTGACCGGCTGCCTCTCCATCTGGTTCATCGCCCGCGCCAACACCCTGGCCCAGCTGCGCGCCGCGCCCGGAATGCGGGGCCGGGTCATGGGCATCTGGGTGATGGCGCTGCCCGGCAGCCAGCCGGTGACCAGCCCCGCGGTGGGCTACACGGCCCAGGTCGCTCCCCGGGCCGGCTTCGGTCTGGCCGGGGCCGCGCTCCTGGTGGCGGCTTGCCTGGGCTGGCGCTCGCTGGGGGACCGGGGCGAGGCGGCCGGCGCGGCCGCGCGGTCCACTCCGGCTCGCCGCACGCGGCTCCGGCTCGGGCGAACCGCACCGGCCAGGACATCTCCGGGGGATCTCGGGTCCAGCAGCCGCCCGGCAACATCCGCCGGGCACGGAAAAGGGAAGGAGGCCATCAGGTGAGCCCGTACGCGTCGTATCAACTCTTCCAGGCGGAACGTCTCCGGGGCGCCGCCGAGATTCGCGAGGCCGACGCCGCCCTCGGCGAGCTGGCGGCATTCGCCCACCTCCTCGGGCGGTGGATGCGCCGGCCCGTCAAGCGTCCTGCGACCCCAGCCGGAGCTTGTCCGCCAGGCTGCGGAGCGGACCCGGACGATGAGCTGGAGGCCCTCGACCCAGCGGCCTGAGGGGCGCCGCCGAGGCTGGTCAACCGGGAAGCCGCTTCCGGGCCGGTGCGGTTGAGCCCTCCGGCTCAGCCAGGAGCAGCTCCACGACGGCCCGGAAGCCGGCGGTCTGGTCCGCAGTCGCCGTCCGCAGCGCGCCAGCTTCCAACCCGGACATGGCCTCCAGCACGATGGCCGCTGCGGCCCGGCCGGCGCGAGTCAGCGAAACCAGCAGGGAGCGCCGGTCAGCCTGGTTGAGCCGGCGGGTCACCAGGCGCCGCTCCTCGAGGCGATCGAGGATGCCGCTCAGAGTTGAGGGATGGTGGAGCAGCCCCTGCTGCAGCTCGCCGACCGCGTGACCCTGGCCATCCCCGAGCAGGGCCAGGACATGGGCCTCCGCCTGGGAGAGGCGGAGCGGCACCAGCTGGGCCTCCAGGCGCAGGCCGACCCCGTGGGTGGCCCGCTGCAGGGCCAGCACCAGGCTGCCTCCGTTCCCCTCGGGCCGGTCGGGCCGGCGGCGGGGAGCGGAACGCCGCGGCGTCGAAGCGGAGGTCCGGGGCATCGGGCACGGCTCAGGTTACTACGGAAACGTAATCAACGGATCCGCTTGACGTGGACCGCGGCCAAGTAGTACGGTTACGAAATATTCGGCGAGCCCGGCGAGGCGGATCGGCCATAGAGCCGGTGGCCCAGAGGGCTCCACCAGCGAGGAGATGGACGTGATCGAGCCTGCGCGCGTGCGACTGACTGGGACCCTGAGCGTCGGGCTGCCGCCCGCGGAGACGCTGCAGCTCTTCACCGCGACCGGGGAGCGCCGCTGGGTCGAGGGCTGGGATCCGGGCTTCCCCGCCGGGTCCGAGGAGGACGGCGAGCCGGGCTCGGTGTTCACCAGCGCTCACGGCGGCCAGATCACCGTCTGGGTGGTCATGCGCAGCGAGTTGGGCAAGGGGATCAGCTACGCATCGATCCGGCAGGGTGAGCGCGCCGGCACCCTGGCCATCGACTGCGCCGCCGCCGCCGATGGGGTGGCGACCACGGTGACGGTGACCTGGGACATGACCTCGCTGGTCCCCGAGGACCGGCCCGGGCTGGCGGCGTTCGCAGCGGGATACCCGGCCATGCTGGCCGGCTGGGAGCGGGCCATCGCCGCCGCCATCGGAGGATGACGGCGTGGAGGGATCTGCCTCCGGGCCCGGTGGCCCCAGGGATCGCTCCGGTCAGACAAGGCGGGAATCGACGGGAACGTCGCCAGACCTGTGGGGCGCTTGATCAGGGTTCCCGGCGATGGCATACTCCCGCTGAGCCCGCACCCGGCTGCCGCTTGCGGTCCACCGTCAGGAGGAGGATCAGAGAGAGCACCGTCATCTGCGTTCCGCGCCTCGTCGGCGACCGCCTTTGGGGGCCGGGTGCAACCTGCGACGGCAGCCGCATGCCGGACGACCGAGCGTCGCCGACCGTCATCGACCGATCTCTTGTCGGACGGGTTGCGGCGCCGGGCCGGCGCCGTGGAGGGTGACGTCATGAAGTTCGTTCGATCGCTGGCCGCCCTGGGCTCGACGGTGCTCGCCGCATCCGCGATCGCCGGGACAGCCGTCGGTGCCACGGCGGCCTCGCCATCCCAGACACAGCTGGCCGGGACGGCACCGCCGCCCGCCGCGCTGACCCACCCCGAGGGCGCGGTCGCCGCGAGCAGCACGGTGAGCTTCGATCTCGTCCTGGCACTCACCAACCCCAGCGGTGCCGCCACCATCGCCCAGGAGGTCTCGACCCCGGGGTCCGCGCTGTACCACCACTACCTCACGGACGCGCAATGGGTGGTCCAATACGCGCCGACCCAGGCCGAGGTCAACGCCGCCGAGGCCTGGTTGACCAGTCAGGGGTTCACCCTCGGGACGGTGCCCAGCACCCGCCTCTTCGTTCCCGCCACCGGCACGGCGCAGCAGGTGGAGGCTGCCTTCTCGACCACTCTGGGCTACTACCTGCTGAACGGCGAGACGGTGCAGATGGCGGCCGGGGCGCTGTCCATCCCCTCGAGCCTCTCGGGGGTGGTGAGCGGGACCGTGGGGATCAACCAGTACTTCGCGACCCCGGACCTCGCCGACAACCCCGGTGGGCAGGCGTCGGCGACCCCTGGGCAGGAGCCCGCTCCGCCGGCCGGCTTCCGCAATCCCCAGCCCTGCTCCGCCTACTGGGGGCAGCTGAAGGACACCACCGACAGCGGATCGCTCTACGCGCCATACACCAGCCCCCTTCCGTATGACATCTGCGGCTACACGCCCGCCCAGCTGCGCGGCGCGTACGGGCTGAGCGCGGTCTCGAACAGCGACAACGGCAGCGGCGTGGCGATCGCGATCGTCGACGCCTACGACTCGCCGACCATCCTCTCCGACGCCCAGAAGTACTTCTTCAGCAACGATCCGGCGAACCCGCTGAAGTCCAGCCAGTTCACCGACATGCCGCCCGCCAGCGTCGACCAGGAGGCGGTCTGCGGAGGCAGCGGCTGGTTCGCCGAGCAGGCCCTCGACGTCGAGTCCTCTCACTCCATGGCGCCGGGAGCTCACATCATCTTCGTGGGGGCACAGGATTGCTTCGACAACAACCTGCTGGCGGCGCTCCAGACCGCGATCATGAGCGGCGCTTCGGTGGTCAGCGACTCCTGGGGTGACACCCTCGGGGACCTGCTGACCGACGCCGCCACCAAGACCGCCTTCGACGACACCTTCCTGGTCGCCGATGCCACCGGGGTGAGCGTCCTGTTCTCGAGCGGCGACTTCGGTGACAACTTCGCCGTCTCGGGGATCGCCGCACCCGACTACCCGGCATCCAGCCCGTTCATCACGGCGGTGGGGGGGACCTCGCTCGAGGTCAGCAAGAGCGATACCCGTTCGGCCGAGTACGGCTGGTCGACTGGGCGTCAGGTCCTCTGCGCTTCGACCACGACCAACTGCGGGTCGGCGACGAGCCCGGCCGGCGCGCTCGCCTACCAGGTGGGCGGCGGCGGGGGCACCAGCTACTACTACACCCAGCCCTACTACCAGGCCGGGGTGGTGCCGCCCGCCCTGGCGCTCCGCAACCAGGCGCTCTTCGGGCCGGTCCCGCTCCGCGTCGAGCCGGACATCTCGATGGACGCCGACGCCCAGACCGGGATGCTGATCGGCCTCACCCAGACCTTCCCGACCGGCGTCCACTACAGCCAGTTCAAGGAAGGCGGCACGAGCCTCGCTTCGCCGCTCCTCGCCGGCGTCATCGCCGACACCGATGAGGTCGCCGGGGTTTCCGAGGGCTTCCTGAACCCCACCCTGTACCAGGCGTACACCGAGCATCCGGGGGCGTTCCGGGACATCGTGCCGCCGGTCAACCCCAACGCCACGGCGGTGATCCGGGTGGACTACGCCAACACCATCAATGCCGGGAACGGCTACGTCGTCAGCCTCCGGGTGATCACCTACGAGGGACCGGAGACGTACTGCGACGGCACCGGCAACTGTGCCACCCGCAACGTCACCCTCACCACGGCTCCAGGCTTCGATGCCATAACGGGGCTGGGCTCAGTCAGCTCGAGCTTCGTCAACACCATCGCCAAGTTCTGATCCAGCCGCGATAGGACCTTCGACGGGGCGCCGGGCAACCGGCGCCCCGTCTCCACGCTGCGCAGCCCCACGGGCGGGGCTGGCGTGCCGGAGACGGCGGTAGCGCCGCCGTCGTGATATGACGTCGGCAGTCGGTGCGCGGCTGGAGGTGGATGCGTCGATGGCCGAGGTGCTGGGACGGGGCGAGGCCGTCCGCCGCTACGTGGCGCGCGGGAGCGTGATGCTGTTCAAAGCCCTGGCGGGCCAGGACGCGGGGGACCTCTCACTGATGGAGCGGACCCTGCCGCCGGGCGGGAGACGGCCTCCGGTCCACCGGCACACCAACTGCTCCGAGGGTTACTTCGGGCTGGAGGGCTCGGTCTCGGTCCGCATCGGGGACCAGGAATGCACCCTGGGGACGGAGCAGTTCCTGCTCGTACCGCGAGGGACCCTGCACACCTTCGGCAACGGCTCAGACCGTGAGGCGCGCCTGCTGGTCTTCCATGCCCCGGCCATGGACGCCTACTTCGCCGCGATGGATGAGCTCTGGGGCCGGGATCGCCCTCCCTCGCTGGACGAGGAGCGCGCCCTGATGAGCCGGTTCGGGATGGAGCTTGCCTAGACCGACGGCTCACCGGGGTCTCAGCTCGGCAAGGCCCGGATCCTCGGCGCCAGGGGCCGCCGGGAGCAGCCGGCGTTCCTCGGCATCGTGGTCGCGCACGTATCCGATCGCCGGGTAGATGGAGTTGGACGTGGGGTTGGCGAGGTCCGCGTAGAGCACGACGGCGCTGGCGCCATCGTCGAGGGCCGCCCCGGTCGCCGCCGCGGTGACCGCCGCTCCGTAGCCATGGCGGCGATGCTCGGGGGGCGTGTAGACGGGACCGATCCGGGCCAGGCCGGTGCTCGGAGCGCCGTGCCCGGCCAGTGACACCAGAGCACTCCGCCCGGCCAGGGACACCGGCTCGCCGCCGTCCCACCAGAGCCAGAGCTGGCGCGCCCGCAGACGGCGCTCCGCCGCATCGTCGACCGGCTCGTGCCGCTGGTCCGGAGTCGCCTCGGCGTGGAACTCCCGCAGCCAGCGGGTCACGACCTCGCGCTCCTCCCCGTCCGCGATCCTGGCCGCACCCGACACGCTGGGGCCGACTCTCAGCCGGCTGAGCCGGTACAGCCGGAGGGCCATGGTGAGGCGCGAGGTCCCGCCGCTCCGCGCGCTCCACGCGCGGGCGAACTCGCGAGCCGCGAGCCTCTCGCCGTGGACCCCCAGGACCGGCCGCCGGGTGTCCAGGAGGCGGCCGGCGATCTGGGCGGCGACGCCGGCCGGCAGGCGCGGCAGGAAGAGCTGGACCGGGGAGGCGTAGAGGGCGCCTCCCAGCACCTGGGCCCCCTGCGCGGCCACCACCCAACGGGTATCCGAGCCCTGCGGCCGCAGTCCTCGAAGGACGCCGTCCAGAGGGATCGAGATGGCGCTGGTGCCGCAGGGGTCGGCCGCCAGCCAGGCAGCGCAGACGCTGGCGAATTCACGCGGGTCGCTGAGCAGCGAGACCTGCATCCGCGGATTCTAGGAACCGCGAGCAGCGACCCGGGAGCGGCCGGGCCGGCTCTGCCGGGGACTCCGCCACCTCAGCCGGTGATCGCCACCATCCGTTCCAGCGCCAGCCGGGCCCGCGCCGCGACGTCCTCGGCAACGGTGACCACCGGTGCCATCCGCTCCAGCGCGGTCGCCACCTTGTCCAGGGTGATCCGCTTCATGTACGGGCAGACGGCGTGCTCCGACGCGGCCAGGAATCGCTTGCCAGGCGCGAGCAGCCGCAGGCGATGGAGGATGCCCACCTCGGTGGCGACGATGAAGGTGTCGGCGGGAGACTCGGCGGCGCGGCGCACCATCCCCTCGGTCGACGCCACCACGCAACCACCCCCCGGGAGGTCGCCGCGGCCGAGACGGTACACGGTCGACGAGGTGCAGCCGCACTCCGGATGGACCAGCAGCTCGGCATCCGGATGGTTCCGGCGGGCGGCGGCCAGGTCCTGGGGGCTGATCCCGGCGTGGACGTGGCACTCCCCCATCCAGACGTGCATCCGCCGGCCGGTGACCCGCTCCAGGTGGGCTCCCAGGAACATGTCGGGGCAGAAGAGGATCTCGCGGCCCTCGGGGATGGCGCGGATCACCGCCTCGGCGTTGCCGGAGGTGCAGCAGTAGTCGGACTCCGCCTTGACCTCGGCGGAGGTGTTCACGTAGGAGACGACCACCGCCCCCGGATGCTCAGCCTTCCAGGCCCGGAGCTGGTCGGCGGTGATGGTCTCGGCCAGCGAGCACCCGGCCTCCAGGTCCGGCAGCAGCACCGTCTTCGCCGGCGACAGGATGGCCGCGGTCTCGGCCATGAAGTGGACACCGCAGAAGACGATCACGTCGGCATCCGTGGCCGCGGCCCGCCGTGAGAGGTTGAGCGAGTCGCCGACGAAGTCGGCGACGTCCTGGACCTCGTCAAGCTGATAGTTGTGGGCGAGGATGACCGCGTTGCGGGTGCGCCGGAGGCTGTCGATGCTGCGGACCAATCGGTCCGTGCTGGCGGCACTGGCTGGGCTGGCTACGGCGACGGCCATTGCTCTCCTGTGGGCTCCTCCGCGCGCACCTGGACCGGCGCGGGAGGCGGCACCCGAGTTTAGGTCATCCTGACCTTATTTATTATAGCCTCGTGCCCACCCCCGCCGGCGTGATCGTCCGCCCCCGCCGCAGCCTGGCTGCGATCAACGCCCGGCCCCGCCTTGCCGCGGCCGCGGCGATCGTGGCGGGTTCCGGGGCGGTCTCGATCGGCTTCGACTGGCTGGCCGCGGAGCTGGCTCCGCGATCTTTCCCGCCGCCCAGCCCCTACCTCTTCGTCGCTCTACCCGCCGTGCTCTTAGCCTTCTGGGTGCTCGCCGGCTGGCTCATAGACCTCGGAGCCCGGATGATGGCGAGGCCCTCGCGGCTCCGGCAGATCCTGGCGTCGGCTGGCCACTGCTTCGTCCTGCTCAGCGCCTACGGGCTGATCTCCGCGCTGCAGGCACTGGCGCTCCGGCTCGGGGCAGGCGGCCAGGGAGCGTGGTGGGTGGGCTGGCTCGATGCGCCGCTGCTGGCATGGTTCATCGTGCTGCTGGGGCTGGCGGTGGCGACCGTCCACCGGCTGGAGGCACCCAGCGCGCTGGCCCTGGCCCTGCTCCCCTTCGGGGCGCTGCTCGGCGCCCTCGTGCTCTACGCGCTCGTCGCCGGCGGCATCGCCGGGCTGCACCCCGGCTGAGGAGCCCCAGCTGGCGCCCGGGGAATCCCCACCGTTACCACCGGCGTCCGCCGTCGGTGTCGCGGGCCGATGCCAAGATGGGACGGTGCCACCGCACCGTCATCCCCAGCTCCGGGAGACGCTCCTCTGCACCGTGGGGAGCCTGGTCCGCGAAAAGGGCATCGAGGGCCTGTCGCTCCGCGAGGTCGCCCGGCGCGCCGGAGTCTCACCGGGAGCGCCCGCCTACCACTTCGGCACCCGAGCCGGCATGCTCACCGCGTTCGCGGTGCGCGGCTACCAGGACCTGGTCGAAGCCGTTGTTGCAGAGGCACGGCGGGGCCCGGCCGGGACCCCGGCGGAGCGCCTCGCGTCATACGGCCGCGGCTACGTCGCCTTCGCGATCGCCGAGCCCGGGCGCTGGGAGGTCATGTTCCGCACCGAGCTGCTCAATGCCCATGACCCGGCCTTGGAGGCGGTCACCGCCCAGGCCCGCGCGCTCCTGCTCGAACCGGTTCGCGCCTGCGCCCAGGCGGGCCTCATCGCCGAGGCAGAGGTGCCTGCGGTAGCGATCGCGGCCTGGTCTCTGGTCCACGGGCTGGCCGCCCTGTGGAGGGCGGGGAGGCTGGGCGCCCACTGGGGCGCTCCGGAGGTCGAGCGGCTGGCCAGGCGGGTGACCGATCTCTTCGTGGCCGGGGTGCTGGGACCGTTTTGACCGCCGCCCGGCCAGGGCGCGGAAGGCTCAGATCGGGATTTGACACCCCGCCGGGAACATGACAGTGTTCAGTTAGCTTCCGGTGCCAGCTTCCTGACCGTGCTCCCGGGTGCGGTCCGGTACCGGAGACACCCCGTTCCCCTCGCGTCTCGCCCGCCACCATCCCTCGTCAACCGTCGATAGGAGGAACTCCGATGGCCAAGTACCTGCTCATCTATCACGGCGGCGGCATGGGCCAGACCGAGGCGGAGAGGAACGCGCTGATGGCGAGGTGGGGTGCCTGGTTCCAGGAGGCGGGCAGCGCCATCACCGACCCCGGCAACCCGGTGAGCCAGGTCCGGACCATCCAGAGCGACGGATCGGTGGGGAGCGATGGCGGGGGCCAGCACCCCAGCGGCTACAGCATCATCGAGGCCGATGGCATGGACGCCGCGGTGGCCATCGCCAGGGGATGCCCGGTGCTCAGCGCCGGCGGGACCATCGAGGTCGCCGAGACCTTCAACGCCATGTGAGACGGCGCGCCGGCCCGGGCTCACCGGGCTCAGCCGGCGACGACGGTGATGCGGCTGGCGCCGCCCTCCACGCCGAGCTCGTAGCGATCCTCGGCCGCGTCGAAGCCGGGGCTGTCGAGCACCGCGCCGCCGCCGATGGAGCCCACCCGCTGCGCGTCGAGGGTGAGGCGGGTCAGGCCGCCGCCCACCCGCACCCGGAAGGGCACGCCGGCCGGACGGCGGATGGTCACCCGGCTGGCACCCCCACGGATGCGCAGCGGCACGGTGCCGGCCGGTCGGGACAGCCTGAGGTCCACGCGGCTGGCTCCTCCCGTCATGGTCAGCTCGGACAGCGCCAGAGCGGCCAGGTCGACATCCATCTCCGAGGCGCCACCCCGGATGTCCAGCGCCCAGGGGATGGTGGCGTTCAGGGTGATCTGGCCACGCCCCACCGCCCCGTGCCACATGCCCGGGAAGCTGATGTTCACCGTCCCTCCGCTGACTCGGATCCTCGGCGGACGGCGGTCGAAGCTGGCGCGGTAGAGCTCCGGCATCTCCCGATCGCAGGCGATCCCCAGCTTGGACGCGGTGGCGTTTATCTCCAGCCGGCCGGCGGTGATCTGACCCAGCGGCGCTGACAGAGCCCCCTCGGTGATCGCCGCCGAGGCGGGGGTCGACCTCATCGCCATGGTCAGCCTCCGGGTCATCGCGGCGCTGCGCTCCGCATACTCGTCGAGGAGCGCCAGCTGGGCCACGTCGTACCCGGCGTAGAGCTCCTGGGCCGCGGCAGCGACCGCGGCGAACGCCGTCCTCACCCGCTCCATGCCGCCGGGGACCAGCCGGGCCACCACCCGCCGCCGGTCGACCGGGTCGGCCTCCCGCCGCACCAGGCCGCCGGCCTCCAGCCGGTCGAGGACGCCGGTGATCGCCCCCGTGGTGAGGCCCATCAGCTCGGCGAGCCGGCCCGCGGTCATCGGCCCCTCGAGGTCGAGCAGGTTGACGCAGTGGAGGTCAGTGATCCCCATCCCCAGCCGATCGGCGATCGCCTGGTTGTGGAGGACGGTCCAGGCGACCTGGCGCCGGACGGCGGTGGTGAGCTGCCCGACCAGCTCGCTGCGGGAGGGGGTCGCTGGGGATTCGGACATCGGCTCCGAGGGGTTGACAGGCACTCGCTGATCTGTTTAGTATGCGGTTTGCTTAGTTACTAAGATATATCCGCGGAGAGCCGAAATGCAAGAAGAGTATGGCAGCCCCCGGGGGGCTGCGGCGCGCTCCGGCCGCGGCAGCGCCCCCCGTCAGTTCAACCCGTGGGTCGTGATGATCGTCCTCTCCCTGGGGATGTTCATGACCCTGCTGGACCTGACCATCGTCAACATCGCCATCCCACGCCTCGTCGACGGCGTCCACGCCAGCCTCGACCAGGTCCTCTGGATGCTCAACGCCTACAGCCTGGGCTACGCCGGACTGCTCATCACCTCGGGGCGGCTCGGCGACATCGTCGGGCCCCGCCGCCTCTTCCTGGCGGGGATCGGCCTCTTCACCGCCGCCTCCGCCCTGAGCGGCCTCGCCCCCACCGCCGATCTGCTGATCCTGGGTCGGGTGCTGCAGGGAGTCGGCGCCGCCCTCCTGGCCCCGCAGGAGATGGCGATCCTGCTCACCATCTTTCCGCCGGAGCGGCGCGGCCCGGTCTTCGGGGTCTTCGGCATGCTCTCCGGCCTCGCCGTGGTCGCGGGCCCGACCCTGGGCGGGCTGCTCGTCACCGACCTCGGCTGGCGCTGGATCTTCTTCGTCAACCTGCCCATCGGCGCGGCCGTGCTGCTGGCCACCCGCTGGCTGGTGCCCGACGTCCGCCCGGGTCGGCGCCACCGCCTCGACCTCGTCGGGGTGGCGCTGGCCACCTCGGCGATCTTCTGCATCGTCTTCGGCCTCATCGAGGGGCAGCGCTACGACTGGGGGACGGTCGCCGGCTTCCTCAGCATCCCAGTGATCATCGCGGCCGGGGTGGTGCTGCTCGCCGTCTTCATCGCCCACCAGGCGAGGCGGCAGAGCGGTGAGCCGCTGCTCACCTTCACCCTCTTCAGGGACCGCAACTTCACGTTGATGGCGGTGGTCCTCGCGGCCATGAACTTCTTCATCCTCGGCCTCTACCTCCCACTCACCATCTACTACCAGTCGGTGCTCGGGCTCAGCGCCATCGCCGCGGGGCTGGTGGTGGCGGTGCAACCGGGGGCGATGTTCCTCTCCACCGGTCCCGCCAACGGCCCCGCATCGCAGCGTCTCGGCGCCCATCGGATCCTCACCGCCGGGCTGCTGCTGATCGGGGCCGGAGCCGCCTACATCGTCTGGGACGCGCAGGCGGGCTCCAGCCGCTGGTCACTGGTCCCCGGCCTGGTGCTGGCCGGCCTGGGCATGGGCTGCGTCTGGGGACCCGCCTTCCAGCTGGCGACCCGCGACCTGCGCACCCACCTGGCCGGCATCGCCTCCGGAACCGTCAGCACCATCTCGGAGATGGGGGCGGTGATCGCCAGCGCCTCCGTCGGGGCTCTGCTCCAGAACCGCCTCGCCACCTCCCTGCACACCCAGGCCATCGCCGCGTCGGACCATCTCCCAGCGCAGGTCGCGTCCTCGTTCGTGGCGGGATTCAGCAGCGCCGCGGCCAGCGGCCTGCAGATCGGCGCGGGCCAGAGCGGGGCCACCCTGAGCATCCCGGCAGGCACACCGGCGAGCCTCGCTGCGACTCTCCAGTCCCTGGCGCACAGCGTCTTCACCCAGGGCTACGTCAGCGCGATGAAGCCGACCATGCTCCTCCCCATCGGCGTGCTCCTGCTCGCCGCCGTCGCCTCCCTCTTCGCCCGCGGCCGGTCCGCGAGCGAGATCGCTCAAACCATCCAGCCCCAGCCTGAGGCGACCGGCACGCCCTCCCTGCATCCACTCGTCCGTGAAGGAGAACCGGTATGAACGCTGACGATCACGAGGAAGGCCCGTTCAGCATCTTCCGCTGGTACGGCTTCGGATCGCCGATTGGCATCGCCGTCCTGCTGATCGCCCTGGGCGGATTTCTCGTCCTCCTGGCCGAGGCGATCTCTCTGCCTCTGAGTCTCTTCCGATGAGCACGGCGTCCCCCGCCCCGATGAGCTCCGCGTCCCGGCGCCGCCTCGCCCTTCCGGAGATGGAGGGAAGGATGGCCCGCTGGTACGCGCGGCAGCGTGGCACGGCGCGAGGCATCGCCGAGGTGCGCCGTGAGGCGGCCCGGCTGGCGGCCAGCTATCCGCAGGCCCGCGACGTGCTCGAGGTGGCGCCGGGCCCCGGCTACCTGGCCATCGAGCTGGCGCGGCTCGGCCACTTCCAGGTCACCGGGCTCGACATCAGCCGCACCATGGTCGAGATCGCCACCGGCAATGCCCGGAAGTCGGCGCAGACCATCGACTTCCAGCTCGGTGACGCCTCGGCCATGCCGTTCGCTGCGGGATCCTTCGACCTGATCGTCTGCCAGGCCGCGTTCAAGAACTTCCGCAGGCCGGTCGACGCTCTCGACGAGATGCACCGCGTCCTGCGCGCCGGAGGCACCGCGGTGATCCAGGACATGAACCGGGATGCCAGCAACGACGACATCAGCCGCGAGGTCGGCGGCATGGGGCTGAACCGGCTCAACCGGCTGTTCGTCAGGCTCACCTTCCTCACCTTCCTGCGGCGCCGCGCGTACTCACCGGCACGGTTCCGGTCGCTGGTCGCGGGGTCCGCGTTCCGCGCCTGCGACATCACCGCGGCCGGCATCGGCATCGAGGTGCGGCTGACCAAGCCGGCCCCAGCAGCGGTCGCCGAGGAGAAGTGATGCAGACAGGTGGCCCGGCGAGCGCCGGGACGGTTCGGGTGTCCGCCCTGCGCAAGGCGTTCCGATCCGGAAGGCGACGGGTGGACGCCCTCTCCGGGGTCGACCTGGCGGTCTCCACCGGCGAGATCTACGGATTCCTGGGCCCCAACGGAGCGGGCAAGACGACGACGCTGCGCATCCTGACCACACTCCTCGCCGCCGACTCGGGCGAGGCGCGGGTGGGCGGGCTCGACGTGCGCCGCCAGGCCGGCGAGATCCGGCGCAGGATCGGCTACGTCGGACAGCTGGGAGGCGCCGATCTCTCCGCGACCGGCCGCGAGAACCTGGTGCTGCAGGGGCGCCTCTACGGCATGAGCGGGGCGGAGACGGCGCGGCGCGCCGACGAGCTGGCGGAGCGACTCGACCTGGCCGGCTTCGCTCACCGGATCGCCCGGAGCTACTCGGGCGGCCAGCGCCGCCGCCTCGAGGTCGCCCTGGGGATAGTGCACCGGCCGGACGTGCTCTTCCTCGACGAGCCGACCCTGGGCCTGGATCCGCAGAACCGCGCCAACCTCTGGGAGCAGCTCCGCTCGCTGCGCGACGCCGGCACCACCATCGTGATCACCACCCACTACCTCGACGAGGCAGACCAGCTCTGCGACCGGGTGTCGATCATCGACCATGGCCGCATCGTCGCCGAGGGCACCCCCCAGGAGCTGAAGCAGCGCCACCCGGGCGGGGTGAGCATCACCCCGCGGCCGGGTACCGGCGATCTCGCCGCCCTCCAGCGCGACCTCTCCGCCGAACCGCTGGTGCGCCAAGCGCGACTGGAGGATGGAGTGCTCCGGCTCCATGTCGACGACGCCACCTCGGCGCTGGCGTCGATCTTCAACCGCCTGCGCGCCCAGGGAGTCGAGGTGCTGGGCGTGTCGCTCCATGAGCCATCGCTCGACGACGTCTTCCTGCACGAGACCGGGCGCTCGCTGCGCGACGCCGGGGATGCGGGCGGCGTGGAGGCGGCGGCATGAGCTCGCTCTCCCCGTTCCTGCTCCAGACCGGGCTGCTCGCCAGGCGGCGCATCCTCGAGACCCTGCGCGAGCCGATCTGGGTCTTCATGGGGCTGGCCACTCCCCTCCTCTACCTGGCTCTGTTCGCCCCCCTGCTCAAGCCGTTCTCGGGCGGTCCTGGCTTCCCCGGCGGGGGGGTGCTCGACGTCTTCGTGCCGGGCATCCTGGCGCTGATGGCTTTCGGCTCGGGGATGGGCGCCGGCTGGATCGTCATCGAGGAGCTGGACGCCGGGGTCATCGAGCGCCTCCGGGTGACTCCGGCGAGCCGCCTCGCCCTGGTCCTGGGCACGGCGATCCGCGACGTGGTCACCTTCGCCGTCCCCGCGGTGGTGGTCGTGATCGTGGCGCTTCCTTTCGGCTTCCACGCCCACTGGGCCGGGATCGCGGTCCTGCTGGTCCTCCTCGCCCTGCTCACCGCCGCCATCTCCGCCTGGTCCAGCTCGCTGGGCATCACCCTCAAGCGGATCGGCAGCCTGGCGGCGGTGGTGACCGGGCTGCAGCTGCCCCTGACCCTGCTTGCCGGCGTCCTGCTTCCCCTCTCGCTGGGCCCGGGATGGCTCCAGGGCCTCGGCCATGCCAACCCGATGTACTACGCGGTCGAGGCGGCGCGCAGCCTCGCGGCCGGGACGCTAGGCTCGGGCACCGTGGCCCTCGGCTTCGGGATCGTGGGCGCCGCCGCAGTGCTCGCCCTCTGGTGGGGGACGGCCAGCTACCGGAAGGCGATGGCCTAGGCGCTGAGCCTAAGATTCAGGCGCCGAACGGAAATCCCCGGCTCGGATCGTCGAAGCCATCACCAGCCCGGGTCGTTTCAGACCGCCGCGCCTTGGCGATGCCGGCGGCTTCGACGCCAGGGCCTCAGCGGTAGTGGCGGAGCTCCGCCTCGATCGCCGCCACCGTCGCCGTGGGATCGTCGACCCCGATCACCAGCTTGGCGTAGTGCTCGTCGCGGAGCCGGATGGCGACGGCCTTCTCAGGGTCGTGAACGTCCCAGAAGGCCCACTCCCCGTGCTGCACGAAGCGCCCCGCGGTGACAACACCCGGAAGGTAGGATCCTGCCGCCTTCATGCCGTGCCAGGCCTCGTGAGCCTCGGGAGGCGTGGCGTCGACGCTGGTGATGTGCTCCAGGGGCACCTCCAGGTGGGTCTTCAGGGCGAGGAACCGGTCGGCGCCCTCGATGTGGACGATGAGGTGGGGCGGGCTGATCTCGATCTCTGCCATCGCGTGTCCCCCGGATTGCGGACGGTCAGGGCAGGATAGCCGGGGTGGGGGTGGCCGGGATCGTGCTCGCCGGGGATCCTGGGTGGCCGGACTCAGCGCGCCGGCGCGTCGGTCTCGATGAGCCACCAGGAGGTCATGGAGGCGTCGGCCCGTCCGCCGACCGCCCAGCACAGGCCTCCCGATGGGCAGCTGACACCTGACCCGTCGAAGCCCCTGGGAGCTGACGCCAGGCTCCAGGCGCTCCCGTCGTAGTGCTCGATGAGGTCGCCGCCCACCGCCCAGCAGTCGCCGGCAGTCGGACACGACACCCCGTCGAGGGCTCCCTGAACGTCCGGGCTCGGCGCTGTGGCCCAACCTCCGCCCGAGTAATGAGCGATGACCGGCTTCGACGCGAATTGGCTCAGAGCACGACGCGCACTCTCGGCCAGGTTTCCCGGATCCTCTTGTCCCTCAGGCGCCGCAGGTACAGGTCCCTGGTGGCTCGCGCGGGATTGTGCCGCAGCACCAGGCCCAGCAGATCGGCGACACCGCATGGGGCCAGGATCTGCAACTCGCCATCCGGATCCAGGCGGACACCGACCGAGGTGGCCGTCTCGGGGTTGTGAGCGATGGCTTCTTCGGTGCTGGCGAAGGGCTCAACCGCGTAGCCGAAGTAGGCGGGAAACCATTGGTGGACGGCCGCCTGGTTGGTCACCTCCCAAGGCAACACGGGCATGATGTGGAAGAGAGTGGCCTGTATCCGCTGGTCCCGCTCCGCGCTCAGATCGGAGGGGTCGAAGAAGACCACGTCGACGTCACGGAGAGGCGTCGGCTCACGATAACCGTGCAGCCGATCCCACACGGCATTGCGAAGGGCGCCGGCGGAGATCGCCCAGTCCGGCAAGTCCAGGTGGCGGACGGCGACGAGGGCTCGAAGCAGCCAGGGCGTCTCGAGCAGGATCTCCCTCAGCCTCGCTGTCTCATCCGCTGTCACCGAGCGCTCCCGCATGACGGCTTCACCAGTCTATGCGTGGGGCACGGCCGTGCGCGGCCGATGGCCCGCCCCACCCTGGACGGCCGCTGCCGCCCGGCTCCGCCGGGCGCTCGCACCCGGGCTGCAGCACCCGATGCACCATAAACCCTGTGCCAAGGTGCGATCCTGCATGCCAGCGGCGGCCCGCCACACGGGAGACCCTCAGCATGGGTGAATCCGACCCCAAGGCCGTGCTTCACCGCTACCTGCAGGACGCCCGCGAGGCAGTGCTCTGGAAGCTCGACGGGATCTCCGAGTACGACATCCGCCGGCCCATGGTGCCGACCGGGACCAACCTGCTCGGAGTCGTGAAGCACCTGGCGAGCATCGAGCTCGGCTACTTCGGCGACACCTTCGGCCGTCCATCCGGCATCCGATTGCCGTGGTTCGAAGAGGGTGCGGAGGTGAACGCGGACATGTGGGCCACCGCCGCCGAATCGCGCGATGAGATCGTCGGCCTTTACCGGCGAGCCTGGGCCCACTCCGACGCCGCCATCACCGAGCTTGACCTGGAGACAGTGGGCCACGTGCCCTGGTGGCCCGCGGAGCGCAACCGGGTGACGCTGCGCACCGTCCTGGTGCGGATGGTCGCCGAGACCAACCGTCACGCCGGCCACGCTGACATCATCAGAGAGCTGATCGACGGATCGGTCGGCGTGCTGCCCGGCAACGACACCATGCCGCCGGTCGATCGGGCGTGGTGGGAAGGCTACCGAACCAGGCTGGAGGAGGCGGCGCACCAGGCCGGAGAGATGCGTGGTGGCTGACAGCCGTGACCGGACGACGCTCGTCGAGGAATCGCTGCTGGAGGCGCTGGGCGCGACCTACCGTGCCGTGACGGCCACGGTGACGGGGCTAGCGGATGAAGCATTCGACCGTCCGAGCCGGTGCGAGGGGTGGAGCGTCAAGGACGTCCTCTTCCACCTCCTGCTCGATCCGCAGCGGTCCCTCGTGGCCTTCGCCAGCCCGGCGAGCGAGCCGCCGACCACCGACTCCGTCGAGTACTGGCGCCTCTACAAACCGGGCACCGAGGCTGCGGCGCGGCACGCCGAGTTCGTCCGGTGCGCGGCCTCCGCCTATGCCCGGCCGTCCGTGCTTGTCGAGCAGTGGGCGGAGACATCAGAGGCGGTACTGCGTGCGGCCGCATCGGAGGGGTCGCGCGCCTGGGCACAGAGGCAGCTCCTGACCCGGGCCGCCCGGTCTCGAGGGCGAGAGCCCTCCCCTCCGGAGCCGGCACGGGTGCACACGCAGGGCCTGGTCATCGCCCTCCCCGATTTCCTGGCCACGCTGGTAGTGGAGGCCGCCCTCCATCACCTGGACATGACGGTGACACTCGAAACCGCCCCGGCGACGCCCCCGGCGGCACTCGCGGTCGTGCGCACGACCCTCGACGGCCTGCTGCGTGCCCCGCTGCCGGCCGCCTGGGACGCGCGGACCTGTGCCCTCAAGGGAACTGGGCGCATGCCGCTCGACTACGGTGACCGTGACGTTCTGGGACAGCTCGCCGGTGAGTTCCCCCTGCTGGGCTGAGGGCGGCTTCGCAAGCCGGCCGGTTCAGGCCAGTGCTGGCCTAAATGGGGGCAGGCTGACACATGGATGCCCGATGCTCTCCTCGACGCCGGGCGTGCGCGGGCGCGGTCAGCCACCACCCGGACCGGCTGGCCGCGGTGTCGGGGTGCCGCGTCCCTCCATGATTCGCGCTCGGAGCGCGGCCAGGTGGGGCACGGGCACTCGCAGCCTCTCCCCGGTCTCCAGCACGTCGAGGTAGAAGCGGCGCATCTCCTCGTCGTTGCCCTGGAAGTGCCCGGCCCGGATCACCCTGCGTCCCGAACTGGTGAGCAGCAGCTGCCCGGCATAACCGGCTGCCGCGACCCAGCCCGGCGTGTGCAGGATCGTCCGTGCCTCCGGGTAGTGTTCGACGTCCACGCCCCGGGCCGCGACCACCGCCAGGGCCTCGCGGGCGCAGCTGACGCCACGGTGCATCAGCCCCGGACGCTTCAGCACGGCCCCCACGCCGCCGGCGAAGAGGGCGATCCCGATGGTGCCGGCGTTGATGGCGTGGTGGACCCAGAGCCATTCGACGATGTCGGGCTTGATGTCGGCCCGGAAACCGGCATGCTCCATGAGATGCACGACGGCCGCGAAGCGCTCGAGATCCGACCCCTCCAGGCGCCCCAGCCGGACGCGGTGTCGCACGGTGATGAGCAGCCTCCCGTCCAGCCGGCCGCCCATCGAGGCTGAATAGCCCCAGACGTACTGTCGGCGCGGCAGCAGCCGGTCGATCTCCGCCGGACCGTCCCAGTTGGCGGTGAACAGCAGGAAGGTGGCCTCGTGAACCGCCTCCCGGTACTGGGCCACGGCCTCCGCCGCCTGGTAGTGCTTGGTGGCCACGATCACCAGGTCGAAGTCCGAGCCCGCGGGGACCCGGTCCACGGCCTCGGGGCGGTACCGGGCACGCCGCTGGCGGGGGAAGCCGGGACGCTCGTCCAGCACGTCGAGCTCCACCCTCCCCACCGGCAGGCGGCCAGGCCGGACCACGTGGACGACCTCCGCTCCCGCTTCGGCGAGGGCCCAGCCGTAGATGGTACCGACCATCCCCGCGCCGACGATCAGGGTTCGCATCGCCGGCGCAGGGTACGCCCCCCGGGCGGCGCCTGCACGGCGGGAGGCGGACCAGGACGGCGCCTCGGCGACAGGCAGCGCCACCCGCGGGCATCCGCCCATCCGGCCGCCGGCGGGCGGGGTGAGCCATCCGCCCCCAGCCGTCGCATGATGAGGCGGATGGAGACCGGGGTCGTGCCCACCCGGTACTGGCACCGCCTCGACGACGGGAGGGTCCAGTGCGACCTCTGTCCCCGTGCCTGCCGGCTTCGGGAGGGGCAGCGCGGCCTCTGCTTCGTCCGGGCTCGCCGGGAAGAGCGCGTCGTGCTCACCACCTACGGGCGCTCCTCCGGTTTCTGTGTCGACCCCATCGAGAAGAAGCCGCTCAACCACTTCCTGCCGGGAAGCTCGGTGCTCTCCTTCGGGACAGCGGGCTGCAACCTCACCTGCCGCTTCTGCCAGAACTGGGAGATCAGCAAGTCGCGGGAGATCGACACCCTGGCCGACGCCGCATCGCCCGAGCAGATCGCTGACACGGCGCTCCGGCTGGGCTGCCGCAGCGTCGCCTTCACCTACAACGACCCGGTGCCCTTCATGGAGTACGCCATCGACTGCGCCGACGCCGCCCGGGCTCGCGGTCTTAAGGCGGTGGCGGTGACCGCCGGGTACGTCTGCCCCGAGCCGCGAGTCGAGATGTTCCGGCACATGGACGCGGCCAACGTCGACCTCAAGGGCTTCAGCGAATCCTTCTACCGCAGCGTCTGCGGCGGCCAGCTGGGGGCGGTCCTGGACACCCTGGTGCACCTGCGCCACCACACCGGCGTCTGGCTCGAGGTCACGACTCTTCTCATCCCCGGACACAATGACTCGGACGCAGAGCTGGACCGGATGACCCGCTGGATGATCGAGTCGCTGGGGGATGACGTGCCCCTGCACCTCACCGCGTTCCATCCTGATTTCCGGATGCTCGATGTGCCTGCGACGCCGGCGGCGACGCTCAGCCGGGCGCGCCGCATCGCCATGGCCAATGGATTGCGCCACGTCTACACCGGCAACGTTCGGGACATCGAGGGCGGAACCACCCGGTGTTCGGGCTGCGGCGGCGAGGTCATGGTCCGCGATGGCTATGACCTGCTCGCCTACCGGCTCGACCAGCGCGGCCGCTGCATCGCGTGCGGCCGGTCCTGCCCAGGGGTCTTCGACGGGTCGCCGGGCGATTGGGGCGGGCGGCGGCGGCCGGTTCGGATGGCCACCCGTGCCCACTGAGATCCGCCGCGGGAAACCAGTGCCCACTCGCCCCGCCGCGGTGGCGGGCCTGTTCTACCCGGCGGACCAGGAGGAGCTGCGCTCGACGCTCGAGTCCCTGATGAGCGCGGCGCGGCAGCGGAGTCCATCCCAGGTTCGAGCCTCCCCCGTCAAGGCCCTGATCGTCCCCCATGCCGGCTACCGCTACTCCGGTCCGGTGGCCGCAAGCGGGTACCTGTCGCTGGCCGCCTCGCCGGCCAAGGTCGAGCGCGTGGTGCTGATCGGCCCCGCCCACCGGGTGGCAACGGATCACCTCGCCGCCAGTGGCGCCGAGCGCTGGGCGACACCGCTCGGAAGCGTCGCGATCGACACGCGGCGCCGCGACCTCCTGGTCGAGCAGGGTCTGATCGTCGTCGACGATCGAGCCCACCGGGAGGAGCACAGCCTGGAGGTGCAGCTGCCATTCGTCCAGATGGTGGCTGGCGATGTGCCGGCGCTCCCCCTCCTGGTCGGGGACCTCCCCGCCGGTCAGGTTGCCGATGTCCTCGACGCGCTCTGGGATGGACCGGGCACTGTCATCATCGCCAGCACCGACCTCTCCCACTACTGGGACCAGGAGACGGCGCGGCGGCTCGACGGCGAGACCGCCGCCGCCATCTGCGCCGCGGAGCACTGGCGCATTGAGCCGGACCGGGCCTGCGGCGCCCACGCCTTGTGCGGCCTGCTCGAGGCGGCGCGCCGCCACGGGCTGGGGGTGCGGATGCTCGACCTGCGCACCTCCGGCGACACCGCCGGTGACCTGAGCTGCGTGGTCGGCTATGGGGCGTTTGCGGTCGGCTGACCAGCCGGCTAGACCTTGCCCTCCACGGAGGCGACCTTGCGTTCCAGCTCGCCGCTCTCGACATCGGCGCGATCGTCGATCTTGATGACGGTGGCGGTGCGCTTCACTCCCGGCGCGGTCGCCAGGGCATGGTGGCAGCGGGCCAGCAGCGCGAACACGGCGTCACGCGGCCCCTCCACCTCGGTGCCCATGGAGCCGAGGCGGTAGGGCAGCCCGCTCTCCCGGAGGATCCGGATGGCCGCCGCCACGTGCGGTGAGTACGAACCCGATCCGTCGTCGGGAGCGATGCTGAACCAGGCGATCATTCCAGGACCTCCCGTGGTACGTGCCGGCGACCACCCCGACCGCGATCAGCAGGTGGCGTCGCCTCCTTGGACCTCCCAGCCAGACAGCGGGCCGGCCCAGTCGAGGTCGACGTGTCCCTGGCAGGTGTCGCCGGAGGTCAGGCTGTAGGTGACCGGGTAGGTCACGCTCCCCTCCCCCCAGGCGGGCGCTCCCAGCCGGTAGGCCGCCAAACTGGTCCCGAGCATCGTCTGTCCGTGAGCCCACCCCTGGATGACGAGCGGCGGCCGCCCGAAGTAGTCGAACCCGGCTGAGCCGGCCACGAGCAGCGCAGCCAGGCCGGCCAGGACGGCAACCCTGAGGCGCAGCCTGGGCAGGCGAGCGGACGCCGTGTCCTGGGCGCCGATCACGACGGTACCGGCGGCGAGGTCGCCGAGCCGCTGACCGCTACCGGTCAGCAGCACCAGCAGCCCGCCGATGAGGAAGGCGAACGGGAGGGCATCGACGGGGCGCAGCAGATTTCGCACCAGCAACGCCGCCCAGCCGGGCCGGGAGCCGTCAGGGCGGCTCACCCTGATCCGGCAGAGCAGCTTGCCCGGGGTGGCCGTCAGGAGCATCTCGAAGACCCCGAAGTAGGCGACCATGACCAGGACCTGCCACCCCCAGTCCAGGGCTGGCCCCGAGCTCACCCAGGTGAAGAAGGGAGCCCCGAGGGGGAAAGGGGACCAAGCCGGGGTGGCCACTCCGTAGACCTGGCCCAGGAGGAGATCCAGGACGCTGAGGAGGACGAGGTCGACCAGCAGCGCACAGCCCCTGCTCAAGGCATCCGGCTGGCGAGTCCGCAGGTCGGTGCCGGAACCGCCCATGTCCCAGCGAGCCGCCATCGGCGCGCAGCATAGGCACGGTCGACGAGCCCTGCAAGGGCTTCTAGCGCAGCCGCCAGATGGTGACCCCGCCCGCCTGGTAGACGGTCTCGAACAGGGGGCTGTCGGTGAAGTCGGTGGGCTTTCCGCCGTCGCACTGGAGCAGGCCCTGGGCGTTGACCACGTAGGTCGCGCCGTAGCCGTGCATCAGCGAGGCCGCCGTCTGCGCCCCGTCGCAGTAGATCGACTGAACGTCCTGCTGCCGGGGTGCCGGCGCGTAGCCGAGGTTGGCCACGTAGGGGGCGTAGCCGTCGATCCGCAGCCGCCCGGCCAGGTCCACCGGGCTGTTGATGAAGGCGTCGGTGACGAAGATCGACCCGGGAGGTGTGTTGTCCTCGATCCACCGGCCGGCAGCCTCCTGGTCGCTGCTCAGCGCCACCCGCGTGTCGGTGAGGTGCCACACCGCCATCAGCGGTGCCGAGGCACAGGAGACGACCAGGGCGAGCGCGACCAGCCAGCGCGGCCACGCCCGCATCGCCCAGGCCGCCAGGATGGCGACGCCCAGCCACATGAACTGGAAGAACTTGTCGGCGTCGTTGATGGTGGAGCTGACCACGATCAGGTTGGGGATCGCGAAGATCGCCGCGACCCAGGCGGCGAGCAGCAGCCGGTGCGGAGTGCCACGGCGCAGCGCCGTCCACACCGCCAGGACGAATGGCACTCCCAGGTTGGTCACGTAGAAGAAGACGGCGCCGGGGAATCCTACGTCAGGGGGGACGTCGGGCCATCCCAGGGTGAGGTGGACGGCGCCGCTCGACTGCTGGCGAAGGGCCGGACCGGCTATGAACGCCGCCGCGATGACCGCGGGCAGGAAGAGGAGAGCGGCATGCAGGAGCCAGCGCGGCTCACGCCAGCCGCGTCGCGCCACGACCATCGCCACCAGGACGATGTAGAGGATGGGAGCGGCGAAGAACTGGAAGGGTGTCATCAGCGCCGCCAGCAGGCCGGCGACAACGGTGCCGGCGGGACGCTTGCCCCAGGAGAGGTGAGCCAGCAGGACGGCACCGGCGAAGGCGGGCAGGCCATAGGCGGTCGGCCGCTGGTCGAGCAGTCCGGTGCCGAAGATGGAGGCGATCCTGAAGTAGGGGAACGGCGAGAAGAAGTTGTTGTCGTAGGGCGTGGTCGATAGCAGCCGGACGATCCCACCCTTGTGCTGGGCCAGATCGATGGGCAGCCGGATCCAGCCCAGGCCGCCCCCGATCAGGACCAGGACGGCGGCCAGCAGGGCGACCCGGGAGTGCCCGGTCAGGGTGCGGGCCAGCTCCCAGACCACCAGGGCCAGCGCCCCGGCCAGGACGGCGTTGGAGAGGATCAGCGCCGGGATCACGTCGATCGAGGCCGCGGTGGCCAGGATGGCGGCATGGAAGTCGCCGAACCAGTGATAGCTGAGCGGCTCGCCGGAGAAGTAGGGGACCTGGGGCGGGAAGTTGCCGAAGCGGATGCTCTGGGCGATGCTGACGTGGACCAGGAAGTCGCTCCAGTTCCAGCCGCCGCTCACCCACCCGGAGGCCTCCTGGTGCCAGGCGCTGAACTGGAGGATGCCGCCGATGACGAGGACGGCGGCGGCGGCCAGAGCGTAGGGGACAGGGCGGCGCCGCAGCGCCTCGAGGGAGGACGAGAAGCTCAGTCGCGGCGGCGGTGCCAGGCCTGGCATCGGGCGGGTGAGCAGCAGCCAGGTGATGGCGGCGAGCAGACCGGTGGTGCACAGGACCGCGGTGGTGCCGAAGCCGATCGCTGGGATGCTCGCGATCAGATAGGCGAGGATTGCGCTGAGCTCGATGCCGGCGATCACGGCGACCCCGAGGCGGCCCGGAGCGCCCATTTCGGGGACGGCTCGGGCGATCAGCAGCCAGGCGGGAAGCCCGAGGAGGAGTGGCCACGCCAGCAGGGGGGCCAGCGTGGGCAGCAGCCACACCGTTCCGGCCACGAGGACGCCGAGGGCTGCGGCGACAGGCATCTCCCGGTGGAGGGCGGCGCTCTGCATGCGTCGCGGCAGTCTACATGCGGGGGGCTCCGCCCCCCGCACACCCCCCGCCGCACCCACATGCAGGGGGCTCCGCCCCCCGCACACCCCCCGCCGCACCCACAGGCAGGGGGCTCCGTCCCCCGCACACCCCCGCCGCACCCAACATGCAGGGGCTCCGCCCCCGCACACCCTCCGCCGCGCAGCAACTCGCCACAACCCCCGGTGGCGGCCACTCTCGGGCCTATCCTTCGCACGGATGGCCGAATCCCTGCCCCGCCTCTCGGTGGTCGTGCCCACCCGCAACGAGTCGGACAGCCTCGGGCCGCTCTGGGATCGACTGGGACCCGCCCTCAGCGGCATCGCCGCCGAGGTCTGTTTCGTCGACGACAGCGACGACGACACGCCGTCGCTGCTCGCTCGCCTCGAGAGTGCGCAGCCGATGGTCCGCTGCCTGATCCGTCGCGGCGAGCAGCGGCAGGGCGGCCTCAGCACGGCGGTGGTGTCGGGGCTGCACATGGCCCGCGGGGAGTACGTCTGCGTGATGGACGCCGACCTCCAGCACTCCCCCGAGCTGATCCCGGCCATGCTGGCGGCCGCCGACGCCGGCGCCGACGTGGTGGTGGCGAGCCGCTACCTGCGCGGCGGCAGCCCATCGGGGCTGTCGGGAAGGTTCCGCCACCTGGTCAGCCGGGGCGCCAGCCTGGTGGCGCGGGCACTCTTCGGCGAGGCGCGCCAGAGCACCGACCCCCTCTCCGGATTCTTCCTCTGCCGAAGGCGGCTGGTCGACGGCATCGAGTTCCGGCCGGTCGGTTTCAAGATCCTGCTGGAGCTGTTGGTCTGCATTCCCGGCGTCAGGGTTCAGGACGTCCCCCTCGAGTTCCAGCCCCGAGCCGCCGGGGTCAGCAAGGCGAGCGCTCGCCAGGGGGTCCTCTTCCTGCGCCATCTCGCCTCCCTCTTCTTCCAGGTCGACGGCTCGGCCAGGACCTGGAAGTTCGGCCTGGTGGGGCTGTCCGGACTGGGGATCTTCCTGCCCTCGGTCTGGGCGCTCACCGGGCCGGGCGGCGTCGCCCCGCCCCTCGCCTTCCTACCCGCCTTCGCGTTGAGCTTCACCTGGAACACGCTGTGGAACCGAGCCTGGACCTTCGCGGACCAGCGCCGCCGCGCCCGCGAGGGAGCCATGAGCCGCTTCGTGCTGCGCGCCCTGGTCGCCAACCTCGTGGTCATGTACCCGGTCTTTGCCCTGCTCTGTCTGGCCGGGCTGGTGCCGCTGGCCTCCGGGGCCATCGCCGCAGCAGCCGGGATGCTGGCCAACGGGCTGGTCAACCGCCGGTCCACCCGGCTGGCACCATCGATCTGGGGGCAGGTGGCCGCCGACGCCGGTGTTCAGCTGGGCCTCGCCCGGCTGGCTCGGGCTGTCTCGGCGGACCGCGCGGTGGCGCTGCCGCCCGACCCGGGGGCGATGAGCAGCTCGGTGCCGCCCGAGGTGCTGGCTCGGATCCGGCGCAGCCAGTGCGGCGCCATCTGGACCGAGAGCTCCTCTCACCGGCCGCAGCGCCGGCGCGGCATCGACCTGACCTCCCAGCTCCTCCTCCCGGTGGTGGACGGCCGACGGCTGACCGGGATCGTGGTCTGCGAGAGGCGGGCCACCCGCCCCTTCGACGCCGCCGACCTCGAGACCGGGCTGCATGCCATCGACGAGCTGGTCGACGCGCTGGCGGGCGCCGGCCTGCGCAGCCCGGTCAGCTCGGGCTCCCGACCGGTGTCAACCGAGGCCGGGGCCTGAGCCGGAGATGGCGGGTGCGGAGGCCCTGGAACCGACAGCTCCAGCGGGCAAGCGGGCCCGCGCGGCAGGCGCCCGGCGGCTGTCGGTGGTGGTCGTGCTCAGCGGTGCGGCCGCCCTGGCCATCGAGATCTGCGCGTCGCGGCTGCTCGCGCCCTTCTTCGGAACCTCGACCGTGGTGTGGGCCAACATCATTGGCCTCATCCTGCTGTACCTCTCAGCGGGGTACTGGCTGGGCGGCCGGGTGGCGGACCGCCATCCCAGCCGGCGCCGGCTCGGCGCCATCCTCCTCGGCGCCGCGGTAGCGATCACGGCGCTGCCCTTCGTCGCCAGGCCGATCCTCAGCCTCGCGCTCCAGGCCTTCAGCGGTGTCTCGATCGGGGAGGTGGTGGCGTCGTTCTTCGCCACCCTTCTCCTCTTCTCGGTACCGGTCACGCTGCTCGGGATGGTGTCGCCTTTCGCCATCCGGCTCGCCGTCAGCGACGTGGCCCAAGCGGGCGGCATCTCGGGGCGGCTCTATGCGCTCTCGACCCTAGGCAGCATCGTCGGAACCTTCCTGCCCGCCCTGCTCACCATCCCGCTCGCCGGCACCCAGCGCACCATGATCGGCGCTGCCGCCGGCTGCGCCATCGCGGCGACCATCCTGCTCGACTGGCGCTGGGCGATCACGGTGCTGATCATCGGCGGCCTGCTGCTCGTGCCTCCAGGCACGGTCAAGGAGGTGGCGGGCCTGATCGCCGAAGCCGAGTCTCAGTACCAGTACGTCGACATCGTGCAGGCCCCCGGAGGGGTCCGGTACCTGGAGCTCAACGAGGGCATCGCCATCCACTCGGTGTGGCGGGCCTCGAGCGTGCTGACCGGGGAAGAGTGGGACATGTTCCTGGTGGTGCCCCGGCTCATGGACCGGCCGGTGAGGCGAGTCCTGGTCATCGGCAACGCCTGCGGCACCACGGCACGCGCCTACAGCGTCTTCTACCCGCAGGCCCACATCGACGGCGTCGAGCTGGATCCCACCGTCACCAGGCTGTGCCGCCAGTACATGGGGCTGGGGAGCATCCCCAACCTCACCGTGATCACCGCCGACGGCCGTCCCTTCCTGGCCGAGACCAGGGCGATGTATGACCTGATCGTGGTGGACGCCTACCAGCAGCCGTACATCCCCTTCCAGCTTGCCACCCGCGAGTTCTTCGACCTCTGCCGCCAGCATCTGAACGCCGGCGGCGCCCTGGCGCTCAACATGGAGCGGATACCCGGCGACGATTCATTGGACAGGACCATCGAGAGCACGGTGGCGGCATCGCTGCCGGACGCCTGGGTCTGGCCCGCTCTGCGGCTCAATGAGCTTGTCCTCGCCTTCAACGACCCCGTCGTCCGGACGCCCACGTTCCGGACGCCGCTGGACCCACGCATCGCTTCCCTGGGACCGCTCTTCACCGCGCAGGTGCGGCGCGCCGACGACAGCGAGACGCCCATGACCGATGACCGCGCCCCGGTCGAATGGCTCACCGACCGGGCCCTGATCGCCTACATCACCGGCCGCGGCACCGCCCAGGAGCCACCTCTCCCCACCTCACCGGGCGGGGGATAGTCAGAGGCGGACCCGGGGCGCCCTCAGCCAGCCCTCCAGCTCGGCGATCCAGCGCGGCCCCGGCGGCCCCATCCCCGCTCCGGGAAGCCCGGCGCGCTGGAGCAGGCTGCGGCGCGGGCCCATCCGGACCACCCGGCGGTGGGGCAGGCCGGCGAGCTGCTGGGCCTGGCGCACCGCCCCCTCCTCGTCGTCGCAGAGGTCATCGACCAGGCCGAGCGAGGCGGCTTCCTCCCCCAGCCAGACCTCTCCGCTGGTCACCTGCCGCATCCGGGCGTCGTCGAAACCCCGAGCGCCGGCGACGGCGCCGGTGAAGCGCCGGAAGATCGCGTCGACGAGAGCTCTCTCCTTGACCAGATCCTCCTCGGTCGGCTCTCGCCACGGCGCTCCCAGGTCCTTGAAGGGTCCGGTCTTGGTGACCTGGACCGAGGTGCCCAGGCGGCGGATCGCCTCCACCGCCACCGGGCGCACCGAGATGACCCCGATCGATCCCACGACCGCCGAGGGAAAGGCGAGGATCCGGGTGGCGCCACAGGCGGCGAAGTAGGCTCCCGAGGCGCCGGTGCTGCGGATCCAGGCGACCACCGGCTTGTCGGCGGCCACCTTGCGGACGGCGAGGTAGAGGGCCTCGGACTCCGCGGCGGCGCCTCCCGGGGAGTCGATCTCGAGCACCACCGCGCGCACGTTCTTGTTGCGCCGTGCCTGTCCCAGGGTGCGGATCAGGTCACCGGTCTTGACCGCTCCGCCGATGACCCCGCGCAGGCCGATGATGGCGATCCGGCGCCGGTCGGCCATGGTGGCGATGCGGCGCAGCCCCTGCGGCTCCTCGGACACCGGCCGATCGTACGCCGCCGGAGGCGGCCGGCCGAACCGCGCGGCCCCGGGGTCGCGCCCGGGATCTCAGTGCTCCGCGGTGCTGCGCGCCTCCTCAGCCGCGCTGAGGGTTGCCCCGCTGCCCGCGCCCGCCCCTCCAAACACCGTCCCCTCGACGTTGCCGTCGATCCAGACGCAGAGGGTGACGCCGGCGCTGGTCGGTCCGCAGTGGAAGTTGACCCCGTTCACGGCGGTGACCGTCGCCTTGGAGAGATCGAAGCCGGCACTTGCGTTGTCGTCCATGCTCTGGATGGCGCTCGACAGGTCGGAGTAGGCGAGTTGCCGGCTGCTGGTCACGACGGCGAGCATGTAGTAGTCGGTGCTGCTGATGATGTCCCCGTAGACGGCCACCACCGATCCGTTCCACAGCGGGTCGCCGGCGATCTTCTGCTGGAGGGCCGCGGTCACGAGATCGACCGCGGCGTTGGTGTTCTGGGACTGACCCCCGAGGGTGGCCGGCGCGCTGATGGTGTGGGTCCCACTTCCCATTCCCTGGCTGCCGCCCGGACCGTAGGCGAAGTACCAAAGACCGGCCGCGAAGATGAGGACGAGGACGACGAAGAGGATGAAGAGCCGCGCCGCGGTCCCGGACCGCCTGGCCGCCCCTGGCTCCCAGGGAGCCGGCGCGGCTACCGCGGAGGCGGGGTCGGGATAGGCGGCGCTCACGGCCGGGTAGCCGGCCGGCCCCGCCGCCGGGTAGCCGGTCGGCCCCGCCGCCGGCACGGACCATTCTGCAGCCGGGCCGGCGCGCTGCTCGCGGACAGCCCAACCGCGCCCGCTGGGCGCCTCGCTCCAGTTCGGCGCCGGGCCGTCGGTTGCGGGGGCGGGCGGGGGCAGGGGCGCTGGGGGGGCGGCCGGGACGGCCGTGGTGAACACCGGCGGGGGCGCCGGGGTCTCGAGGTTGGTGGGGAATGCCGGGCTCAGCGGCGGCCCGCCGCCGAGCGGCGGGGTCGAGGCGGTGGCGCCCGCGTTGCGGGCAGCCACCCGCTCAGCGAACCGGGTGAACGCGGATGGCGTGGGCCCGTCCGACGCGGCAGCCACGTCCGCCACCCCGAGAGCGCCGGCATACCCGCCGGGGGCGGAGGGCGACGAGGCGGCAGCCGGAGCCGCAGCACCGTTGCCCGGCCCTGCCTGGGGGAGAGAGGCTGCCGGAGCGCTGGGGGGGCTGGCCGCCAGCACGGCGCCGGCCTGGGTGTCGAGGTGGAAGGAGAGGGGAGGTCGGGGCGGGATGGACGTGGCGGGAACAGACTCCGGCGAAGCGTCGCTGCCGGCGATGGGCTCGGTTGCCACCGGCCCGCGCGCCTCCGCGGCCGGAGGGTCGGCGGCAGCCGCCGGCGCGGCCGGCCAGTTCGAGAGCGCCGAGGGGGCGGCACCGTCAGGCAGGGGCGGAGGCAGGCTCGCCCAGACATCCGACGAGTACCGCTCCGCCAGGTGGCTGGGGGTGAGACGCTCAGCCGGCCACGCGGCGCCGGGCATGGACATCGGGGCGCTGCTTCGCGATGTCCGCGCCGGCTCGTAGGTCAGCTCCAGCTCCTCGTCCGGGAAGGTCTTGGGGCTCAATGGGGTCCGGCAGATCCTGCAGGTGGATGCGAATGTGGAGTTGGCGGTCGCGCACGACGGGCAGATCTGCTGAGACACCACGGGTCGAATCTCTCCTGCGGGCGCCGGAGTGGCTTGGACCAGCCTAGGATTCGGAGCTACGCGGAACCGCTCCTATCGGAGCAATGCGGCGACCGTGTTACCCCTGCGAAACATCGCGCCCGCAGTGGCGATGGGATTCGGATATGGTGGCGTGGCGGGCGGGGAAGACCCTGATTTCGACCCCGTGACGGCGTGACGTCGCGGTGTCGAGGGGCAGCCGGGGATGCGCCCAGACGGCGTCGGCGGTACCCGTTCCGGCGCCGGCAGGGCCTCCTGTCCGGCGCCCATCGCCCTCCGCACCCGCCGCCACTCTCCACCGCCTACCGGTAGTCGTGAGAATCAGGGGGAGACCAGGACGACGCGGCTCCGGGGACGCGAGCCGCATGGGGGTGCCCTTCCCCGTCGAGGGCGGTCACGCTCTCCACGACCAGGTTCTGGCGCCCGGCGCTGACCTCGAGGCTGCCCTCCACCATCAGCAGCGGGCTGGAGTTGGCGACCGCACGGGTGCGGCGGGCCACCTCGGGCCTGAAGATGAGATCGAGATGCGCCCCCTCGTCGGCCAGGGTGAAGAACCGGAATCCCTTCGCCGACACCGGCGCCTGGCGGGCGATCACCAGCCCGGCAGCTCGCAGGCGGGCTCCATCTGGCAGGTCCCGCACCCTGGCCAGGGGAACGCAGCCGAGAGCCTCCAGGGCAGGGCGGATGAAGGCGACCAGGTGCGGCCCGGTGGTGAGCCCGCTGACCGCGTATTCGGCCGCCACCCGGTCCCGGTCGGTCATCGCGGGAAGGCCGGGAGCCGGAGCGGGGAGGTCCAGGAGGGGGCCCAGGGGAAGCTCGGCTGCCAGCGGAGGAGGACCGACGTGGCCCCGGCCGCGAGGCGGCCCGGGAGCGAGGTGTGGGGGCGGGGCGCCGCCCGGACCCTCCGCCGCGGGCTTGGGTGAGCCGGTGCTGAGGGTCTCGGCCTGAGGCGCGGCAGTGCCTCCCGCACCCGGGGACACGCTGACGGCTCTGATCCGGCGGCGCGGTGGCAGCGAGCCCTCGGCGGCCACCAGCTCCCAGAGCAGCTCCCGGCGGGGGCGACCGGGCTCGACGCGGTCGAAGGCGCCGCAGCGAACCAGCTGCTCCATGGCCGGCCGGTCCAGCCGGGTGTGACGCCAGAACTCCGCGACGGATCCGGTGGCACCGGCGTCCACCGCCGCCTCACAGGCGGCTCTCCCTGCCGGGCCGAGCCTGGCCACGTAGTTGAACCCCAGCCGTACCGCCCAGGGCCCGACCGGACCGCCCTCCGCCGTGGTCGGGGGGAGGAGCGGTGACCTGGGCCGCGGTCCGCTGACGGGTCCGTGCAGGTCCCGGCAGGCGGCCCGGACCGCCGCCTCGGCGGCGCGCTCGGCATCGGTGACCGCGGGATCTCCCGGGTCGGCCAGCTCCACGGTGCAGCGAGCCCGGCTCCGGGTGATGTCGACAGGCAGGGTCCGGATCCCGTGCCGCTTGGCGTCGTCGACCAGCACCGAGGGGTGGTAGAAGCCCATCGGCTGGGCGTTGAGCAGGGCGCACAGCCAGTGGGCCGGGTACTCGAGGCGCAGCCAAGCGGTCTCGTAGACGGTCCGGGCGAAGGCCGCGGCATGGGACTTGCAGAAGCCGAACTCGGCGAAGCCGGCGACGCTCTTGAAGAGCCTCTCGGCGACGGTCAGGTCGAGGCCGCCGTGCTCGATGCAGCGGCGGGTGAACTCGTCATGCAGGGATTGCATCTCGAGGCGGGAGCGGTGCCGGTTCATCGCCCGCCGGAAGCGGTCGGCCTCCCCGGCGCTGTAGCCGGCGATCTCCATGACGATCCTGAGGATCTGCTCCTGGTAGAGGATGACACCGCTGGTTTCAGACAGAATTGGCTCTAAACTGGGATGCAGGTAGCTCACCGGCTCCAGCCCCTGGCGGCGGCGCAGGTAGGGATGCACGGCGTCGCCCTGGATGGGACCGGGGCGGATGATCGCGACCTGGACCACCAGGTCGTTGAACTCCCTCGGCTGGGACTGGAAGAGCGACTGCTGCTGGGCTCGGGACTCGATCTGGAAGAGACCGATGGTGTCGACGGCGCAGATCATGTCGTAGACTCGCGGGTCGTCGAGGGTGAGGCGGTCGAGATCCGGGCGAGCGCCGGCCGTCCTCTCGATGAGGTCGAGGCACTCGGCGACCGCGGAGAGGGTGCGCAGGCCGAGCAGGTCCATCTTGATGAGGCCGAGGTCCTCGACGTCGTCCTTGTTGAACTGGACCACCACCCTGCCCTCCATGGTGGCCCGCTCCACGGGCACGACGTCGGTGAGCGGCTCCCCGGTCACCAGCATCCCGCCGACGTGGATGGAGAGATGCCGCGGCGTCCCCTCGATGGCGCGCACGATCTCCAGGAACTGCTTCCAGGGCAGGGCGTCGCTGCTGGCCTGGGAGCTCAGGCCGGCTGCCTCCACGGCGTCGTCGACCCCACCCTCGTGCCAGGCGTCCACCGACTTGGCGAGGCGGTCGATGATCGTCTCGGGGAAGCCCATCGCCTCGCCCACCTCGCGGACCGCGAGTCGGGGGCGGAAGGTGACCACGTTGGCCACCATCCCGGTGCGCTCCGCCCCGTACTTCTCGTAGACGTACTGGATCACCTGCTCGCGGTGGTCGGTCGAGAAGTCGATGTCGATATCGGGCGTGCCCTGGTGGTCGACATGGAGGAACCTCTCGAAGAGCAGGTTATGGGCGATGGGGTCGACCCTGGTGATACCCAGGAGGTGGGCGACCAGGGAGTCCGCGGCGCTTCCCCTCCCCTGTCCAGGAATGCCGTGCTCCCGGGCCCAGCCCATGATGTCGTGGACGATCAGGAAGAACTCCGCGAGCCCGGTCCTCTCGATGACGTCCAGCTCGGTCTGGAGCCGGCGGGCGACCTCGGGGGTGAGGGGGTGGTACATCCGCCGGACCGCCTCCTGGCAGAGGCCATAGAGGACCGAGAAGGGGGTCTCGCCCTCGGGGACGGGAAAGCCGGGGAAGCGGACGTCGGTGAGGTCCAGTTCGAGACCGCACTGGTCCGCCAGGTGGGAGGCGTGGTCGAAGGCCTCGGGATGGCCGGGGAGCCGCCGCCGCAGGGTGGCCTCGGGGAGCAGCCGGTGCTCGCAGTTGGGGAGCAGCAGGCCGTGGGCCGCCGCCCGGTCGAGGGTGGTGCGGTGGCGGATGGCGGTGAGGACGTCGAGCAGCGGCTTGTCCTCCCGGCTGGCGTGGACCGGGGCGTTGGCGGCGACCAGGGGCAGCCGGGTCCGGGCAGCCAGCTCGGCGATCTCGGCGGCCAGCCAGCGGTCGGCGGGATGGAGGTGATCGGTGAGCAGCAGCGCCGATCGGTCGCCGCCGAAGCACTCCCGGAGCCTCTCGGCATGCCGCTGGGCGCCCCGACGGTCACCGGCGGCGAGGGCGGCGACCACCGCGCTCTCCGCTCCTCCCGCCAGGACGGCACAGTCATCGAGGTCAGCCGGGTCGACCACCGCCGGCGGGGTGCTCACCAGGTCCCGGGTCGACGGCAAGGACGGCCAGCCCTCCGGAAAGGGCCCCGCGGTGGGCCGGAGGGCGGCGGGGCGTGAGGGTGGAGGCAGGGTCTGGCGTTGTAAGCGGCGCGGGTGTGGTGCCCCGGGCGGCTCGGCCAGGCCGGCAATGCTCAGCCGGGGCTGGCCCTTGGCGCCGGCGAGCTGGGCGGCGCTGATCGCCCGGCAGAGCTGGTGGTAGCCGCGGCGCCCCCGGGCCAGGAGACGGATCCGGCCGGCGTCGACGGTGTCCAGCTCGGTCCCCACCACGGGCCATATCCCCGCCTTCCGGGCCGCCTCCAGGAAGGCCACCGCACCGTAGAGACCGTTGCGATCGCAGAGCCCCAGGCTGCCGATGCCGAGCCGGGCGGCCACCGCCACCAGGTCGCGCGGCGATGCCGAGCCCTCCAGGAAGGAGAAGTTGGAGCGGGCGGCCAGCTCAGCGAAGGACAGGCTTGACATTCTCTACAGATCTGTGGTTATCATGCTGCCTTGTAATTCTGCGGAAGCAAACACCCGGAGCGAACCTCTGGAAGCCACCCCAGAGAGCTGCTTCCTGCCATACCCCCTGGGCCGCCGGACCCCCTCGCCCGGCGGCCCTTCCTTCCCCAGCCGGGCTCTTCCGCCTGCATCTGATGTAGCATCAGCTTCACATGGGAGTTCGAAGGACAACCGTGGCAGCCCAGGACGACGACCTCGCGGTGATCGCCACCGATGCCCGCCTCCGCGGCATCTCGCTCAGTCGCGCCCTCGGGGAGCTGGTTGCCGAGCGCGCCGCGCAGCTGCGCCAGCGGCGCCGGCCACGGGTCGGCATCTTCTCCGCCGATGTCAGCATCGCCGCTCTGATGGAGAGCGAGCCCGACGCACCAGCGGCCCAGCCGTTCCGCTCCTGAAGTCGAGAGCGCACTCGAATGGCACTGCTCCTGGACACCGGGCCGGTCTTCGCTGCGCTGAACAATCGTGATCCCGACCACCGGCGATGCCAAGCGCTGTTGGAAAGTGGCGAGGACTTCGCGGTGCCATGTCCTGCCCTGGTCGAGATCCATTACTGGCTCATCGAGTACGGAGGTGCTCGAGCCTGGGCATCCTTCGCCGAGGACGTCGTCAACGGCGCGTATCGGGTGATCCACCTGACGGAAGCCGATCTGGCCCGCACCGCGGAGCTGGAGCTCGCCTACGGCGACCTGCGCCTGGGCTTCGTGGACGCCTCGATCGTCGCTCTCGCCGAGCGCCTCGGCGAGACCAGGATCGCAACCCTCGACCATCGTCACTTCTCGGTAGTCCGCCCGCGCCACTGCCCTCACCTCACCCTGCTCCCGGAGTAGGGCTGGCTTCCCGCCGAACCCGCGCTGGGCATGAGGCGTCTCTGGAACCAGGTTTGGGCTGAAATTGGCCCAAACGCAGCCGTCAGTCATAGCGGCGGGACCAGTGCCACAGACCAGTGTCCAGGTCACGATAGAGCTCGACGCACTCAGGGGGGCTTTGCCCCCCTTCGGCGCGCAGTAGCTGCGCGCCACCCCCGAGGAGCAGGCGGAGGTAGTGACGGCGCACCGGGGCGCGCCACCAATCGGTCTCCACAACCCACCGGTTGGCAACCCGGCGGACCGGCTGCCAGCACCCGCCCAGGCGAACCGCGGAGATGGTGCCGGCACGCTCGTCGACCCGGACCTCGGCGGCACCGCTGAGAAGCTCGGTCACCGGGACGGTCCTCCGCTCGGCAAATCGGTCATCGGAACAGCTGCTTGCGGCTGGGTCATCGGAACCCCCCTCCCCTGGGACACGGGTCATGGAACCGCCGTCTTCCCGGCAGCTCGGTCATCGGAACCCGCTCACCTGTCATCGCCGCAGCGCTGACACCACCGGCAGGCGGGATTCGGTGGTGCGCTTCTCCGCGGTGCGCGGGCGGCCCTCACTGGCGCGCTTCTCCGCCGGTGCCACCGTGCCGCCCACCGCAGCACCGTCTCCCGACCGAGCGACCGCGGCCTCCATCACCGGATCGGCCCAGCGGAACCGCCGTTCAGGGAGGTCCCCCGGATCGACGGCCAGCTCGGCCCGCCGCACCGCCGAGGTGCCGAAGCGGGCGCGCAGCCGGGAGGCGGCTCCCCCGATCTCCTCGGCAGCGGCATCGCCACGCCAGAGGTCGACCTGGCGCCCCGCCCCTGCCTCCAGGCCCTCGACCTCCAGGCGGACCGCGGTGACCGGGGCCGGGAGGCGCAGCCGGGTGAGCAACTCGAGGGCCACCGGCCAGAGCTCGGCTCCGCCGCCCGGCCGCTGCAGCGAGGCGGTCCGCAGCCCGACCGGCTCGCCCTCCTCCAGCTCGCAGATCAGAGTCACCACCGCCGCCCGGCAGCCGCGGCGGCGCAGCCGCTCCCCCACCCCGAGGGCGAGACGGTGGACGGCGAAGCGGAGTGCCTCCAGGTCGCCGATGCCGCCCTCGAGGACCACCCGCTCACCCAGCTGCCGGGCTCCCTGGTCGAGGCGGCTCACCGGCCAGCCCTCCCCCACCCCGCCCTCGCCCCGGACCCTTCGCCACAGCTCCAACCCACCCGGCCCGAACTGGCGCTGGAGGTCAGCGGCGGAGAGGCCGGCCACCGCCCCGGCGCAATCCAGGCCGAGGGCGGCGAGCCTAGCCGCCATCCCGGGATCGAGGGGCAGGGCGCTGAGCGGGAGCGGAGCCAGGAAGGCGGCCTCCGCCCCGGGGGCGACCCGGTGGAGCCGCCGGGCCCCCGACTGCCGGGCGGCAACCTCGGCGACCATGCGGGTGGCGGCGACGCCAACCGCGACACCATCGTCCTGGAGCAGCTCGGCGATGCTGCGAGCGATCGCCACCGCCCAGGCGGTCTCATCTCGGTGGGCGGCATGGCGGCCGGTGAGATCGCACCAGGTGGTGTCGTCCCCGACCTCGACGATGGGAGCCAGCTCGCAGAGCCGGGAGAGAAGCTCGGCGCGGATGCTGGCCACGGCGGCCGGGTCGGCGGCGACGAAAGCGGCGGCGGGACAGCGCTGCTGAGCCTCGCGGAGCGGCTGGCCGGGTCGGACGCCCGAGGCGCTCGCCGCGGCCGACGCGGCGATGACGGGCAGGCGGAGCTCCGGGGCGCCGCCCACGATCACCGGCTCAGCGCGCAGCTCGGGATGGCGCCGCCAGGCGGTGACGAGGGCGAGATGAGCATGCCGGGCACAGAGGATCCGGGCGCTCAGCGACGCGGTCACCCGGGGGTTCGTCTCCACCGGCTCACCCCACCGCCGCCACCGGGATCCCGGCGGCCGCTTCGGTGCGGAGGTCCACCACCTCCGGCCGGGCCATCACCTCGGCGGTGGCGAACGGCCGGGGGTAGCGGAGCAGCAGGGTCACGGTCTCCCCGGGAGCGCTCACCTTGCTCCTCGCCACGGTGAGGCGGGTGCGCAGGCCGAGCACGTCCCCGTGGATCTCGTGCCAGCCCTCAGCGACGCATTCCAGGGTCAGCGAAGCGGCGTATCCCAGGGCCGCCGGCGGGTCTGCGGCGGCCACCAGGCAGACCGCCCGGCGGGCGGCGACCGCCTCGACCAGCCCGGTGAGACGGTGCTCCCAGCCGGGATCGGCGGCGGGACGCGCCCGAGCCGCCACCGTCGAGTCCTGCGGTTCCTGCGGTGCAGATGGGGTTACGGCGGCCTGGCCTGCCAATCGGTGATCCGGGGGGCCCGATGGCACGAGCGCAGCCCGGGGCTCCGGCAGGGCTATGGCGATCCAGGGGGCCCCGGCCCTGACCAGGCTGCGGGCCATGGAGAGCCCGTCGGCCCAGAGACCCGATGGAGGCCGCACCAACAGCAGCGCGGAGAGGTCCGCGCCGAGGTCGGCCAGGAAACCGGGATCGAGGCTGCCGGTGAGATCGAGGTAGACGGCGGTCCGCTCCCGGCTGGCGGTGGCGGTCAGCGCCTGCAGCAGGGTGAGACGCCCGCTCACCCCCGGCGCGGCGGCGGCCAGGAGGCTGAGCCTGCCGAGGGGGATCCCTCCCGGGGCGAGCCGGTGATCGAGGACGGGGATGCCGGTCGGCCAGGCCTCGACACCCTCCAGGGTGTCGCCGGACCGGATCACGCCGTCGCCGTGGCGCCGACGCAGGGCGGCAAGGGCCTGGGACAGGGGGGTGGACATCGCTCCTTCGCCGTGTGGTCCCCGGGATGGTGGGACGACGGGATGAGGAGCAGCCGGGGATCCTCAGTATAGCGAACCGATGTTCGATTTCAAGAACCCATGTTCGCTGCCGCCAGGCGGATCCACCCGCCCGGCGGGTGCCCGGGGCACCTGATCGTGCGCGCTTCAGTCCAATCGGATTAGCGGGGGCAGAATGACATCCCAGAGAGCTCCCCGCGCACAGTTCCGGGGCCATGCGATACCCCGAACAAGTGGTTTCGGACACGCACGTCCACAACCGGGTAGGAGCCTGATATCTGTCGAGCCGGCTCAGGCCGCCGCACCGGGCAACCGCGAGAGCCGCCCGCTCAGGTCAGAATGCGCTCATCCGATGAACACGCCGGTCGGTCGCAACCTGCAGCTGCGCGTGAGCACCCCCGTTCAGGGGCGAGCCGCCGTCCTCTTCGACCTGGACGGGGTGCTGATCGACTCCAGCGCAGCGATCACCGGCTGCCTCAACCGGGCGCTCGTCGAGCACGGTTTCCCCAGTCGGCCCGCAACGGCGCTTGGCCGCCTCATCGGGCCGCCGATCGCCGCGGTGTTCGCGGAGCTGACCGGGGCGCCCACCGAGTCAGCGCTCGTGTCCTCGTGCGTGCACACCTTCCGCGACCACTATGCGGTGGCGTCCATCCCGGAGACCACCGTGATGCCGGGCATGCCGTCCGTGCTCATCGAGCTGGCGTCGAGATACCGCCTCGCGGTCGCCACCTCGAAGGCCCTCGCGCTGGCCGAGCCGCTTCTCCAGGCGCTGAGGCTGCGGGCGTTCTTCGAGGTGGTCACCGGGCCAGACCTGAAAGCCCACAGCGAGGGCAAGGCGACGACGATCAGAGCCGCCCTCGCGGTGCTGCGACCCGACCAGGCGGTCATGGTCGGCGACCGTGCATTCGACATCTCCGGGGCGCACCTGAACGGGATTCCCGCCATCGGCGTGCTCTGGGGCAACGGGAGCGAGGATGAGTTGCGCTCCGCGGGCGCGGAGGTCATCGCCAGCTCGCCGGAGCGGCTCCCCGCCGCCGTCAGCGGCCTGCTCTCAGATGCTCCGGCACTGGAGGCGGAGCCGCGCGGCCCAGGGACGGCGCCGGCGACGCAGCCGGCCGACCCGCGCTAGCCTCGCAGTACCGCCGTCAATCCGGGACCTGCTCACTCCCAGCGGAAGCGCCAGCTGGCGATCGCGAAGGTGACCACCGCCCAGGCGGCCAGCACCAGGCAGTCGACGGCGATGGAGCCGAGCCCGGCGCCATCGTTCATGACCTCTTTGAGAGCGTCGCTCAGCCAGGTCAGCGGCAGGATGTGAACGATGGTCTGGAGCACCTGGGGAAAAGCATCGATGGGGATGAAGATGCCGCCCAGGAACATCATCGGGAAGGCGATGAACGCGGCCATGCCGCGGGCCGCCTCGCTGGTCCTGGCCGCCGCGGTGAGCAGGAAGCCGATGCCCACGAAGGCGGCGGTGCCCAGGGCCACCGGGATGATCAGGAGCAGCCAGCTCCCGTAATTGCGCGCGTGGAACACGAAGGTTCCGACCAGCACCAGGATCAGGATCTGGAGCAGGACGGTCAGCGCCCCGCCCGCGATCTGGCTGGCCAGGATGGTGCGGGCGCTCACCGGAGTCGCTCGCAACCGGCGGAGCACCTGGCGCACTCTCATGTCGACCAGGCCGATGGCCACGAAGTTGATCCCGGACTGGAGGATGATGTAGGCGATCATCGCCGGCAGCATCACGTCCATCTCGGTGACCTGGTTGACGGTTGCGGTCCGGGGAGGCGCCAGGCTGACCGCCGCGTGCCCACCGCCGGCGAAGTCCGCGGTCACGTGGGCCACCACCTCGTCGGCGATCGAGGAGGAGGTCGATCCCTGCTGCGCCTGGTAGATCTGGACCTGCTGAGCCGGCCCCCGGCCCGCGACGGCGGCGGCCAGGCCCTGGGGGATCACGATCACCGCGGCGACGTTGTCGGTCTTGAGATCGTTGAAGGCGGGGTCGTGGGCCTTGCTGCTGATGGTCACGCCCGAGACCGAGCTCAGCACCTTGATGTACTGCTGCGACGTGGGGGTGTGGTCATTGTCGACGGCATCCAGGTTGAGCGAGAAGGATCCGCCCCCGAACAGCAGCCCGAAGATGAGCATGAACATGACGGCGAGGCCGAGGGTGAAGAACAGGGCCACCCGGTTGCGCATCGAGGCCCGCACCTGGTTGAGCGCGAGGGCTCGGAATGCGCTCATCCGGGGTTGGCCTCCGCGGGAAGAGAGGGCGCGGAACAGGATCATTCCCGGAGGCTCCTGCCGGTGAGACGGAGGAACACATCCTCCAGGGTCCCGTGCCGGACCATGAGGTCGCGGATCACGGTGCCGGTCCCGCCGTTGCCGTTGCCGGCCTCACCGCTCGCCGAGCCGGCGCCGACCGCCGCACCGCCGGTCATGCCATCGCCGCTGGCGCCGGCGCCCACCGTGGCGGCCCCGGCGGCGGTGGCCACCCTGGCCCATGGCGCTTGGGGATCGAGAAGGGCGTGGAGCACCGCCTCCGGCGTCCGGGTGGTCAGGCTGACCCGCGCCGCGTGGGCGACCCGGTCCACCCCGGGCAGGGACCGCAGCGTCTCCGCATCCAGGCCGGCGATGGGCTCGAACTCGATGGTGGTTCCGGCGGCGTGCTCCGCGACCAGTCGCCGCGGCGTGTCCATAGCCACGATCCGGCCGTGGTCGATGACCGCGACCCGGTCACAGAGTCGCTCCGCCTCCTCCATGTAGTGAGTGGTCAGGACCACCGTCTTGCGGCGCTTGCGGATCTGCTCGATCACCGACCAGATGTTGAGCCGCGCCTGCGGATCCAGGCCGGTGGTGGGCTCGTCGAGGAAGACCACGTCGGGGTCGTTGATGAGGGCCAGGGCGATGCTCAGCCTCTGCATCTGGCCACCACTCAGCTTGTTGGTGTACTCACCGGCCTTCTCGCCAAGGTTGAACTCGTCCATGACCTCCTGGACAGGCCGGGATCGCGGGTAGAGGGAGGCGAAGAGCTCGACTGCCTCGCGCACGCGGGTGAATACGGGGAGCGCCGTGGCCTGGAGCTGGACGCCGATTCGCTCCTTGACCGCGGCGGGATGGGCGAGCACGTCGGTGCCCAGCACCCTGACGCTGCCGGCATCGGGGGAACGCAGCCCCTCGACGATCTCCAGGGTGGTCGTCTTGCCCGCGCCGTTGGGACCGAGCATCCCGAAGACCTCGCCGTTCTCCACCCGGAAGGAGACGCCGTCCACGGCGACCAGGTCGCCGTAGCGCTTGACCAGCCCGAGAACCTCGATGTCGGCCATCGTCCCGCCTGGGTGCCGGCTCGGCCGGCTCGATATCTCAGCGCCCCCGATGATGCCAGGAGAGTAGCCAGGGACGAACGGCTGCCGATAGTGAGACGGCTCCAGAAGAGCGCGTGACCAACGTCACCGGCAAATGGCTGAGCCACGGACCCGAACCGCGGCACAGGTCATTCCGGGAAGCGCGCAACTGACCAGCGCTCAGCCGGCCACCCTCTCCGGCTCCGCCTCGGCGGCCGCGGAGCGCCCCGCCGCCTCCACGCATCCGTCGATGACCGCGGTCATGACCCGGGCCACCGCCTCGGGCGCCAGCCGGGGGACCCGCGACGCGACATGGCTGATCACCTCCTGCTCGCGCTCCCGGTCGCGGACCGCCAGCCCGGTCCGGCGCTTGTCCCGCTGGACGGCGTCGACGGCGTGAGCCCGGCTCTGGAGGACCGCCCCGAGAGCGAGATCCAGGGCGTCGATGATCTGGCGATGCTCGGCCAGCTCGGTGGCCTGGTGCCCGCGCAGCATGGGCGCCAGGACGGCCGCCCCGGCGATGATCGCCTCGAGGGTCTCCGGGGTGATCGCCTGGGCCGCATCGCTCCAGGACTCGGCGGGTTGGGGATGGGATTCCACGAGCAGGCCGTCGGCTCCGGCGGCGACCGCGGCCAGGGCCAGCGCTGGCACCCAGTCGGCGCGCCCGGCGGCGTGGCTGGGGTCGACGATGACGGGGAGCGGCGTGCGCTCCCGGAGCACCGGCACGGCGGAGACGTCGAGGGTGTTCCGGGTCGCTGTCTCGAAGGTGCGGATCCCCCGCTCGCAGAGGATGACCTGGGGGTTGTCCTCGGCCAGGATGTAATCCGCGGCGGCCAGCCATTCGTCATAGGTGGCGGCCATGCCCCGCTTCAGCACCACCGGGAGGCCGGAGCGACCGGCGGCGCGCAGGAGCGGGGTGTTCTGCATCGACCGGGCCCCGATCATGAAGGCGTCGACCCGCCCGCTGAGAAGCTCCACATGCTCCACCGAGAGCGGCTCGACCAGGACCGGCTTGCCGGTGAGGGCTCGGGCCGTCTCCACCAGGGCGAGCCCCTCCTCCCCCAGCCCCTGGAAGGCGTCGGGTCGGGTGCGCGGCTTGAAGATGCTGCCCCGGAGCATGGAGGCGCCGGCATCGCGCATCGCCAGGGCGTGGCTCACATACTCCGGCTCGACCGCGCACGGCCCGGCGATGACGGGCACCGCCGGACCGCCGAAGACCACCGGGCCGACCGTCACCCGGCGGCGGGCGGGCGACGAGATCGCGGGCTTGAGCAGGTCGGTGAGCATCGGAGCCTCCAGTCCTTGCGAGGACCGGGCTCCGGTTCGCTGCGATCCGGGCCGGCCCTCTCGGCCACCCGGACCTCGGCGCGGGACTACCTAACCGGCAGCACCCGCACCGGCCGTGTGGCCGGTGAGGTACCCGAAGTAGAAGTAGAACCGCGACGCGATCGCGAACATTGGGCCGGGATGGTAGCAGGACTCGGCGAGCCGCGGCAGCCGAGCGGCTCCGGAGCACCGGGGATGTCCCACGGCGGGTGAACGCCGGTGGCTGCGGATCACCCCAGCGCGATCAGCCAGGTGGCGGCGAGGATCGCAGCCCCGACCGCCAGGATCGGAAAGTGCCGCCAGGCGGGCCGCAGGCCGAGGACCACGGCTCCGGCGAGCAGCGGGACGGCTCCCCCGACCACCAGTGCCAGGTCCTGGCCCAGCAGCGGCGCCCCGAGGACGGCGGCCGCGGCTGCGAGCCCCGAGAGCCCCAGGGCAAGCCGGCGAGTGGCACGCCAGCCCAGCCGGATGGCCAGCCCACCCGAACCCGCCCGGCGGTCCCCGGCGATGTCAGGCAGGGCGTTGGCGAGCTGAAGGCTGAATGACAGCGCCAGGGCCAGCGGCGGCGCCGCCGCCAGCAGGCGCGGCTCCGGCTGACCGGCCGCTGCCCAGGCCAGGAGGGGGAGCGAGGTGAATCCGATCCACCAGGGGAGCCAGGAGAGCCTGCCGCGCTTGAGACCGAGGTCGTAGCTGGCACCGGCCGCCGCCGCCAGGACCGCCAGCGGAAGGGTCGGCAGGGGGAAGCTCGCGGCCATCCCAACTCCGAGGCCGAAGCCGAGCACCGACACGAGGACCGCCGCCGCAGGCCCCAACGTACCGTCGACCAGCGGCTTGGGCTTGGCGCCCAGCCGGTCGAGGTCCCGGTCGCAGAGGTCGTTGAGGGCGCCGATGGCGAACTGGATCGGAAGCATCACCGCGGCCAGCCGGAGCGCCGTTCCCGGATCGGGAACCGAGCGGCGCGCCGCGCCCCAGGCGGCGACGAAGCAGGCCGTGACCAGCACCGAGGGACCGGGGTGGACCAGGGACAGGGCTCGCGCCGGAACCCGCGGCGCCGGCCGGGCGGGCCAGGCGGCACGGGTCGGGAGGGGCGTCTGGATTGCGGGCGGGCTCTCCATCAGATCGCCGGATCAATTGTGAGTGCACTGTCCGCACACTGGTCCGATGGCGATCGCCCCGGCTCCAGTGCGGGTCGCCGGCTTCGGCGGCGCCGCGCCCGAACACCGCGCGACCACCGATGAGCTGGCGGCGGTCCTAGCCGGCGTCTGGCCTGAGCTGGGCCGGCGCGCCTGGGCTCTGCTGGATCAATCAGCCTGCGTGGGCCGTCACCTGGCCCGCCCTCCGGCTCAGCTCGCCACCCCGCTGCCGCCGTCCGCCCAGACCGCGAGATACCTGCGGGTGGCGCTCGACCTCGCCGAGGACGCCGCCCGCAAGTCCCTGCTGGCCGCCGGCATCGCCGCCGTGGAGGTGGGGCTGCTGGTCGTCGCCTCGTGCACCGGGTTCGTCCTTCCTGGCGTCGACAGCCTCCTGGTGCCCCGGCTGGGGCTCCGGCCGGACATCGTCAGGATGCCCTTCAGCCTGTTCGGCTGCGGGGGCGGCGCGGCCGGCCTGGCCCGCGCCTGCGATTGGGTGCGGGCGCACCCTGAGGAGGCTGCCCTGGTGGTCGCCGTCGAGCTGCCCTCGGTCACCTTCCGGCCCGATGACAGATCCCTCGACAACCTGCTCAGCGCCCTGGTCTTCGGGGACGGAGCGGCGGCGCTGGTGGTGACTGCCGGGGGCGACGGTCTGGCGGTGGGACGCACCGCCAGCCGGATGGTCCCCGACTCCGGCGACGCCCTTGGCTACCGCCTCGCCGACACCGGCCTGCAGGTGGTGCTCTCGCGCCGGCTGCCCAAGCTCATCGCGGCCGCCCTTCCCGAGGTGGTCACCGACTTCCTCTCCGGCGCCCCGGCGGCGGAGCTCGAGGCCGTGGCCATCCATCCGGGGGGCCCCTCGATCATCTCGGCGGTGGAGCGCTCCCTGGGCTTGAGGGACGGCCAGACCGCCGCCTCCTGGACCACCCTCCGCCAAACCGGCAACACCTCCTCGGCGGCGATCCTCTCGGTCCTCGGCGAGCTGGCCGGCTCCCCACCGTCCGAGCGGGGACGGGGCCTGGCGATCGGCTTCGGGCCGGGCCTCTCCATCGAGCTCCTGGAGATCGGCTGGGACACGGGGGGGAACGGAAACGCACCCGGTGCCGGCGGCCGGACGCCGGCCGGCGGCCCCGGCGGGGACGAGGGCCTCTCCTGCTATCCGGGTTATGGACAGAAGAGTCCAAGACCGGCGGAGGGGCCAGATCAGGATCCGCCGGCGTGGTCCTGAGGCGCCGCGGGAGCGCGGCGCTGGTCACCGGGCTGGCGCTGACCCGCCTCCTCGAGGTCGCCTGGTCCACCCGCAACCTGAGGCGTGCCGGTCCGGGACGGACGGCGGCGCCGCGCAGCTTCCCCCTGATGGTCGCGGTCAACGTCAGCCTTTTCGCGGTCTGCCTGACGCCGCGGCGGCGGCCGTCCCAACCCGCGGTTCAGACGGCAGCGCTGGCCGGGCTCGCCGCAGCGACGCTGCTCCGCCTCTGGACCATCCGCTCGCTGGGAGCGTCCTGGAACGTCCGGGCGGTGGTCCCGGAGCGGATGCCGGTGGTGACCCGGGGCCCGTACCGGTGGGTCCGTCACCCCAACTACGCCGCCGTTGCCCTGGAGTTCGCCTGCCTTCCCCTGGCGGTCGGCGCCTACCGGGAGGCGATGCTGCTCAGCGCCGCCAACGCCCTGGTGCTCGTGCCGCGGATCCGGGGCGAGGAGGCGCTGCTCGACTCCATCCCCGGATACCGCGAGGCATTCGCGGGGGTGCCCCGTTTCATCCCGCGCCGGCTGCTGCCCTGAGGGCCGCAACCGGCCGCGTCCCCCGTCGCCGGCTACCTGACAGTTGCCGACGGCCGCCGTCGGCCCGGTTCAGATCCCGGCCAGGGCCAGCCAGTCCCGAGCGGCCAGGCGGCTGAAGCCCCAGTAGCCGCAGTTCACCCCGAGAAGCACCTCGAGCGGGCGCGCTCGGCCGGACAGCGCTCTCACCGCCCGCCCCCCGGCCCCGGCGTGACCGGAGAGCAGGAGCGCCAGACGGGTGACGCGGCGGCGATCTCGCCAGAGGCGGCGGTGGTCGCGGGCGTAGCCGGCCTCGGTGGCGGCCGGGGAGGCGGTCCCCCTGAGCAGGGCGTCCAGCCGCCCGGCCAGGGCCTCGCCGAGCAGGAGCCCCGTGGCGATCCCCTCACCGGTGGTGGGGTCGTCGTAGCCGGCCGCGTCGCCGGCCAGGAAGAGCCCATCACCGGCGATCCTCCGAGCCCGCTGCCGGAACAGCCCCGCCGCCAGAGGCGGCCCGAGCAGCTCGGCGAACCGCAGCCCGGGCAGCGCCGCGCGGGCAGCCCGCACGTAGTCCCGGGCGATGGTCCCGATGACGGCCCGCTCTCCCAGCACCGAGACCAGCAGCTCGTCGGCTCCGACCGGGGCCCGGTACCACTCGTGAGCACCGGCGAAGGTCACGGTGATGCCGTCGATGTCTCGGGTGTCGAGCCGCCAGTGGCCGGCGAGCCCGTAGCGGCCCGCGGTGCCCGACGGCACGGTCCATCCGGCGGCGGCGCGGGTCGGAGAGTGGAGGCCGTCCGCTCCGACGACCACCCTGGCGGACAGCTCGCCATCGCCGTGGCCGGACCTCGAGCCCCGGGCGCACCTGGTGGTGACCCCGGTGACCCGCCCCAGCCGGTTGCGCCGGAGGCCGGTGCCGCGGACACCCTCGAGAAAACGGATCCCCGGCTCCGAGCGCAGGGCATCAGCCAGCACGGCGTCGAAGCGGAGCCGCCGCACCCCGAGACCCCATCGAGGACCGCCGCCGGGCGGCGAGGGGAACCGCGCGGTCGCGCTGGCTGACCCGGCGCCGCCAAGCCGGTAGGTCACCGACCGGAGCGACGGAGCCCCGGTCCGCAGCACCGCCTCCAGCAGCCCGAGGCGGCTGAGCACCGCCACGCCAGGCGGCATCAGGCCCTCGCCGCACGCCTTGTCCCGGGGGAAACGCGCCCGGTCGAGGACGACCACCCGATGACCTGCCCGCGCCAGGAGGAGTGAGGTGGCCGCACCGCTGGGACCGGCACCGACCACGATGACGTCGGCCCCGTCGCTGCTCACCCTGGCATGGTGCGCCGCCGGCCCCCGGAGGACGGCCGTGGCAGTGAGAGAGCCGTGAGCACGGCAGTGCCAGAGCCAGCTGGGTCTGGCGGTGCCGGGGGCTTCAGCGCGGTGGACCGTCCACCGGACCGCGGAGGCGGTCCGCGGCGAGCCAGGCGAGGAGGATGACCGCCAGCGCGATGAGGGCGATCGGCCACGCCCAGCGCAGCTGCACCAGCAGGTTCTCCTGACCCGCGACCAGGAAGGCGCCGACGCCGGCGAAGACCAGGCCGAAGATCAGGGACACGGGGTCGAGACGGCGACGGTACATGGTCAGGCCTCCACCACACTGGGACCGCTGGCAGCGGCGTAGGGCCCTCGCTCGACGGTGACCTGGCCCATGCCCACGCTCACGTCGATGTTGAAGGTCCCCGACGATGTCTGCGCTCCCGGCGAGTCCACGGTGTTGCTGACCTGGTAACCGCTGGCCGTGTGGCCGAGCACCTGGAGCTCACCGGCTCCCGCCGAGGCGCTGATGTCGGCGGCGGCGTCCGGGGGAAGGATGATCACCACCTGGCCCATGGCGTCGGTGACGTCCACGTGGACGTCGGTCGTGCCGATCTCCACCTGGCTGAGGTCCACGGTCAGCTGTCCCGCGATCAGGTGATAGGCGGGCTGGATCGCCGAGACGCTCCGGGGCGTGTAGTGCAGGTCCCCGGTGCCACCACTGATGGGCTGGTGAATCAGCGACGAGGCAGCGGCGAAGGGCAGCAGCACCAGGCCCAGCGCGATCAGCCACCAGGAGCGGCCCGCCCAGGTGCCGACCACCAGACCGGCGCCAACGACCACCAGGACGAGGCCGAAGCCCGCGGCGACACTGACGCTGACCAAGCCCAGGTTGTCGAGCAGGGCGGCGACGCCGAGCGCGAGCAGCACCACCGCGGTTGTCACCATGCCGATCGGGAACCGGCGGCTTGTCCGCGCCGGGCCCGGCTCGAACGAGGTCGGGCGGGCGGCGGGCAGCGGCTGGAAGTAGCCGGGTGCCGCGGGCCCGGGCATCTGGGCAAACCCCGGGGCCGGCGGTGGCCCAGCGTCGAAGCCGGGCGCGGCCGCATCCGCGGGCAGGTCGCCGAGCTCGGGCGCGGCCGAACCGCCGAGCGGTTCGGCGGCCCCGGGCGCGTCCGCCGAGGGGTGCCCCGCGTACGGAGACGCAGCCTCCCATCGCTCCGAGACCGGAAGGCCGGCTGACGGGGTGGTGGAGTACGACTGGTCCGGCGGCGGTGCCGGCGCTGCGGGAGGCACGGGAGGCGCTCCCGGCCACGCCGCCGCGGCGGCGGATACGTGATCGAGGGCGTGGGACGGCCAACGCGATTCGATTAGGAGGAGAACCCCGATGGCGACCAGGACCGAGCCCCACACCAGGCCCCACTGGTCGATCCCCAGGCTGGCCGCCAGCACCAGCGCGGCGATGATGAGCAGGACCACGCCGACCACCAGGCGGGCATCCGGGGCGACGCCGGGCCGTCGCGGAGGAACCGGTCCTAGAGTTCGGAAGTCCGCGGCTGGCATCGCGATCCAGCCGGCGATGTAGACGAGCAAGCCAATCCCGCCCAGGAACACGCTGGCCACGAAGGCGATCCGGATCCACACCGGGTCGGCCCCGAGGTAGTCGGCGATGCCGCTGGCCACGCCGGCGAGGACGCGGTCGTCAGTGCGGCGATGGAGACGCCGCGGTGGCGGGGGCGGCGGTGGGAACGGAGGCTGGGTCATCGGGGAGATCCTCCCGGATTCCAGGAGGCGCCGTAGCCGGCGGCCGGCATGGCGATCCAGAGCACGACGTAGGCGAGGAGGCCGAAACCACCGAAGAACGCGCCCAGCACAAAGGCGATGCGGATCGCGGCGGGGTCGGTGCCGAGGTAGGTGGCGATGCCGCTGCAGACGCCCGCGAGCACGCGGTCGTCCTGGCGCCGGAAGAGACGGCGTGGCGGCGGTGGTGGGAACGGCGGAGGCGGCGGAGGGCCGAAGCCTGAGTCCCCGGGGCCGGGAAAGGGAGGCTGCCCCATCGTCATCTCCTCAGCGGTTGTTGTGGCGCCGGGTCTCTGATCGGCCTGGCGACGTGATTGTCGGCCGCGGCTGACAGTCCGCCAATCGGGAACCCCCCTGGCGTCTCCCCTACCTCGGTCAGGGATCCATCGGGGTGTCCCGGGATGGCGGCGGCCCGCGTGGCGTGGCACGCTTGCGCCGTGAGCGCAGGACCGCTCGCCAGCCAGCCCCCGCCGCGGCCCCCGACCGCTGGTTTCAGGGCGGCTCGGCCAGCCTCCGAAGGGCAGCGGCTCACCCCTCCCCGGGATCATCCTGCCCTCGCTCCGGCGGATGGTGCGGGAACGGCACCCTCGTCGATGGCTCCTCCGTCAAGTGGACCTCCACCCCCGCCCGTGTCGGGGCCGGGAACCGGCCCGGCCGGCGTCGAGCATCGCCGGCACGCCACCTTCCGAGGCACAGCGCGACCCCACCTGCTGGTCCGCAGCGACACCGATCGGGTCATCGCCGGCGTCGCCGGAGGGCTGGGGCGGCGTCTGGGGGTGGACCCGCTGCTGCTCAGGCTGGGTTTCGGGGTCCTGGTCGCCGCCGGTGGTCTCGGGCTCGCCCTCTACGTGGCCGCCTGGGCCCTGAGCGTGGAGCCCGCTCCCGGCGCCCTGCCTCCCGTCCGCTGGCTGCCGCGAGAGCGTCAGATCGCCGCCACCGGTTGCATCGTGATCGGGATCCTGCTGATCTGCCGGCAGATCGGCCTGTGGTTCGGAGACCCGGTGGTATGGCCGCTCGCGCTGGCAGCGGGCGGCTCCGGGCTGATCTGGTCGCGTGGCGAGGAGGGAGGCCGTCGACCCTGGCCGGGGGCCGGCGAGCACGGTCCCGGGAATCCCCTGGGCATGGTCATCTCCGGCCGGGGATCGGCGCTGCGCGTGGGTGCCGGAGCCCTGCTGGTCGCCGCCGGCATGGCCGCCTTCCTGCTCGCCAACCGGGCTCTCGCCTCGACCAAGACCACGGCGCTGGCGGTCGCGGTCACGATCACCGGCATCGGCCTCATCGTCGGCCCCTGGATCGCCCGCCTGGCCCGCGAGACCGCTGAGGAGCGGCGCCGCCGGGTCCGGTCCGAGGAGCGCGCCGAGATCGCGGCGCATCTCCATGACTCCGTGCTTCACACGCTGGCCCTGATCCAGCGCAGCGAGGCTCCCGCCGAGATCACCTCGCTGGCCCGGCGCCAGGAGAGGGAGCTCCGCGCCTGGCTCTCCGACCGCCCCGCCGTCGAGGCGGAGCAGGACCTCCGAGGGGCCGTCGACGCCCTGGCGTCACGGGTCGAGGAGCACCATTCGGTGACCGTGGAGACCGTCGTCGTCGGTGACATCGCCGTCGACGATCGGGTGCGGGCCCTGCTGCTGGCCTGCCAGGAGGCGGTGACCAACGCCGCCCGCCATTCCGGGTCGCCCCAGGTCTCGCTTTACCTCGAGGCCGACGACGACGGCGTTACCGCCTACGTCCGCGATGAGGGCAAGGGCTTCGATCCGGGAAGCATCCCGGCCGACCGGCGGGGGATCGCGGAGTCGATCGTGGGGCGGATGCGCCGCTTCGGCGGCAGCGCCAGCGTGGTGAGCCGGCCCGGCGAGGGCACCGAGGTGCAGCTGCACCTTCCCAGGGCCCGCCCATGACCAGCCAGCCGCCGCCGATCTCCAGCCACCTCCCGGGGCGGACCCGTCTCTTCCTGGTCGATGACCACCAGCTCTTCCGCAGCGGGCTGCGCGCCGAGCTGGGCGGGGAGTTCGAGATCGTCGGCGATGCCGGCGACGTGGAGGGGGCGGTGGCCGGGATCGCGGCCACCCGCCCGGACGTCGTGCTCCTCGATGTGCATCTGCCCGGAGGTGGCGGGGCAGCCGTCGTGGAGGCGGTGACCCGGAGGCTCGCGGAGCCGCCCCACTTCCTGGCCATCTCCGTCTCCGACGCGCCGGAGGACGTGATCGGGGTGATCCGTGCCGGCGCCCGGGGCTACGTCACCAAGACCATCACCCCCACCGACCTCGCCTCCGCCATCCGCCGGATCCGCGACGGGGATGCCGTGTTCTCGCCAAGGCTGGCGGGATTCGTCCTGGATGCGTTCCGGGGGGAGCTGCCCACCAGCATCGACCCGGAGCTGGATCAGCTCACCCCGCGGGAGCGCGAGGTGCTCCGCCACATCGCCCGCGGCTTCACCTACAAGGAGATCGGGGTGCGGCTCCACCTCTCGGTCAAGACCGTGGAGACGCACGTCTCGGCGGTGCTCCGCAAGCTCCAGCTCTCCAGCCGCCACGAGCTCACCCGCTGGGCGATGGACCGGCGGATGATCTGAATGACGGGCGGGCTTCCGGCAACGAAGGACCTGAGGCGGCGGGGCCCGGCCATCTCCCGGTGACCACCGATCGGCTGCCACCCGAGGACGAGCTCACGGCGGTGACCGCCCGGCTGCGACTCACCCCGATGGTGGCGGCGGACGCGGACGACCTCCATCCGGTGCTCGACGATGCGCGACTCCACCGGTTCACCGGCGGCTCGCCACTCGCCCGTGATCAGCTGAGAGCGCAGATCGCGCGCTGGCAGGCCCGGTCGTCACCCGGCGGCACCGAGGCCTGGCTCAACTGGACGGTGCGGCTCACCGCCACCGGCATCGCGGTGGGCTATGTGCAGGCGACCGTCCGGGGGCGCACTGCCGCCATCGCCTACGTGGTGGGCACGGCGCACTCCGGGCGGGGAATCGCCACCGAGGCCGCGGCCGCGATGTGCGAGATCCTGCGCACCCGCGTCGGCGTGGAGGAGTTGATCGCCCGCATCCCTCCGGATCACGCCGCCTCGAAGCGGGTCGCCCGCCACCTCGGGCTCGATCCCAGCGGCGAACGGGACCGCGACGGCGAGGAGATCTGGACCCTGCGCCTGGAGCCGTAGCCCGGGGGCCGCCACGCTCCGGCGGCGTGGCGGAGCAGGCCGCCTGACGGGGCTGGGCCATGGCCCCGCGGTGGAGCGGAAGCTGGCCGGGCCGAGCCGGGCGTCAGACCGTGATCGACCAGCGGCGGAGACCGCGCTCTGGAGTCCAGGCGAGCCCGTAGCGCTCGTCCCCGAAGACCACGAAGCCGGCTGAGAAGACGTCGATCGCGAAGCAGTGGTACCCGGGCTCGGCCGGTTCCCAGCCGGTGCGCGCCCTGATGGCGGCGCGATACCTCGCCCGGCGCTCCGGATCCTGGACGTCCTCCGCTCGCCCGTATAGCTTGAAGTCGCCGTCCCTCCCCTCCTTGTCGGCGACGACGCTGTGGACGACGCAGCGCGGATCTCGGATCAGATCGAGCGCTTTGCGGGATCGCCACATCATCCCCAGCATCAGCTCGCCGCCGGCGATGTCCGGCTCCACGGGGCTGATCCGGGGATGCCCGTCGCGACGCAGCGTGCCCAGGAGGCACAGCCCGTGCCTGCGCAGCCGCTCCTCACCCAGCCCCGCCAGCTCCGGGCAGGCGGCGGCAAACTCCGCCCACCGCACCGGGCAAGTCTACCGGCGCGGTCCTGCCCGGCCCGCTCTGATCCGGCGGCCCAAGCCTGAACGCGGGCGAGAGGGCGGCATCGGCTTCGCTCTCGGGAGGCTTGTGGACTTTGCTGTCCACAACTGCCCAGCGCCCATGCGATCCCTGACGCGGGCGTTTGGTGCGCTCAGAGCAGATCTGAGGCTCGCCGCCCAGCTGGCTCATCGGAGTCCGCTATTCAGCGAATCGCCGGCTGCCGGCTACCGGGGCGGAGCCGAGACCGGACGGCGACGGGACGTTAGGGGCGGGTGACAGCGCCTTGGCTGGCCGAGGCCACCGAGGCTGCGTACCTGGCGAAGGCACCCGTGGTATAGCGGGGCGGGGGCGGGCTCCAGGCACGCAGCCGCGCCGCGATCTCGGCCTCGGGCAGCTCCACCGACAGCTCCCGGGCACCGACGTCGATGCGCACGGGGTCGCCGTCGCGCAGCGCAGCGAGGGGTCCGCCCAGGGCGGCCTCGGGGACCACGTGGGCCACCATGAAGCCGTGGGTCGCGCCCGAGAACCGGCCGTCGGTGATCAGGGCCACCGAGTCATCCAGCCCGGCTCCCGCCAGGGCACCGGTCACCGACAGCATCTCCTGCATTCCCGGGCCGCCGACCGGGCCCTCGTAGCGGATCACCACGACGTCGCCGGCCCCGACCCTGCCCTCCCGCACCCCGGCGAACGCCTCCGCCTCGGAGTCGAAGACCCGCGCCGGCCCTCGGTGGTCGGTCCGGTCGTGGCCGGCAAGCTTGATGACGCAGCCGCCGGGGGCGAGGTTGCCGCGCAGGATGGCGATGCCGCCGTGGGCCCTCAGCGGTTGATGGGCGGTCCGGAACACCTCCTGCCCGGGGGTCTCCCGCGCGGCAGCGGCCACCTCGGCCAGGGTTCGCCCCTCGACGTTGCGCGCCTCCCCGTGGAGCAGGCCGAGGTCGAGGAGCCGCTGCATCAGCACCCCCAGGCCTCCCGCGCGGTGGATGTCGGTGGCCACGAAGCGGCCACCGGGGCGGAGATCGGCGAGGATCGGGGTCCGGGCGCAGATGACGTCGAAGTCGTCGAGCGCGAGGGGAACCCCAGCCTCGGCCGCGATCGCTAGCAGGTGGAGCACCGCATTGGTCGAGCCCCCGGTGGCGGACGCATAGGCGATCGCGTTCTCCAGAGCGGCGCGGGTGACGATGGACCGGGGCCTCAAGTCCTCGGCCACCAGGCGGACGGCGAGCCGTCCCGCCGCCTCGGCCATCGCGGCCTTGTCCGGATGGAGGGCGGGAACGCCGTTGGCGCCGGCCGGGCTCAGGCCCAGGAACTCCAGGGCCCCGCTCATGGTGTTGGCGGTGTACTGGCCGCCGCAGGCGCCCGCCCCCGGGCAGGCAGCCTCCTCCACCGCCCTCAGCTCCTGGTCGTCGATCCGGCCGGCGTTGAAGGCGCCCACCGCCTCGAAGACGTCCTGGACGGTCAGGTCGTCGCGATCGCCGAGGTGGCCGGGGGCGATCGTGCCCCCGTAGAGGACCAGCCCCGGGATGTCGAGCCGGCAGAGCGCCATGGCCGCGGCCGGATTGGTCTTGTCGCAGCTCGCGATCAGGACCAGGCCGTCGAAGCTGTGCGCCCTAGCCACCAGCTCGATCGAATCGGTGATCACCTCGCGGGAGACCAGGGACGCCTTCATCCCCTCGGTGCCCATCGACACGCCGTCGCTCACCGCGATGGTGTTGAACTCCATCGGGGTCCCGCCGGCGGCTCGCACCCCGGCCTTGACCCGCTCAGCGAGCACCCGGTGGTTCCAGTTGCAGGGCATGGTCTCGATCCATGCATGACCGACGCCGATGATCGGCCTCTCCAGGTCTTCGCGGCTGAAGCCGATGGCATGGAGCATCGCCCGCGCCGGGGCACGGTCAGGGCCATGGAGCATCGCGCCACTGCGACGGGTGGGGCTGTTCTGGGTCATGGCGGGCAAGCATACAGAGCGGGCCGACCCGATCTCCCCGGGCGCGCGCGGGCTGTCGTGGCCGGCGCCGCGCCGCGGCCGGCGGGTGAAACGTCGCCCGATCGTCACCCGGTTCCGGGTTGACGCGGAAAGCGCTCCCACGGTATGCTCCCCGCCCACATGACCTACGCCGCCGTCCTGGTACTGCTGCTGGGCCTGCTCCTGATTGGGAGCGGGGTCTCCAGGCTCCAGCCCGGGCTCGTGCGAACGTAGGCCACCAGCCCAGACCGGAAGAAAGCCAAGAGGCCCCCTCCCACGAGGGGGCCTCTTCTTTTGTGCGGAACACCAGCAGGAGGCAGACCGAGATGGCCACCTACGGCGAGGCGGGATCGCGACAGCGAGGCGGCGAGAAGCCGCACGGAAGCCCACGCCGGCTCACCATGGGCTGGCGGCTGGCGGGCCCCCACCGCACCCCGGGAGTGGTCGATCCAGCAGGCGGGCATCGTGCGGGCCAGCGCCGTCGCCCCCAGGCAGGCACAGGGACGGACCGGGCAACCGTCCTCGCCTCAGCCGCCCCATCCGGAGCGGCGGCCGCCGACGAGGCCGGCGTGGACTTCGTCCGCCGGGCCATCCAGGAGAGCTTCCGATGATCGGCGCCCGTCGGGTCCCCGCACCCGAATCAGAGCCGGAGCCGCTGCTGCACGGCCCCGGCATGGCTCCGGCGCCACGCATCACCGGGGCCCAGGTCTGCCTCGAATCCCTGATCCGGGAGGGTGTCGACACCATCTTCGGCTACCCGGGCGGGGCCAACCTCTACCTCTACCGCCACCTGCCGGACTACCCGGGGCTGCGCCACGTGCTCGTCCGCCACGAGCAGGGCGCGGCGCACGCCGCCGACGGGTACGCGCGCAGCCGGCGGGGAGCCGTCGGCGTCTGCTTCGCCACCAGCGGTCCAGGCGCCCTCAACCTGGTCACCGGGCTGGCCACCGCGTTCATGGACTCGGTCCCGGTGGTCGCCATCACCGGCCAGGTGCCGGTCAGCGCGGTGGGCACCGACAGCTTCCAGGAATCCGACGTGATCGGCTCCACCATGTCGGTGGTCAAGCACTCCTACCTGCTGACCCGGGCCGAGGACATCGCCCCCACCATCAAGGAGGCGTTCCACGTCGCCCGCTCGGGCCGGCCGGGCCCGGTGGTCATCGACTTCCCCAAGGACCTCCAGGCGGCCAGGACGGAGTTCAACTACCCGGAGGAGCCGGTGCGCCTGCGCTCCTTCCCACCGTCTCCCCGCCCCGACCTCACCAAGCTCCGCCGGATCGCCAATCTGATCCGTGCCGCGAAGCGGCCGGTGATGCTGATCGGCCGCGGCGTCCTCATCTCCGGGGCCGAGCAGGAGGTCCTGGAGCTTGCTCACCTGGCCCACATCCCGGTGGGATGGACCCTCCTGGGCACGGGAGCCTTCCCCGCCCAGGACCCGATGGCGCTCCAGATGGTCGGCTTCATGGGCGCCGGATACACCAACAAGGCGGTCTGCGACGCCGATCTCCTGGTCATGGTTGGGATGCGCTGCGATGATCGGGTGACCACCAGGCTGGACTCCTTCGCCCCCAAGGTGGAGCACATCGTCCACATCGACATTGATCCGGCCGAGATCGGCAAGAACGTGGTCCCCCACGTATCGGTGGTGGCCGACGCCCGGGTGGCGCTGCGCCAGCTCATCCCCATGGTCGAGCCCAAGCGGGAGCACCAGTGGCTGACCCAGATCGACCAATGGAAGGAGGAGCATCCGATCCGCTACGTCAACCGCAGCGGCCTCCTCCAGCCGCAGGAGGTCCTCGAGGAGATGTACCGCCGTTGCCAGGACGAGGCGATCGTGGTGGCCGACGTCGGCAACAACCAGCTCTGGTCGGCGCTCTGGTTCAATTACGCCAAGCCCGGCCTCTTCCTCAACTCGGGCGGCCTGGGCACCATGGGGTTCGCCTTGCCTGCCTCGATGGGGGCGAAGCTGGCCAACCCGGGAAGGTCGGTGTTCTGCGTCACCGGCGACGGCGGCTTCCTGATGAACATGCAGGAGCTGGCGACCATGGTCGAGAACCGGGTCGCGGTCAAGGTCGTCCTCCTCAACAACGCCTCCCTGGGCATGGTCCGCCAGTTCCAGGACGACTTCTACGACGGCGTGCGCAGCGCTGTCGACCTCAGCTGCGCGCCCGACTTCGTCAAGCTGGGCGAGGCCTTCGGCATGAAGGCGATGACCACCCGGCGGCGCGAGGAGGTGGGGCAGCTGCTTGACGACGCGCTCGCCCACCCGGGGCCGGTGCTGCTCAACTTCGATATCGACCCATCGGCCAACGTCTACCCGATCATCCCGCTGGGCAAGGGGATGCTCGACTTCGTGGAGGCCCACTGATGAATCCCAGCCGCCTCCTCTCGGTGCTCGTCGAGAACCGCCCCGGGGTGCTCAACCGGGTGGCCTCGATGATCCGGCGCCGGGGCTTCAACATCGACTCCCTGTCGGTGGGTCCGACCGAGGACGAGTCGCTGTCGCGGATGACCATCACCGTTCACGTCGGCAAGCAGCAGGCCGCCCAGGCGGCCCAGCAGCTGGCCAAGCTGGTCGACGTCATCACCATCGACGACATCACCGGGCTGCGCAACATTGCCCACGAGCTGCTCCTGATCCGGATGCACGCGCCCCCGGAACGGCGCCCCGAGATCCTCGAGGTGGTCGGCATCTTCCGGGGCCGGGTGGTGGATGTCGCCCCCAGCTCGCTGATCATCGAGGTCACCGGCAGCACTGAGAAGGTGGACAACTTCATCGAGCTGATGCGCCCCTACGGGATCAAGGAGGTGGCGCGCAGCGGCGCCGTCGCCCTGGTCCGGGGCGACCAGGCCAGGATCAGCGTTGTCGAGCTCGGCCTCAACGACAACAACGACACGGACGACCAGCCGGTGGCCCCCGCCGATGCGACCGCCGACACCACCGGAGACATCTAGACATGCGGGGGGCGAGCCCCCCGCATGCCCCCCACCCGACAATCACAAGCCACACACCAAGGAACCACCTCGATGACTGCTCGGATGTACTACACGCGGGTGGCTCCGCCCCCCGCGAGCCCGCCGCCGATCACCCACCGGGAGACGCGTCCATGAGCGCTCGGATGTACTACACGCGGGTGGCTCCGCCCCCCGCGAGCCCCCCGCCGATCACCCACCGGGAGACGCGTCAATGAGCGCTCGGATGTACTACGACCAGGATGCCGACCCCGGGGCTCTCCTGGGCCAGCGGATCGCCATCCTCGGTTACGGCTCGCAGGGGCACGCCCACGCTCTCAACCTGCGCGACTCCGGGTTCGATGTCCGGGTGGGCCTGCCGGCGTCGAGCCGGAGTCGCGAGGCGGCTGGCTCGGCGGGACTGCGCGTGCTCACCCCGGCCGACGCCTGCGCCGAGTCCGAGGTGGTCATGGTGCTCACCCCCGACACCGGGCAGAGGCAGCTGTACGAGGCGGCGATCGCGCCCAACCTCAACGCGGGCGACATGCTGATGTTTGCCCACGGATTCAACATCCGTTACGGGCTGATCGATCCGCCGCAGGGCGTCGACGTGAGCATGGTCGCACCCAAGGGCCCCGGCCACCTGGTCCGGCGCACCTTCAGCGAGGGCCAAGGCGTCCCCTGTCTGTTCGCGGTGCACCAGGACGCCACCGGAACCGCCCGCCAGCGGACCCTTGCCTACGCCCGGGGCATCGGCGGGACTCGCGCGGGAGTGCTCGAGACCAGCTTCGCCGAGGAGACCGAGACCGACCTGTTCGGCGAGCAGGCGGTGCTCTGCGGCGGCGTCTCGTCGCTGGTCAAGGCGGGCTTCGAGACCCTGGTGGAGGCCGGCTACCAGCCCGAGCTCGCCTACTTCGAGGTGATGCACGAGCTCAAGCTGATCGTCGACCTGATGTACCAGGGGGGGCTCTCGTACATGCGCTACTCGGTGTCGGACACCGCCGAATACGGCGACTACGTGAGCGGCCCCAAGGTGGTGAACCAGACCAGCCGCCAGGCCATGAAGGCGCTGCTCCAGGACATCCAGGACGGCAGCTTCGCCAAGCGATGGATCGAGGAGAACCAGATCGGTCGGCCCAACTTCCTGGAGTACCGGGACCAGGATCGGCATCACCCGGTGGAGCGGGTCGGCGCCCGGCTGCGCTCGCGGATGGCCTGGCTGGACGCCAAGACGGCACCGGGGATGGAGGACGTTGTCACGGAAGCGGAACCACAGGAGGCGGCCCAGGCATGAGCGGCGGAGAAGCAGGCGGTGTAGACGGCGTACCGGCGGTTGACGAAGCGCCCCGCAGCCTCGGCAATCCCCTGTTCCAGCGGGCCGCACCGGACAGCCTGGCCCCGCTCACCATCCTGGACACCACCCTGCGCGACGGTGAGCAATCACCGGGAGTGGCGCTCACCACCGAGGACAAGCTGGCGATCGCTCACCAGCTGGCCCGGCTGCGGGTCGACGTCATCGAGGCGGGTTTCCCCTACAGCTCGCCGGGGGACTTCGCCGCGGTGAGGTCGATCGCCGAGCAGGTGGAGGGACCGGTGATCGCCGGTCTGGCCCGCTGCTTCGAGGGTGACGTGCGCGCCTGCGGGGAGGCGCTGACGCCGGCGCCGCGAGCGCGGGTCCACGTCTTCATCGGCACCTCGCCGATCCACCGCGAAGGGCAGTTGCGGATGACCCAGGGCGAGGTCTACGAGCGGGCGGTGAGCATGACCCGGCTGGCCAAGAGCTTCCGCGACGACGTCGAGTTCTCGCCCATGGACGCCAGCCGCACCGAGCCCGACTACCTCGCCGACGTGGTCAACGGCTGCATCGAGGCCGGCGCCACCACCATCAACCTGCCTGACACGGTCGGCTATGCGACCCCCGACGAGTGGCGCCAGCTCATCGAGTGGATCTACCAGAGAGTTCCCGCGCTGCATGGGGTGACCCTCTCGGTGCACTGCCACAATGACCTGGGCCTGGCCACCGCCAACTCCCTGATCAGCGTCCTCGCCGGCGCCCGACAGATCGAGACATGCGTCAATGGCATCGGCGAGCGGGCCGGCAACGCCAGCCTCGAGGAGGTGGCGATGGCCATCCGCCTCCATCCTGAGGTCTACGGGGTGGCCACCCAGCTCGACCATTCCCAGATCTACCGCGCCTCGCGCCTGGTGGCCAAGCTCACCGGGATGTCGGTCCAGCCTAACAAGGCTGTGGTGGGGGCAAACGCCTTCGCCCACCACTCGGGCATCCACCAGGACGGCATGCTCAAGGACCGCCGGACGTTCGAGATCATCGAGCCCGAGGAGGTGGGCGCCGGTTCCAGCCTGGTGCTGGGCAAGCTCAGCGGGCGCCATGCGCTCCGCGAACGCCTCGCCAAGCTCGGCTACCGGCTGGACGAGGTGGAGCTGAAGCGGGCTTTCGGGCGCTTCAAGGAGCTGGCCGATCGGAAGCGGGAGGTCACCGATTGGGACCTCGAGGCGATCGTCGCCGACGAGCGGGAGAGCACCGCCGAGGTCTTCCACCTCGAGCATCTGCAGGTCAGCTGCGGGACCAACCTACGCCCCACCGCCACGGTGCGGATGCGGCTGCCCGACGGGCAGAGCCGGGAGGCGGTGGCCCTTGGCGACGGGCCCATCGATGCCTCCTTCAGGGCCATCGACAGCCTGGTCGAGGTCGAGGCGGTGCTCGAGGAGTTCGCGGTCCAGGCGATCACCGCGGGCATCGACGCGGTGGGCGAGGTCAGCGTCCGGCTGCGCCATGATGGCGAGCGGCTGAGCTCCGGCCACGGCGCCGACACCGACACCGTGGTGGCGGCCGCCAAGGCGTACGTGCACGCCCTCAACCGGGTCGCCGCGGCGCGAGCCGCGGCACCTCGGGTGGCCCCGGAGCGGATGGGAGCGGACATCGCGGAGGTCCTGAGATGACCGCGGCCAGGCCGGGCGCACGCGGCGTGCATCCGCGGTGGGATGAGCCGCGCGGCCCATCCCCGGGGTCCCCGCCGAGCCTGCTCGGTGGGGTGGGTTCGCAGCGAAAGGAATCGCTGTGACCGGATCGCCGCGCACCCTCTTCGAGAAGATCTGGAACTCGCACGTGGTCGTCCAGGAGCCGGGCGCCCCGGCGCTCCTCTACGTGGATCTCCACCTGGTCCACGAGGTGACCTCGCCGCAGGCCTTCGAGGGCCTCCGGGCCGGGGGCCGCAGGGTCCGCCGGCCGTCGCAGGTGGTGGCCACCATGGACCACAACGTGCCGACCACCGAGGACGTGCTTCAGGGCGCCGACGAGGTGAGTCGGGCGCAGATGGACGCGCTGCGGCGCAACTGCGAGGAGGCGGGGATCGCCTGTTTCGGGGTCGGCCACCGCTGGCAGGGGATCGTCCACGTCATCGGGCCGGAGCTGGGGCTCACCCTGCCGGGTACGGTGATCGTCTGCGGCGACTCCCACACCGCGACCCACGGCGCCTTCGGCGCCTTCGCGGTGGGCATCGGCACCTCGGAGGTCGAGCATGTCCTGGCCACCCAGTGCCTGCGCCAGTTCCGCCCCAAGACCATGGAGGTCAGGATCGATGGGGCCCTGCCCGCCGGCGTCGCCGCCAAGGACGTCGCCCTCGGGGTGCTCCGGCGGATCGGCACCGCCGGAGCGGCCGGCCACGTCGTCGAGTACACCGGCGCGGTGGTCCGCGACTTCTCCATGGAGCAGCGGATGACGCTCTGCAACCTCACCATCGAGGGCGGCGGCCGGGCCGGGATGGTCGCTCCCGACGCCACCACGTTCGCGTACCTGGAGGGCCGCCCCCATGCGCCAGGCGGCGCCGACTGGGACGCGGCGGTGCAGGCCTGGACGGGGCTGCCCAGCGATCCCGGCGCGATCTACGAGCGCACCGTGACCATCGACGCCGGTGCCCTGGAGCCGACCGTGACCTGGGGCACCACCCCGGCGCAGTCGGTCCCGGTGACCGGCAGGGTGCCCGACCCGGATGCCTTCCCCGACGCGCCGGCCCGGGAGAGTGGCCGGCGCGCCCTCGCCTACATGGGCCTGGCACCGGGAACGGCCATCGAGGACATCACCTTGGACGCCGTCTTCATCGGGTCGTGCACCAACAGCCGGATCGAGGACCTGCGGGTGGCCGCCTCGGTGCTGCGGGGCCAGCGCGTCAAGCAGGGGCTCCGGGTCCTGGTCGTCCCGGGCTCGGCCCAGGTCAAGGCCCAAGCCGAAGCCGAGGGCCTCGACCGTGTATTCGTGCAGGCCGGAGCCGAGTGGCGGAACACCGGCTGCTCGATGTGCCTGGGCATGAACCCCGACATCCTCCAGCCCGGCGAGCGCTGCGCCAGCACCAGCAACCGCAACTTCGAGGGACGCCAGGGCCGGGGCGGGCGCACCCACCTGGTCTCGCCGGCGATGGCCGCGGCGGCGGCCGTCGCCGGTCACTTCGTCGACATCCGGCGTCTCAGCGCCGACATCGGAGGCGGGGCATGACGGCCCTGCTCTCCACCGGGCTGGAGGTGGCCGCATGAGACCGTTCCACTGCGAGCACGGGACCCTGGTCCCGCTCGACCGCGCCGACGTCGACACTGACCAGATCATCCCCAAGCAGCACCTGAAGAAGATCGAGCGCGCGGGGTACGGTGAGTTCCTCTTCGACGACTGGCGACACGACGGGAGCGGGGCGGAGCGACCCGACTTCGTGCTCAACCGGGGCGAGTACCGGAACGGGACGCTGCTGGTGGCGGGCCGCAACTTCGGCTGTGGCTCGTCACGCGAGCACGCCGTCTGGGCGCTCGCCGACCATGGCTTCCGCGCCGTGATCGCACCCTCCTTCGCCGACATCTTCCGCAACAACGCCTTGAAGGGCGGGCTGCTGCCCCTGGCCCTCCCTGAGCACCAGGTGCGCCAGCTCCTCGTCCTGGCCACCGAGCAACCCGGGATCACCGGCATCATCGACCTGGAGGAGCAGACCGTCTCGGCCGGGGACCTGCGGTTCCGCTTCGAGATGGATCCATTCGAACGGCACTGCCTCCTCGAGGGGCTCGACGACATCGGCCTCACCCTCGCCCACCAGGCGGCCATCGCGGCCTTCGAGGCGCGGCGGCCGGCGTGGATGCCCGACCTCTCGCGGCGGCCAGCCGGGTCGTCGGCGGGGAGTCCCGCCGAGCTGGGGGGTGAGCAGCGTGTGGCTTTGCCATCCGCTGCGAGGGGGGCGGCACTGCCCTCCGCTGAGACAGGGGGGCCCCCACGCGGCCTGCCGCGTGGGGAGGCAGAACCATGAGCACGCAGGCCGAATCCCGGAACCGGGGCGCCTCCCGCGCAGCTCCCTCGGCTGGCCGCAGCCCGGCCGCGGTCCGCGTCGTGACCCTGCCCGGTGACGGCATCGGGCCTGAGGTCATCGAGGTGGCGGTCGCCGTGCTCTCGGCGGCCTGCTCGGAGGGGGGGATCACCCTCCACGTCGAGGAGCGGCCGGTCGGAGGCCGGGCCATCGACGAGACCGGGATGCCGCTTCCGCCGGCCACCCTGGAGGCCTGCCGCGGCGCCGACGCCGTCCTGCTCGGCGCGGTGGGCGGGCCGCGCTGGGACCACCTCCGCGGCGCGATGCGGTGTGAGGCGGGCCTGCTCGGGCTCCGCCGGGGCCTGCGGGTCTTCGCCAACCTCCGCCCGGTCCGGGTCCATCCGGCCCTGGCTGACCGCTCGCCGGTCCGCCGCGAGGTGGTCTCGGGCACCGACCTGATGATCGTCCGGGAGCTGACCGGCGGGGCCTACTTCGGCGAGCCCCGGGAGAGAAGCGGCGAGGGACCCACCGAGGCGGCGCGGGACAGCACCGTCTACACCGCCCTGGAAATCGAGAGGGTGGCCCGGGTCGCCTTCCGCCTTGCCTCCGCCCGGCACCGTCGTCTCATCTCGGTGGACAAGGCCAACGTGCTCATCACCAGCCAGCTGTGGCGGGAGACGGTGACCCGGGTGGCCGCCGACTACCCGGACGTGGCTCTGGAGCACCAGCTCGTCGACTCCTTCGCGGTCCGGCTGATGCGTCAGCCCGCCGGCATCGACGTGGTGGTGACCGAGAACCTCTTCGGCGACATCCTGAGCGACGAAGCCGGCGTGCTCGCCGGCTCCCTGGGGATGCTGCCCTCGGCTTCGCTGGGAGACGCCGGCCCCGGGCTCTACGAGCCGGTGCACGGCAGCGCCCCGGACATCGCGGGGCGCGGGATCGCCAACCCCTATGGGGCGATCCTCTCGGTGGCCATGCTGCTCCGCCACTCGCTGGGCCGCGACGACCTGGCCGGTGCGGTCGAGGCCGCCGTCGACGGCTGCATCGTGGCCGGGCTGCTGGGCGCAGACCTGGCGGGGTCGGCGGGAACCAGGGCGATCGGCGAGGCGGTGCTCCGGGAGACCGGACGCCGGCTGGCCGCGGCCGGGGCGGATCGATGAGCGCCGCGCGGCCGAGCCGGCGGTTCGAGCCATCTCCGCGCGCCCTGCAGATGTACGACACCACGCTGCGCGACGGGGCCCAGGGAGTAGGGATCAGCTTCTCGGTCTCCGACAAGCTGCGCATCGCCGAGCAGCTCGATCAGCTCGGGGTCGCCATCGTCGAGGGCGGCTGGCCGGGTTCCAATCACACCGACACCGAGTTCTTCATCCAGATGCGCGACGTGCGTCTGGCCCATGCGGTCCTGGCCGCCTTCGGATCCACCCGCCGACCTGGCATCAGTGCCCATGACGATCTCCAGCTCCGCGCCCTGCTCGACTCCGGGGCTCCCGTCATCACCCTGGTCGCCAAGAGCTGGCACCGCCAGGTGCGTGACGTGCTCAGGACCAGCGGCGACGAGAACCTGCGGATGATCTCCGACTCGGTCGCCTGGCTGGTCGAGCAGGGCCGCCGGGTGGTGCTCGACGCCGAGCACTTCTTCGACGGGCACCGGAGCGATCCCGGCTACGCACTCCGCTGCGTGGAGGCGGCGGCGACGGCGGGAGCCGAGACCGTGGCCCTCTGCGACACCCGGGGCGGCATGCTCCCCGACCACGTGGAGCGGGTGGTCGGCGAGGTGGTCGCCCGCTTCGGCGCCATGGTGGGCATCCACTGTCACGACGACTCCGGCTGCGCCGTCGCCAACTCCCTGGCCGCCGTCCGAGCCGGCGCCACCCAGGTCCAGGGATGCATCAATGGCTATGGCGAGCGCACCGGCAACGCCAACCTCTGCACCCTGATCCCCGACCTCCAGCTCAAGATGGGCCTCCGGGTGGTCAGCGATCAGCAGCTCCGCGAGCTGACGGTGATCGCCCGCGACGTCGCCGAGATTGCCAACGTCGCCCCTCCCCACTCGGCACCCTACGTGGGCACCTCCGCCTTCACTCACAAGGGCGGTCAGCACGCCCACGCCATGGCTCGGGGCGAGTACACCTACCAGCACGTCGATCCCGGGCTGGTGGGAAACCGCAGCGAGACCGTGGTCAGCGCCCTGGCCGGGCGAGCCACCGTGCTCACCAAGGCGGCCGCTTTCGGCGTGGATCTCGGTGACGATGCCGCGCTCGCCCGGCGGGTTGCCGAGGAGGTCAAGCAGCTCGAGCATCAGGGCTATTCGTTCGAGGGCGCGGAAGCCTCCTTCGAGCTGCTCGTCCACCGGGCCCGGGGACACCGGCCGCCCTTCCGCCTCATCGACTACATCGCCCTCGTGGAGCAGCGCGAGGGCCGGACCCTGGTCTGCGAGGCCACCGTGAGAGTCCTCGTCGACGGCAGCGAGGTGCACACCGCGGCCCAGGGGAACGGCCCGGTCAATGCCCTCGACGCGGCGCTCCGCAAGGCGCTCACCCCGGGGTTCCCGGAGATCGCCAACACCCAGCTCTACGACTACAAGGTGCGGGTGCTCGACGGTCGCGACGGAACCGCGGCGGGGGTCCGGGTCCTCATCGAGAGCGGCGACCACCACCGGCGCTGGAGCACGGTGGGCTGCAGCACCAACATCATCGAGGCCTCCTGGATCGCCCTGGCGGACGCTTTCGAGTACGCGCTGCTGCAGGCGGAGGGCAGTCAGGAGGGTGGGGGCGCTCTGGGGCAGTCGGTGGCGGAGGCTGCGGCGGGCTGATGGCGTGACCCGGGGTCTGGCCTTCCCGGTCATCGGCGTCACCGACATGGCGAGGGCCGCCACGTCGGTTTCAAGGTCGACGACGTCGACCGCTGGGCCGGCCGGGTCCGGGACGCCGGCGCCCGCTTCACCCGGGAGCCTCTCTCCGTGGCCGACCGCGATCGCGCCGTCGACTTCTACCGCCAGGGGCTGGGCGCGGAGGTGATCGGGGAGCTCGACTCCGATGCCGAGCCTCGCGGCTTCCGGATCACCTACCTGCAGGCAGGCCCGGCGGCGCTAGGCTTCTCTCTCTCCGCGCCGGGCTGGCTCGCCGCGGCCCTTGTCGCCGGTCGCCCTACTGGCGGTCGGTCGAGGCCAGGGCGGGTTCGCCGGTGGCGGCCGGGGTGCGCCCGGGAGCCTGGTGGCTCGGCTCCGGCGCCCTGTCGATGCGGCTGGCCGAGAGGTAGGCGACGCAGCCGATGATCAGCAGGGTGAAGCCGATGCTCACCGTCCCATGCCCCCAGCCCAGCGCCCCGGCGCTGCGGGGGAAGCCCATCCAGTCGGCGAAGGAGGCGCCCAGCGGTCGGGTGATCACGTAGGCGAACCAGAAGGCGAGCACTGAGTTCATGGCGGCGAAGCGGTGGGCGAGGGCCGGCACCGCGATGACGACGGCGAAGACGATGCCGGCGGTGAGGAACCCGAGCCCGAGGGTGAAGGCCATCAGGTCACCCCAGGCGGTGCCCAGAGCGAACGTGGCCAGCACCGCCGCCCAGTAGAAGAGCTCGCGGCGGGGGGTGACGATGCTGTGGATGGAGAGGGTCCCCTCGGTCCGGTGCCAGGCCCAGAAGATCACCGCCACGGCGATCGCAAAGCCCACCGTGGAGGCCCAGTACGGCACCCCGAGCTGGATGTGCAAGGCGTCGGCGCACATGGTTCCGAAGATCGCGACCATTGTCACGGCCAGCCAGTAGATGCCGGCGACGTAGCGGTGGACCCGCAGCTGGAGCGCCATGACGCCGAGGAAGACGATCCCCGCGCCGACCACCGCCAGGTACGGGTTGATGGCATGGACGAAATAGTCGGAGGTCGCCTCGCCCTGGGCGGTGGTCAGCACCTTGACGATCCAGAAGAGGGCGGTGATGACCTCCGGGACCTTGCTCCAGCCGGGACGGTTGAGCCGCATGAGGCCCAAGGTAGCATCCGGGCGGGGGACCTCCAGCCCGTCGCATACTGGTGATCGCCATGCGGATCGCCATCACCGGCGGGACCGGGTTCGTCGGCAGCCACCTGACCGCTCAGCTCTCGGAACAGGGCCACGAGCTGGTGCTGCTGACCCGCACCAGGCGGCAGCGCCGGGCCACCCGGCCCAACGTGACCCTGGTCGGAGCGGACGTCGTCACCGGCGAGGGGCTGGCCGAGGGCCTGGCCGGCTGCGATGCCCTGGTGCACCTGGTCGCCGTCATCGTGGAACGGGGCCGGCAGACCTTCGACGCGGTCAACCGCCGGGGCAGCGCCAACGTCGCCGCGGCCGCCCGGCGGGCGGGGATCGGCCACCTGGTCCACCTCAGCGCCGTGGGCGCCGATCCGGACCCCCGATACGCCTACCTGGCCAGCAAATGGGCGGGGGAGCAGGCGGTGCGGATCAGCGGCGTCCCCCACACCATCATCCGCTCGAGCCTGATGTTCGGCCCCGGCGACGGCTTCTTCACCAAGCTCACCAAGCTGGTGAGACGGACCCCGCCGATGGCCCCACTGCCGGTGGCGGGGGACGGGAGGACGCTATTCCAGCCGATCGCCGTCGACGATGTGGCTCGCTGCATCGCCACCGCCCTGGAGCGCGGTCCGAGCGACCGGGTGGTCTCCATCGGTGGCCCCGACCACCTGAGCTACGAGGAGATCATCGACATCATCAAGGCCAAGGTGGTGAGCCTGCCCCGGATCAACGTCCACGTCCCCGTGCTGGCGATCAAGCCCATGGCCGCGATGATGGCGGCGGTGATGCGCGACCCGCTGGTCACACCCAGCCAGCTTGACCTGCTCGGGCGCAACAACATCACCACGCCGAACGCCGTCGCCACGGCCTTCGGTTTCACCCCCAGGCGCTTCGCCGACAACTGCGCGTACCTGCGGGACTATTGAGGCTGACGGGGGGAGGCGGGGGAGCCCTGGGCTCCGACCGCCGAACCGAGGATCCGCCAGTGCCAGAGGTGCTCAGGCTGAGGACGATGCGTTCGCGGAACTACACTCCGAGCGCTCGGACAGGAGTTCGGAGGGCAGCCGACCGATGACAGTCAGTGAGCGACTCGCGGAGCTGGGCATCAGCCTCCCGCCGCCGACCACCCCGATGGGGAGCTATGTCCCGGCGCGCCGCGCCGGCGACCTCCTCTACCTCTCCGGGCACGTGGCCAAGCGGGACGGCCGGGTGGTCTCGGGCAGGGTGGGCGACGACATCGACGTCGAAACGGCCCGCGCCCTGGCGCGCCAGGTCGCCCTGGACCTGGTGGCCACCGCGGCCGAGGCCGTGGGTGGAGTCGATCACCTGGCCGGGGTCGTGAAGGTCTTCGGCCTGGTGCGCAGCGCCGCCAGCTTCGACCAGCAGCCAGCGGTGATCAACGGCGCCTCGGATCAGCTGGTCGAGATCTTCGGCGAGGCAGGCCGCCACGCCCGCAGCGCGGTCGGGACCGGTGAGCTCCCCATGGGCGCCGCCCTGGAGATCGAGGCCATCTTCGCCGTCGCCTGAGGGGATGGCGGCCCCGGGAGCTGATGCGGCATCCCGCCGCCGAGCTCCCGGGTCGTCTTCCTCAGCTCAGGCGAACCAGCCCTCGATGTCGACGATGGCGTCGATCCTGCCCTGGTCGTTGTAGAGGTCAAAGGATCCGGCCTGCCCCCCGCTCGTGGCCAGTGAGATCACGGCCATGTTGGGCACCACCTGGCCCGGACCGGGATTGAGGTCCGAGGCCAGCGGCAGTGGCTCGCCGGCGGGGTACAGGGTGAGGAAGGTGCCCGCCGTCCCGGAGACCCCGGTGACGTTGGCGATGACCGCCACCGGCGCACCGGTGCCGGTGATCTGCGACATCCCGGCCACCGGGACGTTCATGGTGGCGCCGGTGGTGAGCGGGTCACCCGTGCACTCGGTCGTGTAGCCGACGCCGGCCGCGCCGCGCGTGTCGCAAAGCCGGGTCGGGCTGATCGCGTAGTAGTGGAAGCCGGTCGCCTCCTCCTGGCCGTTGCCGAACCAGCCGTCGACGTCCAGGACCGCGTTCTCAGTCCCCTGTGAGTTGTAGACACAGACGTCCTGGTCCGGCCCGACAGGAACGATCACCCGGTTGGGCAGGGTGCTGCCCGCTCCCATGTTGAGGTTCGAGAACTCCGGTGGGGCGGAGGGGCACTGGTCGCTCGAGTTCGGTGGAGCAACGCTCAGGAAGGTTCCCGCCGTTCCCCCGGTTCCGGTGACGTTCATGACCACCGCCTCGGCGGTGCCATTCGAGGGCACCGAGCCGGCGCCGGCGAGGTCGACCTTGGCCCACATGCCGGCCAGGATCGGATGCCCGGAGCAGGGGGTCCCCGTGCCGGCGCGGGTGTCGCAGAGCCGGATGGGGCTGAGCGCGTGGTAGAGGCCCGAGCCGCCGGTGCCGGGGCTGAAGTAGCCTTCGACGTCAACCACCAGGTCGACAGAGCCATTGGAGTTGTAGATGCTGATCTGGCCGGTCGAGTTCAGGGTCCCCACGACCAGGTTGGCCTGGATCGCCCCGGGGATCAGGTTGAGGTTGGAGGCAGTGGGCACCGAGTGCCCGCTCGGGTACACGGTCAGGTATGTCGGGGCGCTGGGCTGGACAGCGGTCACGTTGACCACCACCGCACTGGCGCCCGCCGGCACCGCCTGATACTGCGGGCCCTCCACGCCGGTCACCTGGATGACCAGGCTCTCGCCAGCGCCCAACCGGTTGTCGGCCGCGTCGCCCGAGCAGGGGAAGCCCGCTCCGGCCCGGGTGTCGCAGATCCGGAACGGCTGGAGCGGCGTGTAGGTGGTGGCGCCGCCGCCACCGCCCCCACCGCCCTGAGGGGCGTCGACCACCTGGGTGACCGTGTTCGAGGCCGGCGACGCCATGAAGTTGGCATCGCCGCCGTAGGTTGCTGTGACGCCATAACTGCCCGCCGCGGTAAAAGCGTGCTGGCAGGTCGCCTCACCGTCCGAGGTGCTCACTGTCACCCCGGCGCAGAGCGAGCCACTGGGGTCACTGAAGTCAACCGTGCCTCCGTCGGGCCTCGGCGAGACGGTGGCCGTGAAGGTCACCTGATCGCCCACGGTCGAGGGATTCTCGGAGCTGGTCAGCGATGTCACGGTCGCCGTCTTCGCGCTGACCGTCACGGTGTCGCTGCCCGAGGAGCCGCCGTAGTCGGTGTCCCCGGAGTAGGTGGCGGTGACGTCGTCACTGCCCACCGGGAGGCTGGAGGTGCTGCACTGAGCCTGCCCCCCAGCGACGGCCACCGGGCCACAGCCAAGGTCAGTCCCGTTGTAGCTGAAGCTGACCGTGCCCCCGTC
>DASPQV010000046.1:0-11917 GCA_035624785.1 Binatia bacterium | reverse complement strand
TCACGGTCGGGTTCGGGTGCGCTCGGCCGGCTCGGAGCCGGCGGACCGCCTCAACCCAACGGTCATCGAGGCCATGGCCGAGCTGGGGCTTGACCTCGGGAAGGCCTTCCCCAAGCCGCTGACCGAGGAGGTGGTCCGTGCCGCCGACGTGGTCGTCACCATGGGGTGCGGTGACGCCTGCCCGGTCTTTCTGGGCAAGCAATATCTGGACTGGCAGATCGATGACCCGGCCGGCCAGTCGCTGGCCACGGCCCGCCGGATCCGTGACGAGATCGAGGTGCGCGTGGAGGCCCTGCTGGCCGAGCTGGCTCCCGCAGCGATCAGGCAATAGGAGGCCACTCGCCTTCGCCCGCCCAGGGGGTCGGGGTCGGCGGTCAGAAACCCCGCCCGAGGTGCTCCTGGCGCCCACCGGCTCCCAGCGCGGCCGCAGACGCCGGCGAGGTGATGTTCCCTGCCGAGCGATAGGGTCGACGGTCCCAGGCGGCCGGTTACCCGTGGTCCTGGCGGCCTTAGTTCGATACTGGTACAAGTATCGAACATAGCTATAGAAGAAGGCGCCGTCACTGCAGGTGAGGACAGCCGAAGCGACAGGGGCCCGGTCGACGTGCCGTGCCTCGATCTTCGGGACACCTGGAAGCCGTACCGGGTTGCCTACGAGATCATCAGGGCAGAGCGCGGCCGGGAGATGGGCTCCCGGGTCGAGGTGATCACCAAGAGTGACCAGGGCCTCCTCACCGACCTGGGCACGTGGTGCGCTGCAACCGGCCATGACCTCGTCTCCACCGATGCGATCGACCACGACCTCGTGCGCTCAGTGGTTCGGAAGGGCGAGTCGAGGCGGATCGACAAGACGATGACGGTGATCGTCTCCACGGCCGCCCTCGACCAGGTGGTCTTCCCGCTGGACAAGGCGGTGGCCGCCGCCGTCCTCGGCATGGAGGTCAACGCCGTCTTCGAGGGCGCCGGGGTGCGCCTGCTCAAGCGTGGCTACCGGTCGCGCCTCTCCGGCATGATCGGAGCCCGCTTCACCCCGATGGTGGAGCGGGTGATGCGGAGGGAGATCGGCTGGCCCCTCCCGGCCCAGTCGATCGAGATCCTGGAGGACCTGGGCGCCCGCTTCTATGTGTGCGGACCGTCGATGTTCGGCTACGGGGTTCGTGAGCAGGACCTGCTGATCGGCCAGCACACCGTCGCGGCGGTGGTCACCTGGGCCGAGCTGCTGTCTCGCAGCGACATCCAGGTGTTCTCGAAGATGCAGTTCGAGAAACCGTGACCACCTCCAAGCGGTCGGCCCCCGCTGAACCGCCGCCCCACGCCGAGCCCGTGGCGCTCGAGGACATGGCCCGGCTGTTCAAGGCACTCGGGGATCCCACCCGTCTGGCCATCTACCAGATGGTTCGAGGATGCTGCCCGGAAGGGTGCAGCCAGGAGGAGGCCTCCAACAGCATCTCGCGAATCGCCAGTCAATTCGACGTCTCCCTGTCGACCGTGTCACACCACATGAAGGAGCTCCGCAACGCCGGCCTGATCCATTGCTACCGCCGCGGCCAGACCACCTACTGCGCCCCGGGTGCGGCGGCGCTGCGTCTGGTCGAGGAGTTCCTGAACCCGCGCGATCACTAGGGAGGCGCGGCCGACCAGTGGGGACCGCCATGGCATTGACATTTGCAGGTACGGTCGGCCGTACTGCCGGTTGAAACCGCGCCGGGCGGTGCGGGGGAGCGCCGCGGCGGACGCCCATACGTGGCAGCAGCGTTCCGACGGCCAACCGGGTGGCCGAGGACGCTGACCGCGGACTCAGTTCTCCATCGGCTGCGCCGGGTTGCTCGGGATGTCTCCCGCGACTGCGGCGAAGAAACGGTAAGCCCACTCCTCGGCAAAGCGGCGCGACCCCGCGAAGACGATGGGTACCTCCGGGTAGCGCACAGCCAGACGGCCGAGCATGTCGGCCAGCCAGGAGCCGCGGCCGGGCTGGGTGCGGAAGAGGTCGGGATAATCACCCTCGACGACGATGGCCGCCCGACTACCGACCTCCACGAGCCGCTGGAGCTGGAAGGCGAGACTACCGTCTGATAGCGACACTGCCAGGTTCTCCAGGGTCTTGCGCTCGACCACCCCGGCCGGCGCATCGCCTCCGATTGCGTAGTCTCCCGCAGGCAAGGCGCGGTGCTCCAAGGTCACCTCGCGACCGGCGAACCTCCACCCGTACTTCTCGCGGGTGTCGACGACGATGGTCAGTGCGCCGGCGGCGCGGCCACGGGGGATGCGGGCTCCGGGGTTGGCCGCCTGAGCGGTCTTCTGCGTCTGCCACCACACCGCCGGACGGCCCCGTGCTTGGGTGAAGACGAACTGAGAGCGGGCGTGCTGCGAGCGGTTGAGCAGGAGATCGATGGCGGCGCCGCGACGCCGGCACACCAGAATCTCGGCTTCGTCCACAACCTCGGCGGCTTCGTCCCAGCTGGCGTCCTCCTGTGAACAGAACACTCGCGTGGCCCGCGGCCACGGCTCACGGGCCTTGAGCACCAGCCCGCCCTCCAGGGGGAGCCGGACCAGATACGGGAGCCGGCTCTCAGGATCGGGATTCCGGGCTACCACGAACCGAGCGCCCATCGCGGCCTCATTCTGCCGGAAGCCCGTCGATCCAGATTGGCGGAGGGAGAGGGATTCGAACCCCCGAGGGCTTGGCGGCCCTTGCGGTTTTCAAGACCGCTCCGATCAACCACTCCGGCATCCCTCCGCGGGCGGCCCCCAGTGTCCCACGCCGCCCCGGCGCCGGGCAGCCTGGGGACGCACCGTTCAACGAGGGCGCAGGTTCTCCAGCTGGGTCGCGTGCTCCTCGAGGTGGCCGATCAGGAACCGGTCGACGATCTGGGAGATGGGCATCACGCCCAGGGTGGGGTGGAGGCCGCGAACCCTCCATGCGCGGTCGCTGACGCTTGCCAGGAAGGCGCGAAGGTCGTTCAGGTCCTCCCGGACATCGTGCCAGAGGGCTGTCGTACCCCGGTTGCGGTCGCGCTCGATCGCTTCGATCCGCTCGGGATTCGCCTTGGTGCGGCCGAACGGCACCGGGCTGGCCGAGGCTGCGGCCAGGACCCTCTCGGCCTGGGCGATCCAATACGGGATGAACTCACCGAGGTGGGCCCACACCTGGCCCGCGTCCCAGCGCTCTCCGGTGCCGGGGTCCGGCTCGGTCCGTCCCTCCAGGCGGCGCCGGGCGAGGTCGCGGAGGCGCCCCTCCACCGCGCTCAGGCGCTGCTGGAAGTCGGTCGCTGGGTCTGGTGGTGCCGTGCTCATGAGATGGGTACCGTGAGCCGGCGGGGCGCCACACGGGAGCGGTCGCCGGAGCGACGATTCTGCGGCATCCCGCCCGGGTCCTGCCGGTGCGGCGAATATACTGGCCGCACGCCGGGGAGGTGGCTGAGAGGCTGAAAGCGCCCGCCTGCTAAGCGGGTGAGGGGCGTTAAGCTCCTCCGAGGGTTCGAATCCCTCCCTTCCCGCCACTGTGATGTCTCAGGACATGGTGGACCCTGTCTCAAGACATCGTGGACACGAGAGCTCGGAGAGGCCGATCCTCCAGGCGGGTCCGACCGCGCCGACGTTCCCCCTGGGATGGTCAGCCCGCTGCCAGCGAGAACGCGGCATCTCGGCTGGGCAGGCTCTCCATCCTCACCACCATGCCCCCCCGGAAGGTGAAGACCAGGGAGCGGGGCGCGCCCGCGGGGAGCTGAGGGGCCTCGGGATCGCCCGGGCCCGCACCGAAATCGGGCCCCTCGACGCTGACCGCGACCCGGTCGCCGATCTCCTCCGCCTCGAAGCGGGTGATCCGGGGAGGCCGCCCCCGGTTGCGGACCATGACGTTGAGCACCTGCTCCCGGCCCCGGCAGACCAGCTCGGGAAGCAGCCCCTGCCACACCACGTCGTCATCCAGGATCGCCGCCAGCTCCTCGACCCGGCCCGACCGGAGCATCGCCGTCCAGGCCGACGCCACGGCCGCCAGCTTGTCCCCCTGCTCACTCATCCGGGCTCCCTCCAGCACCCCGCCCCGCTGACCTGTGAGGCCACGGTAGCAAGGGTGATCCGGCCGACGGCCGCCAATCCCGGGTCGCGCCGCCTCAGAGGACCTTGGAGAGGAAGGCACGGGTGCGCTCCTCTCGCGGGTTGGCAAGCACCTCCCTTGGCGGACCAGCCTCGACGATGACCCCGCCGTCCATGAACACCAGGGCGTCACCGACCTCGCGGGCGAATCCCATCTCGTGGGTGACCACGATCATGGTCATGCCCTCCTCGGCCAGCCCCCGCATGACATCCAGCACCTCCCCGACCAGCTCGGGGTCGAGGGCTGAGGTGGGCTCGTCGAACAGCATCAGCTTGGGTTGCATCGCCAGGGCCCGGGCGATCGCCACCCGCTGCTGCTGCCCTCCCGAGAGCTGGCGCGGATGGGCATCGAGCCTGTCTCCCAGTCCGACGCGGTCGAGCAGCTTGCGGCCCCTCTCTCTGGCCACCCCAGCGTTCTCCTTCTTGACCCGCACCGGTGCCTCGATGACGTTCTCGATCGCCGTCATGTGGGGGAAGAGGTTGAAGCTCTGGAAGACCATGCCGATCTCGGCGCGCTTGCGGCAGACCTCGCGGTCGCGGAGCTCGTAGAGCCGGTCGCCCTGCTGCCGGTAGCCGACCAGCTCGCCGTCGACCCACAGCCTGCCGCCGTCGATCTTCTCCAGGTGGTTGATGCAGCGCAGGAAGGTGCTCTTGCCCGAGCCGGAAGGCCCGATGATGCACATCACATCGCGGGGTGCGACCTCCAGGGTGATCCCCCGCAAGACCTCGTTGCGGCCGAAGCTCTTGTGGACCGCTTCGGCGCGGACCATGGGCTCGGCACTCATCGGTCGAGAGGCGTTCACGGCGCCACCGACGTCAGCGGTGCTGTCGGCTGGGTGCGCTTCATCGCAAGGGGCCGCTTCGGCGGCGCCGTTCGACGTTGGCGAGAATCTCCTCCGCGGTCGCCTTGCGTTCGCTGGCGCCCAGGATCTCCTCGGGAGTTGTGTGGAAGTGGAAGAGCAGGCGCCGCAATCGCTGAACCGGTGTCTCGGGCAGGGCCCGCACCGAACCCCGGGCGAAGTAGCGCTCCAGGTAGTACTGGCCAAAGGTGAGGATGGAGGTCAGCAGCAGGTACCAGATGCTGGCGACTATGAGCAGCTCGACGATCCGGAAGTTGGCGTCGGAGATCTCCTTCTCGATGAAGAACAGCTCGCCGACGGTGCAGATGTAGGCCAGCGACGAGGTCTTCAGCATCGAGATGGTCTCGTTGCCGGTGGGCGGGATGATCACCCGCATCGCCTGGGGGATGACCACCCGGCGCATCACCTGGGTGCGGGTCATCCCCAGGGCCTGGGCGGCCTCGGTCTGACCCATCTCCACCGAGATCAGGCCGGCTCGCACGATCTCCGCCATGTAGGCCGCCTCGTTGAGCCCCAGCCCCAGGATCGCGGCCATGAAGGGAGTGTCGATCTGGTTGGTGATCCCAACCCACTGGATGCTGGTGAATGGGATGCCGATGGTCAGCTTGGGGAGGACGATGGCGATGTTGAACCAGAACCAGAGCTGCACCAGCACCGGGGTGCCCCGGAAGAACCAGATGTAAAACCAGGCGACCGATCGCATCACCGGATTGACCGATAGCCGCATGATCGCCATCAGCAGGCCCAGGCCGACCCCGATCAGCATGGCGATCACCGTCAGTGCCAGGGTCACCAGCACCGCGCTCATGATCCGGTCGTTGAAGAGGTACTGGCTGACCACCGGCCATTTGAGGTCGGGCGCCGAGGCGAAGATGTAGACGACGGCCGCGAAGATCGCCAGCACAACCACCGCCGCCACCCACCGCCAGGGGTGGCGGACCGGGATCGCCCGGATCGCCTCAGGGCGCTCTCGAGCCGCCGGAGCGGGGACCGGCTGCCCCACCGTCAAGTCGGCCATGCCAGTCTCACCTCCAGCCCGCTCACCGACGCGCCACAGTGCGCCCGGCTCAGCCGCCGGGCCCCGCGACCATGGCTTCAGCGCGCCAGCAGTGGCTCACGCCCTCGCCTCAATAGGAGGGCACACAGGTGGAGCCGACCGGGTTGTTGTCGTTGACGTCGACCGCCGAGGCGGAGACGGCTCCGTCGGTGACCCCGTCGGCCTGCAGGATCTTGGTGTAGTAGCCGTTGTTGATCAGGTAGGTGATGGCGTCCTCGATCGCCTTGTCGAAGCCCAGCGAGCTAATCACCGCCACCCCATAGGGGTAGACGCTGCAGGGTTGACCGCTGATCTTCATCTTGCCAGGGTTCTGCTGCACCTGGTAGTCGGCGACCGGTTGATCGGCCCAGCCGAAGTCAGCACGGCCGTCTAGCAGGGCGGCGTTGGCCTCGGTCTGGGTGTCGAAGCTCTCGACGTTGATGTCCTTGAGCCCGGCGCTGGTGCAGTTGTCGGTGTCCCCGGAGATGGCGTCGCCGCCCGGCTTCTTGCCCATGAAGCCCCAGGCGTCGGACTCCTCGACGGTGCCGGCCTCGACCGCCACCGAGTGGCCGCACATCTGGGACGCCTTGGTGATGGCCGTGCCGCCCACCCGGATCATCCAGGACTCGCCGGCCCGGTAATAGGTGATGAAGTCGATGCCGGTCTTCTCGCGAGCCGCCGTGGGCGTGAAGCTGGAGAAGCTCATCACGTACTTGGGCGGCGATTCCTCGAGCGCAGGGATGATGTCGTCGAAAGTGACGTTGTTGATGGTGCAGACCTGGCCGAGCACGGCGCAGACGTCCTTGGCCAGCACGAGGTCCCAGCCGATCAGATCACCGCTGCTCGGGTCGACGTATTCATTGGGTGCGTAGGAGGCGTCCGCGGCTATCTGCCACGGCTCCATGGACTTAACCGCCGAGGGGATCTCGGCGATGATGCTCTGCTGGGCGGGGGGCAGCGAGCTGGTGCCGCCTGACGAGGCGGACGGCGCGCTCGAGCTCCCGCAGGCGCTGAGAAGGGCCACCGGGGCGATCAGGAGCACGGTGGCGAGACGGAATGGCCGGGCGGAGAATGTGTGAGGCTGCATTGCGCGGGCATTCTGCGCCCCACCCTGGCCGGGTGTCCAGAGGGCAAGCGCCCCCATCCCCGGCCGCGGCTACCGGAACTGGCGGCTGCGGGGGCCAGTCAGCACCGCCGGGGTCCCGGCTTGTCGATCCCCGCGGCGCGAGCGGGCTCAGCCGGGAGAGGCTGCGGCGGTCGCGGCCAGCGCGGCGGCGGCGATCTCCAGGGCGCCCATCTCTGCGCTGAAGCAGATCCTGAACCAATCGGGCGCGCCGAACGCAACACCCGGGACCACCACGGTCCGCCGCTCCGCCAGGGCGGCGCAGAAGGCCATGCAGTCGGCCCATGGGCTCCGCACCCAGAGGTAGAAGCCGCCCTGGCACTCGGTGGTCGCCAGCCCGGCGCTCCCCGCTCCGGCCGCGATCAGGTCCCGGCGCTCCCGGTACGGGATGGGATCGCACTCCCAGGAGGGCAGCTCCAGGAGGGCTAGTTGGGCGGTGGCCGGAGCGTTGACGTAGCCGAGGGCGCGCTGGCAGAGTGCCAGGCCCGCCTCGGCCTCCGGGCTGGACAGCGATGGGTGGAGGGCCAGATAGCCGATCCTCTCGCCGGCGAGCCCCAGGTCCTTGGAGAAGGAGCGGCAGAGGACCGTGTCCGGGTGATGGACGAATGGGTCGGCTCGGCGGTGCGGGGGGTGGATGATCCTCCGGTAGACCTCGTCGACGACCAGGAGCACCCGCCGCCCGCGGCGCCTGCGATGCTCCTCCAGCAGCGCCCCCACCCCGCTCAGCTCGTGGTCGGTCAGCACGTGGCCGTTGGGGTTGCCGGGACTGTTGAGGATGACGGCTCCGGTGGTCCCGTTCAGCGCCTTGGCCAGGCCGTCGAGGTCGAGGCTCCCGTCCCGGGTCGGGGGCACGATCCGCAGCCCGTGGCCGCTGACCGCGCTGTAGAGCCGGTATTCCGAGAAGTAGGGGGCGACCACGACCACCTCCCGGCCGGGCTCGACGAGGGCCCGCAGTGCCATCGAGATGGCCCCCGCCGCTCCCACGGTCAGCACCACCGACTGAGCGGTGACGCCGGGGAAGTCGACATCCTCGGCAATCCGCTCCCTCAGCTCCGGGTAGCCGAGGTTGGGCATGTAGGCGAAGCGCAGCCGGCGCACCACACGGGTGGCCGCTTCGAAGGCGGAGCGGACCGCCTCGGTGGCCTCCAGCGGCTGGCCGAGGGAGAGGTCGGCGACGGCGTCGGGGCCGTATCGCTCGCGCAGCCGCTGCGCCTGGGCCGCGGAGGCGCGCACCCAGCCCCCGGCCTCGACCTCGCCACGGACCCAGCTGGTCAGACCGAGCCGGCCGCTGTCCTGGCTCACTTGCTGGCCGCGCTCATGCGATGGACTCCGGCCCGCGCACCCCTCCGCTGTGCCACGAGAACGGGTACCTGGCGTCGACGACCTGGCGGGCCACCTGGGTCCGGTGAAGGGGCCGGAAGGTGTCGACCATCACCGCCAGCTCGTCGGTCTCCGGGGGCCGCTGGAACGAGGCTTCGAGAGCACCCGGCTGAGGTCCGTGGGGCAGGCCGCCGACGTGGTGGGTGAACGATCCCTGCTGGATCCCGCGGCGGGCCGCGTAGTTGCCGTCCACGTAATAGAGGACCTCGTCCGAGTCCACGTTGGAGTGGTGGTAGGGGAGGAACACGGCCTCCGGGTCCCAGTCCAGCTTGCGGGGCACGAACGAGCAGATCACCAGGTTGTGGGCCTGGAAGGTCTGGTGGATGAGCGGGGGCAGGTGGAACCGTCCGGCCCGGGCCTCGAAGTCGTGGATGTTGAAGGCGACCGGGTAGACGGTGCCGTCCCAGCCCACCAGGTCGAAGGGATGGTGGTCCATGGAGTAGCAGGAGATGTGGCCGGCCCGCTTGACCCAGACCTGCGCCGGGCCCTCCCCCTGCTCCAGCGCCTCCGGACCCCGGAAGTCCCGCTCGCTGTACGGCGCGAACTCGGTGAGCTGGCCGTTGCTGGCCCGGTACCGGTCGGGGCAGTCGACCGCCCCGGAAACCTCCATGACCAGCACCCGGGTCGCCTCGAGCTGGTCGAACTCCACTCGGTAGACCGTCCCCCGTGGGATCACCACGTAGTCGTGGCGGTCGAAGCGCAGCCTGCCGAACTGGGTGTGCAGCGTCCCCGAGCCCTGGTGGCTGAAGAGGACGTCGTCCCCCGACCCGTCGACGAACAGGACCTTCTGCTGCTGCTGGGGGACCACGAGCCCGATCTTGATGTCGTCGTTGACCAGAAGCCATTGGCGGCCGGTGATGGTGTCGCCGTGGGCCTGGAGGCGAAACCCCTGGAGGTGGGCGTGCTCGTGGACCTGCTCGTTCTCCATCGAGATGTCGTCCTCGACCCCCTCGACGACGTCCTGGGCCGCCTCCGGCATGTGCCGGTGGTAGAGCAAGGACGACGGTCCGCTGAACCCCTCCCTGCCGAAGAGCTCCTCGTGGATCAGCTGCCCGTCGACGCGGAAGCGCATGTGCCGCTTCCGTGGGACCTCGCCCAGCCGCATGTAGGGCCGCACCGGCCAAGGGTAGCAGCGGGGATTGCCGATCGTCGGGTGACCACGGCTGCGTCGTGGACAGGAGGCGGCTGGACGGACGGCTGCGATCGGAGCATCATCCGGACTGGGGGGTTCGGTCGGGTGGAAGGGAGAGCAGGCGGGTGATCCAGTCACGGTGCCATCCCGGCGCACCTGAGGGCCCCCGGCGGCCGCCGCCCTGAGCAGAGGCGTCAAGCCTGCCAGACTTGATGGCGCCGCGCACGACCGGTGCGCGGCACGGGAAGTGAGGAGAGAAGCCCATGACACAGACCCCGATGACACCGGCCACCGCGGAGCTGGGAGGCCGGCCGACGGCGCCGACCCCAAGTGTCCAGACCGAGATGGGGCGCGCTGCGGCGCCCGCGGCCGTCACCATCGGCGACCCGGCGCCGCTGGGGCTCGCCGGCTTCGGGCTCACCACCTTGATCCTCTCGGTGGTGAACGCCGGCTGGTTCGGCAACAAGGCTATCGTGCCCCTCACCTCGTCGACGCTCTCGATGGCAGTTGCCTACGGCGGCCTGGCCCAGTTGATTGCGGGCCTCTGGGCGTTCCGCCGGGGCAACACCTTCGCCGGCACCGCCTTCTGCAGCTACGGCGCCTTCTGGTTCAGCTTCTTTCTGCTTGTCCAGCTCTATCTCGTCCCGATGATCACGAACCCCGCCAGCTCTGACGCCTGGCTGGGCTGGGTCGGGCTGTACCTGCTGGCCTGGGGCATCTTCACCGGCTACATGACCATCGCCTCGCTGGGGGCGAGCAAGGCGACGACCGTCGTCTTCGTCCTGCTGACCCTGACCTTCGTGGTGCTGGCCATCGGGTGGTTCACCGGTGACAAGGCCACCTTCGCCGCGAGCGCAAATGGCATCATCAACCTCGGCGGCTACATCGGCATCCTGACCGCGATCGCCGCCCTCTACGCCTCCTTCGCGGACGTCACCAATGCCAACTTCAAGAGGGTCGTTCTGCCGGTCGGCGCGCCCTTCGTGTCCTGAGCGGCTCCATCTGACGGGCGGGGGCCGGCGCGACCCGCCGGCCCCCGGCTCGTCGCCATGGGCTGACCATCGCTGATGCGCGCGGTCACCTACGCGGGCGGCGAGGTCTCTGTGGGGGACCGCCCTGATCCGGTGCCCGGGCCAGGGCAGCTGCTGGTCCGGGTCTTGGCAGCTGGCCTGAACGGCGCCGACATGTTGCAGGTGCGCGGGCTCTACCCCGCTCCTCCGGGCGTCCCGGCTGACATCCCCGGCCTCGAGCTGGCCGGCGAGGTGGTGGTCGCTGGCCAGGGGGTGAGCCGGTTCGGCCCCGGGGACCGGGTCATGTCCCTGGTCTCCGGCGGCGGCCAGGCGGAGCTCGCGGTGATCGATGCCGAGGTCGCCATGCCGGTGCCGCCGGGCCTGGGGTGGCCGGAGGCCGGCGGCTTCCCCGAGGTCTTCACCACCGCCCACGACGCCCTGGTCTCGCAGTGCGCGCTGGGCTCGGGTGAGCGGCTCCTGGTCACCGGCGCGGCCGGCGGGGTGGGCACCGCGGCGGTCCAGATCGGAAATGTGCTCGGTGCCGAGGTGGTGGCGAGCGTGCGCCACCCGCACCTGCGGCCGGCGGTCAGCGCCCTGGGGGCGGTGGCCGTCGATCCCAGCCAGGTGGCAGCTCACGGTCCCTACGACGTGGTCCTCGAGCTGGTCGGAGCGGCCAGCTTCCCGGGCACGCTCCAGAACCTGGCCTCAGGCGGGCGGGTGGCTGTCATCGGAGTGGGATCCGGTTCGCGCATCGAGCTGGATCTGCTCCTGCTGATGGGCCGGCGCGCCCGTGTCATGGGGTCCTTGCTGCGCAGCCGGTCGACCGAGGAGAAGTCGCTGGCCGCTCGCCGGGTCGTGGCTGACCTGCTCCCCCTCCTGGAGGCTGGGCGGATCCGGGTCGTGGTATCGGAGGTCTTTAGCCTCGAGGCGGCCTCCGACGCCTACGCCCGCTTCCGGGCCGGCGGCAAGCTCGGCAAGCTCGTGCTCAGCCTGGGTTCCGGTTCCGCCGGTGGGTGAGCCGGCATCCGCCCGCCCATCGACGCGGGCGGCTCCGAGTCGTCAGGAGTGAGCTCAGGTCAGACGTCTCACGGCGCGCGACCACAGACCAGGGTCACCGGAAGGCCGCGGCTCGGTGCCGCGGGCGCGAGCTATCGCCGGGTTCAGCGTGCCGCGGCGCGAGCCGGGGGTCGCCTGGCACCTGCGGCCGCCGGTGCCGCGTCGACCAGCAGCGCGGCGCCGATGGCCCCACCGAGATCGCCCAGCCCGGCTACCACCACCTCC
>DASPQV010000045.1:0-4383 GCA_035624785.1 Binatia bacterium | reverse complement strand
GGCGCCCTTGTCGTAGCCACCCAGCAGGAGGACGACCCGATCGCCATGGCAGTGCAGGAAGACACGGAGGAGGATCCGCTCTCCCCGATCGGCCTGGATCGGTCTCGCCCTGCGTCCGGCGCTGCCGAGAACGTCCTCGGCAGTCTGCGCCAGCCGGAACTCCAGCAGGCCACGGCCGAGCTGCTCACCGTACTTCGTCCCCGCGATCGCCGGCCCCAGCTCGCCCACGATCACGTCCAGCCCGGCGCCCGCGGCGTGCCGCTTGGCTGCCGACAGCCCCCGGAGCCAATCGCGGACCGGGCTCCCTCCCTCGGCATCCACGTAGAACTCGAGGCCGTAGCGTGTCCTTCCCGGCTGAGTGCTCATCGCCTACCCGAAGACCGCCTGCACCGCGGCGGTGGCCTGGGGCTCCATCCCGCGGGTGACATGGGCGTAGACCGAGAGGGTGATCGCCTCCGAGGCGTGGCCGAGGATGCGGCTCACCACGTGGGCCGGGACGCCGCCCTGGAGCATCAGGGTGGCCGCCGTGTCCCGCAGGGCGTGGAAGGTCATGGCCGGCAGCCCGGCCCGCTGCAGGTGGGCGTGGAAGGCCCGGCCAAGGGTCTGGGAGTGCATCAGGGTCCCGTCCTGCCCGGGGAAGACCAGCTCGCCGGCCGGCGCTGACCGGGCCCGCAGCGCAGCCAGAGCCTGCACCGTCACCGGCGGGATCGGGACGTCGCGGAGGCTGCGTGCCGTCTTGGGGCTGTCGATCGTCCGGCCTCCACCGATCCGGGTGGCCACCGTGCCCCGGACCCGCACGCGGGAGCCCTCGAGGTCGACGTCGCGCCAGCGCAGAGCCCGGATCTCCCCGGAGCGCATCCCGGTGGTGAGGGCCAGGGTGTAGAGGGCCTCGAACTCCTCCCCCTTCGCCACCTCGATTAGCCGCCTCGCCTCCTCGGCGTCGAGGATCACCTTCTCGCGGCTGCGGACGATCCGGGGCAGCTTGACGTGCCGGGAGGGGTTGCGCTGGATCATCGACCGCCGCTCGGCGTCGCTGAGCATCGCCTTGAGCACCACGCCGGCGAAGTTGCAGGATGTCCCCCCCAGCCCCTTGGCGGCCAGCCGGGCGTAGAGGTCGCCGAGGTGGCGCTCGGTCACCTTGGCCACGGGCACGTCGCCCAGGATCGGGAGCACGTGGAGGCGGAGGGCTCGCTCGTAGGCGGCCCAGCCCTGGGGCTTCATCGGGGCCCGGCGCTCGGTCAGCCATTCCTCGGCGAAGGCGCGGACCGAAGCCTCGGCAGCCGGCCGCCACTCACCCTTCCTGGCCTCGGCCTTGCGCTTGGCCTCGGCCAGGGTCTTCCCGTAGCAGGCCATCCGCCTGCCGTCCTCCAGCTGGACGCGGACCACCCAGAGGCCGTCCTCTCGCCGGTACCCCTCCCCCTTCCGCCGGTGCCCCTGGGTGTCCGCCATGGCCCGGCAGGCTAGCACAACTGTGCCTTTCACTGTGCCATTCGTAGGCACAGGCTGGCACGACGAGGCACAAACTGCCTGCTGCTGAAGGGAAATCCCGAGTTCAGCTACTTCCCGTGGCAGAACTTGTACTTCTTGCCGCTGCCGCACCAGCAGCGCTCGTTGCGGCCCAGCTTGCGAGGCGAGCTCGGCCCGCTCGGCCCGGCGCCGCCGTCACTGCGCCTGGTCCCCTCCGAGGAGCTCTCCACGATGTTGCGCACCCGGGCCTGGGGCAGCACCCCAGCCATCCCCGGGATGGAGATCGGCCGGCGCGCGGCCCCGCTCCCGGCGGGCCGGAAGGGCGGTTCGGGCACAGGGCTGACGACAGGCGGCGTGGCCGGCCGGGACGGTGCCAACGGGACAAGCGCCGGGCTGTCCCCGGGCGGGGCGCCGTTGGTGGCCAGGGAGGCGGGCTCGGGAGCCAAGCCTGATCCGGTGGCGTGGCCGGTGGCTCGTGCCAGGCCGCCGCTGGCCGCGGCTGCGGCCGGCCGGGCTGCGGGCGGTGCCGTGGCTGCAGGCGGGACCGCCTCGGCAGGTCCGCCGTCCGCGGCCTCGACGCGACCGGGCAGCACCGGAGTTGACGGGACTCCCCCCTGCCTCCCCGAGCCGGGACGATCCGGCCGCGGCGAGGGCGGCGCCGTCTCGGTTCCGGCAGCCTCGGTGGGCGCTGGTTCCTGGGGCGGCCGAAGCGACTCGATGGGCACATGGAAGAGGAGCCGCACGATCCCCCTCTGGATGTCCGACATCAGCTCCTGGAACGAGCCGAAGGCTTCCCGCTTGTACTCCACCAGCGGATCCATCTGGCCATAGCCGTGGAAGCCGATCTGCTCGCGCATGTGCTCCATCTGGGTCAGGTAGGTGCGCCATCTCTCGTCAATGACGCTCAGCATCACCAGCTGCTCGGCCCGCCGCATCAGCTCGCTGCCGTGCTTCTGCTCCAGCTCGTCGTGGAGTGAGAGCAGCTCCCCGGCCAGGGTCTCGGCGACGTCCTGGGCGGTGTCGCCGAGCTTGTCGACGTCGACCTCGCCCAGCGGCGGCAGGAGCGGACCGGTGAGCTCGCGCATCCGGTTCCAGAGCCCCTCCAGGTTCCAGGTGTCGCGATGCCGGCCCTCGCAGAAGGTGGGCACCTCCTCGTGGACCAAGTGCTGGACCATGGCCTGGAAGTTGGCCTTGGTGTCGATGCCCTCGAGAATCTTGCGGCGCTCGCCGTAGATGATCTCGCGCTGCTTGTTCATGACGTCGTCGTACTCGACGACGTGGCGGCGGGTGTCGAAGTTGTGGCCCTCGACCCGAGCCTGGGCACCCTCGATCTGCCGCGTCACCAGCTTGGACTCGAGGGGAACGTCCTCCTCGATGCGCAGCGTGTTCATCAGCCCCTGCATGCGCTCGCCGCCGAAGACGCGCATCAGGTCGTCCTCGAAGGAGAGATAGAATCGAGTCTCTCCCGGGTCGCCCTGCCGCCCTGATCGGCCTCGCAGCTGGTTGTCGATGCGGCGCGACTCGTGGCGGTCGGTGCCGATGATGTAGAGGCCGCCGAGGTCGGGAACCCCCGCGCCGAGCACGATGTCGGTGCCCCGGCCCGCCATGTTGGTGGCGATGGTGACCGCCCCCGGCTGGCCGGCCTCGGCGACGATGGCGGCCTCGCGCTCGTGCTGCTTGGCGTTGAGGACGTTGTGGGTGATCCCCTGCTTCTCGAGCATCCGGGAGATGCGCTCCGACTTCTCGATGCTGGTGGTGCCCACCAGGATGGGCTGCGTGGTCTGGTGCCGCTCCACGATGTCCTCGACCAGAGCCTTGTACTTGGCGGTCTCGGTGCGGTAGATGAGGTCCGGCTCGTCGTCCCGGATCATCGGCATGTTGGTGGGGATGGGCACGACCTCGAGCTTGTAGATCTTGTCGAACTCCTCGGCCTCGGTGATCGCGGTCCCGGTCATCCCGGCCAGCTTGCGGTAGAGGCGGAAGAAGTTCTGGAAGGTGATGGTGGCCAGGGTGATGTTCTCCTGCTGGACCCGCAGCCCCTCCTTGGCCTCGACCGCCTGGTGGAGGCCGTCGCTCCAGCGCCGCCCCGGCATGGTCCGGCCGGTGAACTCGTCGACGATGATCACCTCACCGTCGCGGACGATGTACTCGCGGTCGCGCTGATAGTGGACCCAGGCCCGCAGCGCCTGGTTGATCTGGTGCGCCTCCAGGGCGTGCTCCATCTCGTAGACGTTCTTGATCCCGGTCCACTTCTCGATCTTGGCGACGCCGTCGTCGGTCAGGGTCACCGACTTGGTCTTCTCGTCGCCCGTGTAGTCGTCCTCCGGGACCAGCTGGCGGATCAGACGGGCGTAGGTGTAGTACTGCTCGGTGGGCTCGGTACCCTCGCCGCTGATGATCAGCGGGGTGCGGGCCTCGTCGATGAGGATCGAGTCGACCTCGTCGACGATCGCGAAGTGGAGGCGTCGCTGGACGCACTGCTCGACGGTCATCGCCATGTTGTCGCGCAGGTAGTCGAAGCCCAGCTCGTTGTTGGTGGCGTAGGTGATGTCGCAGGCGTAGGCCTCCCGCCGGGTGCAGGGGCGGAGGTGCTGGAGACGGGAGTCGGGATGGCTCTCGTCCAGGTAGTCGGGGTCGTAGACGAAAGAGAGGTTCTGGCCGGCGATCACCCCCACGCTCATCCCCAGGAAGTGGTAGACGGGGGCATTCCAGCCGGCGTCGCGCCGGGCCAGGTAGTCGTTGACGGTGACGACGTGCACGCCCTCTCCGGCAAGGGCGTTCAGGTAGACGGGCAAGGTCGAGACGAGGGTCTTGCCCTCTCCTGTCTTCATCTCGGCGATCCAGCCGAAGTGCAGTGCAGCACCCCCCATCAGCTGCACGTCGAAGTGCCGCTGGCCGATTGTCCGCTTACCCGCC
>DASPQV010000044.1:0-33989 GCA_035624785.1 Binatia bacterium | reverse complement strand
ACCGAGAAGGCGCACCAGGCCACGGTGCAGGCCAGGAGCAGGTGGCGAGCGCGAGGTCCGGCCAGTGCGCTCGCCGCGACCGCCAGCCCCACCAGCGCCTGAACACACAGGCACGCGGCGATGGCCGGATCCCCCTGAAGGAACGTGTAGGTTGCGGTGGTGCAGCTGGTTGCTGCGCTCGAGGACGTGGAGCAGCTCTCATACCCGATGCCGGGCACCAGCAGGAGGCTGGTGACGACCCAGGCGGCGCCGCCGGCACCAGCGGCGACTCCCAGCACTGCCACCACGGTCCGGGTTCCTCTGCCACCCGCCGTGCTGCCTCCGATCCGCCGCGGCGGAGCGGCACCGTCTCTCATCTCCCCAACGCCCAGGCACCGGCAATTCGCGTGTCCAGCCTACGCGTCTCGCGGCCTGAGGGATCGGACCTCGTCCCGGGGTGTCGCGCCCAGGGTCTTCGGCGGAGCGCCGCCCGAGGGACACGCGTCCGACTCGGCCCCTACGCGGCGGCCGCTGCCGGGGGTGGCCCCGGATACAGTAGGCATGGATGGAGCCCTGGCACGACTTCTACATGACCGCCGGCGGCGCCTCCGCCGCCCTCATCGGCCTGCTCTTCGTGGGCCTCTCCATCCACCTGGAGACGGTGATCACCCGGCCCGATGTCCGCCAGGCCGCCCGGGGCAGCTTCCAGGCGCTCATCGCGATCCTGGTGGCGTCCCTGATCTCGCTGATCCCGCAGGTCACCGGCGATGCGCTGGGATGGTCCATGGTGGCCCTGGGGGTCAGCGGCATAGTGACGGCGTCCGCCGAGATGCGCCGGGTGATCAGGGGCAACCTTCTGCTGGGAACCCGTCGCGCCATCCGGCGCTCCGGCACCCGGGTCGCCGGCCTGATCCTTCTCCTGGTGGTCGGCGGTCTCTTTCTCGGCGGACAGCGCTCCGCTCCGGTGGTGCTCATGGTGGCCGTCTTTGTTCTCCTCGGCTCGAGCGCCTACACCACTTGGAACCTCCTGATCGACGTCGCCCAGGCCAAGAAGGCGGAGGAGACGCGCTCAGTGGAGATCACCGGCGAGGTCGAGCGACAGCCGGTGACCCGGTGATCGCCGGCATCACCATCACACCGGCTGCTCCCGGCGACCGGCGGCATGGGTGATCCGCTGACCGCCGGCGTCACCATCACGCCGCTGACCCCCGACGACTGGCTGGCCTATCGCGAGCTTCGCATCGCGGCACTGGCGGACGCTCCCGACGCCTTCGGCTCCACGCTGGAGCGGGAACGGAGCATGACCGAGGAGGCGTGGCGGGCTCGCCTCCTGCGCCGGTCCACCTATGTTGCCCGGGCCGATCCCGGGTACGTGGGCACCGCGGCGGGGGTCCAGGCGGAGCGAGCGGGCTGTGCCGAGCTGGTCGGGATGTGGGTGCATCCCGCATGGCGCCGCCAGGGAATCGGAGGGCTTCTGATCGACGCGGTGGCCGGCTGGGCGGCTCAGCGGTCGCACGCCGCGCTGACCCTGTGGGTGGCTGACGGCAACGAGGCCGCCGAGGCGCTCTACACCCACCATGGGTTCGTCCGCACCGGGGCGAGCCAGCCGATCCGCGACGAGGATCCCAGCCGGATCGAGTGGGAGATGCTCCGGGCGCTCTGAGCCTGTCCATACAAGTTGTGGACAGAGATTTCCACAACGTGCGAGGAGACCAACCCCCACCGGTGCGGGCGACGCTTGCATCTGAAGCGACCGGCGGTGGCACCCCTGGCTCCGGCCGACTCCCAGCAACCATGACCTGGTTTTGGACAGGACATTCCACAATTGGTGCCGGAGACACGGGGCGCCCCCAGTCTCCGCGCGCCGAGTCGTGAGCTGCTACCGGACTCGGGGGTCGGGCAGCTCGGCGCTGATCTCGTACTGCTCCAGCGCCGCGGCCACCTCGTGGCGGGGGAGCTCACCAGCCCGGGCCAAGCCATCCAGCACCGCCACGGTCACGTGCTCCGCGTCGGTCTCGAAGTGGCGGCGGAGAGCCTGCCGGGTGTCGCTGCGGCCGAAGCCGTCGGTGCCCAGGGCGATGAAGTCCTGGGGCACGAAGCGGGCCACCTGGTCCGGCACCGCCTTGACGTAGTCGGTGACCGCGACGATCGGCCCGGGACGGTCCCCGAGAAGCTGGAGGACGTAGGGGACACGCGGCTCCTGCTCGGGGTGGAGGCGGTTCCAGCGCTCCGCCTCCAGGGCCTCGTTGCGAAGCTGCTGGTAGCTGGTCACGCTCCAGACGTCGGCCGAGGTGTCGTGGTGCTCGGCGAGACGCTGCTGGGCGGTCAGCGCCGCCGCCATAGCCGTGCCGCTGGCCAGGATGGTCGCCTGGTGCTTGCGACCGTTCTCGGCTGCCCGGTAGAGATAGAGGCCGCGGATGATCGCCTCGTCGATTCCCTCCGGCTTGGCCGGCTGGGGGTAGTTCTCGTTGTAGAGCGTGAGGTAGTAGAAGGTGTCCTCGGCGTCGGCATACATGCGCCGGATGCCGTCGCGAAGGATCACCGCCAGCTCGTAGGCGTAGGCCGGATCGTAGATGCGGACATTGGGCATCGCCGAGAAGAGCAGCGGCGAGTGGCCGTCCTGGTGCTGCAGGCCCTCTCCGTTGAGGGTGGTGCGGCCGGCCGTGCCTCCGAGCATGAAGCCGCGGCCGCGAGCATCCCCGAAGGCCCAGATCAGGTCGCCGACCCGCTGGTAGCCGAACATCGAGTAGTAGATGTAGAAGGGGATCATCGGCTCGCCGAAGGTCGCGTGGGCGGTGCCCGCGGCGGTGAAGGAGCCCATCGCGCCCGCCTCGGTGATGCCCTCCTCGAGCAGCTGACCGTCCCTGGCCTCGCGGTAGCTGAGCACCATCTCGGCGTCGACGGGCTCGTACTGCTGGCCGTGTGCGGCGTAGATCTTCACCTCCCGGAAGAGCGAGTCCATGCCGAAGGTGCGCGCCTCGTCGGGGATGATCGGCACGATGCGGCGGCCCACCTGGGGGTCGCGGAGCAGGTTGCGCAGGATGCTGGCGAAGGCGGCCGTCGTCGAGGCGGGCCGGCCACCGGAGCCCTTGAACGTCTCGGCGTAGGCCGCGTCCGCGGGCGGCTCGATCCGCCTGGTGGTGCTGTTCCGCTTCGGCACCGGGCCGCCCAGAGCCCGGCGCCGGCCCATCAGGTACTCGAGCTCCGGGGATTCCGGACCCGGATGGTAGTAGGGGGGCAGACCCTTGCTGAGCTGCTTGTCGGTGATGGGCAGCTCGAGCCGGTCGCGGAAGGCTCGCAGCTCGTGATCGGCGAACTTCTTGATCTGGTGGGTCGCGTTGCGCCCCTCGAATCCCTCGCCCAGCGTCCATCCCTTGATGGTGTGGGCGAGGATGACGGTGGGCACGCCGCGGTGCTCCACCGCCAGCTTGTAGGCCGAGTACAGCTTGCGGTAGTCGTGGCCGCCGCGGCGCAACCGGCGCAGGTCGTCGTCGGAGAGGTGCTGGACGAGCCGGCGCAGCCGCGGGTCGGGACCGAAGAAGTGCTCGCGGATGTAAGCGCCTGATTCGACCTCGTACTTCTGAAACTGGCCATCGTTGGTCGAGTTCATCTTGTCGACCAGGACCCCGTCGGTGTCGCGGGCGAGCAGCGGGTCCCACTCCCTGCCCCAGATCACCTTGACGACATTCCAGCCGGCGCCCCGGAAGATCGATTCCAGCTCCTGGATGATCTTGCCGTTGCCCCGCACCGGGCCGTCGAGCCGCTGCAGGTTGCAGGAGACCACGAAGATGAGGTTGTCCAGCCCCTCGCGCGCCGCCACCGAGAGGGCGCCGATGCACTCGGGCTCGTCGCACTCCCCGTCACCCAGGAAGGCCCAGACCCGGGAGCTGGAGGTGTCGACGATCTGGCGGTTGTAGAGATAGCGATTGAATCTGGCCTGGTACACCGCGTTGAGCGGTCCCAGCCCCATCGAGACGGTGGGGAACTCCCAGAAGTTGGGCATGAGCCGCGGGTGCGGATAGGAGCTGAGCCCACGCCCGGCGGTCTCGCGCCGGAAATGGTCGAGCTGCTCCTCGGTGAGCCGGCCCTCGAGGAACGCGCGCGAGTAGATGCCGGGAGCCCCGTGTCCCTGGTAGAAGACCTGGTCGCCCGGGGTGCCGTCGTCCTTGCCGTGGAAGAAGTGATTGAACCCCACCTCGTACAGGGAGGCCGACGACGCGTAGGTGGAGAGGTGGCCGCCGATGCCGTCGTACTGCTTGTTGGCCCGGGCCACCATCACCGCCGCGTTCCAGCGGACGATGCGGCGGATCCGACGCTCCATCTCCTCGTCGCCGGGGAACCAGGGCTCCTCCTCGGGCGGGATGGTGTTGATGAAGTCGGTCTGGACCATGGCCGGGATGCCGACCTGGAGTCGCTTGGCCCGAGCCAGCAGCTTGCCGATGACGTAGCGCGCCCGGCTGGCGCCCTCGGTGGCCACCAGGTTGTCGAGGGATTCCAGCCATTCGGCGGTCTCCTCGGGGTCGGAGTCCGGAAGTTGCTGGAGGAATGCGTCGAAGGTCACGGCTCAGAGGGTACTAGGGGAAGCTCGTCGGGCGGCCCCGACGGGCAGAGCAGCCGGCCCGATCGGAACACCGCTCCCGGCGAGGGGCGGTGGGGGGGTGAGGCCGCCGTCGTGGCCGAGGTGGAGAACGGCGGCAGGGCGCCCGGGACCGGGCGCCCCGCCCGCCACCCCTGCTCGCTGCTCTACCGACGGATCCGCCGGGGGATCACCCCGATCCGGGGACGCCCCGGGTTGGTGTCGTAGCCGAGCCCGCGTCGGCGCGCCGAGTCGGCTGCGGTCGCCGCCTTCTGGAGGAGCTCGACCGCCGACTCCGCGGCACCGCTGTTGACCGCGATGCCGACATGGGTCTGCATGGACAGGGGCAGCCCGGCCTCGAGGACAAAGGGCTCCTCCAGGGCCTCGAGCAGCCGCTCCGCGACCAGCGCGGCGTCCTCGACGCTGTCCAGCTCCTCGAGGAGCACTCCCAGCTGGTCGTCGCGGAACCGGGCCAGGGTGTCGGCGGAACGGACCAGCCGCTGCAGCCGCTTGGCGACCTGCACCATCAGCCGGTCACCGGCCGGGTGCCCCATGCCTTCCTTGACTGCGGTGATCGACCCGGCCAGGTCGATGATCATGACCGCGACCGGGTGGACGTGGCGCGACCGGCGGTGCAGGGCGTGCTCGACCCGGTCGTGATAGAGCATCCGGCTGGGCAGGTTGGTCAGCGGATCGCGGAAGGAGTTGGCGGCGAAGACGTCGAGATCGTCGGCCGGGTTGACGCCGCTGAGCAGCCGGCCGTACTCGAGGCGAGCCAGAGCCAGCGCGGTGTGGGCGGCGATCTCCGCCACGGTGCTGGCCTGGGAGGCGGGCAGTGGGGCCGCGCCCAGAACGGACAGCTCGCCGAGCAGGCTGCCGCCGACCCGGAGGGGAAGCCGAAGGATCGCCTCGTCCTGGGTCTCCTCGTTGAGCAGCAGGTGCCAGCCTCCGGGGGCCGCCAAGGCGAGCCGCACCGGGCTCCCCGGCAGCAGGGTGCTCACCGCCCCGTGGACCGCCGCCACCACCTCGGCCTCCGTCGCCGAACGGGCCAGCTCGAGGGTGGTATCGGAGAGGACCTCGATCCGGTCGAACGTCCCCTCGCCGGGGTTGGAACCGTCGACAAGGGTGATCGAGGGCTGTCCAGCGGCCGCGCTCATGGACATGGGAAAAGCCTAAACGCACTAGACCCGTCATCCGCACCGAGTTCACCCTTCTGTCATCGCAAGTGCAGCGTCTTCGCACATGCCGTGAAGGGGCCGCCGCAACCCGAACCAAAGCGTGACGCCCCCACGCGGCAGGCGGCAGCCTGGACCCCGGCGCCCTGCCCTCCAGCTCGGCGGGACTCCCCGCCGAGCGCGTTCCGCGCGCTCGCCGCGAGCCGCGGGCCTTTGCCGCGGCCCGGGGCCCGGCCTGACCCGGTACCATCGGGGACCGATGGAGCAGGTGGCGGTGGCGTCCGCGCTCCGCGACGGTACCGCTGACATCCAGGCGGCCGTCGGTGCGCTGGCGGAGCGACTCCCCGCCGAGCTGGCTCCGCTGGCGCGCATCGCCTACAACTACCGGTTCACCTGGGATCCCGACGGCGAACGCCTCTTCCGGGACATCGATCCCCGCCGCTGGGAGCTCTGCAACAGCAACCCGGTGAGGCTGCTCACCGAGACGTCGGTGGCGGCGCTGCAGCAGGCTGCCGGCAACCCGGACCTGCTCGAGGCTGCCCGGGCGATGCTGGAGAGGCTGGAGGCTGAGCTCGCCCGCGCCCCCATGCCGGGCAGGAGCACCGCGCGCCACCCCATCGCCTTCCTGTGCGCCGAGTTCGGGATCCACAAGTCGCTTCCCATCTATGCCGGCGGGCTCGGGGTGCTCGCCGGCGACATCCTCAAGGAAGCCTCCGACCTGTCCCTGCCGATGGTCGGAGTCGGCATCGCCTACCGGGAGGGCTACTTCTTCCAGCGGATGGACCAGGCGGGATACCAGCACGAGTACTGGCGACCGCTGGACCCGGAGCGGCTTCCCGCCGCGCTGGTGACGATGGAGGACGGCTCACCGCTGACCGTCTCGGTGCCCCTCCGCCGCCGCGAGCTGCTGGTTCAGGTCTGGCGGGTCGAGGTGGGAAGGACGCCCCTCTTCCTGCTCGACGCCGACCGGCCGGAGAACGGTCGGGTGGACCGCTGGGTCACCGGACGGCTCTATGTCGCCGATCGTGCGGTCCGCCTCGCCCAGTACGCGCTGCTCGGGATCGGCTCGCTGCGGGCGCTTCGGGCGATGGGCATGGACCCCTGCGTCATCCACCTCAACGAGGGCCATGCCGGGCTGGCGCCGCTGGAGCTGGCCCGCACCGCGATGGCCTCCGGTCACGACAAGGCCACCGCGTTCACCCTGGGGCGGGAGCGGACGGTGTTCACCACCCACACCCCGGTCGCCGCGGGCAACGAGGGCTACGACCCTTCGGAGATCGACCTGGTCCTGGGAGACTTCCCCGCCCAGGTCGGCCTGGACGGAAGCAGCTTCCTGCACCTCGGCCGGACTAATCCCGAGAACCCCCACGAACCGTTCGTGATGACCCCCCTGGGCATCAAGATGAGCCGCTTCGCCAATGGGGTGAGCCGCCGTCACGGCGAGGTCGCCCGGCAGATGTGGCAGCCGCTCTTCCCCGAGCGACCCGCCGACACGGTTCCCATCGGCTACGTCACCAACGGGGTTCACATCCCGACCTGGATGCGCCCACCGATGCGCCGCCTCCTCGACCGCCACCTGGGTGAGGGCTGGCTCAGCCGGGCCGCCGAACCGGCGACCTGGGAGGGGGTCGGCGCCATCCCGGACTCCGAGCTGTGGGCGGTGCGCAACCAGCAGCGCACCGCGTTGGTGGAGTTCGCTCGCGACCGGATCGTGGCCAACCGGCTGGCGCGCACCGACCCGCGGGAGCTGGTCGAGGCGGCGGAGCGGGGCTTCAGCAACTACTCGGCCCTCACCATCGGCTTCGCCCGGCGGCTGGCCACCTACAAGCGCCTGTACCTGCTGTACATGGATCCGCGCCGGTTCATGCAGATGATCGGCGACGCTGCCCACCCGCTTCAGATCTTCGTCTCCGGCAAGGCCCATCCCAACGACGAGGAGGGCAAGCGGTCTCCCGAGGGGCTGTTCGCCCTGAAGCGCGACCTGGTGTCGGCCGGCCACGTCGCCTTCCTCGACAACTACGACCTCTCCATCGCGGCCCAGCTGGTCGGGGGCTGCGACCTCTGGGTCAACCTGCCGCGCCCGCCCCTCGAGGCCAGCGGCACCAGCGGCATGAAGGCGGCGCTCAACGGCGGCCTCCAGGTCTCGATCCTCGACGGCTGGTGGGCCGAGGGCTTCGACGGCGAGAACGGCTGGGCCCTACCCGGCGAGGTGGCCTTCGACGCGCGGATCCAGGACCAGCGCGATGCCGCCGCCTTCTACGACGTCCTTCAGCACGAGGTGCTGCCGCTGTTCTACGACCGGGCACCGGACGGCATCCCCCACGGGTGGATCGCCAAGGTGAAGCGATCGCTGAAGACGATCGGGCCCCGCTTCTCGGCGACCCGCATGCTCAACGACTACCTGGACGACGCCTACGAGGTCAGGGAGCCGGTCGACTAGGCACAGCCTCCACCAGCCCCCTCGCCCCGGTCGCGGGTCCGCCGGGGTGGTGGAAGACCGAGGTCCCCGCGACCAGGACGGTGGCCCCGGCGGCGGCACAGGCGGCGGCGTTGTGAACCTCGACCCCGCCGTCCACCTCGAGCTCGACGGCAAGGCCCTGGGCGTCGATCTCCCGGCGCAGCTGGGCGACCTTGACCAGGCACCGGGGGACCAGGGACTGGCCGCCGAATCCGGGATCGACGGTCATCACCAGGGCCAGGTCCATGGAGTCGAGCACGTCGTAGAGCGCCGACACCGGGGTGCTGACGTTGACGGCGGCCCCGGCGCGGCAGCCCAGCTCCCGGATCCTGGCCAGGCTGCGGTGGAGATGGGGAGACGCCTCCCAGTGGACGGTCATCGCGTCCGCCCCGGCCTCGGCGAAGGTGGGGAGGTGCCGGTCGGGTTCCCGGATCATCAGGTGGACCTCGAAGGGCAGATCCGTCTCGCCCCGGAGCGCCCGCAGGGTGTCGGTCCCGAAGGTGAAGTTGGGCACGAAATCGCCGTCCATCACATCGATGTGGAGGCGGTCGGCGCCGCCTCCCTCGAGGGCGCGGACAGCCTCGGCCAGCCGGCCGAAATCGGCTGCCAGCAGAGACGGCGCGATGACCACGCCATGCAGGCAGCGGGGCCAGCTCCGAGGCATCGGGGGCAGCGTACGCGAAGCGGGTGGGCTGTCACATTTCGGCTATCCCGGTAACGGCCCGGCTCCGCCGCGCCTACGCTGGGTTCGATGCTAAGCCGTCGCAAGCTCGCACACGCCCACGGGGAGGTGGAGCGTCTGGCGGCGTGCCAGCGGGGAGGCAGAGCCGGGGGAAGGTCAGGGGGGTTGGAGCCGTCCCGGCGCCGCGGCGCCCCGGTCCGGGTCGCGTGACCGCCCCGAGCAGCGACGAGCGGCTGCTCGCCGACGAGCGTCTGCGGGCCATGCTCTCGCTGTCGTCCCGCGGCCGGGGCGGCGGCGTGGTCGGCGTCGAGCACGAATACCGGGTGGAAGTCGGCGGCCAGCGCCTGCCCTTCGGATCCCTGGTCCACACCCTGGGGCTGGGCGTGCGCAACCTGCATCCCGACGATCCCAACGCGTATCCGCTGGCCTCGGGCGCCCTGCTCACCAGCTCCGGGCTGGAGGCGGAGATCGTCCTGGCCCCGATCCCGATCGCTGCCGGCTTCTCCGCCGTGGCGGTCCGGGCCGCTGAGAGCGAGCGCCTCGATCTCGCCCGCCTGCTCGGGGCGGGGCGGACCCTGAAGGGCGACTCCACGCATTTCAGCGTGCCCGCGCCCGAAGACCTGGGCGACCGGGTGGCGGCCGCCTTCGCCAGCCGCTTCGCGGTGCCGCTGATGCTCCTGCTCGATATCCCGGCCTCACCCGGCCTGGTGGTGCGGCCGTGCGCCGGCCGCACCGAGCTGAGCGGCGAGTACGTCGCCGGCCCGCATCTTGCCGCCGCCCTGATCTTCGCCGCGGCCGCGGTGCGGCGGTGCACCGCCATGGCACGGGACCAGCTGCGCAGCCCTGGCGATGATGACCGCAGCGCTGCCACGGATGCGGACGAGGAGCACTGTGACCGCCTCTTCGTCCCGCCTCTGAAGCTTGATGTGGTTCCGGCCGCGGCGGGGTTCGGCTGGTTCGTCGATCGCGCCGCCTTCGGTTGCGACCTTCACCAGAACGGGCGGTCGACCGTGCTTCACACTCGCGACGGGAGCGCGGTGACCGCCCAGAAGGTGCTGGAGAGGTCCTGGACCTACGCGCGGCCGCTGGTCGCGGGGGCCACCAGCGCCGAGGAGCTCGGCCTGGTCGACGCCCTGGTGGCCGGGGACCTGCCCCTCCCGCTCGAGGGTGCGATCGAGGACGCGTCGGTGGCCTGGCTGGCTGCCCCGCCCGGCGGCACCGCCCAGCACGGGTCGGGGGATGGTGCACCCGGAGCCATCGCATCAGCTGGCGACGCCCATCACGGCGACTGGCGCCGCCCCCGCCGGCGCGTGGCCGTCGGGCTGGAGCTGGCACCGGTGATGGTGACGTGGGAGACCGTCGTCTTCCTGCTCGTCGACGACGCGCGGCGGCGGCGAACCTTCGCGGTCGTGCCGCGGCCGCTGCTCGACACCTGGATGCGCATGCTCGAGGAGGGCGCCCTCGACGGACCCCTCTCCCGCTACCTGGCGCATGCCAAGGGAGATCGCGCCCTCTCCGCTCACCCCCAGGCCCTGGTTCCCGGCCTGTTCGACGCGCTCCCTTCCCGGAGAGCCCTGCTGCCGCCGGCGCCTGACCGGACGCCGGCCGCTTTCGAGGCCGCGTAGCGAGATGCCAGGTCACCAGCGTCCCAGCATCGAAGAGCTGGTCAGCGCCTTCATCGAGGCCGACATGCGGGGATCCGCCCCGCCGCCCACGGCTCCATCGAGGGGCCGGGCAGCCCCGCGTCAAGGGCGCTGGCGCCGGCCCATCAGGCTGATCGGCGGCGGCGTGCTCCTGCTCGGGGTCGCCGGGGGGCTCATTCTCGGCCTCAGAGCTGCCGGGGGAGGGCCGGCGTCGTCCACCCAGCCGCTGGCCAGCCGGAGCTCTCCGCCGTCCGCCACCGGCCAGGCGTCGGTCAACCCCTTCGCTTCCGATCCGGGAACTCCCACCGGCACGGGCTCGGCATGCGGGGTGGGCGTTCCCTGCATCACCGCCTCGCCGGCGACCGCCTCGCCGTGCCCAGCGGGCGCCGCCGGGTGCACCGCGACCGCCACTGCCACGCCAACCGCGTCCAGCCCGTCTCAGCCAACCCCTGGCCCGAGCGGCCAGTCGCAGCCGACGCCGACGCCACGGCAGCAGCCGACCCCGAGCCCCTCAAGCCGATCGACACCGTCGCCCACCTCCGTACCCACCGCGGCTCCGACGCCGACGCCACCTCCGACGCCGCCGCCGAGCTGCACCCTCGCGGTGTCAGGCCTGAGCGAATCGCAGGGAAAGCACGGCGATCGGCTGACCATCTGGGGCTGTGGTTTCAGCGCGGCAACCGAGATCCTCTTCACCGGCCAGGGCGGGGCCGACGTCACGTCGTTCACGGACGTCAATGACGGATCGCTGGTCGTGACCGTCCCCACCCTCACCGTCGGTGTCACCTACGACGTCCAGGTGGTGACCCTGAACGGCACCACCCCCCCCACGCCGGCGGATCAGCTGACCTGCACCGGCTGACCCCCTCCCTGCTGCGGAGGGCGGAGTCCATGTGTGATGGCGGCTCCGGGCGGCACCCGGAGGGCAAGCCGGAGCCTCGCCCGCCGTCGCCCGGAGAGGCCAGGGTGGGCCCGCCCCGACCGGCCCCGCGACTGGGGACTGGCGGGCTGAGCCGCCTGGCCTGATAATCCCATTCAACCGCCGGGCGGACGGGGCTCCGGCGCGGATGGGAACACGCTCAGCGAGGATGCGCCGTGTCCTTCGAATTCCAGGTTCACACCTCGACCCTCACAACCCTGATCGAGAACACCCTGCAGGAGGGGTTCCGGACCACCTGCCTGCCCTCGTCCGATCCCTACTACATCGACCACGCCGACGTGCAGACCGGCAAGACCGAGGTCACCGCCCCGAGCACCGGGGTCGACTTCGCGGTCGCCGTCGATGTCTTCGTGGTCGACTCCAGCGCGGTGCTGGCCGCTCCCAACGGGGTCCCCGCCGGTGCGACCTCCCCGACCGGCACGGTCACCATCACCCTGGAGCTGTCGGTCAGCGGGACGGTCATCACCATGGCCTGCACCAACGTCGACCTCGGGCCAGTGTTCGGGGCTCTGCTGGGAAGCCAGGCCGCCACCCTGCAGGCGCAGATCCAGTCCGGGATCGGCACCGTGGGCTCGCTGGACATCAGCCCTCTGCTCAGCCAGATCCAGCTGCCCACGCCGTCGACCTCCAGCCTGGAGATCGCGGGCCCCAGCGTCCTGATCCGGTTCGATCCCGCGGGTGCGGGCGCCGACCACATCCAGAGCGGTCAGGACTGGTGCCTCTTCGCCGACCCGGCCACGATCTCGGCGCTGGTGACCAGCCAGCTCGATGGGCTGATCAAGAACCTGGGCACCGCCATCACCAGCCACACCACCAGCGTGGTCTGGGCGCCCTTCCTCTCCTTCGCCGCGGTCGCCGTTTCAGTGGACGGGAAGGCGCAGGTCCCCGACCCCTTCTCCGGCAATGTGCACGTGGGCATGGTGGCCGTCTTCAGCCTGCTCCACACCCTCATCCCGGATGACGGCACCGCCACCGACCTGGTGCTCGACGTGACCTGGACGCTCAGCGTCGACCTCGGCGAGTTCGTGCCCAAGTTCATCGACGACCTGGTGGTGAGCCTCCTCACCTCCATGTTCGACCCGACGACGTTCGGCGCCATCCCGATCGGGCCCCAGGAGTTCGAGCTGCTCGAGGCGCTGCCCAACCTCAGCTTCGGCGGAGCCAGCTTCGAGTATCAATCGATCGTGGGGCTGCCGGCGGGGATGGTTCTGGGCGGACCGGTGACCCTCCCTCCCGATCCCGGGACCGGCACCCTGCAGCTGAACGTCACCCAGTTTCCCGACAAGCTGTCGCTGGTCGTCGACTGCTCCAAGGGAACCACCAGCGCCAAGCCGACCCTCGGCGCGGTGACCACGTCGGCGAACGCCGCGTTCGACCAGGCCGGGGTCATCTGCGACATCCATTTCGTCTCCCCGGCCTCACCGCCGATCTCGCTGACGCCGTACCTCACCGCGCCCGCCGACGGCGCGGTGGTCGAGTCCGGGGTCATCGCCGTGACCCTGCCGGGAACCGCCGCCTGGTGGCTGGGGATGAATCCCCAGCCCATCCAGCTCTGGGTCCAGACCGCGCGGGGCATCCGGCTGCTCGACCTGGGCACGCCCCCGACTCCCCAGGTGGATGAGAACGGCGACGTGACCAACTACTCGGTGCTCTTCATCAACGACTGCCCGATCGCCGTCGACCCCTGGTTCCGGATGTTCCACATGTACAACCCGAAGTGGGGGGTCGACCCGCCCGAGGGGTGGACCGAGAGGCTCGAGCAGGTGGAGCGCTTCGAGAGCGTGATCGCCGAGGTGACGGGCGCCGAGGCCAACGGGCTGGTGCGCTTCGAGCAGCCGATGCTGGGCCAGGGGGCAACCTCGGTCGTCAGCTCCGATGGGGCGGGCCGGGCCGTGATCCCGGCCATGCTCGCGACGCGAGCCGTGGACGAGGGCGCCCGCCTCTCCTCGGCCGGACGCCAGGCCCTCGATGTCGCCGTCTCCACCGCCGTCTTCGAGCGCATCGCCGTTCTCCAGACGGCCGGCGCGACGGCCCACGCCCTGACCGAGCAGGCCGGAGCGGCCCTGGTGACCTCGACATTCCCGGGAGGCAGGACCCAGACCGTCCGCCTTGACGGGATGCGGATCCCGACCGTGATCGGCGGGGGGGCGGGACTCGCCGGTGCTGCCGCCCTCGATGCGCCCGGGACTCCGCCATCGGCGAGCCCGGGATCCGGCGGCCCGGCTCAGCCCCCGGCTCCGCCGGAGCCTCCCGCAGCTCCTCCCGCGGCCGGGACCATCCCCGGCCTGGTGGGGCTGCATCCGGTGCCCGGCTTCGAGGCGTCGGGTCTCCAGGTGGCCGAGCTGGATGACGGCACCTTCGTGGTGGTCCGCCAGGAGTGCGGCGCCCTCCGCGCGGTCGGGACGGTGCCGGCCTGGCCGCGCATGCCGGCGGCCTCTCAGGGTTGGGCGATCAGCCGCTCGAGCGGTGACCGGGTGGCGGTGTACACCGTCACCCGGACCGGGACCGCATCGGGGGCGGCTGCCGGTGTTCATGCCGGCTGTGGCTGCCACCACGGTCACCACCCGCACCGCGCTCATCTCGAGCACGCCGGCCACCACGATCACCACCCCGGCGGCGACTCTCCCGGCCACGGGCACCACGACCGGAGCGACGGTGAGCCGGGCTGCGGCTGCGGGGGCGGCCCCGGCCCCCGCTGCTGACCGCCGTCCCACCCTCCGTTGAGGACGGCGCTGTGCCGCTGCGGTTCGCATTCCCTGCCGTACCATCCGCCCCATGGTCGACGTGCATGCGGCGGTGGCGAGCTACTGGGCGGCGGCGGATGCGCGGGACTGGGGGCGCTTCGCGGACCTGCTCGCCCCTGATGTCCTCTACGAGATGCCCCAGTCGCGCGAACGCGTCCAGGGGCGTGCCGCCTACCTGCGTTTCAACGTCGAGGGTTTCCCGGGGGACTGGCGCATCACCGTGGAGCGGATCGTCGCCGAGGGCCGCCACGCCGCCAGCCGCATCCGCTTGAGCGAACCCGCCGGCGTCGGGATCGGCATCACCTTCTTCGAGCTCGATGACGCGGGGAGGATCGCCCGCATCACCGATTACTGGCCCGAGCCTTACGATCCTCCCCGGGATCGCGCCCACCTGGTCGAGAGATTCTGACGGGAATGCTGGATGCTGACCTTCCACGATGACGAGGTGCGTCCCGCTGTCTCGGGGAAGCGCCGGCCAGGAGGCTGACCGTGCCCGCCATCGACCGCGCCCTGATCAACAACAGGATAGGCGCCTCGTCCCACTTTGCCGGTTCGCTGCCGGCACCTCCGGCGCAGCACCTGGCGGTGCTCACCTGCATGGATGCTCGCCTGCACGTCGCCACGATGCTGGGGCTGGAGGCCGGTGACGCTCATGTCATCCGCAACGCCGGTGGCGTGGTCACCGAGGATGTCATCCGCTCGCTGGTCATCTCCCAGCGCTTGCTCGGCACCCGCGAGGTGATGGTGATCCACCACACCGACTGCGGGATGCTCGGATTGCGCGACGATGAGATCAAGGCGCAGATCGAGCGGCAGGTCGGCGTCAGGCCCAGCTTCGCGCTGGAGGGCTTCTCCGACCTCGAGGGGGGCGTCCGGGAGGCGATCGCGAGGATCCGGGCCAGTCCCTTCATCCTGCACCGGGACGGGGTGCGCGGCTTCATCTACGAACTCCGGACCGGGAGGCTTGCCGAGGTCACCGGGGGGTGAAGGGTCGCCGGGTGGTGAGGCCCCTCGCGGCCTCGGCGTCTTGATCGGGGGGCCTCAGGCGCGCTCCGCAAGCCGGAGCAGGAAGTCGGGCACCCGGGTCGGCGAACGCCTCGTTCGATCAGGCCGGGGCCGTCCACGGCATCCCGGGGGTGGTGGCACGGTGCGGGCGCAGAGCCGCCTGCGGGGCATCCCGACCCGTCAGGAGCGTTGTGGAAAATCCTGTCTATAACTCATCTGGAGGGCAAGCTGGCCCAGCCTCAGCGGGATCGGTGCCGCATCGGGTCAGACGCCGGCGAGGAGGTGGAGGCTGAGGACCATGCCGGCGTCGAAGCCCCGGTAGGCGGCCACCGAACCGGGAGGCTGGAGAAGCGAGGCGCCGCCAGGCGAAGGTCGGCCCAGCGGCTCAGTGGCGACACGGGGGACACCACCCGGCTGACCAGCCCAGCGGCTCAGCGGTCTGGCGGCTGGTCAGCGACTTCTCAGAGGCTCCCGGCGGCCCCGGCGTCGAGGAACCAGCGCAGCTCGCCGTCCGGCGGACGCACCCCCGCGGCCGGCACCGTCCCCCGGACCACCCCGCGCAGCGCCTCGCCCTTGGTGGGCCCGGTCACCAGGAAGGCGACATGGGCGCCGGCGTTGAGGACCGGCAGGGTGAGGGTGATGCGGGCGAAAGGCGCGTAGTCCGCCTGCGCCGGCACCGCCCAGCGGTCGCGGACCTCCAGCGCTGGCTCACCCGGGAAGAGCGAGGCGGTGTGCCCGTTCTCGCCCAGGCCGAGCAGGATGCAGTCGAGCCGCGGCACCGCCCCGGCGCCCCAGGGCGGGCAGGTCTCCGCCAGCGTGGACGAATACTCGGCGGCCGCCGCCTCCAGGTCCTGGCGCTCCGCCTCCATCCGGTGCACCTGGATCTCGGGAATGGGCACGCGGCTGAGCAGCGTCTCCCGGGCGAGCCGGAAGTTGCTGGCGGGATCGGTGGGCGGGACCGCCCGCTCGTCACCGAAGAAGACCTGCCAGCGTCCCCACTCGGCGCGGTCGCGCCGGGGCGAGGCGGCCAGCGCCTGGTAGAGGCGGCGCGGGGTGCCGCCCCCGGCCAGGGCGATCAGGAAGCGTCCGGACGAGGTTGCCGACCGGGCGGCCACCCCCAGCACCCAATCGGCGGCGGCGGCGGCCATGGCGGTGGGGTCGTCGAGGATGCTGACCGTCCCGGGGAGCTCCGCGAGCCGGATCACGGCCACCCCTCGAGGAGGGCCGGGCGCCCCAGCCCGACGTCGCGGACCGACCATCGCCCGGCCGCGGACCCTGGGCTCACCGGGTGCGCCGGCCGGCCGAGCCGCATCCCTGCCCTCATGGCTCGCGCCATTCCCGTCCGTCCCGGCGGATGAAATCGTCCGCCTCCGGCGGTCCCCACCTGCCCGCGGCGTAGTTCGGACAGTGCTGCCGGTCCGGGGGATGGGCGCGCCAGCCGTCGAGGATCGCGGTGCAGATCCGCCAGGCCTCCTCGACCTCGTCCTCGCGGGCGAACAGGGTCGCGTCGCCGAGCATGCAGTCCAGCAGCAGCCGCTCGTAGGCCTCCGGCGAGGCGCGCTGGAAGCTGGTGCCGTAGGAGAAGTCCATGGTGACGTTGCGGATCCGCATCGACTGGCCGGGGACCTTGGAGCCGAAGCGCAGGCTGATCCCCTCGTCGGGCTGGATGCGCAGCAGCAGCAGGTTGGGGTCGATGGTGTCCGGGTGGGGCAGCCCCCCGGGCATGGCCCGGTGGCCGGCGAAGGGCGAGTGGGGGACGGCCCGGAACTGGATCGCGATCTCGGTGACCCGCTTGGGCAGCCGCTTCCCGGTGCGCAGGTAGAAGGGGGTGCCCGCCCACCGCCAGTTGTCGATGTCCAGCTTGAGGGCGACGTAGGTCTCGCGCAGAGACTCGGGGTTCACCCCCGGCTCCTGGCGGTAGCCGGGCACCGGCTGGCCGTCGATCCTGCCCGTCCCGTACTGCCCCCTCACGGTGTGGAGCAGGGCGTCGTCGGGGTGGATGGGCCGGATCGCCCGGAGCAGCTTGACCTTTTCGTCGCGGACCATCTCCGCCTGGAAGTTGCTGGGCGGCTCCATGCCCACGATGGCGGTGAGCTGCATCACGTGGTTCTGGATGATGTCGCGGAGCGCGCCGGCCTCCTCGTAGTAGGAGCCGCGCCCCTCCACCCCCAGGGTCTCGGCGACCGTGATCTGGACGTGGTCGACGTACTGGCGGTTCCAGAGTGGCTCGAAGATCCCGTTGGCGAACCGGACCACCATGATGTTCTGGACCGTCTCCTTGCCCAGGTAGTGGTCGATCCGGTAGATCTGCGACTCGTCGAACCCGTAATGGAGCTGCTCGTTGAGCTCGCGGGCGGTGTCGAGGTTGCGGCCGAAAGGCTTCTCCACGATCAGGCGCCGGAAGCACCCGTTCTCTTCCCGGCTCAGCCCGTGCTCGCCGAGGCCTCGGGTCAGCGGTCCGAAGGCGCTGGGCGGGACGGCGAGGTAGAAGATGCGGTTCCCCCGCGTGCCGTGGCCCTGGTCGATGGCGTCGAGGCGCTTGCTGAGAGCCCCCAACCGGCCGTCATCGTCCATCGGGGTGTAGTGGAGGGCGCCGGCGAAGCGCTCCCACGACGCGGTGCTGAAGGGGACCCGGGCGAAGGTCGAGACCGCCTCACGCATCGCCTCCCGGAAGCCCTCGTTGCTCAGCCGGGTGCGGCCGGAGCCGATGAGGGCGAACTCGCGGGGCAGCAGCCCGTCGCAGCCGAGGGCGTAGAGCGCCGGCACCAGCTTGCGCTTGGTGAGGTCGCCGCTGGCGCCGAACATCACCAGGGCACACGGCGGTGGCACGTGGCCGGTCTCGGTCTCCGGCTCGACGAGCTCAACCTCGGTACGGTGGACCGCGGTCGCCATCCTGATCCTCCTGGCCCCAGGCCTGCCTCAGCTCGCCGGTGCCACCGCGGCCCCCCGGACCGCGCTGGCCAGCCGCTCCAGGGCGGGCTCCAGGTCCGCCTCGACGTGGAGCCGGATCACCCGCCGGCCGTGGGCCCGCAGCGAGGCGAGATCGCCCTCCGCCTGGGCTGCCTCGAGGACCCGGAAGCCGAAGCGCTCACCGGGGATGGCGGCGTCCGCGCTTTCGTCGCAGGTCACCTGGACGAAGATGCCGGTGTTGGGCCCGCCCTTGTGGAGCTGGCCGGTGGAGTGGAGGAACCGCGGTCCGAAGCCCAGGGTGGTGGCCACGTGGTGGCGGTCACGGATCGCGGCGCGCAGCTCCTGGAGGGCGCCGAGAGCGGCCTCGGTCGGGTCGACGTAGGCCATGATCGCCACGTAGTCGCCCGGCCTGGCGGTGTCCAGGTGCCGGACCAGCGCCTCCTCCGGGGAGCTGGCGGGGGAGCCTCCGTAGACGCGAAGGGCGCCTCCGGTCACCACCGGCTGCTCGGCGGAGAGGCTGCCTCGCTCGGCGTAGCCGGCCAGCACCCGCTTGGTGTTGTCCTTGGACTCCTGGACGTTGGGCTCGTCGAAGGGGTCGATGCCCAGCGGGATGGCCGCCACACTGGTGGCGAACTCCCAGCGGAAGAACTCGGCGCCCAGGCAGTGGACGTCGCGCAGCTCGAGGACGACCACCGGCCGCCCCGCGGCGATGATGTTCTCGATCTCGGCGCCGAGGGTCATCGACGGCCCGGGGAGCTGGAGGACGATGAACAGCCGGTCATCGGCGTAGGCCTCGGGACGTCCCAGGGGCTCGAGACCGATGGGGATGTACCCCTTGCCCTCCTTGCCGGTGGACTCGGCGATGAGCTGCTCCGCCCACAGGGAGAAGGCGGCGATCCGGGGCGGGGCCAGGATGGTGACCTTGTCCCGCCCCAGGGCATGCTGGTGGCTGAGCAGCCGGCCGAGCTCGAGGCCGCAGTTGGACTGGGGCGGGGTGCCGGGCAGGCAGTTGGACCGCATCGACAGCGCCCGATCCAGGAGCTGGCCGACGTCGAGCCCCATCGCCGCCGCCGGCACCAGCCCGAAGTAGGAGAGGGCCGAGTAGCGGCCGCCGATGTCCGGCGGGTTCTCGAAGATGCGGCGGAAGCCGCGCACCCTGGCCAGCTGAGCGAGCGGCGTCCCGGGATCGGTGATGGCCACGAAGTGGCGTCCGGGGTCACGGACCCGGGCGGCGCCCACCGCCTCCCAGAAGTGGGCCAGGTGGGAGGTGGTCTCCAGGGTCGTACCCGACTTGCTGGCCGCCACGAACAGGGTGTGGTTGAGGTCGAGGCTCGACTCCAGGCGGCCGATGGCCCTGGGGTCGGTGGTGTCGAGGACGTGGAGGGTAGGGAAGCCGGCGGCGCTGGGGAAGGAGCTGCGCAGCACCTCGGGGCAGAGGCTGGAGCCGCCCATGCCGAGCAGCACCGCATCCCGGAAGCCCTCCTCGCGCACCTCGGCGGCGAAGGCGGTCAGCTCGGGGAGCCGCTCCTTCATGGTCACGGGCACGTCGAGCCAGCCCAGCCGGTTGCGGATGACCGCGGCGTGGGCGGCATCGCCCGGCTTCCAGAGGTCGGGGTCGCGGTCCCAGATCCGGCGCACCACCTGGCCGTCGGCGGCCGCCGTCTCGGGGAGGCTGAAGCCCATCACCAGGAAGGGCTCGCACTGCCCCCGCCCCCGCACCATCGCGGTGACCTTCTCGGCGATCCTGGCGATCAGCTGGTTGTACGAATCAGCGAAGGACTTCACCCCGGCGTCGAGCAGGTCCTGGGTGACCTTTTCCATGCTGATGCCGGCCGCAGCGAGTTCGGCGATCACCTCCCGGGCCCCGTCCCAGTCGTCGCGGACGGTGTCGCTCTCGACCACTCCATGGTCGCGGAAGGCCTCGATGGTCCCGGGCGGCATGGTGTCGACGGTGTCGGGGCCGATCAGCGCCTCGGCGTAGATGACATCCCGGTAGTTCGGGTTCTTGGCGCTGGTGCTGGCCCAGAGCGGCCGCTGCAGGTGCGCCCCCGCCTCGCGCAGCTGGGCGAAACCGTCGCCCCGGAAGTAGCCCTCGAAGGTCGCGTAGGCCAGCCGCGCGTTGGCGATCGCCGCCTTGCCGTGCAGCCCCTCGAGACTGGCGTTGCCGGGGTCCTGCTGGAGCCTCTCGTCGAGCAGCCTGTCGACCATGGTGTCGACCCGGCTGACGAAGAAGGAGCCGACCGAGTGGATGTCGAGGGACTGGCCCGCGGAGCGGCGCCGCTCCAGGCCGCGGAGGTATGCCTCGATCACCCTCTCGTACGCGGTGAGCGCGAATATCAGGGTCACGTTGACGTTGACCCCGGCGGCGATCAGCTCCTCGACGGCGGGGACGCCCTCGGGGGTCGCCGGCACCTTGACCATCAGGTTGGGCCGGTCGACGCGGCGCTTGTACTCCTTGGCCATCTGGATGCTGGCCGCGGTGTCGTGGGACATCTCCGGGGGCAGCTCCAGGCTGACGTAGCCGTCGCCGCCGCCGGTCCGGTCCCACACCGGTCGGAGCCGGTCGGCGGCGCGCCGGATGTCGTCGATGGCGAGGCGCAGGAAGATCTCGGCGGGATCGCTGACCCCCTGGTCGAGCAGCTCGCCGATCTGCGCGTCGTAGTGGGTGCCGTCGGCGATCGCCTTCTCGAAGATGGTTGGATTGCTGGTCATCCCGGTGACGTTTTCCTCGTCGATGAGCCGCCCCAGCTCGGGACCGGCGACCAGCTCCCGGCTGATGTAGTCGAGCCAGACCGACTGGCCGTGCTCGGCGAGCTTCTGGAGAGGATTCGTAGCGGCCATGGGATCAGCGTGCTCCTGCGATGGTGGCCCTGGACATCTCAGTGACCTCCCGACGTTGTTGCCGCGTGGCGGGCCGCGTTCACGATGGCATCGGCGTCGATCCCCGCCGCGGCGAGCAGATCGGAGGTCTTGCCGCTCCCCGGAAGGTCACGCACCGCGAGGTGGAGGATCCGGGGCGGGTGCTCCTGGCCGGCCAGCGCCTCCATGACCGCTGCGCCCAGCCCGCCCTCCGGGTAGTGGTCCTCGACCACCACCAGGGTGTTGCCGCAGTCGTGGGCGGCCTCCGCCAGCACATCGACGGAGATCGGCTTGATCGAGTAGCAGTCGATCACCCGGCAATTGATCCCCTCAGCAGCCAGACGGTCGGCGGCCTCGAGAGCGTTGTGAAGGGTGACCCCGGCCGCGACGATCGCGGCCCGATCGCCGTCGCCGCGGCGCAGGACCTTGGCGCCACCGATGGCGAACTCGGTGCCGTTGTCGTAGAGCACCGGATAGGCACCGCGCGTGGTCCGCATGTAGGAGATGCCGGAGCGGTCGGCCATCTGGGCGACCAGCTTGGCGGTGCTGACCGCATCGGAGGGGTAGAGGACGGTCGAGCCCTGGATCGCGCGCATCGCCGCCAGGTCCTCCAGGGCCATCTGCGAGGGGCCGTCGGCGCCGATCTCGCTGCCGGCGTGGGACCCGCAGAGCCGGAGGTCGGCCTGGGAGATCGCCGCCATCCGGATGAAGTCATACGCGCGGCTGAAGAAGGCGGCGAAGGTCGCCGCGAAGGGGACGTAGCCCCGCACCTGGAGGCCGACCGCGGCGGCGACCAGCGCCTGCTCGGCGATCCACATCTGGAAGAAGCGCTCGGGGTGGGCCTTGTCGAAGGCGTCCGAGTAGGTGGAGTTGCTCACCTCGCCATCCAGCGCCACCACGTCGGGCCGGGCGCCCAGCGCCGCCAGGGCATCGCCGAAGGCGCGCCGGGTGGCCACCTTGTCGCCGGGGTTGTAGGTGGGCAGGCTGACCGGGGCGTGGTCCGGCTGGATCGCCGGGGCCCCAGGCGCAGGGGGCCGCACCTCGATGTGGAGGTCACGGATGCCGCCCAGCTCGGCGATCGCCCGCTCGGCCATGTCCGGCTTCAGGGCGGTGCCGTGCCAGCCGTTCTTGTCCTCGATCTCGGAGAAGCCCTTGCCCTTGATGGTCCGGGCCAGGATCACGGCGGGCCGGCCCAGCGTCTCCCGGGCGTCGACGTAGGCGCCGTCGACCTCCTCGAGGTTGTGACCGTCGATGACCAGCGCACGGCAGCCGAAGGCCTCGACGCGGCGCCGGTAGACCTCCATGTCCCAGCCGAACTCGGTCTCGCCGCGCTGGCCCAGCCGGTTGACGTCGACGATGACGCAGAGGTTGTCCAGGCCGTAGTGGCTCGCCTTGTCGAGCGCCTCCCAGCACGATCCCTCGGCCATCTCGCTGTCCCCGCAGAGCACCCAGACCCGGTAGGGGAGGCGGTCGAGGTACCTGCCGGCCAGGGCAACGCCCACCGCGATCGGCAACCCCTGGCCGAGCGAGCCGGTGGCGACGTCCACCCAGGGCAGGACCGGGGTGGGATGGCCCTGGAGCCGGGAGCCGTAGGTCCGGTAGGTCATCAGCTCCTCCTCGGAGATCGCGCCGCAGGCCTTGTAAAGCGCGTAGAGGAGCGGTGAGGCGTGGCCCTTGGAGAAGATCAGGTGATCGTTGGTGGGCAGCTCGGGGTGCTGGAAGTCGTAGCGGAGGTGACGCCCGGCCAGCACCGCCATCAGGTCGGCGGCCGACATGCTGGAGGTGGGATGGCCCGAGCCGGCCCGGGTGCTGGCCCGGATACCGTCGACGCGGATCTGCTGGGCCACCTCGTGGAGCGTCTCGAGGTCGGCCGCCGCCGCCACCTGTCCGGTCGCCGCCATTCCTTCGCCCTCCTGGTCGGCACCCGGTCCCGGATGGGGGCCCGGAGCCCTGGCTCTGCAACTTCCCCACTGCCCATGATGAACGGCGGGCGGGCCCGGATGCCTGATGGGGCAGCGCGGCGGGCAAGCCGTGCGGCGGCCCGCGCCGTCCGGGCTGACGGCGGTCGTGGACGGTGCAGGCGTTCGGTACGTCTGAGGCCGGGGTCTGGGAGAATGGCCCCGACCTGACGACCCCACTGGACGGACGGGAGGGACACCGATGCCGGACCATGTGCAGCTCCCCGGAACCGCGCACGAGCTGACCACCGTCGAGACGAGCCGCACCCGCTCGCTCGGCGCCCTCAGCGCGTCGCAGAGGGCGGAGACCATCGAGGTGACCCTGCTGCTTCGGGAGAACCCCGAGGGCCCCTCGCTGCCCGAGACCATCGAGGCGATCAGCGCCCTGCCCCCGGGGCAGCGCCGCCACCTCACCCGCGAGGAGCTGGCCGCCGCCCACGGCGCGACCCCTGAGGACATCGAGCGGGTGTCGGCGTGGGCCGGAGGGGCCGGGCTCAGCGTGAGCGGGACCGACCCGGTCACCCGACGGGTGAAGCTTCGCGGGACCGTCGCCCAGATGGAAGCCGCCTTCCGGGTGGGGTTGGAGAGCTTCGAGACGACGCCTCCCGGCGGGGGCGGGACGATCACCTATCGGGACCACCGGGAACTCGTGTCGATCCCCTCCGAGCTGTCCGGGATCGTCGAGCACGTCAGCGGTCTGAGCAGCCGGCCGATCGCCAAAGCCCACCACCGGGCGGCCGAGCCCGAACGGGTGACGGCCACCTTCACCCCCGAGCAGCTCGCCGGGATCTACCAGTTCCCCACCGTGGCCGGCGGGGGGGCGGGGCTCACCTTGGATATCGGCATCGCCGAGCTGGGCGGCCGGGCCGACCAGAGCGTGGTCAGCTGGTTCACCAAGAACAACCCGGGGGTCCAGGTCGTCGAGGACGCCGTCGGCGGCCCCCTGCCCAACCCCGATCCGGGCGGCGCCGACGTCGAGGTCGCCCTGGACTGGCAGGTGGTCGCCCGGGCGCTGCTGGAGGCCGCGCCGAAGGCGACGATCCGGCTGGTGCTGCGCTACGGGCCCAACACCGAGCAGGGTTTCGCCGACCTCTGGAACTCCTTCGCCACCGACCCCACCTACAAGTTCACGGGCGTCTCCACCAGCTGGGGTGGGGCGGAGAACGGGTGGACCCAGGGCGGTGCTCAGGCGATGGACGCGGCCGCCCAGGCCTGCCTGGCCCAGGGGATCTTCCACATCGTCGCCAGCGGGGACGACGGCGCCAGCGACAGCAGCACCGATGGCAAGGTCTACGCCGACCATCCCGCCTCCAGCCCCAACGCGCTCGCGGCCGGCGGCACCAAGCTGACGGCGAGCGGCGGGAAGATCAGCGCCGAGGTGGTCTGGAACGAGGCCGCCCACAGCGAGGGGGCCGGCGGAGGGGGCGTGTCGATGTACTTCCCGGTCCCCAGCTACCAGTCGGCGAACGGGATCAGCGAGAAGTCGCTGAACACGGGCACGACGGGCCGGTCGGAGCCGGACATGGCGGCCGACGCCGACCCGACCACCGGGTATGTGGTGATCACCGGCATCGACTCCTCCGGCAACCCCCAGAGCACCACGGTGGGCGGCACCAGCGCGGTGGCGCCGCTGCTCACCGCCGGGTTCACGGCGCTGTCGGCGGTGCTGGGCAAGCCGTTGGGCCGCCTCCAGGACCCCGCCTACGCCCTGGCCAAGGCCGGCAAGGGCTTCCACGACGTCACCAAGGGCAACAACGCCTACCCCAGCGGGACCAAGGGGTACAGCGCGGGCAAGGGCTTCGACGTGCCCAGCGGGTGGGGGAGCCCGATCTTCAGCCAGCTGACGACGGGTTTCCCGACGGCGGTGCCAACGCCGGCCAGTGAAGGGGCGGACGTCTCGCTGCGGGGGAGGGGACGGGTCCCCTCGCCGGCGCCGGGTGCCCACGCGGGGCACCACCGGTATGGGCACGAGGAGGGGGAGGGGCAGCACCGCAGGGAGCACTGAGCGGGCCGAGCGGAGGTCCCCTTATCCGGAGGGCACTTGCAACGGCCAGCCAGGCTCGACACCCCCCGGTCGGGCCAGTCCCCCGAAGCCCGGTGGACCTTGCCCCGGCTACATCTCGCCGACGATCGTCTTGGCGACCTGCTCGATCGACGAGAGAACCTGCGAGCCGTTCATGGTCGCTGACTCGGCGACGATGATCATCACCGTGCCGCCCTTGGCGAAGACGAGGCCGGCCCCGTTCCCGGCGGTCTGGAGCTCAGACCAGGCAGCGTCTCCGATCCCGGAGACCGGCTGGTACTGCGAGCTACCGCCGGTTGCCTCCGCGGCCAGCGCCGCCTGGAGGACCGAGGCACTGATCCCGTTGTTGGCCTCCATGTCGATCATCGCCCCGGCGCCGCTGCTACCGGTCACGTCCGAGTACATGCAGAAGGTGCTGCTGCCGGTGACCTTGGAGATGGTCGAGTCGCCGGTGATGGTCGCTGCGCTCGACTGGGTGAGCGCGGAGCACGCCGCCAGGCTGGTTCCCGAGCTGCCCTGGCTGCTGGCGGGCGGAGCGCCCTGGCTCGGCGCCGAGCTCCCGGTCGAGGCCGGGGGTGCTGAGGTCCCTGAGCTGCCACACGCCGAGACGAATCCCGCCACCACCAGTGCGACCACACCCGCGCATGCCCACAACTTGCTGTTCACGGTCGCTTCCCCCGAAGGCCGTCTCTGCCCCCACACATGACAGCCGCGGCAGGAGACTAGCACCGTCCGGTGGCATCTTCAAGGGACGCAGGTCCCGGACCCTGCATGCAGACCAGCCTTGGCACAGCTGCCTTCACCATGACCAGCCCGTGCCCGGCGACCTGCTCGGGCAGCCGGGGTGATCCCGGGCACTTCGTCAGCAGCTCCTCAGCGCTCAGCGGGTCTGCGGGAAGCCGAGGTCCACCCTGCTGGTGCTGGGATCCGGCCACCGTGACGTCACCACCTTGCTGCGGGTGTAGAAGCGGATGCCGTCGGGGCCGTACATGCTGGCGTCCCCGAACAGCGAGGCCTTCCAGCCCCCGAAGCTGTAGAAGGCGACCGGGACCGGTATCGGCACGTTGATGCCCACCGTGCCCGCCAGCACCTCCAGCTGGAAACGCCGGGCCATCCCTCCGTCACGGGTGAACAGGGCCACCCCGTTGCCCCACGGGTTGGAGTTCACCAACTGCAGCGCCTCGTCGTAGGTCTCGGCGCGCACCACAGTCAGCACCGGCCCGAAGATCTCGTCGTCATAGACCGGCGATCCCGGGCGCGCCCAGTCGACCAGCGAGGGCTTGACGAAGAAACCCTGGGTCGGCGTGCCCAGGCGCCCGTCGACCACCACCCGGGCGCCACCGAGCGCCGCCTCGTTGAGGTAGGAAGCCACCCGATCGCGGTGCTGGGCGGTCACCAGGGGGCCCATCTCGGACTCGGGGTCGTCGCCCGGCCCGACCCTGATCAGCGGGATGCGGCGCGCGATCGCGTCCACCAGGTCGTCGCCGATCCGGCCCACGGCGACCACCACCGAGATGGCCATGCAGCGCTCCCCCGACGAGCCGTAGCCGGCCGAGACGGCGGCGTCGGCGGCCATCTCCAGGTCGGCGTCGGGGAGCACCACCATGTGGTTCTTGGCTCCGGCCAGGGCCTGGACCCGCTTCCCGTGCTTGGTTCCGGTCTCGTAGATGTAGCGCGCCACCGGGGTCGATCCGACGAACGACACCGCACCGATGCCGGGGTGCTCGAGGAGCCGCTGGACCGCCTCGCGGTCTCCCTGGACCACCGTGAAGACGCCATCCGGGAGGCCGGCCTCGCGCCACATCTCGGCGAGCAGCAGGGATGAGGAGGGGTCCTTCTCGCTGGGCTTGAGCACGAAGCAGTTGCCACAGGCGATGGCGTTGGCGAACATCCACATCGGCACCAGAGCCGGGAAGTTGAAGGGGGTGATGCCGGCCACCACCCCCACCGGCTGCCTGATCGAGTAGACATCGATCCCCCGCGACGCCTGCTCCGAGAACTCGCCCTTGAGCAGGTGGGGAACACCGCAGGCGAACTCCACGTTCTCGATGCCGCGCTGGACCTCGCCGATGGCGTCGGTGCGGACCTTGCCCTGCTCCGCGGTGAGCACCCGGGCGACCTCGTCACGCCGCTGGTTGAGCAGCTCGCGGAAGCCGAAAAGGATCTCAGCCCGCCGGGAGAGCGAGCTGTCGCGCCAGGACGTCGCGGCCCCGGTCGCGCTCTCGACGGCGGCGTCCACCTCGGCGGCCGAGGCGAAGTCGACCTCAGCGGTCTGCTCCCCGGTCGCCGGGTTGTAGACGGGTCCGACCCGGCCGGACTGGCCCGCTGTGACCCTGCCGTCGATCCAGTGGCTGATCCGCTTCATCGATGTCTCTCCGAGGTGTGGCTGGCCGTCCGGCAGCCTTGGCTGGATGGCCGGGTCCCGCCATGGTGCCGCAGATCCGGGCAGCGCGGAGGGCTCTGGCCCGAGGTGCGGTGTGCTGGTCACCGGCGCCTCGGCGCCCCGGATCGTATCGGATGGTTTCTCGAAGCGTGAGGGCCGGCTCGTCCCCTGCCGATGAGTAGGGGCCGGGAGGGCGACGTCGAGGAGCCGCCGGGGCTGGCCCTCCGGGCCTCCCTGACCGCCCCACCGCGCCCAACCATGGGCAGATCGGCCTCCTCCTGCCGGTGCTGAGCGGCGTGACCTGCCATCATCGCGGGCGGGGTGCGGCCGCATCCGCCGCCACCACCGTGGGCGCGCCAGCTTGGAAGGGGCCGTAGGAGCAGGAGGGATCCGCGATGGACATGGCACTCGAGGTTATCCCCGTGCCGGTTAGCGACACGGACCGCGCGATCGACTTCTACAAGCGCGTCGGGTTCAGCGTGGACATGGACCAGCGCATCAGCCCCGAGCTCCGCTTCGTCCAGATGACGCCACCCGGCTCGGGCTGCTCCATCCACATCGGCGAGGGGACCTCCACCATGGCGCCGGGAACGGTCAGAGGAGTGATCCTGGTGGTGGACAGCGCCGAGGAGGCCAAGGCCGCGCTGAATCAGGCCGGCGTCGCGACCAGCGAGGTCGAACCCCAGCCCTGGGGCAAGCACGTGTACTTCAGCGACCCCGATGGCAACTCCTGGACCCTGCAGGAGTCCTATGCAAGGAACCAGAGGCGCCAGGCGGCCGGGTAGGGCGGCGATGAGCCCTGAGGCGATTTCACCGCCCCCACCTCCCTCCGCAGCGTCCGATTGCCGCGCCGCGCAGCGTTGTAGCGGTTGACACCGCACCGTCGGACGATGGGAGCCTCTGATTCGGGCGGCGTGATTACGGGTCAGAACGATCCGGCTCTGCTGCCCCGTTCGGGAGAGGCCGGCTGGCGCGCCCAGGAGGATTTGAACCCCCGACCTTCTGATCCGTAGTTTGCGGTCCTGCGCAGAGCATTTTTGGACGTGTCTGCGGAATTCGGCAGAAGCTCCTGACTGCACCTCGGCGCGGTACGACAGCATCTGATCGAGACATTGAGATTGGCCGGGTCAGCGAATCAGATTTCGACCAGGTCCGTAGTTTGCGACGGTGCTCACAGTGTCGAAAAACGTTGCTGCCGAATTCGACCGAAGCTCCTGAGAGCGACTCGACCGCGCATCGAAGCCGCTGATCGATGCGCTGAGATCCCGTTGGGATTCCAAGGGCTTCCGAGCCTCGCTCACGCGCTCCGTGTCATCCAGTCGCGACACGGCGTGCATCGTTCCGTGATGGTATCGCTTCTCCCGACGAAGTGCAACAGGTCATCGCTGCCGACGGTCAGGGCTGCGCTGCGGTCGGCAATGCATAAGCATCGGGCACGAAGCACAGCTCCTGCATGGCGATGAGCAGCTGCCGGACCACATCGAACACCGCGGTTCGTCGCGGCATGGGGACGAGGAAACTCGCCGGCAACACACCGGCTCCGACGCAACGGGCTGGTGCCGCTCTGCCCCGGTGGCTGCTGGGCTCGCCTCAGACCTTGGACTGCTTGTATGCCTGGAGCCCTTTGACCAACTCGTGGGTCGGATTGGAGCCCAGGCCGATCACCAGTCCCGTGGCCACCATCCCCCAGGGCAGAGCGGACACTGCGGCGGCGCCCGCGGTGCCGAGGGCGGCGTGGATGACGTCGAGCCCCAGCACCCACGAGGCGCCCAGCCCCATCAACGAGGCGGCGATCAGGCTCAGCAGCCGCCGGCCTGGATTGCCGGTCAGCGACGAGACCCATCCTGACAGTGCATCCAGGCCCGCGATGCCGCCCTGGAGCGCCGCCTGGTCCTCTGCGCTCCCAAGGGCGGCATGCACTTCCACCAGGCCCTTGCGGATGGCGGGAAGCCCGTCCCGCCAGGCCTGCGGGTCCTGCGATGTGGCGACACTTCCCACCGAGTCAAGCAGTGTCCCGATCTTGCTCTGCACCCCGGGAAGCTCCTTCTGCACTTTCGAGGCGAGCTGATCGGCGCTCTGGAGGCCCTTGCTCAGGTCGTCTAGCGGCGCCTTGACGACATCGTTCAGCTGCTGGGCGAAGTGCTGGAAGCGCTTTGCGTCGCTGCTGAAGAATAGCGACGGATTAGCGGCCAGATTGTCGACCACGGTCCAGAAGCCCTCGAGTATCCGCTCGATCCCCACCGCCAGCGCGCTCACCAGCGCCAGCACCGCGGCCGCGGACGCCACTGCCGGGCTCGATCCCGCCTTGCCGAAGGCAAGCTCAAATCCGCATAGAACCAGGATGAGGCCCAGCCCGACGACGACCACCTTCAAATAGGTCCAGAGGTCGGCGGGCTCTGGCTTGGGCGGCTTAGACGTCACGCCCCTGTTCCCCGTGCCCTGGCGCTGGTTTCCTGTCCCAGTCGGTGTGCTTTGCGCGCTCATCTCCGTCTCCCTCGCCACTTCCCCGTTTCCGAGAGGCGCCGACATGGTAGCCGGGTCCGCTCCGTCCCGTTTGTCACGCTCGCGCTGGCCAACGCATCTGCACCACCGCCGACTGGTCGCCAGGCATTACTGCTCAGGAGCCCGGAGAGCCAATCGGCAGCGGGCAAGGGTTAGCTGCGTCAACCGCGCCTACCGCGGCGCTACCGTGCAGGCCACGACCCGGACAAGGGCCTCCCGACCCCCTATCCCAGGACGGCGCCCCTCTGATCGCTCTGACCGTCATCTGCAGCGCGTTGGCGCGGGACGTCAGGGCCTTGACGACAGGTCTCGTGGCGTCGATGAGGGTGCAGAGCTTCGCGATAGCGTCGACGCGGACAGCCGGCCAGGAGCCGGGATCGCCCCATCCGCCCTTGTCGATCGTGATGCGCAGGCGCGGGCGGATGCAATCGACCCACTCCACAGGGAGTGCATGCAGCGCTGCCTCGGCGGCGGCAGCCGATTGCCGGATCTCTGCCATGACCGCCGCGGTGTCGCCGAACTTGCCCTTCACCCCGGGGAGGACGACCAGCTCCACCGAGCCCGCGTGTTGCAGGGGACCGACCACCCAGCGGACGCCGAGCTTCCCTGTCCCGATCCCCATCCGCGTGGCGGGGCGTGGCTAACGCGGGGGCGATCTCGCAGGCCCGGGGCAGGACAGCCGCCCAGCAGTCAAACCGCTGCCGTTCCCGTTTCTTCATCTCCGCGTTCACGGTGGCGGCCGTCTTGAGCTCAGGGGTCGGACCCGTGACGAGTGTGAGGAGAGGCGCCAGCGGCGAGCTCCCGATCCGAGCGGCCTGCACCTTGACCAGGAAGAACTCCGGCATGCCCTCGTGGTTCAGAGAGTTGAGAGCCTGCTGGTGCTCAGGCTTCGGCTCGCCGACGATCGAGACCGCCGCTTGGGCCTGGTAGATATAGATAGCCGCGCGGGTGATCAGCTTTCCGAGATGGTCGTCATTGCTCGGGCCGAGTTGCACCTCCACAACGACCTTGTCGCCCACGGCCGTGCTGTCGAGAACGTCAACGAAGAGATCCCCAGCCACCTGCTGATGCGCTGCCTCAACCAGGCGCCAGCGAGCTGGGATCACCTCGGCAAGAGCCTCACGCCCCTCCTCTCCGGCGAGCCAGGGGTTGAGATCCTGGACCTCCTTTCAGATCGATTGGGCCGGCAGCTTGGTCACCTTGGGCAGGAGCGGTTTGGCGATCACCGCGCAGAAGCGCACCGCGACAGAGCCAGCCTTGCCGGGCCCGCCCAGCAGTAGCCGGGTGCAGGCCCGGAGGCCACATTTCGCCGACCCTAAACTAATCCAAGCTATTTAACCTCTTGGTCGCCCCCGGCATAGAATGTTCCTGAGGTCGTGCTTGCCACCTCCAAGCGGTAGTGCATTCCCCGCGCGCCGGCAACCTCTGCGTACACGGCCACGGGCTCGTTCCCCTTCTCAGAGACATAGCGCGCCTCTGTCGCGTCCGGGTACGGACCGCCCATCGTAGAGGCGCCGTAGACGAATTGCCACGTGACAAGCTGCCCTCGTGGTGCGATGGCGCCCCGAAGAGTGACGCGACCGCTTCGTTGCACATGCACAGCTTCCGTCGTCGCCTTGGGCGTGACAGGCGGTGGCTTGGCTCCGGTCGGCATGATCGCGGCGCCGGCGGTTATCAGCACTGTGCCCAAAGTTGTCAGGGCATCCGCGATCGTGCCGATCACGACAAGAGCCACACCGACGACAAAGAGACCGGATACCGTGGCGATGTACCACTCCGCCTTATCCTTCAAGGTGGCGACCAAGTTGCCCGTCGGGGTCACGGCTCCTCCTGCGGCGAGGACGGCGATGCCGACGGGGTGTGTGCTCGTTGACAGGGCGAGCCACGCCCCAAGCCCCAGGAGGACGAAGCCAGTACCGAGGAGACCGGCATCGACGACCTGCACCAGCCTGACCAGCCTGTCCAATAACTTCTCCATTGGACCCCTCCATTCGGCGGCGCATCTGGACGACCGCCGCAAGTTTGCTCTTGGTTGAGGTCATCGACAAGTCATCGCAACCTGACGAGTTGCGCCCTCGGTTCCGGGCTCTTCCGTAGACGGCACCGAGGGACTCTTGCAGCCCGAAGTAGCCACGCCGGCCGGTTTCTAGCGGTGGGTGCAACAGGGGTGATCTGATCTCGCGGACGGCTGTCAGATGAGGTCACCGATGCAGCAGAGCGGCTATCCCTGGAAGAGCGCGAGGAGATTGCCCTGGGCCTGTGCCAGGGGCAGTCGGTCAGGGGCTTGGCGAGGCACCTGGGCAGGAGCCCCACGACGGTGTGTCGGGAGACTCGGAGGCGGAGGCGGCGGGGCTGCTCCGTGACCGAACGGGGCCGACTTCCTCCGCCTCAAGGACTGGTTGGGCCAGCTCTGGATCGACGCCGACAGCGAAACGAGCATCACCCGGGCGGCGGAGATGTGGGGCAAGGCGATCACCGAGGGTGGCGACCCGAAAACAGCACGTGCTCCTTAGCGACATGGTCGACGTCGTCGCCCTGCTGAACGCATGGGCGGGGGCTCAGTACGACCGCCTTGGCCGCCTAGCCGGCGAGAGGTCCTTCTTCACGGAAAGGAGCGGGCGGTGAGTGACCGGGTCGTCTCCACCGCCCAGCATCGTGAGCGGGTGCCCGTTCTCGATGGCGGGCGGGTGGAACGCAACAATCAGCGTAACCGCCGGGCATCTTTCGTGGCGACGCCCTCAAGCGGGCCTGGCTTGATCGCGCTGGAGACGGTCTTCGTAACGCTCAGCACTCCTACTCGCGATCCCGGCGGCGCACTTACTCCCTCTCATCCTTCTCCGTCGCCGCCGGTAAGCCGCTCACCTACTCGTCCTAGCGTCTAATCCCCGATTAGTTGGGCGACTCCTTGGGTGCCCTCGAGCCGCCCGCCGCGCCCTCGTCGTCAGTCGGCGAGGTCGATGAGACGGCGGACTGCCGACTCGAGCTCGGGCAGATCGTGGTCAATGGTTGCGGCAACGATCGCATGTGAGGTGTCGAAGTAGTGATGGGTCAGCCGGTCCCTCATCTGGGCGACCTCGGCCCACGGGATGTCCGGCTGCCTCGCCAGCAGCTCAGCGGGGAGTGCCTTTACCGCCTCACCGATCTCGATCAGACGCACACGCACCGCGTCGAAGACCAGGCCGTCGCTGAGGTCACCGCGCTGCATGTGAGCCCGTATCGCGTCGATCGCGCTGACGATGTCGTCGAGGCGCTGCCGGTCGTATCGCGTCACAGGGGTAGCGCCTCATCCAGGACCGTGCGAGCCACGGCCGGCTTGAGGTCGCTGGCGGGTACGAGGTCTACCGGCGCCCCGAGCAGTAACTCCAACTCGCGCTGGCAACGTGCCAGGCCGAGCAGTCCTACTCCGGGAGCGACGTCGACTAGCAGATCGATGTCGCTGCCCTCGGTATCCTCCGACCGAGCGACGCTGCCGAAGACCCGCGGATTAGCAAGGCCGTGGCGGCCGGCGATCTGCCGTACTCGCCTTCGCTCCCGAAGGAGCCGAGCCCCCAGGCGCCCATGAAGGCGTGGCTGCTGCAGTCGAGGACGGGACACCTCGACCCTGAGCTCCAGGCCCGTCGCCGCAACCAGCCGCGCCAGGGTAGGCAAGGACGGCTGCCGAGCCGCCGATTCGTACGCGCTCACTACGCTCTGGGCGACCCCAGCACGGTGACCCAGCTCCACCTGGGAGAGCCGGGCCTGGCGCCTGGCCTCGCGCAACAGAGATCCCGCCCTATGCTCCTCGTCCACAGCTCACATTATAGCGTATTGTCGATAGCAGCGCTGAAGCCGACCGGCCCGACCACCTTCGTGGTGCCTCGCTACCATCACGTGAGCATGGTCGAACCCAACAACACGGTCACCGACCTCTCCGACTTCGACGGGGTCGAGGGTAACCGCCTCCCTGAGGCGTACCGACTGGCAGAGTACCTGCGCGACATTGTCCGCTGTGCCACCAGCCTCCCCAGCGCTCGGCGGCTCGAGAGTGCCATCCGTTGCCGGCGCCGGCCGGGCCGTCGGCCCTGCCCCGGGCATGTCGAGACCTTCACCGATCTCGGGGAGGGGGGTGAGATCCGTTGGAAGTGCACCGCCTGCGGCGAGGGCGGCGTGATC
>DASPQV010000043.1:0-157557 GCA_035624785.1 Binatia bacterium | reverse complement strand
TGCGACCCTGATCTCCCAGGAGCTGCAGGCGCTGGGCATGGACGTGACCACCAAGGCGGCCCAGGGGTACTCCGACTGGAACACCACCCTGACCACCAGCCCCACGGGGTGGCAGACGGCCATCCACTGGGGCAACGGCGGTAACATCCCCTACGTCCAGCTTGATGACTGGCTGGATACCTCTCAGTCGGCCAACACCGCGACCTACATCGGCCTGAAGGCCGGTGATCCGTCGGGTGCCTCGACCGCGCTGTCTGCCCTCCAGCAGTACGCCAGCACCGATCCCAGCAACACCTCGGCCGTCGTCTCGGCCGTGGCTCCGGCGGTGCAGGTCATGTCGAGTGACGTTCCCGAGGCTCCGCTCCTCTACGGCGCGGACTGGAACGTGTACAGCAGCGCCAAGTACACGGGTTGGCCGGATGCCTCCAACCCCTACATGGATCCCTCGCCGGACGATCCCGAGCTGCCCTACATCCTGATGCAGCTCAAGCCCGTGGCAGCCGGCTGAGGAAACACGACCACACCAGAACAGGCACTCACCTCCTGAGGTGGGACGACCGGGTCGGCTGGCGCTGAGCGCCGGCCGACCACGGCCGGCAGGGCGGCCCCGAAGCTCTCGACAGCCGAGGGGCTGCTCCGTTTCGGACCGGCCATGGAGCCGCACGATCTCGGCTCCCAGGCTTGGCTTGGCACTGTCCCCGTGGGCTGGGAGGGTGACCATGCAACGAGGAGACTTGGGGTGCGCTACGGGCATTTCGACGACGGGCGCAGGGAGTACGTGATCTCCCGGCCCGACACTCCCCTGCCCTGGATCAACTACCTGGGGTTGGAGGAGTACTTCGGGATCATCTCCAACACCGCCGGCGGATACTCGTTCTTCCGTGACGCCAGGCTGCGGCGGATCAGCCGCTACCGGTACAACAACGCACCCTTCGACCTCGGTGGTCGCTACCTCTACATCCGGGATGACCGGAGCGGTGACTACTGGTCGCCGTCCTGGCAGCCCACCCGGTCACCCCTCGACGCCTACGAGTGCCGGCACGGCCTCTCCTACACCGTCATCGCCTCGAGCCACCGGGGGATCCGGGCCGAGACCCTGTACTTCGTCCCGCTCGGCGAGACCCTCGAGGTCTGGCGGCTCCGGCTGACCAACCAGGGGAGCGAGCGGCGCGCCCTCTCGATCTTCTCGTCGGTGGAGTTCTGCCTCTGGGATGCGCAGGATGACAGCAGCAACTTCCAGCGCAACTTCTCCACCGGTGAAGTCGAGGTGGAGGCCGGCGTCATCTACCACAAGACCGAGTACCGGGAGCGGCGGGACCACTTCGCCTATTTTGCCTGCTCCGGGGACCTCGCCGGATTCGACACTCAGAGGGACGCTTTCCTTGGCTCCTATCGCGGCTGGGAGCAGCCACTTGCGGTGGAGCGTGGCCAGTGCGCCGGCTCGATCGCCCATGGCTGGGCCCCTCACGGTGCCCACCACGTCCGCCTCGAGCTCGGACCGGGCGAGGAGCGCGAGCTGATCTTCCTGCTCGGCTACTTCGAGAATCCGCGTGCCGAGAAGTTCGACCCGCCGGGTACCCAGACGCTCAACAAGCGCGGCGTGCGCCCGGTGATTCAGCGCTGGCTGTGTTCGGAGACGGTCGAGGCGGGGCTGACCGCCCTGCGCGAGCGATGGGACGAGCTGCTCTCGGTCATCCAAGTCCAGACCCCGGACCCTCATGCCGACCGCTCGGTCAACATCTGGAATCCTTACCAGTGCATGGTCACTTTCAACGTCAGCCGCTCTGCGTCATTCTTCGAGTCGGGGATCGGCCGGGGGATCGGGTTCCGGGACACCAACCAGGACCTGCTCGGCTTCGTCCCGATGATCCCGGAGCGAGCTCGTCAGAGGATCCTCGACGTCGCCGCCACCCAGTTGCCCACCGGGGCTGCCTACCACCAGTATCAGCCGCTCACCAAGCGTGGCAACAACGCCGTCGGCTCGGGGTTCAACGACGATCCGCTCTGGCTGGTCATCGCCGTGGCGGCCTACCTCAAGGAGACCGGCGATCGGAGCATCCTCAATGAGCCGGTGCCCTACGACAACTCGGCGGACACCGAGGAGCCGCTCGTCGATCATCTTCGCCGCAGCATCGCCTACACCCGGGAGCGTCTCGGGCCTCACGGCCTGCCCCTGATCGGCCGCGCCGACTGGAACGACTGCCTCAACCTCAACTGTTTCTCGGAAGCCCCCGGGGAGGCCTTCCAGACCACCGAGAATCGCACCGGCGGGGCGGCTGAATCGGTGCTCATCGCCGCACTCTTCGCGCTCGCCGCCGATGAGCTGGCCGGCATCGTCGCAGGTTGCGGTGGCGCCGCCGAGGCCGCCTCCTATCGAGAGCAGGCGCAGGCGATGAGGGCGGCGGTCGCCGCCCACGGCTGGGATGGCGAATGGTTCCGGCGCGCCTACGACCATTTCGGCAACCCGGTGGGCTCGGCCCAGTCCGACGAGGGCCAGATCTTCATCGAGCCCCAGGGCGTCTGCGCCATGGCGGGAATCGGACTCGACGATGGCCGAGCCCGGCGCGCCCTCGACTCGGTGCGCCGGCAGCTCGCCACCGAGCACGGCATCATGCTCCAGCAGCCCGCCTACTCCCGCTACCACCTGGAGCTGGGCGAGATCTCCTCATACCCTCCCGGGTACAAGGAGAACGCAGGCATCTTCTGCCACACCAACCCCTGGATCATGATCGCCGAGGCGATCAGCGGTGACGGGGAGGCGGCCTTCGATTACTACCTGCGCATCAATCCCTCGGCTCGCGAGCAGATCAGCGAGGTCCACCGCGGCGAGCCCTTCGTCTACGCGCAGATGATCGCGGGCCGCGACGCGCCCAGCTTTGGCGAGGGCAAGAACTCCTGGCTCACCGGCACCGCCGCCTGGAACCTCGTCGCCATAACCCAGTGGATCCTGGGCATCCGGCCGGAGCACGACGGCCTCCGCATCGACCCGGTCATCCCCGGTTCCTGGACCGGGTTCACGGTGAGCCGCCGCTTCCGGGGCGCCACCTACCGGATCCGGGTCGAGAAGCCGGCGGGGGTGACCGGGAGGGTCACCCGGCTGGTCGTCGACGGCAAGCCGGTCGCCGGGAACCTGGTTGGGGCGGCCGCTCCGGGATCGACCGTGGAGGTCGAGGCCCGGATCAGCCCGGCCCGATAGCCGGAGCAGTCCGCGGCCCTCCCGCCTCCGGGGGCACAATCTCGCGAATGTCGCGCTTCCGCCGTCCCTCCCTCGGCCCCGGATTCGGCTACGTGCCCGGCGAGCAGCCTGCCGATGCCGAGGCCTGGATCAAGCTCAATACCAACGAGTCTCCGCTGCCGCCCTCGCCGCAGGTGGCCGCGGCGGTGGCGGGTGCCGTGGCCGGGCTGCGACGCTACCCCGATCCCGACGGCGAGCCACTCCGATCGGCACTGGCCCGCCACCACGGTCTGAGCCCCGAGCAGGTCCTGCTCGGCAACGGTGCCGACCAGGTCCTGGAGGCCTGCTTCGACGCCTTCGTCGACCCGGGGGACACGGTGCTGCTCACTCAGCCAACGTACTCGCTGCTGCCCGTGCTCGCCCGGCTCGCCGGGGCAAGGGTGGACAGCGCGCCTCTCGCCGGCAGGTGCGGCCTGCCCGAGGAGATGGCGACGGGGGGCGCGGTGATGCGGATGCTGTGCAACCCCAACTCGCCAACCGGCAGCTGGCTGTCCCCCGGCGCGATCGAGGAGCGCCTCGGCGCGGTCGATTCCGTGGTCGTGATCGACGAGGCCTACTGCGACTTCGCGCCCGCCTCGTGCATCCCGCTTCTCGCGGCTCACCAGGGCTGGATGGTGGTCCGGACCTTCGCCAAGAGCCATGCCCTGGCCGGGCTGCGGGTCGGATACGCGCTCGGCCATCCGGACCTGATCGGCGATCTGGCGGCGGTCCTCGAATCCTATCCCGTCGATCGGCTGGCGATCGCCGCGGCCAGGGCTGCTCTCGAGGACCCCGGCCACCATCGCCGGATCGTCGAGATGGTGGTGACAGAGAGGGAGCGGCTGACCTCAGCGCTCCGGAGCGCCGGCTGGGAGGTCGGCGATTCCCAGGCCAACTTCGTGCTGGGACGGCCACCGGGTGGCGATGCTGCGAGTGTCGCCGCCGAGCTTCGCCAGGCGCACATCCTGGTCCGGCATTTCCGGGACGGGGTCCACGACGACCGGCTCCGGATCACCGCGGGGGCCCCGGCGGACACCGACGCCCTGCTCGCCGCCCTGGGCATCCGCGGCTGATCCCCGCGAGCCGCTTACGCCTGCTGTCCTCGCGCGGTCCGCACCACCACGACGCGCGGTCCCCGGGTGAGCAGGAGCATGGCGATGATGCCGGTGAGCAGCCCGGGCAGCACCCAGGGATGCCGGCCCAGAAGGTCCTCGACACGGGCTCTCGGGCTGTCCTGCCGGGGAAGCACGATCGGGCGCTGCGTCACCACCTCGATCCGGCCCCCCACCTCCTCGTCCTCCGGCGGCAAGACCGCCGCCGTGGCCATCGTCTCCATGGCGATTCTCCCAAGCGCTGCGGGTCGGGCAAGGCTACACCGCTCGGGCTGGGGTTCGCAGCGGTTGCTCCGGCCTGATAGGGTAACGCGGGTCTGAAACGGGTTACATAACTTCGCTCGAGCTCGGCCCCCGGCGGCGGGCAAAGGCCCCGAGGATGGCCCTACTCGGGATTGGGAAGGTCGGGCTGTGAGGAGAGGTGCCAGGGTGAAGCCTCTTGTGGGTCTGTTGCTGCGGCGCGCGAGGGTTGCCGCGGGAGCGGCCCTGATCGCCGGTGGGCTGGGCGTGCCGCCCACGACGGCGTCCGCCGCTGGACCCGGGCATAGTCTCTCGCCCACCACCCGCTTCTTCGTCCCCCCGCCAGCGCATGGCTCGCTGGAGCAGGCTTCCCAGCTGCTCCGCAGCGGTGATGCCACGGACGCCAGCCTGATCCTGGAGATGGAGTCGACCCCTCAGGCGGTCTGGCTGGACGGGGAGACGGCGGCCCAGATCGCGCGGGGCGAGGCGGGTGCCAGGCAGGCCGACGTCGACGTGGCTCGCCAGGTGCGCCAGACCATGCTGGAGGCTGCCGTGGAGAACGCGGTGCCGGTCTTCGTCGCCTACAACATCCCGGGCCGCGACTGCGGGTCCTTCTCCGCCGGTGGAGCCCGGAACGAGGCTGACTACGACGGCTGGACCGACTCCCTCGCCGGCGCCATCGGCGAGGGGCATGCGGTGGTGCTGCTGGAGCCGGACAGCCTCGGGCTGATCCCATCCAACTGTGACCACACCGACAACCCCAACGGGACCTATCCAATCGAGGTCAGCGGGCCCACCATCATGCCGACGATGAGCCAGTATCCCGCGGCGATCCAGAAGTACTACGGAGCCGACGTGGAGCGGTTCGCCGAGCTCAACCATGCGGTCGGCGCCCTCGAGGCGGACCCCAACACGGTGGTGTACCTCGACGGTGTCCACTCCGCCTGGCTCAACGTTCCCGCCATCTCCCAGGAGCTGCTCCTGGCCGGCGTCCAGCGGGTTCAGGGCTTCTTCACCGACGTCTCCAACTACCAGTTCACCCCCAACTCGGTGCGGTTCGGCACCTGGATCTCGGACTGCATCGCCTACGAGACGGTGGTGGCGCCGGGCAACTGGGTCAACCAGTTCGGCGCCGTCTGTCCCGGCCAGTACTACAACGGCTGGTCGGGATCCGGCTTCAATGGGACGGCCCTCAACCCCTACGGCATCTGGAGCAACTCGGGCGCCTGCACCGCGACCAGCTGCTCCGGGGCCGCGGCCGACCTCGACTCGACTGGTGAGAACCAGACCTATGCCAGCCTGCTCGGCGCCACCGAGCCGATCACGCATTTCCTGATCGACACCAGCCGCAACGGTCTGGGTCCGGACAGCATGCAGCGGTACGCGGGCTCGCCGTTCGACCAGCCGGGTAGCGTCATCAGCACCCTGGTGGCGGGCAACTTCTGCAATCCACCGGGCGCCGGTCTGGGTGACACCCCGACCGCGAGCACCGGGAACTCCCTGGTGGACGCCTACCTCTGGGTCAAGATCCCCGGCCAGTCGGACGGCCAGTGCGACCCGGCGAGCGGTGTCCGAGCCTGGGACGACGCCGCCTACACGCCGCCGATCACCGGGTGGCCGGCCTCCGGCACCGAGGCCTTCGGCAACTTCGACCCGCTCTGGAGCATCCGGACCGACTCGATCATCACCGACCCCGCGGCGGGTGCCTGGTTCCCCCAGCAAGCGCTCCAGCTCGCCCAGCTGGCGAACCCGCCGCTGGCCTGAGGCCAGCAGCCGGCCGAACGACCCACCACCGAGAGGAGCCGCCGGGGCCCACCGGGACGCCGGCGGCCTCACGTCGCCGGAGGCTCGATGGTGATCTGCCGCGGGTTCTCCCTGGCCGGCCGGAAGCCCATCGCCACCCGGCGGGGCCGTCGCTCCCCGGCCCCGCCCCATGATCTGATCAGCTTGCGGCGGCGAGGGCGCGCAGCATGGCGGGCGCGCCCTCCAGCTCCTTGACCGTGCCGGTGAAGGCCTCCGGCTTGCCGAAGAGGTAACCCTGGCCTCGGTCGATTCCTAGCCGGGTCAGCTCGGCGGCGACGCCCAGGTCGTCGATGCCCTCCGCGACCACCGCGGCACCGATCTGCTCAGCGTAGGCGATGCATTCGAAGATCACCCGCCGGGACTCCTGCTCATGGCAGCGGCGGACGATCCCGGCATCGATCTTGATGACGTCGGGATGAGTCGCATAGACGAGACCGATGCCGATGCCCGGCCGGCCCGCGTCGTCGATGGCGATCCGGAAGCCAGCCCGTCGGTAGGCGTCGACCCGGGCAGCCAGCTGGCCGAGATTGCTGAAGCGATCGGCGTCGACGATCTCGAGCACCACGCGGTCCGGCTGGCGGCCCGCCCACTCCAGGAGCTGGACCATCTGGTCGACATCCTCGTCGACGTCCGAGACCGCCGAGAGGTCCATGTTGATGTAGAGGTGGGCGTCGGCAGGCATCGTCTCCGCACCTCTGACCACGGCCCGCCGGCAGATCCAATCCAGCTCGTTGGTCACGCCCAGCCGGTGAGCCGTGGTGAAGAACTCCTCGACGTTGTCAGCGCCGTCGAGGTTGACCGGGCGGGCCAGCCCCTCGTAGGCGACGATCCTGGCCTCCGGGAGGGTGACGATCGGCTGGTACACCGGGTTGATCTGCTGGGAGGCGAGGGTCCGGCTGAGCAATGTGGCCCAGCCGCGAGCCGGTCCGCCGGCCGGGCGGCCGGTGATCGACCCGGCCACCCGGTTGCGTCCCTCGCGCTTGGCGCGGCCGAGGGCCTCGTCGGCGCGGGCCAACACGCTGTCGGTGTCCTCGCCGGCGGCGCCCACCGCCCAGCCGACGCTGACCCGAACCGGGAACGCTCCGCCGGCGAGCTCGGAGACCTGGCAACGGACCCGCTCGGCGACACTGCCGGCCACCGCGGTCGCGGCGCCGACGGTGAGGATGGTGAACTCGTCGTCGCCGGTGCGGCAGACGATGTCGTTCTCACGGATCGATGCCTGCAGCGCCCGGGCGACGGCGCGCAACGCGTCGTCTCCGGCCTCGTGCCCGAGCGCGCCGTTGAGCTGGTCGAGCTGGTCGACGTCGACTGCGATGAGGGCGAAGGGGTCACGCACCGAGCGGAGGCGCCTCTCGAAGGCGGCCCGTCCGGGAAGACCGGTCAGGGCATCCTCGGCCTCGGCGGGCGAGGCCAGGGCGATCCTGGCGCGCACCAGGTTGCTGACCGCGAGGGTGGCGATGGCGGTGAGGCCCTCGATCATGGTCAGCTCGTCGTCGCGGAAGGCCCGGTCACGCCTCTCGGCCACCACGACCGCGCGCACCGCGGGGCCGGCATGGATGGGACTGGCCACGCGGTGGGGCTTCGATCCGGCTTCAGCGAGGGTGTGGTCCCCGGCAACCGCAGCCATGATGAGCGGATCGGCGCTCAGGGGACGGCTCTCTCCCGAGGCGGCGCCGGCGATTGCGCCGTGCTCGCTGGCGACCACCATTGTGTCGCGCTCGATCCTGAACACCCGGGCGATCACCGGGGACGCTGTGCGGGTCGCAAGAAGATCGACGACAGCTCCACCCGCTGCCGTCAGCACCGCTTCGATGTCGGTGCCCGAGCTGATCCCCGCCATGACGTCGAGGATCCGGTCGGACCGGCTGCCGTGACCCCGCCGGGCCCGGCCGAGCCGGAGCCAGCGATTCCCACCATGGCGGCTGTCGCTGATCACGGGCTGCGCGACCGGATGGTGCTCCGGCCCGGTGGCGACGCCGGCGGCGCTGAGGAGCGCGCCGAGGGCCATGACCAGGTAGGCGGCGGCGGTCCCGCGCGTCGCCAGCAGGGGCCTGTCCGGAAGGGGGGAGAGGCCGGCCAGCAGCAGCGCCGCTGCCACGAGGCCGGCCCCGGCGACAAGCACGTAGAGCAGAGCCGCCCGGGCGCGCCCGGATCTGATCGGGCGCACCCAGGGCGGCGAGAGGGGGGACCTAACGGAGATCGGGTCGGGCGGGAGCACTGAGCCAATCACTTCATGCGGTTCGGTGGGATGCGCCCATTCTCACCAGGCTTCCAGGCCAGCCCAAGATCAACCGGCTTCCACTTTGCTTAGTACATCTGCATCTATTGACGCGTTATGTCACCCCACAGTCACGCGGCGTCACCACGCCGTGGCCCTGACCGCATGGGGTGATGTGACCCGGCGGGTGCTTGTGCATGAGGTCTAACTGCAGAGGGCATTGTCAGCAGGGCGCCCACGTCGAGGCCTGGACAATCGCCGAGAATCACAGGTATCCTCATGCATCCAGTACGAAGCGCCATGCATCACGAGGTGCCCATGACCCCCTCTCGCCTCCGGCCCCAGCCTCCGGATGCCGTGGCCGCCGCCGAGGCAGCCGGCGTCCGCCACCTCGATCTCCAGTTCACCGACGTGACCGGCGCCGTCAAGACCGTGACCATCCCCGTGGACCAGCTTCCCTCGGCCCTGGAGCATGGGGTCTGGTTCGACGGGTCGTCGGTCGAGTCGGTGGCCCGGACCGCCGAATCCGACATGTACCTGATCCCGGACCCGACGACCTTTGCGGTGCTCCCCTGGGCCGATCCGCCCGCAGGACGGCTGATCTGCTGGGTCACCACCCCTGACGGTGAGGCCTATCCCGGCGATCCTCGGGGCGCGCTCCGCCGAAGCGTCGAGAGGGCCGCGGCGCTCGGCTTCGGCTACCGGCTCGGCCCGGAGATCGAGTTCTACCTCCTGAGCCGTGACCAGCTGGGCCGACCGGTGCCACCGCCGCACGACCGGGGCGGCTACTTCGACTTCGCCACCGACCCGAGCGTCGCCGTCCGTCAGTCGATGGCGGACCAGCTCAGCGGCATGGGTCTGGAGGTCAACACCGTCCACCACGAGGTCGCCGGTGGCCAGCACGAGATCGACATCGCTGCCCAGGAGGCGCTCAAGGCCGCCGACGACGTGGTCACGTTCCGCTACACGCTGAAGGCGATCGCGCAGCAGCATGGTCTGACCGCGACCTTCATGCCCAAGCCCTTCCACGGTCAGCCCGGCAGCGGGATGCACGTCCACCAATCGCTGAGCCGCCTGGGCGATGGTGGCAACGTCTTCGCGGGCAACGACGACTACGGGCTCAGCGAGATCGCCAAGCACTTCATCGCCGGCCAGCTCCACCACGCCTCCGGCATGTGCCTGGTGCTGGCCCCGCTGATCAACTCTTACAAGCGCCTGGTGCGGGGGTTCGAGGCACCTGTCTTCGTCTCCTGGGCTCGGACCAATCGGGGGGCTCTGATCCGCGTTCCCCACGTCAGCCGCCCGGAGGCGACCCGTATCGAGCTGCGCAGCCCGGATCCCTCCTGCAACCCCTATCTCGCCTTCACGGTCATGCTTCGCTGCGGGCTGGATGGGATCGAGCGCCGGCTGGCTCTCCCGCCTCCGGTCGAGGAGGCGCTCTACGGCTTCGATGACGTGGAGCTGGAGCGCCGCAACGTCGGCCTGCTGCCCGACAACCTCAAGGATGCCATCGCCGCGTTCCAGACCGACGAGGTGGTCCGGGATTCCCTCGGCGACACTCTCGCCGAGCGCTTCCTGGAGGTGAAGCTTCTCGAGTACAAGGAGTACCGCGCCCAGGTCACGCCCTGGGAGATCGAGCAGTACCTGGAGCGCGCGTAGTGCTTGTGCACTGCCGCAGCTCCAGCTGCGGGCTGAGCGCAGCGGCCGGGCCGCGAGCTGACCGCCGCGCTGCGGCGGGGCAGATCCCAACCATCCGCAGCGCCGCATGGGCTCTCCGCTGCCCGCGGGGCACCCGCGTGTGATCACCGTCAAGGACGTCTGGCGCGGGGCGCTGCCGGCCGGAACCGAGCTGCTCGGGGGTCGCGCCGGCCTGGACCGGCAGGTCGACTGGGCCACCTCCCTGCGCACCCGTGCGCCCGCCTTCGAGGCGATCAAGGGAGGGGAGGTCGCCTTCATCGCGATCCGCTCGATCCACCTCCTCGACGAGAGGCTGGACCTGCCCAGGGTGCTCGAGAGCTTCGCGGAGAAGGGCGGCGTCGCCGCCGCGGTGGTCGGGGATGTGACCGCCGAGGCGGTGGAGCTCGCCGACCGGCTCCTGCTGCCCTTGCTGCGGCTCCCCGATCAGTGCCATCTCGCTGATGTCCAACAGGCCACCACCCGCTTCATCCTCGACCAGCGGACCGCGCTCCACGATCGGGCCCAGGAGCTCCAGGCGGAGCTGATGGAGCTGGCCCTGGGCGGGGCCGGACCGGGTGGGATCGTCGACCGTCTCGCCTCCCTGCTCGGCCTGGCCACCGCCTGGCAGGAGGAATCCGGGGAGGTCCGCCGCGTTGCCGGCACCACACCTCCGCTGGCGGGCATCGACCCCTGGTCCACGGAGATGGCGGCGATCCGCCGCTTCGCCGACTCCAGCGTGGTGCTGGCGGCTAACCCTCCGGTCCGCGAGTTCCCGGTCGGTGCCCCCGGGATCGCCCGTCTGGTCGCGCCCATCCCTCTCCGAGAGGGGATCGGCGGCTTCGTGTCGGTGCTCGGCCTGGAGTTGGATCTCGGCCAGCTGGCTCGCCTGGGGTGCGCCCGAGCGGCCTCGGCCTGTGCCATCGAGCTGGACCGGGAGCGCGCGGTCCTGGCCGCCCGAGACGACCTTGAAGGGGAGTTCGTGACCGCCCTGCTCACCGGTGCCTACAGCTCGGAGGCGTCGATGCTCGAGCGGGCGCGGAGGGTGGGCGCCTCGCTGGCCGGCGAATCGCTGGTCATGGTCGCCCGGGCCTCGTCACCGATGCCGCAGGGATGGCCGGAGAGCGGGGTCAGAGCCGCCCAGCGCTGGGCACAGAGACGTGAGCTCCCGGTCCTGGTCGCCGCCCACCAGGGTGCGATGGTGCTGGTCACCGGCGCCGCTCTCAGTGAACCGCGCCGGGCCGCCGCCGAGCTGGTCTCCGACTGCCGGGCTGCCACCGGCGGCTTGGTGGCGGTCGGGATCGGCCGGCCCAAGCACGGCCTGGCCGGCATCCGGGCCTCGCATCGGGAGGCCGAGCAGGCCATCGGGATGGGGGGCAAGCTGAACGGGATGGCGCCGGTGGTCGACTTCGCTGATCTCGGTCTCCATCGCCTCCTCTACGCAATGGCCCAGCATGCCGAGCTCCACGAGTTCTACCGCGACTCCCTGGGTGCGCTGGTGGCCTACGACGAGCGCGGCGGCGGGGATCTCCTCAAGACCCTGGACGCGTTCTTCGAGTGCCGCGGCTCGCCCACCGAGACCGCCCAGCGGCTCAGGCTGCATCGCAACACCGTGCTCTACCGGCTTCGCCGGATCGAGGAGGTGGGCCGTCTGAGCCTCGCCGACCCCGCCACCCGTCTCAACCTCCAGCTCTGCCTCAGGATCCGGGACGTCCTCGAAGCGACGGGATAGTCCCGCGGTCGCGCGGCCCGAGGCGTCGCGCCACGGATTCCTGTGCAGAGAGCCCAACTCCGCGGCCTCCCCATTCGTGCGGGGGGGCCATGCTGACCGCCCGTGCGCCTCCACTAGGGTTTCGCCGGGATCAGATCAGGCACGGAGATCTGGACTTGTCAATCCCAGCGCGGCTTCGCCTCGGCACCGGTCTCGCTCTGAGTGGGGTGCTCTTTCCCTTCGCGGCTCGGGCTGCGGACGCTTCTGCCGGACCCTCGGCGGGCGTTGCCGCCGACACCATCTGGGTGGTCCTGGCGGCGGCACTGGTGCTCTTCATGCAGGCCGGTTTTGCCATGCTCGAGGTCGGCTTCGCCCGGATGAAGAACGTCGGCACCGTTGTGGCCAAGGTCGTCGTCAACCTTTCGATCAGCTCGGTGGTGTACTGGGCGGTGGGCTTCGGGCTTGCCTTCGGGGCTTCGCGCGGCTTCCTGGGCAACCTGATCGGCGGAGGCTCTGGCCTCGCACCCTCCTTCCAGCCCGGGTCCACGCTGGACCTCCCGGCGCTCGCCGGCTCCGACGTCCCCGCTTCCGCCAAGCTCTTCTTCGAGTTCGTGTTCTGCGCTATCTCGCTGGCGATCGTCTGGGGGACGATGCTGGAGCGGACCCGGTTCGTCGTCTACATCCTTTTCGCGATCCCCTTTGCCGGCTTCATCTATCCGCTGGTCAGTCACTGGGTCTGGGGAGGCGGGTGGTTGGGCGCGGGCGGTGTTGGCGCCCAGGATTTCGCCGGCTCTGCGGTCGTCCACCTGACCGGCGCGACGGCGGGCTTCGCCGGGCTTCTCCTGCTCGGGCCTCGGATCGGCAAGTTCGGCTGGGACCGCCAGCCGAACGCCATCCCCGGACACAGCATGCCGCTGGCCCAACTCGGAGTCCTCATCCTCTGGTTCGGCTGGTTCGGGTTCAACCCGGGCTCCACCCTCCAGGCTCTCAATCTCCATTTCGCCGATGTGGTCATCGTCACCAACCTCGCCGCCGCGGCGGGTGCGCTGTCAGCGATGACCGTGATCTACCTGCGCCAGCGAAGCCTGGACGTCGGCATGATCGGCAACGGAGCCATCGCCGGCCTGGCCGCCATCACCGCCCCGTCCGGTTTCGTCCAGCCTTGGGCCGCGCTCATCATCGGCGCGGTGGCGGGGGTGATCGTGGTCTTCGGGGTGCTGCTCATCGACCGCCTCCTCGACGACCCCGTGGGCGCGCTTTCCGCTCATGGCCTGGCCTGCGTCTGGGGGGTGCTCTCCTGCGGCCTCTTCACCGACCCGGCTCTGGCCCGGTTCAACGGCACCGGGAGCGGTGGCCTCTTCTACACCGGCAGCTTCGCCCAGCTGGGCGCTCAGGCGCTGACCGTGGTCACCGTGGTGGCCACCGTCTTCACGCTCTCCTTCGGCCTTTTCTGGGCGATCAAGAGGACGGTGGGGCTGCGTGTCAGCGAGCGTGACGAGCTGGCCGGGCTCGATATCAGCGAGCACGGGATGTGGGGCTATCCTGAGCAGTTCATGCCAGTTCCCGGCGGGGCTTACATCCATCCCGACGCCATCGCTCACTTGACGCGGCGTCAGTTGGTGCCCACCCGGTCCGCCCAGGAGACCATCGCGTGAAGAAGGTGGAGGCGATCATCAGGGGAGATCGGCTCCAGGCCGTCCAGGACGCCCTCGATGCCCTCGGTGCCTCAGGGCTGACGGTGAACGAGGTCCTGGGCTGCGGCCGCCAGCGCGGCTACACCGAGACTTATCGCGGCACCCGAGTCAACATCTCGCTGCAACGGAAGGTGAAGGTCGAGGCGGTGGTGGTCGACAGCCGGGTTGAGGCGATGGTGGAGGCCATTGTCGGTGCCGCCCGCACCGGCGAGATCGGCGACGGCAAGATCTTCATCCTCCCGGTGGAGGAGGCGGTCCGGGTGCGCACCGGCGAGCGCGGCGACGACACCATCCGCCACCTCGAGCCCGAGCACTGGGGTCACTGAAAGGCACGGAGTGAAGGCCGCAGCCGCAGGCTGCAGGCTCGAACGGAGGAGCCTTGCCCCGGCTTCCCGGTTGGTTCGCTGGACGGTGGCTGCAAGGCAATGTTCTCCGCCACCCCCCCCGGCTCTCGGTGCCTTGTTAGACTGGGGCGGCAATGACCTACACCGTGACTGAGACCTGTGTTGACCTGAAGGACAAGTCCTGCATCGAGGTCTGCCCGGTCGACTGCATCCACGGGGGCGACGATGACCAGGAGCGGATGGTCTACATCGACCCGGAGGAGTGCATTGATTGCGGCGCCTGCGTCGATCCGTGCCCGGTCGACGCCATCTTCGCGGAGGAGGACGTCCCGGCGGCGCAGGCTCCCTACATCGAGATCAACAAGCTCTACTTCAAGGACCAGGAGGCGGCGCGGGCGAAGCTGGACGCCCTCAAGCCTCGGACGCCCGCCTGATCCCGCCGCCTGTGCGCGGCGGCCGGAGGTTGTGCACTCGATCTTGTGCGTGATGCACAAGATCCCCTCCCCGGCTCTCGGCCTGGGCGTCCATGGCACCCCCCTCGCGAAAGCCGGTAGGCTCTCCCGGATGTGATCACAGGGCCGGGCCCGGCCCGCCTCAGCCAGGCGCACCCGGCCGGCGATGGACTCCAAGGGGAAGCGCATGGCAATCGATGAGAGTGTGGCCAGACCAGCAGCCGAAGCACCCGCGGCGGTGCCCGGAGCCACTCCGGAGGAGGTGATCTACCGGGCCAAGGAGGCCGGGGTCAAGATCATCGACCTGCGCTTCACCGATCTGCCCGGGACCTGGCAGCACTTCAGCATCCCGGCCAAGGAGCTGACCCAGGATCTCTTCGCCGACGGCATCGGCTTCGACGGATCGTCGATTCGCGGTTTCCAGAAGATCCACGAGAGCGACATGCTCCTCTTCCCCGATCCGGGCCGGGCCTTCGTGGACCCGTGCCTGGATATCACGACGATGGCCATCGTCTGTGACGTCCGCGATCCGGTGACCAAGCAGCCCTATTCGCGCGATCCCCGCTTCGTGGCCCGCAAAGCCGAGGCGTACCTGGCCAAGTCCGGAGTGGCCGATGTCTCCTTCTGGGGCCCCGAGGTCGAGTTCTACATCTTCAACTCGGTGCGCTTCGACCAGAACGCCCACGAGGGCTACTACTTCGTGGACTCCGACGAAGGGATCTGGAACAGCGGCAGCAACGGCTCGATCAACCTGGGCTGGCGCCCTCGCCACAAGGAGGGCTACTTCCCGGTGCCCCCCACCGACCAGCTTCAGGACCTGCGCAGCCGCATCGTCCTCGCCATGCTGGATTCGGGGATGGACATCGAGATCCATCACCACGAGGTCGGCACGGCCGGGCAGACCGAGATCGACATGCGCTTCGACACCCTGGTGAAGATGGCTGACCAGGTGCTCCAGTACAAGTACGTGGTGCGCAACGTCTGCCACAAGCACGGCTACACCGCGACCTTCATGCCCAAGCCCCTCTTCGGGGACAACGGCAGCGGCATGCACGTCCACCAGTCGCTCTGGAAGCAGGGGGTCCCGCTGTTCTACGACGAGAACGGCTACGCGCTGTTCAGCGACCTGGGCCGCTGGTACATCGGCGGGCTGCTCAGGCACGCCCCGGCGCTGCTGGCGCTGGCCGCTCCGACCACCAACTCCTACCGCCGCCTCGTGCCCGGCTACGAGGCCCCCATCAAGCTCGCGTACAGCGCCCGCAACCGGAGCGCCTGCGTGCGCATCCCCACCTACAGCGACTCCCCCAAGGCCCGACGCCTCGAGTTCCGCTCACCGGATCCCACCTGCAACCCTTACCTGGCCTTCAGCGCCATGCTCATGGCCGGGCTCGACGGCATCGCCAGGAAGATCGAGCCGCCGGCCCCGATCGAGGCGGACCTCTACGAGCTGGAGGGGGAGGAGGCCGAGCAGGTCAAGGATCTGCCGGGCTCTCTGCCCGAGGTCCTCGACGCTCTGGAGGAGGACCACCAGTTCCTGCTCAAGGGCGGGGTGTTCACCCAGGATCTCATCGACACCTATATCGCCTACAAGCGCGAGCGTGAGGTCGACCCGGTGGCCCTGCGCCCCCACCCCTATGAGTTCTTCCTCTACTACGACGCGTGACATGCGGGGGGCACTGCCCCCCGCAAACCCCCCGGGGCGGTGATCAGCTCGGGGCCGAGGCGGCTGATCTGATGCGGGGGGGCACTGCCCCCCGCAAACCCCCGAGGCGGTGATCAGCTCGGGGCCGAAGCGGCTGATCTGATGCGGGGGGCACTGCCCCCCGCAAACCCCCCGAGGCGGTGATCAGCTCGGGGCCGAAGCGGCTGATCTGATGCGGGGGGGCACTGCCCCCCGCAAACCCCCCGAGGCGGTGATCAGCTCGGGGCCGAAGCGGGGGACCTCTCGGCGGGGCCCCTAGCCCCCGCAAAACCCCGTCGGGCACGTACGAGGGAGGCCCGGCGCGCCCCCCAGGCGGGGCGGCGGACCCCATCCCGCTGTCAGACGATCCGGCAGGGGATGTCGGCGTCCTCGTCGAGATGGTAGCTGGCGCAGATGCGGTGGTACCCGTCCGCCACGGTGAGCGGCGAGTCGGCCGCCAGACTGCCGCGAACCAGGAGCACCGGGGAAAGCTGCTGACCCCTGTCGACCTTGCCGAGATCCTTCTTGACGTGGACGTTGTCGGCGGGCAGCAGCTCGAGGCGGCTCGCCCGCAGCAGATCCTTGGCCTTGCGGTGAACGAGCGACGCCTTCCTGAGCGCGTTCACCTTGTCCTCGACCTCGCGCGGGCCGAGGACGAGGCTCAGGAAGTCGGCGGCGGCCGGGAAGTCGTGCTCGTCCGGCTCGTCCTTCCAGTGTTCCCTGGCCGGCATCCGGCAGGTTCCTCCGGGGCTGATCGATCTCGCGGCTAGCCGATGCTCAGTCCCACCCCCGTGGCCGCGACCGCATTGTGCAGGAGCGCCCGGGTCGCGGCGATCCGCCAGGCCAGCATCTCGAGGACCTCATCGAGCCGATCGACCAGGTCAGGGGGGAGCTCGATGGGGTGGTTGTCGATTTCCCGCAGCAGCGCCGACAGCCTGAGCGCCTTCTGGTCGATCTTCGCAACAGCCTCCTGCGGCGTCGTGGCCGTTGCGGCTCCCTGGCTCAGCTCCATACGGCGACCTCCGTGCAAGCGGCCAACGGGTGGCCCGGCGATTGGCAGCCGGGTCGTGGCCCAAGCCTATGAGCCTGAGCCGTGCCTGTCCAGGGCTTGCGGTCACAACACCCTGCGGGCCGACCGGGCTGCCCCGACCGGTGATCGCGCGGGTGGCGCTGATCGGCCACCCTGGCCGGATCAGCTCGGGCAGATCGCCGAAAATAGCGGTGATAAACTCGCTCGGACCACACGGCACCGGGCGCGGGTGGCGGAACTGGTAGACGCGCGGGACTTAGGATCCCGTGGGGTGACCCGTCCGAGTTCGACTCTCGGTCCGCGCACAGTTGCCTGCGCCGGGCATCCCGAGTGTGCGAGCTGGAGGAGAATGAGGTGAAGTCCGCCCCCGTCCTGGTCCGGCCGTGACCGCCGTCGCCGCCGAACTCTCCGTGTTCGTCGAGCGTCAGCCGGCCTGGGTCGTCGAGTTGAGCGTCGAGGCCCCGGCCGCCGAGCTCGATCGCGCCCTTGCCGAGGCGGCCCGGCGGCTCGGAGCCCGGGTGCGGGTGCCTGGCTTCCGTCCCGGCCGCGCTCCCGCGGGCCTGGTGGAGCGCGCCGTCGGCTGGGAGGCGCTGAGGCAGGAGGCGGTCCAGGTCCTCATCCCGCAGCTGTACAGCCGCGCCGTCGAGCAGGCCGGGGTCGATGCCATCGGTGATCCGGAACTGACGCTGGGAACCGTGGAGCGGGGCGAGCCGGTCCGGTTCACGGCTCGGGTCACCGTGCGCCCCGAGGTCGACCTCGGTGACTACCGGGCGATGCGGCTGGAGATGCGCTCGACGCAGGTGACCGATGCCGACGTGGACGCGGCGGTCGAGGAGGTCCGGCGCCGCTTCTCCGATCTCGAGGAGGTCAACCGCCCGTCCCGGGCCGGGGACGTCCTCCGCTGCGTTCTGGTGATGCGACGTGGCGACGAGGTGCTCTCGGGGGAAGGGGAGGAGCGCGACCTCGAGCTGGACCGGGCGCGACTGGTGCCGGGGCTGGCCGACGCCCTCCTCGGTCTGGAGGCGGCAGCGCAGCACAGCTTCCCGCTCACCCTGCCCGCCGACTACCAGCGCGAGGAGCTCCGCGGCGTGACGGTGCAGGCGGACGCCCGCATCATCGCCGTTCGAGAGCGAAAGCTCCCTCCCCTCGACGACGAGCTGGCCCGCCGCGACCAGAGCGGGGAGACCGTGGACGAGATGCGGGCTCATTACCGGCAGCTCCTCGGGGAGTCGGCGGTCCGAGCCGATGAGGAGCGGTTCCGTGAGGATGTCCTCGCCGCGCTTCGGAACCGGGTTCGCGTGGACGTCCCGGCACTCATGGTCGAGAGGGAGCTGGACCGTCAGCTCGCCGCCATGGAGGTGCGCCTCGCCGAGCTGGGTCTGCGTTTCGAGCGCTACCTCGAATACGTGGGCTCCACCCGCGACGGATTCCGCGCCCAGAGACGAGAGGCCGCGGCGGCGGAGGTGCGCCTGGAGCTCGCCCTCGCCGCGCTGGCTGCGGCCGAGCAGCTCGAGGTCGACGAATCCCAGGTCGACCGCGAGGCGGCCCGCGTCGCGGAGGGTCGGCGGCTCACCGCAGACCAGCGCCGCCGGCTGCGGAGCGCGACCCGAGAGGACCTGCTGCGGCGCGCCGCCATCGACCGCGCTCTCGAGATCGCCAGGGGTGAGGGCTGAGGCAGGACGGCGGTACCTGGCCGCTCCGGGGGCGTGGCTCAGCCGAAGCGGACCGCCGGCGAGGGGCGATAGAACCGGACGCGGCAGCGCTCGCAGCGGAAGACGAGGCGGAGCCCGAGGCGGCCGATGACGCCGGAGTTCCGGTCCTCGCAGACCGGGCAGCGCGCCCGCTCCTCGGCCATGTCCGCTGGCACGGTGCGCAGCGGCAGCTCCACGGGCTTGTACTTTCGTGCCATCGGTCGGCGCTCCCTCCTGGCTGCTCCCCCGTCCGGTGGAAGTTATCAATATACCTATCACCATTACTATAAGCAATAGCCCACCTGAAGACATCCCAAGATCACCGCCCCCGGCACCGGGACCGGCACCGCGGGGCGGAGCGTGGCCGACCTGCCCGGGCGCGCCGATCTGCGCTCGCGCGGCCTGCCCCGGTGCGCCCTCGGGCGCAGCGCCGGCCCGTGGTTATACTGGCCTGGCAATGACCCTAATCCCCTATGTCATCGAGACGACCAACCGGGGAGAACGCGGGATGGACATCTACTCCCGCCTCCTCAAGGACCGGATCATCTTCATCGGGACGCCCATCGACGACCAGGTCGCCAACGTGGTCATGGCTCAGCTTCTCTTCCTGGCCGGCGAGGACCCCGAGAAGGACATCTGGCTCTACATCAACTCCCCAGGAGGCTCGGTCTACGCCGGCCTCGCCGTCTACGACACCATGCAGTACGTCGAACCCCGGGTGGGCACGATCTGCATGGGCATGGCGGCGTCGATGGCCGCGGTGCTCCTCGCCGGCGGTGCTCCCGGGCTCCGCTACTCCCTACCCAACACCCGCATCCTGATCCACCAGCCCTCGGGCGGCTTCAGCGGGCAGGCGGCGGACATCCAGATTCACGCCCAGGAGGTGCTCAGGGTCCGGCGCCGTCTCGACGAGATCCTGGCCCACCACACCGGGAAGCCGATCGACGTCATCACCCGGGACTCCGACCGCGACTTCTTCATGAGCCCCGAGGAGGCCAAGGACTACGGCCTGATCGACGAGATCATCCAGGCCCGGGCCAAGAGCGGCGGCGACGGCTCGGCGCCGCGGGTCAGCAGCAACGGCGGGGCCCTTCCCCGTGGTGATTCGGGGGGCGGGCCGGAGGCGGGGGGTGGCGCCGCCACCCGCTAGGGAGGCGGCACGCGGGGCGAGCAGATGACCGACCGGGAAGACCGCCGACGCCATACCCGCTGCTCCTTCTGCGGCAAGGGGCAGGAGCAGGTGCGCAAGCTGGTGGCCGGCCCGGGCGTCTACATCTGCGACCAGTGCATCGACCTCTGCCAGGAGGTGCTCGAGGAGGACAACCGCTCGACCTCGCAGAAGCGGGGCAAGACCGGGATGATGCCCACCCCGCAGGTGATCATGGCCTCCCTCGACCAGCACGTGGTCGGCCAGGAGCACGCCAAGAAGGTGCTCTCCGTGGCTGTCTACAACCACTTCCGCCGGATCGCCAACAACAAGGCGAACGGCGACGTGGAGCTCCAGAAATCCAACGTCCTCTTGGTGGGACCGACCGGCTGCGGCAAGACCCTGCTGGCCCAGACCTTGGCCAAGATCATCGATGTCCCCTTCAGCATCGCTGACGCCACCAGCCTCACCGAGGCCGGCTATGTGGGCGAGGACGTCGAGAACATCCTGCTCCGCCTCATCCAGGCGGCCGACTTCGACATCGCACGAGCCGAGCGCGGGATCATCTACATCGACGAGATCGACAAGATCGCGCGCAAGGCGGACAATCCCTCGATCACCCGCGATGTGAGCGGCGAGGGGGTTCAGCAGGCTCTGCTCAAGATCCTCGAGGGCACGGTCGCCAACGTGCCGCCCCAGGGCGGCCGCAAGCACCCGCACCAGGACTTCATCCAGATCAATACCACCAACGTGCTGTTCGTCTGCGGCGGCGCCTTCGACGGCCTGGAGAAGATCATCGACCACCGCATTGGCCGGCGCGCCATCGGCTTCACCAGCGAGCCCCTGAAGCGGGAGCGCACCAAGGAGTCGACCAAGCTGCTTCGCCAGCTCCAGCCTGAGGATCTCCTCAAGTACGGGCTCATCCCCGAGTTCGTGGGTCGGCTGCCCATCGTCGTGCCCCTGGACTATCTGGACGAGGACGACATCGTTCGCATCCTCACCGAGCCCAAGAACGCCTTCGTCAAGCAGTACCAGAAGTTCTTCGCCCTCGACGACGTCGAGCTCTCCTTCCACGAGGGGGCGCTGCGGGCCATCGCCAAGCGGGCGCTGGCGAGGGGCACTGGAGCCCGTGGCCTCAAGTCGATCATCGAGGATGTGCTCCTGAACAGCATGTTCGAGGTGCCCAGCCGGCCTGACATCAAGCGCTGCGTGATCACCGAGCAGTCCATCCTGGAGGGGATGGAGCCGCTCCTCCTCACCGAGGAGCCGCGGCGAGCGGCTGAGGAGGAGGTCGCCGACCAGACCGCTTGACGGCGGCCGGGCCCCACCCGGCGCTTGCCGGCCGGGCTCGCCCCGGCCGGTCGGAGGTGCTCCGGGTGCCCCGTGGCCGGCAGCTCGGGCTCGGGTCCGCCGGCCAGCAACCCCGTGCCCGCCCCATATACTCGGGGCCACCCATGGACAAGCAGTTCGACGCGTCCTCCGTCGAGGTCCGCTGGAGCCGGCGCTGGGAGGAGCTGGCGATCAGCCACGCCGATCCCGCCTCGCCGCGACCCCCCTTCACCATCGCCCTGCCGCCCCCCAACATCACCGCGCCCCTGCACATGGGCCACGCCATGGGGGGGTCGGTCCAGGACTCCCTGATCCGCCACCGGCGGATGAGGGGGTACGAGGTCGAGTGGTGCCCCGGCACCGACCACGCAGCCATCGCCACCAACGCCGTCATCGAGCGCCAGCTGCTCGCCGAGGGCACCTCCAAGGAGGCGGTGGGCCGCGAGGCGTTCCAGGCTCGGGTAGATGCCTGGTACGAGGAGTGTGGTGGTCGCATCTACGAGCAGATGCGGCGGCTCGGCTTCAGCTGCGACTGGGCGCGGTCCCGCTTCACCCTCGACGCCGGTTACGTCCGGGCCATCCGCACCGTCTTCAAGGCGCTCTTCGACCAGGGCCTGATCTACCGGGGCCCCCGCATCGTCAACTGGTGCCCCCACGACCGCAGCGCCATCAGTGACGAGGAGGTGGAGCACATCGAGCACCAGGACCTGCTGACCCACCTGCGCTATCCGCTCGAAGGCGGCGGAGACGTGGTGGTCGCGACGGTGCGCCCGGAGACGATGCTGGGTGACACCGCGGTCGCGGTCAACCCCGAGGATCCGCGTCACCGCCATCTCATCGGACGGTGGGCCACCCTGCCGCTGACCGGCCGGCGGGTGCCGGTGATCGGTGACTCCGCCGTGCTGCTCGACTTCGGGACCGGGGCCCTCAAGGTGACGCCGGGACACGATCCCACCGACTACGAGATCGGGACCCGGCACGGCCTTCCCATCATCAGCGTCATCGCCCCCGACGGGACCATGGACGTTCCCGAGCTGCCCCGCTTCCACGGCCTCACCGTCGAGCGTGCCCGCCGCGAGGTCACCCAGGCCCTCGATGAGCTGGGGGCGGTGGTCGCCGAGGAGCCCTACGTTCACGAGGTCGGGCACTGTGAGCGCTGCCATCATGTCGTCGAACCCCTGGTCAGCGAACAGTGGTGGGTCCGGATGGCCGACCTGGCGGCCCCCGCCATCGGTGCCGTGGAGAGCGGCGCGATCCGCTTCCATCCGCAGCGCTACACCGACTTCTACCTCGGCTGGATGCGCGGCATCCGCGACTGGTGCATCAGCCGCCAGATCTGGCTGGGTCACGCCATCCCAGTGAGCACCTGCGCCAATGGGCACCGCTTCGCCTGGGTCGAGCCGCCTTCCGCCTGCCCCTCATGCGGCAGCACCGAGCTGCGCCATGATCCCGACGTCCTCGACACCTGGTTCTCGAGCGCCCTGTGGCCGTTCGCCATCTTCGGGTGGCCCGACGAGACTCCCGAGCTGAGCCGCTTCTATCCCACCGAGGTGTTGACCACGGCCCGGGAGATCATCTTTCTCTGGGTCGCCCGGATGATCATGGTCGGGCTTCGCTTCACCGGCAGCAAGCCCTTCAGCGATGTCCTTATCACGTCCACCATCCTGGCCCGGGACGGCAGCCGAATGTCCAAGTCCCGCGGCAACGTGGTGGATCCCCTCGAGATCATCGGACGCTACGGAGCCGATGCCATCCGTGCTTGGGCGGCGGCGGTGGGGACCAGCGGTCAGGATCAGCGCTTCGACGAGGAGCGGGTGGCCAGCTTCCAGAAGTTCGCCAACAAGATCTGGAACGTGACCCGGCTCCTGGTCTCTCGACTCGGCGACGGCGAGAGCATCCCCTCGGCTCCCTCAGGCCTTCCACCTCGAGCGCTTCTGCCCGAGGATCGCTGGATCCTCGGCCGTCTTGCCGACACCCTCCAGGCCGTCGACCAGGCCATCTCCCAGTATCGATTCCACGACGCGGTGGAACGGCTGTACAGCGCGATCTGGCAGGATTTCTGCTCGGACTACATGGAGATCGTGAAGGTGCGGCTCGAGGACGGCGTCTCACCGCCGAGCCGAGCGGCGGCGGCGGCCACCGCCGTCGGCACCCTCGATGCCATGCTCCGCCTGCTCCACCCCTTCATGCCCTTCGTGACCGAGGAGTGTGCCCAGCGGCTTCCCGATGCCGCCCCTTCACTCCAGCTCCGTGACTGGCCGCAGCTCGACAGCGGCTGGTCGGATCCCGCCCACGCCGGGGAGCAAGCCGCCATCGACGAGCTCATGGAGTTGGTCCGTGCTCTCCGGGCACGGCGGCAGGAGGCCGGTATCAGCGCCTCCGATCCCACCCGGCACCCTGTCGTCGTCCGCGGCGGCGGCCATGAGCTGAGCGCCGACGACCGCCGGCGGGTTCTCGAGGCGCTGGTCAGGGTGCGGGTGGTCCCCTCCGCCGATGGGCCCGCCCAGGTGATCGTCAGCGGCGGTCTCGAGGCCGAGCTGCACCTGCCCTCGGGGGCGGGCGAGGAGCGGCTCCGCCGCCAGCTTGCCGACCTCGAGTCCCAGGCGGCAAGGCTCCACGCCCGGCTCAGCGATCCCGGGTTCCGCGATCACGCGCCGGCCGGTGTGGTGGCTGGCACCCAGCAGCGCCTCGACGAGGCCGCGCGCCAGGCCGAGGCGCTCCGACGCCGCCTCGGGCCGGGGGTGTGAGCATGCTCGCCGCCTTCAGCAGCCAGACGCTGATCTACCTCGGTGTCGTCCTCCTCATCCTTTACTTCGCCCTGCTGGCGGTGGGGGTTGCCTACAACGTGGTCCGGGACGCGCGGCGCCGCTCTCCCTCCATCCTCTTCGCCATCTTCGCGTTCCTGCTGGCATTCATCCCGCCCTTCCTGGGAGCGCTCATCTATCTGGTGATCAGGCCGCCCCGAACCCTCGACGAGGAGCGATCGCTCGCCCTCGAGGAGCAGCTGCTCCATGAGCCGGCTGCCAGCGGCCCGGAGATCAGGCCCTGCCCCACCTGCGGACGGGACATCGAGGAGGACTTCGTAATCTGTCCGTACTGCCGCACCCAGTTCGCGCGGCGCTGCGGCGTCTGCGAGCGGACCCTGAGACTGGGCTGGCCGGTGTGTCCGTATTGCGCGTCGGAGGTGGGCGTCCAGAGCCTGCCCCAGGCCCACCCTCGCTCCGCATCCCGCTGAGTGCCCTTGGCGCCGGGGCGTTAGCGCCGCCCAGAGCTGTGCAGAGGCCTCCCCGCACGTGACCATCGGCAACCTCCCGCTCTTTGTCGTGGGGCTTCTGCTGCTCGGCGCCGTGGTGCCCGCGCTCATGCCCGCGCGGCGTCGGAGAACGCGGCTCTTCATCGCTGCCCTGGCGATCGCCCTCGCCCTTGGCGCAGTGGTCGACCTGGCCGTCCTCGCCGTCAACGGGCCGGTGACACCATCACTGGGCTCCGTGGTGCCCGGCGTGCCTCTGACCCTCCGGGCCGACGAGCCCGGCCTCACTCTCTCGATCTTTGTGCTGGTGGCAGCCCTCCTGTCGCTCTCCGCGCCGGGTCGCCGGTCGGGTGAGGAGGCCGCCGTCCTGCTCACCGCGGCGGGGGCCTGCGTTGCCGCCATGGCCGGCAACGCGGTGCTCCTCTTCGCCGGCGCCGAGATCGCCAACCTGGGCGGGCTCCTCGTCATCCGCGCCCGGGGCGGTCATCTCGGCCGAGGTGCGCTCACCGCCTTCGCCATCCAGCATGCCTTTGGATTGGCCCTCCTGGGAGCCGCGGTTCAACTGGTGGTGGCCAGGGGAACCAGCGATCCCTATGCGCTCCCCCCGGCGGCCCTGGGGGTCGCGGCAGCCTTTCCATGGGGACTTGCTGGGGCTGCCTCGCTGCTCGCCGGGGGTTGGTGGCCCGGGACGGCGACGGACCGCTCCCCGGGAGATTGGCTGAGCGTCGGCGCGGTGCCCTGCGGTGGCGCGATTCTGCTCCGCCTGATGGGGGGGCTCGATGGGTCCCCGGATCCCGGGCTGGCGATCTGGCTCAGCGTGATCGGAGCCCTGGCGGCCGTCACCGGAGCCGCCGCGGCGTGGCGATGGCAGGTCGAGCCGCCGCGGGCGGCACGGGCCCTTCTGGTCGCCGCCGCAGGGCCGGTAATCGTCATGGCCGGCCTCCCCGGCGGCCCGGGCGGGTTCGTCACCGGGCTCCTGGCCCTCGAGCTGGGGGTTCTGGCAGCGGCCACCTGGCGCCGTGCCGACGTCACGGGGCGGGGGGAACGGTGGCTGGGCGCGCTGGCGCTCGCGGCGGTCGGGGGCCTGCCGGTGGGCTTCGGCACCACGGCCCTGGTGTTGGAGCTTGGCACCGTGGCCTCCGCCGGTCCCGCCTACCTTCCGCTCCTCGCCGTCCTGGGGGCCGCCGCCGCCCTTGCCGCGGCTGCGGCCCTGGGCTCGGCTCGCCAGCTCCTCGGCGTCCCCTCCCCGGGAGCGGGGAGCAGCCGTCTTAGCCTGATCGCCGCCCCGCTCGTCCTCGGTGTCGTCGCCGCGCTGCTTCCCGGTGGTGTCGCCGAGACCGTGCTCACCGGCCTGGCCGGGAACGGCGCTCCGGCGAGCGTGGATCTGATGAGCGTGCGCGGACCGGGGACCTCCTGGCCCGGCGGTTACCTCACCCTGGCCCTGGCCGTGCTGGCGGTCGGAGCCGCCTGTACAGTCCTCGTCGCCGGACGGCCCCTGCCCAGCATCAGCCCGGGCCCACCGCGCCAGCGGTCTCGGCCCGCCTGGCTCTACCTGGTCCCGCTGCGCCGCTCGGCGGGCCCGTCGCTGCGGCTATTCGGCTCCGTTCTTGCCGGTGCCGACCGCTGGCTGGTCGGCCAGCCTGGCCTGATCTTCGCGGTGGCCACTGCTGCCCTGGCCATCCTGCTGACTCACTTCCTGTGATGAGAGCGCCGTGAGCCAGCCCGCCCTTGACGTCATCGCCTTCGCCGCGGTGGTCGTGGTGGTGCTGGTCGACCGGCGCTGGGCCGTCGTGCTCGCTTCGTCTGCCGCTGCCCTCGGCCTTGCACCCGACGCGGCCGCGTTCGGCGGGGGCTGGGCGGCGCTGGCGATGCTGGGGGCCGCGGCGTTGGCCGGGGTGGGTGGATGGGTTGGAGGCAGGGCGGGCAGCTGGCTTCATCAGCGCGTCGGCCCCGACCCGCGGCATTCCCTGGTCCGGTTGCCCGAGGCTCTCTTCGGGCCGCGCAGCGTCCGCATCGCCGCCGCCGCCGTCGCCGTCCCGGCGGCGTCCTGGGTCAGCTTCAACGTGCCGGTGGGGTCAGTCACGGTTGTCGAGGGCCGTCTCTTCCCCATCGCCGTGATGTTCGCGGCCGGGGCGGTGCGCCTGCTGCTCGCCCGCAGCGTGTCCGACCTAGGCGTGGGGGTCGCTGCCGCCGCCCTGGCGACCAGCGCCGGCTGGTTGCTCCGGGGCGGCGGGGATCCCCTCCCGGCGGCCATCGGCATCGCCGCCCTGGCCCCCGTCGCCGCCGCCTTCGAGGGATGGCTTGAGGGCCGCCGGCAGGGCACCGCCGTGGAGGCCAGGGGATGAGCGTGACATGGCTCGCCGGTCTCTGGCTGCTCGTGGCCGCCCTGTCCGGGGCCAGCGGTAGGTGGCCCCGCTTTCGGCTCGCCCTCAGCCTCGGCGGGTTGCCGCTCCTCGCCGTTCTCTGCCTTCTCACCTCCCAGAGTGGCGACACCCCCAATCCCCTCTCCGGGGCGGCCCCGGTGCTGAGCCGGGAGGCCGCCGGCCTGATGGTGGCGGCGGCGGTCGCCCTCTGGCTCTGCCTGCTGCTCTCCGACCCTGGGGAGCGGCCCGAGCTGCCCGGCATCGGGGTGGTGGGGGGAGCGGCGGTCCTCCTCCTCGGGGCAGGGTCACCGCTCCTCTTCGCGGTTGCCGTCCTGCTCGCTGTCGGCGGCCTAAGCCTGCGCTGGATCGCGGTGGCTCCCGGGCGGGCGACGCTCGCCGCCGGCAGGGTGGCCGGAACCGGGGCGGCCGCTCTCCTCGCCGCCGCCATCTTCCTCCCCGTCACCCCCCAGGAGGGCGCCAACACGCCAGCAGCCGGATTCGTCGGCGCCCTGCTGGTGACCGGCCTGATTGCCATCACGGCCCTCGTCCCCCTGGGGGGCTGGGCGGCCGGGGCGATGTCACGGCTCGAGCCCGTCGAAGCCGCCACCTGGCTGCTGCTCCTCGCCCCGGCCCTCCTGGTCGCCTTCGTCGCGGTCCCCCAAGGCCTGCCCGCGATCGGCCGGCAGGCCTTTCAGCACACCCTGCTCGCCTGCGGGCTTCTCAGCGTCCTGTGGGCGGGAGCCCAGGCGCTCCGCTCCGGTGGCTCCCGGCCACCCGGCCCCGAGACCGGTCCCGGTTCGGGGAGCCCGGGCTGGGAGCTCCCGGGTGTGCGCCGCTATCGCAGGCTCGCCATCGGCGATCTCGCCCTGGTGGCGGTCGGCGTCGGCACCGTTCAGCCGGTCGCGGTCGCGGGCGGCCTGGTCCTCATCCTCGCCCACCTGGTCGCCGCACCGGTGCTCCTGCAGGAGCCGAGATCGGAGCTCGCCATGCCTCGCCGCCTGCTCTGGCTTGCCCTGAGCGGGATCCCGCCCGCGCCCTCTTTCTGGGGGCGGCTCCTGGTCTTGGAGGGATGCGCCCGGTTCAGTGGCCCGGCGATGGTCGTCTGCCTGGTCGCCGAGGGGCTCATGGTCCTGGCTGGAATCCGAGCCCTGGCGCGGCCGGAGACGGTTGCCCACGCCCCGTCCCCGGCCGCGCTGGCGCAGCCGGGATCGGAACCCGCGTCACCGTCGGCGGCACGGGCCGGGGGAGCCCGCCCCTTCCACCACGTGGCCGTCGCCTGGGCCCTGGGCGCCGCGGCCATCGTTCTGGCAGTGGTGCCGATGGTGGCGGTTCATCTGGTTTTCGGGGCCAACGCGTGAACCCGGTGGTCGCCCTGAGCGCCCTCCTCGCCCTGGCTGTCTTCCCGGGTGCCGCTTACGCGGGGGTGACGGCGCTGGCGGCTTGCTGGTTGGGGCGCATGCCGCCGGGTGCTGCGCCGGCTCGGGTGAACGACTCGGTGGCGGCCTTCGCTGCCGTCGCGGCTTGCGGGCTGCTCGCCCTCCCCGGGTCGCCGCTCACCACCCAGTCCATCGATGTCAGCCTGGTCGGCCTGCTGCTCGGTCTGGTGGTTGGTGTCGCCTGGGGTACTTCACCGAGGTGGGAGTGGCACCGTGGGGTGGCCGCGGCGGCCGCGTTGGTTGCCCTGCTGGCCCTGGCGGCGCCGGCCCGGACCCTCGACCTTCGCATTCTCGCCCTGGTCCCGCGTGACCCGTCCCGCCCTTGGGCGGTGGCAGCCATCCTGCTGGCCCTTCCGGCCGTCGTGCGGCCGTTCGACCCCGCGACCTCACGCGCCGGACGGGCGGCGCTGGTCGGAGCCATCGCTCTCCTGGCGATGTCGATAGCGGCGTTGCCGCCCCTCGGAGGTATCTCGCCCCCGGCCGTGGCGGCCCTGTGCGCCGCCCTGACGATGGCCTACGCGGGCCTCCTCGGCGTGTTGCGGCCGGTCGTTACCGCAGCCCTTCCCCTCCTCGGCCTGCTCGCGGTCGTCCCTGCCGCGGTCGCGCTGGGCCTGGCCCTATGAGGCACTCGGTGATCCCGGAGCCTGCTGGGGGTGCCCCGACCCGGCGTTTTTCGGGAAATTGAGCCCGAGAATGGCGCCAGAACGGAGCGCGGGTCCGGCCGGGTGTTAGCATCAAGCTGGGCTGTCGAGGTTTGGCCGCTGCGGCTGGGGAGGGGGCGAGGATGGACTTGACTCAGGACCTGGCTCACGGAAAGGTGGAGCAGGGGGAGGAGGTCGAGGCACCGCTCCTGGTTCACCGCCGGAGGCCGGTCCCGGTCCCCAGGGCTCCGCAGGCGCGGATCGTGCTTGCGTCCGCGAGTCCCCGGCGCCGTGAGTTGCTCACCCGAGCTGGGATCCGGTTCGCGGTCGTGGAACCGCCTCCCGACCCGTCCCTGCCCGCCGGCGTCTGCGCCGACCTCGGCTGCCAGATCACGGCTCGGCAGAAGGCCGTCGCCGCCGCCGGCCAGGTCACGTCGGGCACCTTCGTGGTCGCCGGCGACACCGTCGTGGTCGGCCCGCGGGGGGCCCTCGGCAAGCCGGGCACCCCGGAGGTCGCGCTTCGGATGCTGGCTCAGCTCCGCGGCTCCCGGCACACCGTGCTCACCGGGGTCTGCGTCGTCGTCGCGGGGTCGGAGACGGAGCGTCTCGGGGTCTCCCGGTCCCTGGTCAGGATGCGCGACTTCTCGGATGCGGAGCTGGTCGCCTACGTGGCCAGCGGCGAACCCCTGGACAAGGCGGGGGCCTACGCGGTCCAGGGGTTGGGCGGAGATCTGGTCGAGGCGGTGAGCGGACGGGTCGACACGGTGATCGGGCTCGACGTGGCGCTCGTGCTCCGTCTGCTGGCCGAGGCCGGCTACCCCCATCCCCTGCCCAAGGCCACCGACGTGGCTCTGCAGCCGACCCGCCGGGAGCGGCGCCCCCTGGCTCCCATGCGTGCCACCCAGAGGGCGTGACCCGCCTCGCCTGGCTTCTCCCACCCCTCGCCGTCACCGCCGCGTTGGTTTCCGCGGGGTGCGGAGCCGGTCCGACCACCCTCGGTGTCACCCTGACCGCGGCACCCGGCCAGACCTCCCAGATCGCGCCCGGGGAGACGGCGAGCTTCGTCGTGACGGTGACCGACACGGGTCCCTCAGGCACCTCGGGGGTCACTGTCAGCGCCGACCTTCCCGCCGACTTCCGCTACAAGGACACCCACTCGCTGAGCGGCGGAACCGGTGTGCGCACCAAGCCGGTGGATGCCCAGGGCAACAGCGCGCAGCCGCAGTGGGGGGTGTGGGAGCTGGCCGGCCACGGCGACACGATCCAGATCCAGTTCGACGCGGTGGCCGGCGGTCAGCCGGGCACGTACTCCATGACCGCCAGCGCCTCGGGATCGAGCACCCAGACGACGGTCAGCGAAGGCCTGTCGGTCATCCTCCTGGCGGCTCCGCAGCTCTCCGCGTCGGTGTCGGTGGCCCCCAACCAGGCCGTGGCCGGGCAGGATGTCACCTACGAGGTCAGCGTCATCAACCAGGGTACGGGTGCGGCGACCGCGGTCGACGTCCTGGTCACGCTTCCTCCGGTCTTCGCCTACGACGGAGGCGAAGAGATCCTGGGTGACTCCAGCCGCAGCAATGGCACCAACCCCGTGCAGGGAACGACCCTCGCCTACTTCGACGGCTTCAACATCCCACCCCACAACGGCGCCACGCCGGGCGAGCTGTCCATCCGCTTCCGCGCCAGCGTCCTCCCGAACGCCGGCGCCGTCGGCACCTACCCGGTGGCCGTCCAGGTGCTCGCGGACTCGGGCCGCTACCGGGTCAACCTGCCCGCCGCCGCCCCGGTTCAGGTGGGCTGAGCGCCTCGGGCCCAGGACCCCAGCCGGCGACCGGAAGGGCAGGCCCCGCACCGGTCCGAGGCCCCAGCGGCTCCACCGCTTCGGGTCGGGCTCGCAACGCTGGACGAGGGCGGGAATCAGCTCCGCGATCCAGGCGTCATCGGGGACCGCCAGCTCCGCCCGTGACCGCGGGCCTCTGGCGGTTACCAGCGCTATCCCCATCTCCCCCTCGCTGGTTCAGGCGATGGCGGGGTCCCGCCGCTCGGAGCCGAGCAGCTCGCTAGCGGCGCGGGCTATCCCACCTGGGTCCAGTCCCATCTCGCTGAGGAGCAGCGCCTGGGCGCCGTGCTCGACGAAGCGGTCGGGGACGCCCAGGCGGCAGAGCCGGGCGGGCACCCCGTTGTCGCCGAGAAGCTCGGCCACGGCGCTGCCGAAGCCTCCGACGCGGGTGCCGTCCTCGACCGTCACCACTGCCTCGTGACGGGCGGCGATATCCGCGATCCGCGGGTCCAGGGGCTTGACGAAGCGCGCGTCCACCACGGTGGCGCTGATCCCGGTGGCATCCAGCCGGCGGGCCGCCTCGAGAGCCGAACCCACCATCTTGCCCACCGCCAGGATGGCCACGTCGGTGCCCTCGCGGCGGACCGACGCCTCGCCGATCGGCAGCGGCAGGAGCGGCGCGTCCGCTTTCGACGGTGCGGGCCCCCGCGGATAGCGCAGCGCGAATGGACCGTCGTGGGCCAGCCCGGTGGCGAGCAACCGGCGCATCTCGTCGGGAGTGCTGGGGGCCGCGATGACCATGCTGGGAATGCAGCGAAGGTAGGCGAGGTCGAGCAGGCCGTGATGGGACGGGCCATCGTCGCCGGTGATGCCGGCCCGGTCGATGACGAAGGTGACCGGCAGCCGGTGCAAGCAGGCGTCGCAGGCCACCTGGTCAAAGGCCCGCTGCAGGAAGGTGGAGTAGATGCAGACCACGGGTCTGAGCCCCTTCATCGCCAGCCCGCTGGCGAACGTCACCGCGTGCTGCTCGGCGATCCCCACGTCGAAGAAGCGATCCGGGAAGCGTTGGGCGAAACCGAGCAGGCCGGTGGAGGAGGCCATCGCCGCCGTGATCGCGACAATGCGGCTGTCGCTCTCCGCCGCCTCCAGCAGCGCCTCGCCGAAGAGGTCGGTCCAGGACGCGGACTTGGCGCTGAAGCGCCCGTCCTCCGGGTTGAAGGTCGAGACTCCGTGAAATTTGTCAATCTCGTCCTGAACTGCGGGGGCATAGCCGTTGCCTTTGTTGGTTACCACGTGGATCACCACCGGGCCGCGGTAGGAGGCGGCGTCGCGCAGCGCCCGCTCCAGGGCGGGGATGTCGTGGCCGTCGATGGGGCCGCCGTACTTGAGGCCTAGGGTCTCGAAGAGGGAGGTGGTGACGACCAGCTGCTTCAGCGATTCCTTGACCCGCTTGGCGGCCTGGTACGCGGAGTCGCCGACCAGGGGGAGATGGCGCAGGGTCCGGCCGGTGGCGTCCTTGGCGGCCTCGTACTTGGGTGAGAGGCGGAGCTGGCCGAGGTTCTCGGCGATGCCACCGATGGTGGGCGCGTACGAGCGGCCGTTGTCGTTGAGGATGATGATCAGCTCGGGGCGCAGCTGGCCGATGTTGTTGAGCGCCTCGTAGGCCATACCGCCGGTCAGCGCCCCGTCGCCGACCACACACACCACCTTGCCCGGCTCGCCGGTCAGCTGGCGCGCGGTGGCCAGGGCCAGAGCGTAGCTGAGCCCGGTGGAGGCATGCGAGTTCTCGACTATGTCGTGCTCCGATTCGGCGCGGCAGGGATAGCCCGATAGCCCGCCGTGCTGCCGCAGTGTGTCGAACCGGTTCAGGCGGCCGGTGAGCATCTTGTGGACATAGGCCTGGTGTCCCGTGTCGAACACCAGGGCATCGCGCGGCGAATCGAAGACGCGGTGCAGGGCGACCGTCAACTCGACCACGCCGAGGTTGGGGCCGAGGTGGCCACCGGTGCGCGAGACTGCGTCGACCAGGAAATCGCGGATCTCGTTGCAGAGCCGGTTGAGGTCGGGCTGGCTCAGGCCGCGCAGGTCGTCGGGTCCACCGATCTCGTCGAGCAGCATCTGCCGTCAGTCTAGCCGGGAGGAGGGGACATGGCTCCAGGCGGAGGCCGGGGTCGATCCGGGGCCGCCGGTGCCCCCAGCCGGGCTGGGCGGGGTGAGGGCCGCCCACCGGGCGGGGTCAGTGAACGAGGAGCAGGGAGAGGCCCCAGACCGCACCCACCAGCAGCAGCACGGCGAATGGGATGGCCGCGAACACCACCAAGGAGAACACCATCCTGTCATCGCTCACCCGGGTGGGGTCCGAGCTTCGCAGCCGAAGGTCGTGGCCGTACCAGGCCAGGCCACCGACCATGAACCCGATCAGGAATGAGACCACCGCCGCCAGGGAGCTGGCCACGCCGACCCGGGCTGGCGCCACCGTGAACCGCCAGGCAAAGCCGCCGCCGACCCCCAGCGCGCCGCAGCTGATGAAACGGAGGAGCACGCCGAGAACGGCACGCCGCTGGGCGGAGGTGGGCATGGCCGCGAGAGCGGCGTCTCCCTGAGCGGGGCGCCCCGCGGGCCGCGGGCTGGTGTGGGCCACCGCACCCGAGTATACGGACGCGCCAGCGAGCACCCCGGGGTGCGTTCGCTCGCCCTCCGCCTGCCCTCGTACACTTGGTCCGGGGGAACGTCAGGAGGGAACACCGGATGGGTGAGCAGCTCACGCTTCCCGACTTCGACCTGGCCGTCGGCGGCGGCCGGCGGATCCGCCGCTCCGACCTCCGCGGCCGCCGCACCGTCCTCTACTTCTATCCCAAGGACGACACCCCCGGCTGCACCCTCGAGGGCCAGGAGTTCACCGCGCTCCGGCCGCAGTTCGAAGCCGCCGGGGTCGACGTCTTCGGGGTCTCCCCCGATCCGCCGGACAGCCACGAGCGGTTCACCGCCAAGTGCCAGTTGGGGATCCCGCTCATCAGCGACCCGGAGCGCCGCCTCATCGACGCGCTCGGGCTCTGGGTCGAGAAGACCCGCGACGGGCGGTCATACATGGGTGTGGAGCGCTCCACCTTCCTGATCGGACCGGACCTGGACGTGGAGCGTGCCTGGCGCGCCGTCCGGCCGCAGGGTCACGCCGCCGAGGTGCTCGCCGCCGCAGGCCGCGCGGCTCGGACCTGACCCGCCCTGACCCCGGTGGCGCGGGCGAGCCGGCGGGCGGGCCTGGACGACCTGCTCCGCAAGCGGGTGATCTTCGTCGCCGGCAAGGGGGGCACCGGCAAGACCACGGTGACCGCGGCCCTCGCCCTCATCGGGGCTCGCCGGGGACTCCGGGTGCTGGCTGTCGAGGTCGACGCCAAGGGCGACCTTCCCGCGGCTCTCGGCCATCCTCCGGTTGGTTTCCGCCCCGTTCTGGTGCAGCGGAACCTCTCGGTGATAGCCCTGCACGCCGATGAGTCGTTCCAGGAGTACTTGGGGATCTTCTTCCGAGTTCCTCGTTTCACTCGCCTGACACCTCTGGCCGGTGTCTTCGACTTCGTGGCCAGCGGCGTTCCCGGCCCTCGGGACATGCTGATGGTGGGCAAGATCGCGTACGAGGAGCGCCGCCGGGAGGCCGACGGGCGGCCGACCTGGGACCTGATCGTCGTCGACTCGACGGCCAGCGGCCACGTCCTCTCCCAGCTCACCGCGGCCCGTGCCATGCGCAAGCTGGTGCGGGGCGGCATGATCGGATCGCAGGTCGATTTCGTCGATGCGATGGTCACCGACCATCGCGTCACCGCCCTCTGCATCACCGCCCTGCCCGAGGAGATGCCGGTCACCGAGGCTCTCGACCTCCACGACCAGGTGGTCCGCCGGACCGACATCGGGCTCGGGCCATGCTTCCTGAACCGCTCCCTGACGCCTGCCGCCTCACGGCAGCGGCGCCTCCTGGAGCTGCTGGGCACTCCAGCCCACACCCGGGCGGTGGCGGAGCTGGTCGGCGACGGGGTCGAGGGAGTGGTTGCCGGGGCGCTGCTCGCCGAGAGGCTGGCCCAGCAGGCCCAACCCCACGCCCGCCGCCTCACCGCGGGACTGTCGGTTCCGGTGATCCCGATTCCCCTGGTGGCCACCCGGCCCGGACTGGTGACGACCCGGGCGGTGGCCGGCGTCCTGGAAGCTGCGGCATGACCAGGTCGGTGGTGGCCAGCGCCGCCGATGCTGTTGGCGCCCCGGCCGCGGGGCCTCGCCCCGACAGCCTGGCCGCGCTTCTGGGCAAGCTCCAGGTGGTCGTCTGCTGCGGCAGCGGAGGGGTCGGCAAGACCACGGTCAGCGCTGCTCTGGCTGCGGCCATCGCCACCGTCTATCCCAAGCGCGTTCTGGTGCTCACCATCGACCCGGCGCGCCGGCTGGCGACGGCGCTGGGCATGACCCGCATCGGCTCCGATCCGGTCCCGGTGCCGGCCGCCCAGCTCCGTCGGGCTGGCCTCCAGCTTCGAGGCGAGCTGGCCGCCGCCATGCTCGACCAGAAGTCGGCCTGGGACCGGATGGTGGAGAGGTACGCGCCGAACCGCCAGGTGGCTCGAAGGATCCTGGACAACCGCTTCTACCAGGGGATCAGCGACGCCTTCGTGGGCAGCCACGAATACATGGCTATGGAGGCGCTGTACGAGCTGCACGCGTCCGGTGAGTACGACTGCCTGGTCATCGACACACCCCCCTCCCGCAACGCCCTCGACCTCCTCGAAGCCCCGACCCGCATCTCCGACTACGTGGGAGCGCGGCTGCTCACCTGGCTGGCTCGCCCTTCGCGCTTCGGCTTCCGGGCCATGAACCTCGCGGCCTCGCCCCTGCTCCGCATCGCGGACCGGCTCCTCGGCAGCGACGTGCTCGGGGAGCTGGGCGACTTCGTCAACGATCTGCAGACGCTGTACGGCGGCGTCCAGGAGCGGGCCCGAGCCGTCAGCCGGCTGCTGCGCAGCTCCCGGGTGGGTTTCGTTGTGGTCACGACCCTGGAACCGCCGGCGTTCGCCGAGGCCGGGTACTTCGTGTCCAAGCTCGAGGAGTTCTCGATGCCCCTCCGCGCCGTGGTGGTCAACCGGGTTCTTCCCGGTTTCCTCCTCGAAGAGAGCGCCATACAGGCGGCCCAGGCACTGATCGAGAACCACGGCTCCGCAGCCCGGCTGGCGCGGGCCCTCGATGCCCCGGTCGACGCGGCCTCGCTTTTCGGGCTGGCCGGCAGCTTCAGCCTGCTCTCCGAGCTCGCCCGCCGGGACGCCCGGCAGCTGCCCAGGCTGGAGCGTCTGACCCGTTGCCCGCATGTCCAGCTGCCACTCATCCCGGAGCGGATCAGCGACCTCGAGGGGTTGGCCCGGATGGCGGCGATGCTCTAGAGGCGGGTCAGGGCTCAGGGGCCGCCAAGCTCGCGTCGGCCATGCTCACCCCGCTCTCGAGGTCGAGCACGGCCGCACCGCCCGACCCGTCCTCCGCGCTCAATGCCGCTGCCAGCTGGGGATCGCTGGTGGTCAGCACCAGCTGGTTGGTTGTCGCCAAGTGAGACAGGAACTTGCTGAGCGCGAGGCGCCGCGACGGATCCGAAGAGGCGAGCGGTTCGTCGAGGAGCAGGGGCAGGGACTCTCCCGAGCCGCCGAGCAGCTCGCAGAGGGCGAGGCGTAGCAGCAGGGCCACCTGGTCCCGAGTGCCGTGGGACAGCAGCTCCAGCGCCACCAGCTGGTCCCGGTCGGGACCGGCGAGCGCAACCGCGAAATGCTCGGTGTCGACGTTCACCTGCGTGTACCGCTCCGAGGTCAGCCGGGAGACCCGCGTCGACACCGATTCGGCAAGCCGCGGCGCCAGCCGGCCGTGCACCTCCCGGCTGGCTGCCTCGATCATCTCGATGGCACGCTGCAAGGCGGCCTGCTGATGCAGGGCTCGGTCGCGTGCCGCCGCAACCGCCAGCCGGTCGTCCTCCAGGTCCGCGAGGGATGGCAGCCCGCCGGTCATGCCCTCGAGCCGAGCTCGAAGCACCTCGCTGGCCGAGAGTGCCGCTCCCGCCCGATTCTGCGCCGACACCGCGGCTCGCTCCAGCTCGGCCAGCTGATCTGCGTCCGGCGGCGGTCCGGCGGTCACCAGGCCGGGATCGCCACTTCGCCGGCGCAGCTCGCTGATCAGGTCTTCCCGGCGCTGGGCCGCCGCCTCCGGGTGCGAGCCGGGGTCGTGGTGACGGCGGACCTCGGCGAGGCGGGACGCCAGACGGTCATGCTCCCGGCGGCGCTCGCAGGCATCTCGGAAGGCGGCCACCGCCGCCAGCGGGGGGAGCGACCCGTCGATTCCGGCGGCCCCGGTGATGCTCCGGATGCGGCCCTCGACGCTGGCCGCCACCTCCCGGCGCCGGCCTGCCTCCGCTCCCAGGTCGGCGAGCTGGTGCTCCTCGGCGCCGAGGCGGGAATCCTCGACCTCGAGCTCCCCGCGGCGCGCCGCCTGGCGAGCGAGGTCATCGACGCCGTCCAGCGCCCTGGTGGCGCCGGCAGCCAGGGCGAGCACGCTCGACCCCCGTGGCGGCCTCGCCGCTGCTCGGGCCCCGCACTCGGCGGCCAGGGCGCAGCACCCGTCGACGACGACCTCGAGCTCCGCCCTGGCCTGATCCAGCTCCGCTCGGCCGGCGTCGAGCGCTCCGGCTCGCTGCTCACGCTCCCGGTGGATGCGGGTCGCCGCCGGCAGAGCCTCGACCAGCCGATTCAACCCGTCGCCCTCAAGGTCGGCGCCGGGGAGAAGGCTCGCCAGGGCCCGCCGGGCCCGGATCGGGGCTCGCGAGGTGAACCAACCCAGGACGGCGATGGCGGTCAGGGCAGCGGCGAGGCCGATGCCGACGGCGGCCGCCAGAGGGGCTCGCCCCGCGGCCCACGCCGCCGCCGCCCCGCTGGCGCCAGCCAGACACGCGACACCGGCGACCCCGAGGAGAGCCCGGCGGATGATTCGTCCGAAGCGGACGGTCCTGATCAGCGGCACCACCGTCTCGAGATCCGAGCCGGGCACCGCCCCTAGGCCGGTCCCAGCCATCTCCCGGCGCAGCGCCCGGTCCCGGGTCGCGGCAGCGGCCAGCTCCTCGGTGCGCTCGCTGACAGCCGCCGCGACGGCGAGCCGGCGGCGCAGCTCCTCCGCCCTCGCGTTGATGTCGACCTCGGGGGGCATCCCGGAGGGCAGAGCTCGCAGGCCCGCCGCCACCTCAGCGCGGCGCCGGCGGACAGCCGCGAGCATCCCCTGAGCGTCCGCCCATCGTCTCTCGGCGTCGGCGGCGATCCCCTCGGCCTGGTGCAGCTCGCCCCCCAGGGTGATGACGGCTGCCTCCTCATCCGCCGGGAATCCCGCGTGGGCCGCCTCCCGGTCTAGCGCAGCCGTGAGGGCGGCAATCTCTTCACCAGCCTCGGCGGCCTCGCGGACCTGCTGGTCGAGCTGGGCGATCCGTCCCGCCAGCCAGAGGCGCTGCGCCTCCAGGGCGGCCGAGGCCGCGGACGTAGCAGCCGTCTCCAGGGCGCGCAGCCGCTCCTCGTCAGCCGCGAATGCCTCGAGCCGCCGCCGTGCCGAGGCGATTTCGGCCTCCAGCCGCCGCGCCTGGGCCGTGGCCACCCCGAGCGGGGTGCCACCGCGTCGCTCGGAGCCCACCCGGCGCAGCCCGTCCCGAAGCCGCTCCAGCGCCTGGGCTGCCGTGCTCCCCTCCGGCCCGCTGTCGGCGAGCCTCTCCAGAGCCTCCCGCAGCCGGCCGGCCTGGATCGACGGTCCGTCCGGGGATGAGAGCCTCAGGCTCTCCTCGCCCACCCATCCCGCGGCACAGAAGACCGCCTCGTCGACACCCAGGTGCACCTGCCCGGGGCTGACCAACCTGCCGAACCGGAAGCTCTGGGTAACGTCGGCGCCTCCCAGCTCGTGAACCTGGGCCTCGATCTTCCCGCGGTCGAAGCTCTGGGCCACCCGGAAGCGGCGACCGGAATCGAGACGGTAGGTGAGGGCCAGGCCGTAACGGCCGCCGGTCCAGGGCGACCAGCGGGCCCACTCGCTCCGGTCGCGAGGGTGGCCGGGACTGCCTGCCTCCAGCCCGTAGAGCGCCGCCCGGATGGCCCGGTGGAGGGTCGACTTTCCGGACTCGTTGGGTCCCAGCACCACGGTCACACGCTCGGCGAAATCGAAGCGCCGCCGCTGGAGTCCCCCGAACCCGCTGACCTCGAGCCGCTCCAGCCTCACCGGAGGCCCACCTCGCTGCCCGAGAACGCCTCGAGCCCGTAGCGGAGAGCGTCGCGCAGCACCGATCTCTCCTCCGCGTCGCTCCCCGCCGCCAGCGCCGACGTTGCGATGCGGGCGAATGCTCCGCGGGTGGTCGCCTCGCCAGCGAGCGCCTCGAGGTCGAGCGCGGGAGTGGTCTGGTCACGGATGCGGACGGCGCCCACGCCGGTGGTGTCCCGCACCGCGCCCTCCCAGTCGAAGAGGTCGATGGCCACGCTGGGAGGAACCGCACCGACCAGGTCGACGCGGAGCGTGGTCCGTTCCAGGGGGAGGCCCGCAGTGGCCGCCAGGACCTCGGCGCTGACCCGGTCGATGGCCGCCGTGAGGTTGCTCACGCCATCCAGACGGCAGGTGACCGTGTCCGCGTGCCAGCGGTTGGTGTCCAGGCCGGTGCAGCGGATCTCTCCCGAGGCCTCGACCTCCACCAGCACCGGGCCGCGAGGGCCGCTCTCGTCGAAGCCGAGGGGCTCGGGGCTGCCCGGGTAGACCAGCCCGGCCCGCAGGTCGATGCGGCGACCGTGGTAGTGCCCGCAGAGGGCAAGGGAAAAGCCGCGGGAGCGGATCTCCGAGGCGGTGAACGGACCGTGGATGGCCTTGTCGGCCGGCCGGCTGCCCAGCTCGGCTCCGTGGAAAAGGGCGATGTGCACCCCTGTTTCGCCGCCCGGCGAGGCGCGCTCGCCTCCGAGTGGGTCACCGGTCCAGGCCGGCTCCTGGTGGCCGAGCCCCCAGATGGTGAGCCCGTCGTCAAGCGGCACGGGCTCGAGGTGGTTGCGCCGGAAGAGATGGACGTTGGCCGGCCACGGGCTGCAGAGGTACGGGCTCCCCGGGACCAGGGGGTCGTGGTTCCCCGGCGCCAGGAGCACGCGGATTGGGGCCCAGCTCTCGAAGGTCTCGACCAGGAACTGCCCGGTCTCGGCGCCGCTCCGCTCGTGTTCGAAGAGGTCCCCGGCGATGGTGATCGCCTCGCAACCGGCCTGCCGTGCCGCCTCTCCGGCCCGGCGCATGGCCTCCCGTAGCCCCTGACGCCGGCGCCTGGCCATCTCCCCCTGGCACCCCATCTGCGCGAAGGAGCGCTCCAGGTGCAGGTCGGCGAGGTGCAGGATGCGGAAGGTCATCGTTCCACGAACGTCAGTTCGCGAAGACGGTACCAGGGAACGCCCGTGCGGGTCAACGCCCGACGGGGCCCCGGCGGGGGCGGGCTCAGGCCGCGCGCCGCCTCTGCGCGGCCGCCGGCGCGCCCACCCGGCGCGCCGCCCAGTCGTGGGTCGGGGACACCCTCAGGCGTCGCGGGAGGCTGGCATGGACAGCGCGCATCCCGGCGCAGAGACCATGGTGGGCGGCGTCATGGGCCGGCGTCCAGAAGATCCCGTAGTCGCGGCGGAGCTGGTCGGGAAGGAGCCCGACGGTGGTGAAGGCGAGGAGCCGCCATGCCGGCCGGGCCAGGATGCTGGGGAGCGGAGGCGCCAGCACGGTCTCGGCCACCGCCCGGGATCCCCGTCCCGGCGTCACCCGCCCCGAGCTGATCTCGGCGGCGATGTAGCCGGCCAGGTCCGCCCGGCTCGACCAGCGGCCGCCCTCGGGCACCCCCATGAGCGCGGCCACGGTGTTCCACTCGCGGACGAACCGGTCGCGGTCGCGGTCGGCGAGCCCTCCCACCAGGGCGTCGTGGGTGACCAGCATGGTGTCCACGAAGCTGGCGTGGACCCAGGTGAGAAGGCTCTGGTCCCTGGCCGAGTAGGCGCGGCGGGGGCGATGCTCCGCCGTGGCGTGGCGTCGGGGAAGCCGGCCGCGCACGCTCCCGTGCAGGCGGTTGACGCTCCGGCAGATCGCGCGGGCCTCGATGGTGGTGCCGAACGAGCACACCGCCACCCATTCCAGGGTGCGAAGCAGCCGCCCGTACGGGTCGGTCCGGTAGCTGCTGTGGTCGATGGCGCCCTGGGCGACCAGCGGATTGGCGACCTGGAGGAGCAGGGCTCGGCCGCCACCCAGCACCAGGATCGGCTCGCGCAGCACCTTCCAGGTCACCGAGCCGGGGCCGAAGATGCCGGGGTCAGGCGACCGGTCGCGCAGCGGCATGGGCTGGATCCGGACCAGCGGAACTGCCGTGGCGCGAGCGGCGAGGTCGGCGACGCCGGGCAGCCGGCTCACCCTCCAGCCCAGTCCAGCACCGGGGAGGTGGCCTTCTGGTTTGCCGGCCAGGCGGACTGCGAGGTGAGCAGCGCCAGGGCCTCGGGCAGGCTCTCCGCCACCGGGGCGCCGGCGGCTGCGATCGCCGCCGAGTCGTGGAGCCCGGCGCCCCCGTCGACCAGCACGGAGGCGATGCCCGCGGTCCGAGCCGCCAGGGCGTCGTCGACCGTGTCGCCGATCAGAACCGTGCTCGACCGCCGCACCGCGAGCCGTTCCAGGTGGAGGTTCAGGTGGGCCAGCTTCGCCCCGCCGCGCTCGTCCCCTCGCAGCCCGTCGACGCGCGAGAAGTAGCCGCGGATCCGGTGTCGCTCCAGGGCGGGCATCAGGTACTGGTGGGGCAGCATGGAGCAGACCGACTGGGTCCAGCCGCGGGCTCGGATCTCAGCGAGCACCTCCCGGGCGCCTGGAGCCAGACGGCAGCGCTCCTGGAGCCGGCCGTAGTGGGCGTGGAAACCTCGGTCAAGGAGCAGCCACTCCTCCGGCTCGACGGCCCGGCCCAGCAGCCGCTCGTAGAAGAGGGGGATCGGCCGGGTGAAATGGCGGCGGTAGGTCGCCTCGGTGATGGCCAGTGCGATGCCGGCCTCGGCGAAGGCGGCGGTCGTGGCTTCGATGACGGCGGCGGCGTCGTCCAGCAGCGTGCCGTTCCAGTCCCAGATGACGTGCCGCGGCGATTCCCCTCCCCGCTCCGGCGCCTGGTCGGCTGGCATGGGTGCGATCCTACAGGTCGGTCGCCATGCCTCCTGCCACCGCACCTCCAGCGCCGCCGTCTGCGGGCTCGGTCGCACTCCGTCGCTACCGGCCCTCGGACCGCGCGGCGGTGCGCCGGCTCCATGACCTGGCTCTCAATTCGGTCGGCGCCCACGGGGGCAGCGGAACCTGGGACGAGGACCTCGACCGCATCCCCGAGGTCTATCTGGAGGACCGCGGCGAGTTCCTGGTCGGGACCTTCGGAGGCCGCCTCGTGGCGATGGGGGCGATCCGGCGCGGTGATCGGGACACGGCGCGGCTCACCCGGATGCGGGTCCACCCCGACCTCTGGCGGCTCGGCATCGGGCGTCGCCTGGTGCGGCGTCTGGAGGCCCGAGCCCGCCGGCTCGGCTACTCAAGGCTGGTGCTCGACACCGCCGAGCGGCAGACCGCGGCGATCGCTCTCTACCGCGCCGAGGGCTATGTCGAGACCGGTCGGGGGGAGGTGGCTGGTCTTGCGGCCGTCTTCTTCGAGAAGCGGCTGGCGCCGGCCGGGTTGCGAAACCTCGCCCCGTCACCGCGGTCAGCCAGCCCGCGAGCGCCAAACGCGGATCCTCGAGCCGCCGCTGAGGACCGCGCTGAGCCGAGCGCCTCCGCTGAAGGCGGCCCTCAGTCGCCGGCGCGGCGGTAGCGTTCGGCTCGGCGCCGCAGCAGCGCCGCGACGGGGACCCCGTCGAGGGCATGCAGATGGCGTGCCAGCGCGCCGCGCAGCGCCGCCGCCACCACCACGGGGTGGGCGTGGGCTCCGGGCGACGGCTCCGGGACCAGCTCGTCCACCAGGCCCAGATCGTGAGCGGTGCGCACCCCGGGCCTCTGGGCGGCGGCTGCTCGGGCCTTCTGGGCGGCGTCCCGGTAGAGGATCGCGGCCACCGTCTCGGGGGGGGCGACGCAGTACACGGCGTTCTCCAGGGCCAGCACCGAATCGGCGATGCCCAGGGCCAGGGCACCTCCCGAACCGCCCTCGGAGAGCACGCAGGAGATCACCGGGGTTCGCAGCCGGAGCATGGTCATCAGCGACTCCGCGATCGCCCACGCCTGGCCCCGCTCCTCCGCCCCGACACCCGGTGCCGCCGCGGGCGTGTCGATCAGGCAGATCAGGGGCAGCCCGAACTTCTCGGCCAGCCGCATCAGCCGGATGGCCTTGCGGTATCCCTCGGGATGCGGCATCCCGAAGTTGTGGATGGCTCGCGAGGCGGCATCGGTGCCTTTCTCCTGGCCGATGACCATCACCCAGGCGTCCTGGTCGGCGGCCGCGCCCGATCCGCGCAGCCGAGCTGGACCACCCACCACCGCCCGGTCATCGCCGAAGAGGCGGTCCCCGCGCAGCTCGATGAAGTCGCGGAACACGGTGTCCATGAGCTGCAGGGCTCTCGGCCGGCCCGGGTGGCGGGCCAGCTCGACGGCGGCGAAGGCCCGGCGCTCCCGCTCGGCGGTCGACACCGCGCCGCCGGTCTGCCCGGGCTCGTCGTGGCGGTCCACGCGGTTGGTGGCGACGCCGACCAGGGCGGCGACCGTGTCGACGGCGGCGGAGGCCCCCGGGTCGAACGCCTTCTCACCCCAGCCCAGCCCGCTGCCGCGCTTCCGGCCGGCGGAGAGGGCCTGGAGCAGGCGGACGACCATGGGACGCAATTCGCGACGGTCCACCACGCTGTCCACCATGCCGTGGCTGAGCAGGAACTCCGAGGTCTGGAAGCCTTCGGGCAGCGCCTCCCCGGCGGCCTGCTCGATGACCCGGCCACCGGCGAAGCCGATGCGCGCCCCTGGCTCGGCGAGGATCACGTCCGCCTGCACCGCGAAGGACGCGGTCACCCCGCCGAAGCAGGGGTCGGCCAGTATCGACAGGTGGGGGAGGCCCGCCTCCGAGATCAGGCTGACCCCAGCGGTGCAGCGTGCCATCTGGACCAGCGACGCGATCCCCTCCTGCATGCGGGCGCCCCCACTGGACGCCACCACGACTAGGGACCTCCGCTCGGCCACCGCGATCTCGCAGCCGCGCGCGAACAGCTCCCCGGCGGCCGAACCCAGGGACCCGCCCAGGAACCCGAAGTCCATGCAGGCGAGGAGGGCTGGCGCGCCCCCCAAGCTGGCCCTGGCGATCAGGAATGCCTCACTGAGCCCGGTTCTCTCTCGCGCCTCGCCGACCTGGGCCGGGTAGGGCCGGCCGTCATCGAAACCGAGAGGGTCCCGGCAGGGTGCGTCCATCGGCACGAGCTCCAGGCTCCCCGGGTCGGCGAGCTGGGCAGCCCGCGCCGCGGCTGGCACCCGGCCGTGATGACCGCACCAGGGGCAGACGCGCAGGGCCCGCTCATAGCGCTCCAGGACGAATCGCCGGCCACATCCGCGGCAGGCGACGCTGTCGTCGTGGGCAACTGGACGGAGCCGGGGGCCCGGGGCCGGGAGGGGGCGTTCCCGGGCCTGGCCGGGCGTTGGGATGCGGCCCAGCATCAGGCCCCGCCCCACTCCCAGGCCACGGCGGCCCAGGTGACGCCGGCGCCGAAGGCCGCCGCCACCATCCGGTCGCCGGACCGGAAGCGTCCCTCGGCATCGGCCCCGGCGAGGGCCAGGGGGATGGAGGCTGAGCTGGTGTTGCCGGTCTCCGCTACGTTGAGCACCACCCGCTCCATGGGCAGCCCCAGCCGTTTGGCGCTGGCCTCGATGATCCGGAGGTTGGCCTGGTGGGGCACGAAGTGGTCGATCTCGCCGGGATCCCAGCCGGCGTCGGCGCAGACCTGCGCGGTGACCTCGCAGAAGCGCTCCACCGCCATCTTGAAGGTGCCTTTGCCGGCCATCCGGATCCGGTCGGGGGACGCCGGATCGTCGCCGTCCGGTCCGTAGTAGATGAGATGGCCCAGACCGCCGTCGGCGCCGAGGCGGCGAGCCCTGATGCCGCCGCGCGAGACCGCGCCGACCACCGCGGCCCCCGCCCCGTCACCGAAGAGGACGCAGGTGGAGCGATCGCCGAAGTCGACCAGCGGCGTCATGGCCTCGGCGGCGACCAGCAGGATGTGATCGCCGACGCCGGAGCGGATCAGGCCCTCGCAGACGGTGAGCCCGTAGATGAAACCGCTGCAGGCCGCATTGAGGTCGAAGGCGGGGATCCCGCCGAGCCCGAGCCGGCGCTGGATCAGGCAGGCGGTGGAAGGGAAGAGCGTGTCCGGGTTGACCGTGGTCACCACCAGGGCGTCCACCTCGCCGCCCCCCCACCGCTCGAGGGCTCGCTGTGCGGCGATGGCTCCCATCGTCGAGGACGTCTCGCCCGATCCGGCCCGGTGGCGGCGGCGGATCCCTGTCCGTTCCATGATCCAGGTGTCGGATGTCGCGACCATGGCCTCGAGGTCAGCGTTGGTGATGAGGGCCTCGGGGAGGTGGGCGGCGACCGCGAGGATCCCGGCTCGGCGCTCCCTGGCGACGGTCTTGGTCTGGTCGAGGGTGGCGGGGAGAGTCACGGAATTGCCCATTATCGTCAAGTGGACTGTGGAGCACGCCGGTGCTCCACCGGCTGGGGAAGACGCCGGCTCAGCCAGAAGCGGCCGCCGCGCCCGCTGGTTACGGTCGCCGGCCCGGCCCGCACGCCTGGCCATGTACCATCGCCGAGCGTATGGAGATCAACGGACTCACCGGCATGACCTGGCCGGAGCCCCTCTCCCTCCTCCTCTCCTTCCTGCTCTTCGGCCTGTACGTCACCGCCGAGGCAGGGGTGCTCGGCCTCTTCTACATGACCAGCCGGCCCCGCCAGGGACGGGTGCGGACGGCGGCCGCCTGGCACTTCGCGGCCGTGGTCTGGTTCATGGGCTCGATCATCGCCCTGGGCGTCTGGGCGGCCCCCGCCGAGAAGTCCTTCGTGGACGACGCCACCTTCTCGCGCCTGTTCCCCTTCTCCACGGGCATCCTCGGAGCCCAGGCCAACCTCGGCACGCGCTTCGCCAAGGTGGAGGTCAGCGTCATCTTCTTCCTGCTCGGCGTCGCCTGCGCCGCCGTCGGGGTCATCCGGGGCGGGCGTCAGCGGCGCCACTGGCAGCGCGCCTCCGTTCCCGCCATCTGAGTGTCCCGGCCCGCGCGATCTGCTCGGCGAACCACGGGTCCACGACGCTGACCCGATGATGACCTGGCTGAATGACACGGTCCCATTCTCCGGACGAGATGCCGCCGGGGCATCCGCCGCGCGGGCGGGGTCCGGAGATGCTTCTTGGGCGGGATGGACAATCTGCCCGCTGGGTCCAAACGCGGTGTGGTGCTTCTGGTTGGGCGGGCCAGCCCGGGAGCCCGCCACAGTGCGGCCGGCCTGCTAGAGGAGGACGCACCGATCAGCGACTGGGCCCTGGTCGAGCTCTACGCCACCTTCATGAAGCTGACCGGCGAGCTGGAGCTGGTCCGGCCTGATCGCCTCAGCGACAGCGTCAACCGCTCGGAGCGCTACTTGCTGCTGCGCAACACCCGGGCAGAGCCGCTGTCCGTCAACTACCCGGTGCTCAGCCGCGTGGAGCTCCGGACCACCATCGCCAAGTCCGCGGTGATCCTGCTCTGCCCCCTCGAGGAGCCGGTTGAGGAACCACCGGAGGGCCAGTTCCGCCATAAGCTGGCGCGCCAGGCTGCCTTCAACACCATCGCCTTCTCGCTGGTCGGCGACGTCCATCTCGAGCCGGGCGAGACCCTCCAGGGCCACCTGGAGAGCCACCCCTGCGATTTCCTGCCGCTGACCAATGTGTCCGCGCTCTGGGTTACCGCCATCTCCAGCGAGACCCACGCCGTGCAGCGGCGCTTCGCTCTCCTCAACCCGGCGGCCATCCTCAGCTTCTCGGACCGTTAGTTCCATAAGCCCGGGCGGGGAGCCCCGCCGTGCTGGGGGGTCCCCGCGTGGCCTGCCGCCTGGGGCCTCTGCGATCGCCGAAAGCGCTCGTCGCTCGCATAGGAGTTATCCTTCAAGCGCTTCCTCGACGGCGGCTTCCGGCGTCACCTACATGCTTGAACGCTTCATTCTGGTCGTACGTTCAGACTTTGGGTGCCTCTGCATCATCGTGGGTTTCCTCGTGATCATGATCGCGTCGATCGCGTTTGCCGACTTCATCACCCCTCCGGCGTCCACGCCCTTCACATGAGACTGGCACCGCGCGAGCCGGCGATGACCCGCGACGCGAGGGGAGCGAGATCCGGCGAGCGTGCCGCCTCAGGGACGGGGGATGGAGAGCCGTGGGCCTGAGCCCGTTCGAGACCCGCGCCTCCCGGCAGCACCGGCTGGCGGAGGTCAGCCGGCGCCAGTTCATCCTCATGATGGGCGCGCTGGGGGCGCTCGGCGCCACCGTGCTGGGCGCCTTCGAGGTGGTCAAGTTCATGTTCCCGCTGGCCACCAACGAGCAGCCCCAGCAGTTCAAGACCAGCTTCAAGGTGAGCGCCCTCACCCCGGCCAACCCGGTGGTGGCCGACTACACCCACCGGGTCATCGTGGTCATGGACGACGCCGGGGTCTACGCGATCCTGGACATCTGCACCCACCTCGGCTGCACCCCCAACTACGCGACCGACGTCGGGGTCAACCTCGGGCCTCTCTCCCAGAGCACCGATGCCCGCGCCCTCCAGCATGGGGAGCGCAGCGCCAACCCCAGCCCCAGCCAGGTCAAGGCGCAGGCCAATGGCTTCATCTGCCCCTGCCACGGCTCGCGCTACTTCATCGATTCGACGAACTTCTACGGGCCGGCGCCGCGCCCCATGGACTGGGTCTACATCACCACCACGCCGGACGGCTACTTCTTCGTCGACAGCAGCAAGCTGGTGGCCTATCGCAGCCCGGGCCAGACCACCACGGTGGAGTGGCGGATGGATCCCAAGACCGGGCAGAACAACGGCAAGACCGTGGGCGTCTGATCGAGGCAGCAAGGGAGTGGTGAGGATGGGAGGAGCCGAGCGGTGAGCGCCGAGTCCAGGGGCGAGAACCCGATCACCGCCCTGGGCCGCCAGGTCTGGGGCTCCATCTTCCGGCACGGCCTTCCGGTGAGCGACAAGGTCGCCGCGCGGACCGCGCTGACCAACTTCTTCCTCCACGTCCACCCGGTGCGGGTCAAGCGGTCGGCGATCCGGGTCAGCTACACGCTCTGCCTGGGCGGGCTCAGCTTTTTCCTCTTCATCCTGCTCACCATCAGCGGCCTGTTCCTGATGTTCTACTACGTTCCCTCGACGAACCAGGCGTACCAGAACATCCAGGACCTGCAGTTCGTCGCCACCTTCGGCCTGCTGATGCGGAACCTCCACCGCTGGGCGGCCGACGCCATGGTCATCACCGTCTGGCTGCACATGGCGAGGGTCTTCTACCAGGGAGCCTACAAGCCGCCCCGCGAATTCAACTGGGCGATCGGCACCCTTCTCCTCCTCACCACGCTGCTGCTCTCCTTCTCCGGCTACCTGCTGCCCTGGGACCAGCTGGCCATCTGGGCGATCACCGTGGGCACCAACATGGCCAAGTACGCGCCCATCGTCGGACCCTTCACCCACTACGTGCTCCTGGGCGGCCGCACCGTGTCCCAGGGGGCCCTGATCCGCTTCTACGTCCTCCACGTGATCGCCTTACCCCTGGTCGGCTTCGTGCTGATGGTCATCCACTTCTGGCGCGTCCGCAAGGACGGCTTCACGGGCGGCCTCTGACTATGGCCACCCTCACCGGACCGACCGGACCGGGGACGGGCGCCGGAGCCCAGGGTGATGGAGGCCGCGGCGACGGCGCGCGCGGCGCGGCGGTCGGCAGCCGGCCGCCGGTCGTGAGACCGGGAGTGTCCGGGCCCGAGCTGGCCGCCGCGCCCCTGGTGGTTCGCCGGGTCGAGGAGGAGGAGACCGTGGTCACCTTCCCGACCCTGGTCTGGAAGGAGTTCCTTGCCGGGCTCGGCATGTTCGTGCTCCTCCTGGCGGTGTCGGTCCAGATCAACGCACCGCTGCTCCAGATCGCCAATCCGGCGATCACCCCCAACCCCGCCAAGGCACCCTGGTACTTCGTCGGGCTCCAGGAGCTGCTCGAGCACTTCCCGCCGGTGATGGCCGGGGTGATGTTCCCCACCTTCGTCATCGTGGGCATGCTGGTCACGCCCTATCTCGACCGCAATCCCAGCCGGCGCCCGCAGGACCGCAAGGTCGCGATCGTGATGTTCACCGTCTACCTCTGCCTGGCGGTGACCTTCGTGCTCGTCGGTCAGCTCTTCCGCGGCCTCGGATTCAACTGGGACTGGACGCAGATCTTCGGCCACCCCGGCCTGCAGTCACCGTATTAGGACCTCTGATGGACATCACCTCGGTCATCGTCGGCGTCATCCTCGGGATCCTGGCCCTGACCGGCATCGTCCTGGCTCTGCGCGGACGGCTCAACGCGCTCTTCCTGGCCCTCTCGGCGCTGCTCCTGGTGGTGGTCGGCATCGCGGTGATCCGGGACACCCAGGCGCGCGGTTACATCGCCATCCAGCAGGAGTACGCCGCCGAGTATGGGGCCAGCTTCAACATCGGGGTCCAGCAGCTGTTCCCCTCGATGGACGGCAGCTTCGAGGGCAGCGTCTACAAGGTGGAGCGCTGCATCTCCTGCCACGTCCCCGACATCAACGAGATCAGCCCGCAGCAGGCGGCGGAGCGGATCGCCTGCGACTTCTTCACCGAGGAGCCGGATGCCCAGGCCCTGGCCAAGGAGTACGGGCTCAAGTCGACCTACAACCCGGCGACCGGCCAGTGCATCTCCCAGCACCCGACCATGATCGTGGAGAGCCCCCAGGACTGCCCCGCCGGCAATGTCTGCATGGCGTACGACGAGTACGGGCCGAACGGGACCGCCGCCGCTCCCACCACCGGCAAGCCCCTGACCTACACGGCCGCCGGGACCACCTACACCATCCCCGGCTTCCTGCCCAGCAACGTCGACCCGACCTCCACCGCCAACAGCGGCCTGGGCGGCCAGGAGACGCTCCAGGAGATCGGCTGCATCGTCTGCCACAACGGCAGCCGGCTGGCGCTCACCGAGTCCGACGCCCACGAGAACCTGATCATCAACCCGGTCTACTCATGGCAGGAGGGGGCTCAGCTCTACTACTCGTTCTGCGCGGTCTGCCACGGTGGCGCCGGCCAGGGCGGGGTCGGCCCGCCTCTCAACGATCAGAACGAGCTGGGCTTCTACAACGAGGATTTCTACTACCGCTGCATCGAGTACGGGATGACCGGCTTCGAGCACTACGGCTCGATCATGCCCAACTGGGGAGGGATCGCCCCGGGTTATGACCAATCGGCGCATCCGCCCGGCATCGGGCCCAATGGTCAGCCGGTGACGGTGAACCAGACCCGGGTCCTCAGCGAGACCCAGATCCAGATCCTGATCCAGTTCATCCGCCACTGGGAGCAGTACGACACCTTGCCATGAGACGGCGCACTCTGTTCCGCGACCTGGTGGGAACCCTGCTGATGTTCCTGGCCCTGGTGATCTTCGTAGCCCTGATCATCCTGGGCGACAACTTCCTGGAGAATTTCAAGGCCCATTGAGGCGATGAGCACCGCGCTGATGCACCTGCTCGCCGTCCCCTATCCCGGCGACGCCGGCTGGGGAGATGTCCTCTTCGTGATCATCTGGGCCCTGGCCACGCTCCTGCTTGCCGGCTACTACCTCTACAAGGCCTTCTTCACACCCCGATGAGCGCGCCGGCGACCGTCTCCGCTCTCCGATCCCCGCACCCCCGGCTCTGCGCCGGCCTGTCGCTGGTCCCAGGTCTGGGCCAGCTGGTCACCGGCCAGCCGGGCAAGGCCCTCCATTACTTCCTCTGGACGGTGGTGCCGCTGGGTGCCTCGCTGGCGCTTTTCGTCGCCGCCATCGGCTTCGGGCAGGGCCTGATCTCGGCGGGCTCGGTGATCTGGGCGATGCTGCTCGCCATCTGTGCCATCGCGGTCTTCCTGGGCCTCTTCGTCCTCGGCCTCTTCGTCTGGGCCAGCGCGGCCGTCGACGCCCACCGCTCCGCCGGCGAGATCCGGGGGGGATCGCCTCCCTCTCCGGAACGCCGCTACTTCCACTGGTGAGAGGTGCCGGAGCGCCCCGCCGTGCGTCTCACGCCCCGCCTCGCTCCCGTCGCTGCCGAGCCGCGGCCGGTCCCCGACCCCTCGCGGCCGCCGGGCAACCGCGGCCCCTGGGAGGAGGCCGCGCTCACCAACGTGGACGTCACCGAGATGGTCAAGCGCAACCTCGGCACGGTCACTCGCCCATGGAACAAGTAGCCCGGCGAAGCCTCTGTGCCATCATCCGGTCAGGCGGCCGGCGGCAGCTTCCTGCCCGCCAATCGGGCTCACCGTCCGTCCGCCCCAGGACCGGCAAGCCGTGACGGAGTGGGATCGGTGAGACTTCTGGCCGCCTGCGTCGAGGGCCCCATGTCCCCGTTCTGCGGCTCGGGGCCGGTGAACGGCACCGAGCTGACCGTCTACACGGCCATCTTCTGGGGCTCGGTGGCCCTGGGCAGCTTCGTCGCCGCGATGCTGGTCTTCAGCTTCTTCCGGTTCCGGCGGCGGAGCGATGACGAGCCCGAGCCGGTCCAGGTCCACGGCAACAGCCGGCTGGAGCTGACCTGGACCGCGGTGCCCTTCGTGGTGCTTTTCGGGCTCTTCATCCTGAGCGCGGTCAGCCTCTTCTTCGTCAACAACGTCAGCGCCTCGCCCAAGGCCGCCAGCCAGGTCCAGGACAAGGTGCTGGGCGAGCAGTTCGCCTGGGTGGTCACCTATCCCAACGGGCAGCAGACCGTCGGCACCCTCTACCTCCCGGTGGGAACCCCGGTCAACCTGAGCATCACCTCCAAGGACGTGATCCACAGCCTCTTCATCCCCGAGCTCTTGGGCCAGAAGAACGCCGTGCCCGGTCAGGTCAACACCGCCTGGCTGGAGGCCGACCAGCCGGGGGTCTGGTACGGCCAGTGCACCGAGCTGTGCGGTTACGGCCACTACAGCATGAGGATCGAGGTGGTGGCCCTCAACTACCCCGACTACAACGCCTGCGTCAACACCGGCAAGACCATCGTGACCACGAGCGCTTCATGCACCAAGAGCGGAGGTTCAGGCTCCTGATGGCGGTCATCGACGCGACCCTGCCCCGCGCCGTGGTCCGGCCGCGGATCGACAAGACCAAGGGCGTGATGGGCTGGCTGACCACCGTCGACCACAAGCGCATCGCTATCATGTACCTGTACACGACCGTCTTCTTCTTCCTGGTCGGCGGCATCCTCGCCCTGCTGATCCGGATCCAGCTGGCGGAGCCGAACAACAGCTTCTTCAGCTCCAACCCGGTCGCCAACGCCCAGATCTACAACCAGATCTTCACCATGCACGGGACCACGATGATCTTCCTCTGGATCATCCCCGTCTGGGCCGGGTTCGGCAACTATTTCGTGCCCCTCATGATCGGGGCCCGCGACATGGCCTTCCCGCGGGTCAACGCGCTCTCCTACTGGCTGATCCCGGCAGGCGGCCTGGTCATGTACTCGGGGTTCCTGTTCGGCGGCACCGGGGATGCCGGCTGGACCGGCTACGTCCCGCTTACCGAGAAGCTGTACAGCCCCCAGGTCGGCCAGGACCTCTGGATCCTCGGCCTTCACCTCCTGGGGATCAGCTCCATGCTGGGCGGCATCAACTTCCTGGTCACCATCCACAACCTGCGCGCTCCCGGGATGACCTGGTTCCGCCTGCCCCTCTTCGTGTGGTCGATGGAGATCACCTCGGCGCTGGTGGTGCTGGCGTCGCCGTTCCTGGCCGGGGCGCTGCTGATGGTGCTCCTCGATCGCCAGCTGGGCACCTGCTTCTTCGACCCCTCCTGCGGCGGCAACGCGCTGCTCTACCAGCTGCTCTTCTGGTTCTATTCGCACCCCGCCGTCTACATCATGATCCTGCCCTCTTTCGGCCTGATCAGCGAGGTGATCCCGGTCTTCTCGCGCAAGCCGATCTTCGGCTACCGGGCCATGGCCTACTCGATGGCGGCCATCGCCGTGCTCGGTTTCCTGGTCTTCATCCACCACATGTTCATGACCGGGCTGCCCACCGCTGTCACCATGACCTTCAGCGCCACCTCGATGATCATCGGGGTGCCCACCGGAGTGAAGATCTTCAACTGGCTGGCCACCATGTGGGGCGGCAGCATCCGCTTCGACACCCCCATGCTCTTCGCCGCCGGCTTCCTGGTCATGTTCCTGATCGGCGGCATCGACGGGGTCTATCTGGGCTCGGTCCCGGTCGACAGCATCCTCCACGGCACCTACTGGGTGGTGGCCCACATCCACTACGTGCTCTTCGGCGGCTCCGTTTTCGGCGTCTTCGCCGGCATGTACTACTGGTTCCCCAAGGTCACCGGCCGCTTCCTCAGCGAGCGTCTCGGCAAGCTCCACTTCTGGCTGATGCTGATCGGGATGAACCTGGCCTTCATGCCCATGCACGTCCTCGGCCTGCTCGGGATGCCGCGCCGGATCGCCACCTACCCGGGGGGCGACGGCTGGGGGCCCTGGAACTCGGTGTCCACCTTCGGCGCCTTCGTGGTCGCCATGTCCATCACCGTGTTCCTGATCAACTTCGTGGTCAGCATGCGAGCTCCCAAGACGGCGCCCGACGATCCATGGGAGGGCAACAGCCTGGAGTGGGCGACCACCTCTCCGCCGCCGCCGCACAACTTCGACGTCGTCCCCGAGGTTCGCAGCCTGCGGCCGGTGCGGGACCTCCGCCGGGCCCGGCGGGCCGCGACGGCGGAGTCGGCGAGCCCGGCGTGAGCGGCATGATGCCGGCCGCCCCGGCGCCCGGGGGCTCCCGGCGTCTGTTCCGCCGTCTCACGGCCACCACCGCCGCCGTCACCTTCCTGCTCATCGTGGCTGGTGGCGTGGTCCGGGTGACCGGGAGCGGCGAGGGTTGCGGTGTCCCCGGCCAGAACTGGCCGCTCTGCAACGGCCATCTGGTGCCGCTGCCCGACGTGCCCACCCTGATCGAGTTCAGCCACCGGGTGCTTGCCTTCCTGGCCACGCTGCTGATGGTGGCGACCCTCGTCCTGGCCTGGGGGCGCCACCGCTCGGAGCGCCGGATCGTGGTCGCGGCGACGGTCGGATCGGCCCTGCTGGTGGTGCAGATCCTGCTCGGCTTCGTGGTCGTGGAAACCGGCCTCCTGAGCGGCACGATCCTGGTCCACCTGGCCAACGCGGAGCTCCTGCTGGGCGTCCTCGTCTACCTCGCCTACGTCGCGCGGGTGGCCGGGACCGAGCGGGAGCGCCGAGCGCTGGCGCCCCGGCCCGTTCGCCGGCTCCTCTGGGCGGCCGCGGCCGCCGTCTACCTGCTGGTGCTGAGCGGCGCCCTGGTGGTCGACACCGCCTCGAGCACCGGCTGCCTGGGCTGGCCGCTCTGCGGCAATGGTCTCCAGCTTCCCGCCGGTGGAGCCGGTGACCTCAACATGCTCCATCGCGTGGTCGCCGGGGTCGTCGCCCTCTTCGTCGGCTTCGCCATGGGCCTGGTGCTGAGCCGGACCACCGATCGCGGTGTGCGGGTGGCGGCCATGCTCGTCAACCTGCTCCTCGTCGCCCAGATCGCGGCCGGGGCGGTGATGGTGGACACCGGGTTCGAGACCGCGGTGCGCTCCAGCCACGAGGCCCTGGCCAGCGCCTTCTGGGCGTTGACCCTCCTGGTGGCCGTGCTCGGCCACCGAACCGCGCTCAAGGCCCCCGCACCACGGGCGGTCGTCTCGGAGCCGAGAGGCGCCGCGGCGGGAACGAGCTCGGCGTGACCGTCGTCGCCCGCGTCGAGACCCCGCTGCCGGTGCCCCGCACCCTCTGGAACGTCGCTCGGGACCTCGCCAGCCTCACCAAGCCGCGGATCACCGTGCTCCTCGAGGTGATCACGCTCGCCGCGATGGTCATGGCCGCCCGCGGCATGCCTCGATCCGAGACCCTGCTGGCGACCCTGGCCGGAGGCTGGCTGATGGCGGCCGGCGCCAATGTCATCAACTGCTGGTTCGACCGCGACATCGACCTGGTGATGGGACGCACCCGGCGCCGTCCCCTCCCAGACGGGCGGATCGACCCCGCCGCCGCCCTGGGCTTCGGCGTCGTGCTCGGGCTCGCCGCATTCACCCTGCTGGCCCTGGCGGTGAACCTGCTTGCCGCCGTCCTGGCTCTCGGCGGGCTGCTCTTCTACGTTCTTGTCTACACCGTCTGGCTCAAGCGGAGCACCAGTCAGAACATCGTGATCGGGGGCGCCGCCGGCGCCATCCCCCCGATGGTGGGCTGGGCGGCCGTGACCGGGCATGTCGGCATCACCGCCCTGTTCCTGTTCGCTGTCGTCTTCTACTGGACGCCGCCGCACTTCTGGGCGCTCGCCCTGCTGATCCGGAGCGACTACGCGCGGGCCGGGGTGCCGATGCTCCCGGTGGTGGCCGGGCCGCAGCGCACTCGCCAGCAGATCGTCCTCTATACGGTTCTCCTGGTCGTCGTCACCGCGCTCCCCGTGCTCAGCGGCGCCTTCGGCGCCGTCTACGCGAGTGGCGCCGGCATCCTCGACGCCGGGCTGCTGGCCCAGTCGCTGGTGGCGGTGCGCTCGGGGAACGCCAGGAGCGCTCGCCGCCTCTATGTCTGGTCGATCGTGTATCTCGCCCTGCTCTTCGCCGTGATGGCGGCGGACCGGGTGATCGGCAGCTGAAGCATCGGGAGGGAAGAGAGCCGTATGGATCGCAAGGCGGCGCGCCGGAACATGGTGATGGGTTTCTCGATGCTGATCGTCATCACCTGCCTGCTCGGGTTCAGCTTCGTCTGGGCAGTCCTCTACCTCTACTTTGTCCACTGACCGGAGCGGAGGGCAGATGCGGTGACGGACCACCAGCGTGAGGCGGGGGCCGCCGGGGAGCACCCTACCGGGGAGCCCCCTGAGCCACACATCCACATGCCCGAGAACAGCCTGGTCCCGATCTGCCTGGCGCTCTCGGTGACGCTGACCTTCACCGGCCTGCTGATCCCGCTGAAGCCGCGGATCGGAGGCGTCATCATCCCGGTGCTCGCCGTGATCGGCGTGATCCTGGTGATCGCCTGCCTGGGCTGGTGGTTCTGGGGAGCCCGGCGCGAGTACCGCTCGCTCCCCGAATGAGGGGACGGCAGCCCGCGAGCCAGGTTTGCTCCCGGGTGACACGTGCCGCGACCGGGAATCTGCCGCCCGGCCCGTCAGTGGCCGGCTGCTAGCATCGACCCTGTCATGACCCGTCTTCGCGCTCTCGGTCTCATCCTGGTGGTCGCCGCCGGCCTGGTCGCGGCATGCGGCGACGGTCAGCCGTCCACCAGTGGATCCGGCGGCAGCTCCGGCGGCTCGTCGAGCTCCGGCGGGCAGTGCACCTCGTGCGGCACGGTCGGCAGCGGTCCGGCGGCGGTGACCGTCGACGCCACTGACGCCGACAAGTTCCAGCCGGCAACCGTCGACATCAAGGTGGGCCAGATCGTGAAGTGGACCAACACGGGCTCCCAGGCGCACACCGTGACCTTCACCTCCGATGGCGCCATCAGTGACAGCGATCTGACCTCGGGTCAGACCTTCGAGGTCAAGTTCACCCAGGCCGGCAGCTGGGGGTACGAATGCACCTTCCACGTTGCCCTGGGGATGACCGGGACGGTCACCGTCTCGGCGGGCTGAGGTCCCGCGGCACCCGGCCGCGGGAATGTCCGTGCGCTGTCCGGGCTGCCCCGCCACTCTCAGCCGCGGAACCGAGGGCTCCGAGATGCCGGGGGTGGGCCGGATCGCTCCGGTCCTGGGCACGGTGGCCGGCGGCTACGCGAGCAGGTGGACGTCGCCGGCCACCAGCCTCACTCGCCCCTGAGGGCTGTCGATGAGCAGGGCGCCGTCGTCGTCGAGGCCCAGCGCCGTGCCGGTCACGATCTCCGGACCCAGCACAGCCCGCACCGGTCCGCCGAGGCCGAGCGCGCGCTGCGTCCAGTCGTCGCGCAGCCGGAGCACGCCCCCGGCCTCGAGCTGGCGCAGCCGGTCCCCGAGACCGGCGAGGATGGCCGCCAGGAGCTCATCCGGGCTCACCGGACGGCCGGCGAGACGGTGCAGGCTGGCACCGGCGATCCCGGGCGGGAACTCGGCGATCTCCAGGTTGACGCCGATGCCCACGGAGGTGGCGCCATCCCGCCCAACCTCGACGAGGATGCCTGCCAGCTTGCCGCCGCCGGCGATGACGTCGTTCGGCCATTTGAGCTGGCATCTGACCCCGGCGACCCGTTCGACCCCGTCGGCGACGGCCAGCCCGGCCGCGATCGGCAGCCCCGCCGCCACGGCGGCGCGCCGGCGCAGCAGGAGGCTGGCCAGGAGAGCGCCTCCCGGCGGCGCCACCCAGTCGCGGCCGCTCCTTCCCCTCCCCGCTGTCTGCTCCGAGGCCATGCAGCAGAATCCCTCGGCGGCTCCGGCCGCGGCGGCGGCCATGACCAGGTCCTGGGTGCTCCCGGTTCGGGCCAGGCGGCGCAGCCGGAAGCCCGGGAACACCGACGAACCGGCTCGCCGAAGGAGGATCTCGGCGGCGGGGTCGCGGCCCGTCAGCGTTCCGCGGGCCCGCCTCGGGCGCCCCGCGCCCTCCTTTTCCGCATCCGATCCCTCGACCGCCGGGGCCACGGACCGCATCTTGACCGACACGCCCTCTCCCCGTAGGATGACCGGGTTGCCGGGGAGAGGCTGGGCCCCGATGCGAGGAATCGGACCGCCCCACTGGAGGGGGAGACGGTGTTGATCCAGGATACCTGTCTCACGATCAGCGATCTGGAGATCCGCGCCCAGGCGGACAAGGACGCGCGCTACGCGCGCCGCAACAAGATCCGTGCCCTGGACCGCCTGATCGACGAGTTCGAGATGCTCAACCTCGCCGAGGAGGTTGACATCCCCGGAGAGCTGAAGCACCGGGCCAGCCGTGTGATCGGCAGCGCCTCCCATCCCCTGGTCAGGCGGCCCGTCGACGAGATACCGATCGCGGACTGGATGGAGGCTCTCTACGACCTTCAGGACACACTGATGCTGCCCGGCGAGGACGACGTCGACTGAGGTGGCGCCGACCTGAGCGGCTGCCCGCTTCCGCTCGCGCTCGCCTTCCCCACGCACCAGACCACCAACCCGCCCTACCCGAGGCCTGGTGCTCTCACTCGCGGGTTTTGGACTGAAAAGTCCCAAACTCGGTGCCGGCACATGCACCGGGCGCCGGGCCGGGGCGGTTTCCCGCGCGCCACCTGCGGCGCCCTTCTCCGGCTCAGCGGATCGCCGCTCGCTCCCTCCACAGGTCCAGCACCCGGCGGTCGCCCTCCACTCGGACGCTGTCGTCGCCGGCCTGGCGGTTCCAGAGCAGGAGGTAGAGGTCGCTCGCCGGACCGGACAGGCGGCAGTCGGCGTCCCCCTGGACATCCCGGCTGACCACCCGGCGGTCGGGCTCGATCGACATGGTCCAGCCGTCGTCGGTATCGTCCGTCCACACTGACAGCGTCACGGGCGGGTCGGACACCAGGCGTCCGCGGGGCCGGCTCAGGAAGCCGCAGAGCAGCTCGTCGATGCCGTCGGCGGCGAGGTCGGGTGGGCAGGCGACGCTCCATCCGGCGGCGATCTCCGCGTCGACCCGGTGGATGGCGGTCTCGTGGGCCTGGCGGCGGGCCCAGAAGGCCAGCGGTGACGGGGCGGCCAGGAAGGTCCAGCAGAGCAGGTCGGCGTCGGACTCGCGAAGGGCTGTGACCAAGCCGGAGTGGCCGCGGCCGAACCACGCCAGCAGCTCGCCATCCCCGACCGCGCTGAAGATCGCCGCATCCTCCTCGGCGGTGGTGGGCGTCATGCGTCCGCCGGCCACGTACAGGGTGGCCCAGCGGTGCACCCCGCCGATGTGCCGGACGAGAGCGCGAACGTCCCATCCCGGGCAGCTGGGCACGGGCGCGTCGAGGCCGGCGGCGAGGGCGGCCCGAGCCAGACGCTCGCCGTTGTCCTGCAGATGAGCGATGTGTTCGGCGATCTCCATGCGCTTCTCTCCCCACACTGCCGGTCGCGAACCTCAGTCCGGCCCCCGGCTCGGCTCAATCCTTCCGCGACATTCTCCGAAACCGAGGCCGACGAATCCCTCCCGCTGGCACCAGCCGCTGATGACCACCTCGTCGCCGTCCTCCAGGAAGCTGCGGGTCTCGCCGCTGGGCAGGGTGACCGGCTGGCGGCCGCCATCGGTGAGCTCGCTCAGGCTGCCCACCGAAGCGTCTGCGCCGTTCGAGATGGTGCCGCTGCCGAGCAGGTCTCCGGGCCGGAGATTGCAGCCGTTGGAGGTGTGATGGGCCACCAGCTGGGCGGGTGTCCAGTACAGCCGTGCCGCCATCACCCGGGCAAGCGCATGGGCGGGCAGGCCCGACTCCCGCATCCGCAGGGTGAGGATGGAGACCTGCAGCGTGATATCGAAGCCGCCTTGAGCCTGGTCGTCGGGGTCGGACAGGTAGGGGAGGGGAGCGGGCTCGCCGTGGAGGCGCGGCCGGGCGGGGTGGCGGAACGGGTCCAGAGCCTCGATGCTCACCGCCCAGGGAGAGACCAGGGTCGCGAAGCTCTTGCCGAGGAACGGCCCGAGGGGCTGGTACTCCCAGGCCTGGAGATCCCGGGCGGACCAATCGTTGAGCAGCGAGACGCCGGCGAGGTGGGCCGGGGCGTCCCCGACCGGGACCGGCTCGCCGAGGGGGTTGCCGGGTCCGACCCACCACCCCAGCTCGACCTCGTAGTCCAGCCGCCGGGTGGGGCCGAACTCGGGGGGGCTCTCCCGGTCGACCGGTGGCCGCTGCCCCGAAGGGCGCACCACCGGGGTGCCGCTCACCACCAGCGATGAGGCGCGACCGTGGTACCCGATCGGCACCCAACGGTAGTTGGGGAGGAGCGGGTTCTCGGGCCGGAGCTGCCGGCCCAGGTTGGTGGCGTGCTCGATCGAGGTGTAGAAGTCGGTGTAGTCGCCCACCGCCGCGGGGAGGAGCAGCTCCGTCTCGGCGATCGGTACCAGACAGCCGGCCGCCAGGTCCCGATCCGGAGCCGGCGCGGTGTCGGCCAGGAGATCGCCGAGGGCGAGCCGCAGCTCGCTCCGCTGCTCGGGCGCCAGGCCCATCACCGCGTTGAGGGTGGTCTGGAGGCAGGCGGCGGCAATGCCCGGCTCCAGGCGCAGTGCGCCGGCTCGGACGGCCCGGCCCAGATCCAGGATCCGGTCGCCGATGCCGACACCGAGGGCATCCGCCGCCATCCCGGCGGGCCGGAAGCGGCAGAAGGGAAGGTTCTGCAGCGGCCGGTCGGCGCCCGGGAGGTTCGCCGACTCCACCCAGCTCCGCCGGGCGGGATCGTGGCTCCTGTCCAGTGCGCTCATCGACCTTGCCCGGTCACGATACGCCCGTCGCCGGAGCGCTCCCCGCCGACCCTGGCCTCCGGACCGTTCGTATACTCGTAGAGCCCATGAGCGACGCCACCCCTCCGGAGCCGGATCTCGACACGGTTGCCGCGTCGCTGCACCTGGACGCCGCCGATGTCGCCGTCTTCTTCCAGGTGTTCGCCGGCAAGCTGCTGGCCACCGTACCCGGGATGGTCGAGGTCCAGCGGGAGGGCGGGATGTTCAAGAAGGAGCACCCGATTCGCAAGATCACGGTGCGCGCCGCCGAGGACGTCTTCGAGGCGGAGCTCAGGCGCGGCACCGTGGTCTGCCGGCATGCCCACGCCGTCCGGGGCATCGTCCTGCGTTCCGAGGAGCTCGGCTTCGACGCCTGGCGACGCGCTCTGGTCCAGGTGCTGGGCAGCCAGGCCCAGCTCAGCGCCGAGGCGGTGCAAGCGCTCCGCTCCGAGGTCACATAGGAGGCGCGTTCCCGATGACCCAGGTCCCGTCCCAGGAAGCGCAGGCACCGCCCCCCCTCGAAGGCCTCCCCAAGGACGCGCTTCGCCGGCTCGGAGAGCTGACCGGTAAGGACGCCCTCTTCACCAGCGATCTCTCGGTCAACGAGTTCCTGCTGGTCAAGGAGGCGGGGTTTCATCCCCGCGGGCTGGTGGTGGGCAGCAGCATCTATCACATCGGCTTCAGCGCCCGGGGCTGGTCGAGCAGCCGGGAGGTGACCAATCTCACCCAGGCCATGTACGCGGCCCGCGAGCTGGCCATGAGCCGGATGGAGGAGGAGGCCGCCGTGCTCGGTGCCGACGGGATCGTCGGTGTCCGCCTCGACGTCGGCTTCTACGAGTGGGGTCGCGGCACCGCCGAGTTCATCGCCATAGGGACGGCGGTCAGCGCCGAGGATGGCGGCAACTGGAAGACCCCAGAGGGCAGGCCCTTCACCTCCGACCTCTCCGGCCAGGACTTCTGGACCCTGCTCCAGTCGGGGCATGCGCCCCTGGGACTGGTGCTGGGCACCTGTGTCTATCACGTCGCCCACCAGGGCATGTTCGCGGCCATGGGAAACGTCGGGCAGAACAAGGAGATGCCCAACTTCACCCAGGCGCTCTACGAGGCCCGGGAGCTGGCCATGGAGAGGATGCAGGACGAAGCCCGCAAGGTGAGCGCCGAGGGCATCGTCGGCGTTCAGATCCAGGAGAAGTCCCACATCTGGGGCAGCCACACCATCGAGTTCTTCGCGATGGGGACGGCGGTGCGCAAGCTGCCCGGCCGGGAGATCGGCACTCCCCGCATGGTCCTTTCGCTGGATCGCTGACCTGATGGCCGGCGAAGGGGCGTCCGACGAGCTGCAGCGCCAGCAGGCCAGCATCGCCTCGCTGGAGCGGGGCGGGCTGCCGCTCGCTGCCCAGGAGCGGATCGAGGAGCTGCGCCAGGGGAAGGCGGCCTGGACCAGCGACCTCACGGTGGCGGAGATGGCCGCCATCCACCACGCCGGCTTCGAGCCGGTGGGGATGGTGATGGGCTCGAGCGTCTTCCGGATCGCCGCGCAGTGGGGCTACACGTCGGTTTTCGGGGTGAGCGGCACCGCCGTGGCGGGTGGCCGGGTGCGCACCTACCCCTGTCCCCACGGATTCTTCGGCTTCGGGGTGGGGTCCGAGCACCGCACCGGCTACAACTGGGAGCACCGCTACTACGAGCAGGGGGTCACCGCGGCGCGCAACGCCGCCCTGGTCAGGATCATCGAGGAGACGCGGGGTCTGGGGGCGCATGGGGTGGTGGGCGTTCGCATCCTCCGGCACCACCTCGAGGGAGTGGGCAGCTCTCTGGAGTTCACCTGCATCGGCACGGCGGTGCGCCGACCCGGCGGGCCGCAGCTTCGCACCCCCTTCATGTCCCACCTCGACGGGGTCAGCTTCAGCAAGCTGCTCCACGGTGGCTACGTGCCGGTGGCACTGGTGATGGGCATCGGGGCCATGGAGATAGACCCCGGCTGCGGCACCGAATGGCAGCTGCGCTCGTGGAGCAATGCCCGACTGCCCCAGATCAGTGAGGGGATCGAGGAGGCCCGGATGCTCGGCATCAGCCACCTCGAGGCGGAGATCGGCGCCGTTGACGCCGACGGCGCCGTGGGGGTCTCCACTGACTTCGCCAGCTACGAGCTCGGCGGCGAATCGAACCTGGTCGAGCTGTTCCTGCTCGGTACCGCGGTGCGGCGCTACGCCAAGGCGCCGCTGGACGAGCCCCCGCTTCCCATCATGAGGCTGCGCTGATGTCCGTGATCCCGCATCCCCGGGCCGACGCCGCCCTCGCCTGCCTGGCCGGCCATGGCGGCGAGCGTCACCAGGGACGCGCCTTCAGCAGCGACCTCTCGGTCGACGAGGCGGTGCTGCTCAAGGAGATCGGCTACCAGCCATGCGGCCTGGTGGTGGGCAGTGCCGTCTACCACATCGGCGTCCAGAACCTCTACTGGAACGACAACCAGGAGATGACGGAGCTGACCCAGGCCATGTACCAGGCTCGGCACGAGGCCCTCAGCTCGCTGGAGCGGCACGCCCAGCAGGTCGGCGGCCAGGGCGTGGTCGGGCTGCAGCTGGACGTTCGGGTGCATCATGGGATGCACTCGCTCGCCGAGTTCGTGGCCATGGGCACCGCGGTCGCCAACCCCGAGAAGCGCGCCAGCGGCACCTGGGTGAGTGACCTGTCGGGGCAGGACCTGTACCTCCTCATCCGGGCCGGCTACGTGCCGGTGGGCCTCGCCTTCGGCGCCTGTGTGTACTACGTCGCCCGGCAGGGTCTCAGCCAGTGGCTCGGTCAGCAGAGCCAGAACGTCGAGATGACCAACTACACCACCGCCCTCTACCAGGCGCGCGAGCTGGCCATGACCCGGATGCAGGACGAGGCGCGGCGGGGCCGGGCGCAGGGCATCGTGGCCATGCGCATCGAGCAGAAGTCGCACGTATGGGGCAGCCACGTCATCGAGTTCCTGGCGGTGGGCACGGCGGTGAGGCTGACCGCCGCGGAGCACCTGCTCATGGCTCCGGAGTTGGCGGTCAGCCTGGAGGATCAGGCCGTCGCGGTCACCGATGCGGTGTCGGCACCGGCCTCCGAGGGCGGCGAGGCCTGACGTCGGAGGCCAGGTCCCGGGGCGGCGCGATGCAACCGCCGCCACCTTGGTCGAGCAGGCTGCGCAGCTCGCCGATGTCGAGCGGCGGCGAGAAGTAGTTGCCCTGGGCCAGGTGGCAGCCCATCTCCTCGAGCCTGGCCGCCTGGGCCACGGTCTCCACCCCCTCGGCCACCACCTCCAGGTTGAGGATGCGGGCCATGGTCACGATCGCCCGCGCGACCGGGGTGCCCTCGGTGCCCCTGACCATCCTGGCGATCAGGGCGCGGTCGATCTTGAGGACGTCGAAGTCGCAGATCGACAGGTAGGTGAGCGAGGAGTAGCCGGCGCCGAAGTCGTCGATGGCGAGGCGCAGGCCCATCTCCTTGAGCAGCCGGAGCGCCTGCACGGTGGCCCTGGTCTCGCTCAGCAGGGCCGACTCGGTGACCTCCATGGTCAACCGGTTCGGGGGGATGCCGGTGCGCGACAGCGCATGGCGGATCTCGGCAATGAGGTCAGGGTCGCGAAGCCGGTGGGGCGAGAGGTTGACGCTGACGGAGACGCCCCCGCCGCCGGCGCCGTGGCCTCCCAGGCGCGACAGGCCGTCCAGGGCCTGCTCCAGGACCCAGTGCTCGACCTCGTGGATCGCGCCGATCTGCTCGGCGATGGGGATGAAGTCGAGCGGGGCGATCAGGCCACGGACAGGGTGCTGCCAGCGCACCAGTGCCTCGATCTCCACCAGGCGGCGCGTCTCCATCTCGACGATCGGCTGGAACTGGAGCCGGAGCTCGGATCCGGCCACCGACCGGCGCAGCTCCGACTCCAGCTCGCGGCGGGCCAGCACCGCCGCGTACATCTGTGGCTCGAAGAGCGCGAAGCCGCTGATGCCCGTCGCCTTGGCCCGGTACATGGCGACGTCGGCATTGCGCAGGAGGTCGTCGGGCCGCTCTCGCTCGCTGCCGCTCAGCACGGCGCCGATGGCTGCCGTGATCACCACCGGCTCTCCCTCGAGGTCGAACGGCTCGGCGATCCGTCGCGAGAGGTCGGCGGCGATGCCCTGCACGTCGGCCGGGCTGTGGACATCCTCGAGCAGGATGGCGAACTCGTCGCCGCCGAGGCGAGCCGCGGTGTCGCCGTAGCGAAGCCTTGCCGAGATGCGCTGGGCAAGCCGGCTGAGAAGGCGGTCGCCGGCAGCATGCCCGAGGGCGTCGTTGACCTGCTTGAACCCGTCGAGATCGAGGAAGAGCAGGGCGACCCGATCGCTCGGCCGGCGCTCGGCCCGGGCCAGCGCCTGGCCCAGCCGGTCGAGGAGCAGGGTGCGGTTGGGCAGGCCGGTCAGCGGGTCGTGGAGGGCGTCGTGGCGCAGCTTCGCCTCCAGGTATCCGCGTTCCGTGAAGACGCTCAGGAAGGCGCTGTTCTCGAAGTGCACATCCCGCCCCGCGACCTGGGTGGTCTCGACCGGGGTGACCAGGGCGAGCAGGCCCATGTCCATCCCCGAGGTCCTGACCGGGAGGACCACCGCGACCTCGCCGGGCTCCCACCGGATCTTCTCGAGCAGGGCGGTGGGAGGAAACCCCTCCGCGCTCGCCTCGGCGGGCAGGGGCACCGCCTGCGCCGGGTTCTGGAAGTAGGAGCCGGCGAGATGGAGCAGGTTCTCTTCCCTGCCGCCATCCTCGACCTCGGACCAGAGGCCGAGGCAGGCGGCCCGGGCCTGGGTGTGCGACAGCCAGTCGAGTGACCAGAAGTCACCTGTCCTCCCGCCCAGGAGGGCGATGCTCAGCTGGAACTGGCGGGCCATGGCCAGTTGCACCGCCGTGTTGGCGCTGGACTCGTGCCGGGCCAGCGAGCGGGAGAGCTCCACCGCCAGCTCGGTGACCTCGGCCTCGCTGCCTGCCTCACCCATGCCCGTCTCCCGGTGGTACTCGCGCAAGCAGTCGACCGCCGCACGGACCGTGGTCCAGCGAGGGCTGACCGAGAACAGGCTCTCAGCCGCCTCCCGGAGGGCTCCGATCGCCGGGCCGCCGCCTGCGGCCCGGGTGGAGATGAGCTCGACGGCGCGGTCGAGGCCGGCCCGCTGGTCGCGAGCCGGTTCACCGTACCCGACGAGAAGCCGCTCCAGCCGGTAGCGCAACCGGCCGCGAGGCGATCGCAGCTCGGCGGCTCCCGGCTCGCCGAGGGCTCGCAGGGCCCTGGTGGTGGAGCAGCCGCAGGACTCCCGGGGTACGAAGGAGGTCGGCACCAGGTGGCGTCCGCTCCTCGGCACCGCCCCCCCGATCAGATCCAGGAGCAGGGTGGCGGCGGTCTTCCCGGTCGTCTCGAAGCTCTGGCGGACGGTGGAGAGGGTGGGGATGACCGACGCGGCCGCTGGAACGTCGTTGAAGCCGACGATCGCCTGGTCACGGGGCAGCTCGACTCCGGCCTCGGCCAGCACCCTGATCACCCCCAGGGCGTTGAAGTCGGTGGCGGCCACCACCGCTGTCGACGGCAGGCCGGCCGACAGCATCTCCCGGCCCGACGCCTCGCCACCGCTCTCCAGGTTGTCGCCGCACTCGAAGAGCAGCCCCTCGTCGGGGGCGATCCCATGATCCCTGAGGGCCTCCACGTAGGCGGCGTGACGCTCCTGGATGTCCGACTGCACGAGGCTGCCCACGAAGGCGATGCGGCGGTGACCGTGGGCGACGAGATGGTCGACCGCCTGGCGCATGCCCCCCTGGTTGTCAGCCCGCACCACCGGGCAGTCGAAGCCGTCGACCTCATTGGCGACCAGGACCACCTGCTTCCCCGCGGCGCGAAGCGCCTCCAAGTAGACGCGGTCGACGGCGTTCACCAGCACCACGAAGCCGGCCACCTGGTCCCAGGCCGCGTGGCGGGTGTAGTGGGGGACCTGGACATAGATGTTGCCCTGGCTCAGGTCGAGGGTCTGGATGCCCACGACCCTGGCACCTGCCGTGCCCGCCGCCTCGGTCACGCCGGACAGCACCGCGCTCACGTAGTCGCCGGCCAGCAGGGGTGACAGGACCCCGATCCTGAGGGGCGTCTCCGTCATGGCCTGCTTCGCGTGCGCCTCCCGGGCGGTCCCGACGCCCGCTCCCCCGAGTTCCCAGGCCGATTGTAGGTTTGCGCATAGGCAGCCACGGCCGGGTGGCCCCGACCGTTACCAAGCCGCGATCGTGCCCGGCCGGCGCCGAAGCCACCGCAGCGGGTAGCCGGAGGTTCGCGTCAAGGTCCCCAAGGGCCGCCGGCGGGGCGCAGAATGTCCCCGCCAATCGGTGGCCACGCTCCCTGGCTGGACCCGGCCACCGGTGGAAGCATCGGCTCATGCTCGGCCGGGGCGGCTACGTCGCCGGACTCCCGGCCGCGCCAGGTGGCAGCGCGGGAGGACCCGGATGAGCACGGCAGTCAACTACACCAGCAGCCTGCAGGTTGAGGAGCGCTCGATCGACTGGATACCCCCGGCGGAGCGGCACGGCACGCCCCGCAACCTTTTCAACATCTGGTTTGCCTCCAACATGCAGGTGACCGCAGCAGTCGTCGGGGCCGTCGCGGTGAGCGTCGTATCCCTGCCCTGGGCACTGTTCGCGCTCCTCATCGGCAACCTGGTCGGGGTTGCCTTCATGGCCGCCCACTCAGCGCAGGGCCCCACCCTGGGCATCCCCCAGATGATCCAGAGCCGGGCGCAGTTCGGCTTCTACGGCGCCATCCTGCCCCTGATCCTGGTCCTGCTGATGTACATCGGCTTCTTCGCCTTCAGCGCGGTGCTGGGCGGGGCGGCGCTGTCGGGGTGGACGGGTTGGAACCAGACACTCTGCACCATCATCGTGTCAGCGGTCTGCACCGTGCTCGCCGTCTACGGCTACCGCATGATCCACCAGTACGAGAAGTGGATCGCCCTGGTTTCCGCGTTGGCTTTCGTCTTCCTCACCATCCGGTTGCTCACCCTCCATTCCATCGGACCGGTGTGGACCAACAGCGGGCTCACCTTCGGCAACTTCTTCCTGGGTGTCACCCTTGCGGCGACCTGGCAGATCACCTACGCCCCCTACGTCGCCGACTACTCCCGCTACCTGCCCGAGAAGACCAGCAAGGCGGCCACCTTCTGGTGGACGGCCGGCGGCTCGGTGATCGGCAGCGTCTGGATGATGGCCTTCGGTGCAGTGGCTGCCTCGGTCGCGGCCAAGCTGTTCAACTTCGGTGATGTTTCGTTCTTCATGGGACTGGGCTTCAACGGTACCGGCTGGCTGATCGCGCTGATCATCATCCTCGGCATCATCGCCGTCAACGTGCTGAACCTGTATGGCATGTTCATGTCGACCACGACCACGGTCACCGCCTTGGCCAGGCTGCAGGTCCACCGCTGGACCCGGGCCGGCTTCGTCCTGGGGGCTGCCGTCGTGGGAACCATCATCGCCGTTGCGGCGACCAGCGACTTCCTGAGCAACTTCCAGAACTTCATCCTCTTCCTGGCCTACTTCCTGGTGCCCTGGACGGCCGTAAACCTGACCGACTTCTACTTCGTCCGCCGCCAGCAGTACGACATCTCGTCCATCTTCACGCCCAAGGGCATCTACGGCGCCTTCGACTGGCGCACCGTGGTCGCCTACCTGGTTGCGGTGGCGGTGGAGATTCCCTTCATCAGCACCACCTTCTTCACGGGGCCGATGGTCCAGTACCTGGGCGGGGGCGACATTTCCTGGATCCTCGGACTGATCGTCGCCACCGTCCTCTACTACGTCCTGCACTTGGCGATCGCTCAGGACCGCCCCGCGGCCACCAAGGAACGGGTTCTCGCCGGCGCGGCGGGAAGGTAGTCCTATGGCAGCGGTAGCGGTGCACGAGCCCCGCACCGTCCACGCTCCTCGGGGCAGCCGGCTCTCCTGCCTTGGCTGGCCCCAGGAGGCGGCGATGCGGATGCTGATGAACAATGTCGACCCGGAGATCGCCGAGCATCCTGAGCAGCTCATCGTCTATGGCGGGGGCGGCAAGGCGGCCCGGACCTGGGAGGCCTTCGACGCCATCGTGGCCTGCCTGAAGACCCTCGGGCCCGAGGAGACCCTGCTGGTCCAGTCGGGGAAGCCGGTGGGTGTCTTCCGGACCCACGAGTGGGCGCCCCGGGTGCTGATCGCCAACGCCAACCTGGTCCCGGACTGGGCGAACTGGGAGGAGTTCCGGCGGCTCGACGCGCTCGGGCTGACCATGTATGGCCAGATGACCGCGGGATCGTGGATCTACATCGGGACCCAGGGGATCCTCCAGGGAACCTACGAGACCTTCGCGGCCGCGGCCCGCAAGCGCTTCGGGGACAGCCTGGCCGGGACCATCACCCTCACCGCCGGCCTGGGCGGCATGGGCGGCGCCCAGCCGATGGCGGTGACCATGAACGAGGGGGTCGCGGTCATCGTCGAGGTCGATCCCTCGCGCATCCAGCGACGCCTCGAGACCGGGTACCTCGATGTCCTCGCCGACTCCGTCCCCGACGCCATGCGCCGGGCCATGGAGGCCAAGCGGGCCCGCCGGCCGCTCTCCATCGGCGTCCTGGGCAACGCCGCCGACGTGGTGCCGGAGCTGCTCCGAAGCGGCGCCGAGATCGAGCTGGTCACTGACCAGACCTCGGCCCACGACCCGCTGATGTACGTCCCCCGCGGCGTCTCGGTGGAGGAGATGCCCGAGCTTCGGAGGAGGGATCCCAAGGGTCTCACCGCACGCGCCCGCGAGTCCATGGCCGCTCACGTCGACGCCATGGTCGGGTTCCTCGACCGCGGCGCCGAGGTCTTCGACTACGGCAACTCGCTTCGCGCCGAGGCCAAGCTGGGGGGCTGCAGCCGCGCCTTCGACTATCCGGGCTTCGTGCCCGCCTTCATCCGACCCCTCTTCTGCGAAGGCAAGGGACCGTTCCGCTGGGTGGCGATCTCGGGCGACCCGGCCGACATCGCGGCCACCGACAGGGCCGTGCTCGACGAGTTCCCCGACAACATGTCGCTAGCCCGCTGGATCCGGATGGCCGGCGAGAGGGTGAAGTTCCAGGGCCTGCCGGCACGGATCTGCTGGCTCGGCTACGGGGAGCGTGACCGTCTCGGTCTTCGTTTCAATGACCTGGTCGCTCGCGGCGACATCAAGGCTCCCATCGTCATCGGCAGGGACCACCTCGACGCGGGCTCGGTCGCCTCGCCGTACCGGGAGACCGAGGGGATGAAGGACGGCTCCGACGCCATAGCCGACTGGCCGCTCCTGAACGCTCTGCTCAACACCGCCTCGGGCGCCTCCTGGGTGTCGATCCACCATGGTGGGGGGGTCGGCATCGGACGGTCGATCCACGCCGGCCAGGTGACTGTCGCGGACGGCTCGCGGCTCGCCGCTCAGAAGCTGGAGCGGGTGCTCACCAACGATCCCGGGATCGGCGTCGTCCGCCACGCCGATGCCGGCTATGCCGAGGCGGAGAGGGTGGCTGCGGAGAAGGGCCTCCGCTTGCCGATGCGCGAGCTGGAGGGCTGAGGGAATCGCAGACGTCGAGCCGGCCGCGTCCGGCCGGACCGGCCAGGCTCAGCCGGGTGCCCCGGTCCTCCCCCTCGCCCATGGCGGTGCGGAGGACCGGGGACCGGTCCTGGTTGCCTACGCAAGCCGCCACGGTTCCACCGAGGAGGTGGCCCGGTTCATCGCGGGGGTGGTCGGCCGGCACGGCGTGGAGGTGGCCACCCAGGCGGCGGCTGAGGCTCGCGGATCGGTCACCGGCCACCGGCTCGTCATCCTGGGCGGCGCCATCTACTCGGGGCGCTGGCACCGCGACGCCCACCGCTTCCTGAAGCGCCACCGCGACCAGCTGTCCCGGGTTCCGGTCGCGGTGTTCGGCATGGGACCGCGGGAGCTCGGCGCCGAGGCCTTCGCTCGAGCCGAGGCCCAGCTCGTCCGGGCCCTCGCCAAGCGTGACTGGCTCCACCCGGTCGCGACCGCGGTGTTCGGCGGCGTCGATCCGCCCTCGCGCCGGCCCGACAGACGGCGCGACGCCCGCGACTGGGCGGCCATCGAGGCGTGGGCTTCCGCGCTCGTGGAGCGCGCCGACCAGCCTGGCCCGCCCTCCCTCCCCGCGGGTTAGGGACAGAAACTTCCACAACTCGCCTGGCCCGCAGGCTGGCTCCCTGTCGATCGATCGAGGCGTTGTCGATGGACCCCTGGCCGCACCCGTCGGGGGGCCGGTACCGCTTGCCGCCACATCCGCGGGGGGCGGGTGGTTCCGGGCGTCAGCCGGGCTCGGGGACGGCCTCCGCGGGGAGCCGCCGGCTCACCCGGCCGTCGGGACGCGGGAAGCCCCACCGGTCGTAGAAGACCGGGCTCAAGTCGGTGCCCGCCGCGGCGCTGGCCAGGCGCACCCAGTTGGTCACCGCCCCGGCCGTGTCCGCCGCCGCAGGCACCTGCGCCGCCAGGTGCCAGAACCGGGTCACGAACTCCTGGTCACCATGGCGCCGGGCCAGCTGCATCATCAACGAGGCCCAGAGGTCCGTGCCTCCGTAGCCCCAGGGACAATGTCCCCGGCCCAGGGTGTCGAAGAAGGTGGCCTCGGGGTGGGCTTCGTAGTGGCCGACCAGCCCCTCGACCTCGGTCTGGAAGCGATCAAAGGCAAGCTCACGGAACGGCCCCCCTGGGAGGCCGCCGGCTCGGATCGATCTGAAGCGCATCCAGACCGCATAGCCGGTGACCACCGGGTCCACCTGCGGGGCCTTGAAAGCCAGCTGATCCGACCAGAACCAGAAGTTGCGGCCCAGCTCGTAGAAGGGGAGCTGGTCGTAGGCGCCCTCCCTCTCCACGCCCTGGTAGAGAACATCGAAGTAGGGGCGCATGATCTCCATCCCGCTGGCTCCGATCAGGCTGCAGCCGGCGCCGCAGGTGGTCCCCACCTCGGCGATGACGTCGCGTCCCTCGAAGCGGCGATCTGGCGCAGGCAGGCGCCCGCTGGTCTCCGCGTAATAGCGGTGGGCGGCGTCGAGCGCTTCCAGGATTCGGGCGAGGACGGCGGGGTCGCGGTCGCGGTCGGGGCGGAGCAGCAGGCAGACCCGCTCCCCCGGCCACGGCCTCAGAGCAAGGCGGTGGCCGTCGAACGAGGAATACCCGACCAGCCCGTTCTCCGGCGTGACCTCCCCGGCGCCGGAGCCGGGGCGTCGCAGGCGCTCGAGGAAGCCAGGCACGGCTTCGATTGTCCGCCGCCACGCGTCGGCGATGGGCCCCGCTTGCCGGGAGCTGGCCTGACCAGTGCTTCAGGCTGTCGCAGCGCCGGCGAGCCGGGCGCCGAAGGCGGACTGGACCGCCGCCAGCAGCGCGGTCGCTTCCTCCTGCAGGCGCTCCGCCTCGGCCCGAGCCGCTTCCACCCGCGCTGGTTCGGTCATCGATGCCAGGTTGATGCTGACATTGGCCAGTGCCGCTCCGACCGCGGCGCGGAGAAGCTGGCCCGCCGAGAGGGCGTCGGAGATGGCGTTGGCGTTGCCCGCCTCGACCAGCTCCCTGGCGACGGGCAGCAGCGCCGCGGCCCGGCGGGCGGTCTCCTGGGGCACCTCGACGGCAGCGGCAAGAGCGGCCTGCGCCGCGGCGGCGCGGGTCGCGCGCTCCTCGTCCGTGTGCCGAGGCAGGCGGTGCGCGGCCATCACCGCCTCGAACGCGGCGCTGTCCCGATCGGCGAGGGCGAGCAGGCCGGCTCGCTCACTCTCAGCCAGGCTGACCACCTCCCGCATCCGCTCGGCCACCGTCTCGTAGCCCTTCCGGCCCGCGGTCAGCCGCGCCACCATGGCCAGCAGGGCGGCGCCGGCCGCCCCGGCCAGGGCTGCCGCCGCGCCGCCCCCGGGCGTGGGCTGGGATGAGGCCAGGGCGTCCAGGAGCCCCGCCACCCCCATGCCTTCGATCCCTGGGGCCCCGGGGGCCGGCGCCGAGGATCCGGTCCCCGCCTGGTGCGCCACCAGGGTCTCGATGACCTGGGCGTCCGCGTCGAAGCCACGGAGCTGGAGGTAATGGGCCGCCGAGACGTCCAGGGACGCCTTGGGGGTGAGGCCCACGATCTCGGTGTCCAGGACCCGCATCCCGTAACGGGCCGCCTCCAGGCGGACCAGCTCCAGGGCTCGGTAGGGGGGCGTGACCACCGGGTTGACCAGGTTCATCGAGACCTGGACGCAGCCGCGATCGGGCACCCCGAACCCTATGGCCCGGATGTTGGTCAACCCGCCGGAGCGCTCCCGCACCCGCTTGGCCACCTCCTTGGCGGCCCGCTCGTCGGTCCCGCTCAGGTACACGTTGAAGGCGACCAGGGGCGGCCGGGCCCCCACCGCGGTGGCGCCGGCGCGCCCGAGCCGGTGCGGGCCCATGTCGGGGAGCCGGCGTCCTGCGGCGACGTCGTCCCTGAGGCCCTCGTACTCACCCCGCCGGACGTCGGCGAGGCTGACCCGCTCCGGGGTGGTGGCCGCCCGCTCGTAGAGGTAGACCGGGAGTGAGAGGGTCCGGGCCAGCTCCGCGCCCACCTCCCGGGCCAGCTCGACGCAGTCCTCCATGGTCACGCCCCGGATGGGGATGAAGGGGATGACGTCGACCGCTCCCATCCGGGGATGGCTGCCTCGATGCTGCTCCATGTCGATGAGCTCGACCGCCTTGGCGGCTCCGGCCAGCGCCGCGGCCCGGGCGGCGGCCGGAGCCCCGATCAGCGTGGTGTCGAGCCGGTTGTGATCGGGATCCGATTGGCGGTTGAGGAGGGTGATCCCGGGGACCGCGGTCATTGCCGAGACGATGGCGTCCATGACCTCGGGACGGCGGCCCTCGCTGAAGTTGGGCACCACCAGAACCAGGGGCTCGGTGGCCACCCCGTCGCGGCTCATCGGAGCGAGGCTACGAGGCTGTGCCGGCGGCGGGCTGCAGGCCCTCCCGGTCCATGATCCCGGTCACCTCGTCGAGGGGCATGTCGTCGCTCGGCAGGATGATGTCGCTGCGGGTGACCTCGGCGCTGCCCAGGGTGACCCCCCTGGCCTTCACGAAGGCGGTGACTTCGCGAAGCGCCGCGTGGTAGGCGGCGTCGTCATTGGCCCGGACGGCGGCCACCAGGCGCTGGTCGTACTGCTCCAGGTCGGGCCGGAGCGACGCGTCGAGGCGGTACTGGTCCTCGCCGTGGATGCGGACCACGATCCCCTGGGCGGTGAGGGCGGGCGCGGGCGCCGAGGGTGCGGGCAACGCCGCCTGCTCCTTGAGGGCGGCCAGCTTGGCCTGCACGCTGGTGTCGACCACGCTGGCCGTGATCTGGTCCTCCAGGGTGGTGGTCCCGCCGCTGAGCAGGGGGGTGTCCAGCGTCCCGCTGGCCAGCAGGGCGTCGACGGCATCGGCGTGGGCCTGGGTCCGGGCGATCTTGTCCTGGGCCCGCTGCATCATCATGGCGGCGTCGGAGGTGTGCTCGCCGATCCCGGCCAGGGTGTCGCCGGCGGTGCTGACCGCCTTGCCCGCCTCGTACGACGCCTTGAGGGACTCCCGCTGGGTGGCGAAGGCCTGCACCTTGGCCTGGTACTTCTGAAGCGACTGCTCCAGCTTCTGGACCTGCGCGGTGATGTTCTGGATCTGGGGCTCGAGTGCCTGCCGCTGCTGGGTCATCACCTCGGCCTGGGTGAGCGCCTGTGTCGCCAGGTCGTCCTTGCCGGAGCTGACCGCGTTGCGGGCCGCGTCGTTCAGCTTGGCGATCCGGGTGTCCATCTCCTGCGCCTGGTTCTGGAGGCGCTTCTGGCCGGTGGTGGCCTCGACCAGCGCGGCCCGCAGCTTCTGCTGCTGCTCCAGCAGCTGCTGGTAGGAGAGGTCGATGGCCTGGGACGGGTCCTCCATCCTGTCCAGGGCCGCGTTGGCCTTCTGCTGGAAGATGTTGCTGAAGCGCCGGAACACGCTCATGGGTTCTCCTATGGCAAGGGGCGGCTCGGGGAGACGCTGCCGCCGATTCTAATCAGGGCGACGGAGGGAGGACCGAGCCGCAGGCTCCAGGCCTGAGCGCAGGACCCGCCCGTGCAGAGCACTGAGAGCGACGGAGCGAGACGGGGCAACCGGAGGCTCGCCCGTCGAGCGGAGGACCTCTCAGTACCTAGTCGTGCCGGCGGTGGCGCGAGGGTCCGAGGCGCTTGCGGGAGCGCCCATCCCCTGGTACCCTGCCGCTGGGAAGCGCTTACCGGCACCCGGGGACCGCCGGGGACAGGACGGCGAGGGGCGCTGAGTGACGGCCTGGCCGTCGACGCCCAGCGCCCGGCTCGTCGCTCCTCGAAGGGATCCCCCGGTGGCGGTGGGCACGCGGCGACGTGGATGGAGGCGGAGGAAGGCCATAGAGGAAAGTGCCCATTGGGGAACGACACGATCAAGCCGTCTGCTCAGGGGAGGACGTCACGCCTCGCCGAAGGGGACGGCTAGTGGCCGGCGCGGAGGGATCCCGCCAGCGCCCGGGTCCTCCCGGCCCGTGCCCGAGCCATCGCAGTCAAAGAGCCAGCAAACCGGAGGGACTCAAACGATGCGTGTAGCCAAGCGGGGCCGCTGGACGCGGCGCCCGTCGATCCTCGTGGCCGCGGCCGTGGTTGCCGGCGCCGGGTTCGTCATGGTGCCGACGACGCTGGCGTCGGCCGCGCCCACCCCAGCATGCGCCGACGCGACCAACGCCCTCCTCGGGCTGAACGTCTGCGTCTTCACCCCGAGCATGGCGGAGAGTGCCATTCAGGCCGACCTGAATGCCATCGCCGTTCAGCAGGTGCCCATCACGGCCCAGTTCGACAGCAACCGCTACGCCCTGTTCTTCGCGCCGGGCACGTACGGGACCTCTGCCGATCCCCTGGTCTTCCAGGTCGGCTACTACACCCAGGTGGCGGGCCTGGGCGCCCTGCCCCAGGACACGGTGATCAACGGCCAGATCGACGCTTTCGCCAACGCGCTCCAGTGCAGCGGCAGCTACTGCTGGGAGAACTCGACCGACAACTTCTGGCGGTCGCTGTCCAACCTCCAGCTCAACGTCATCGGCGACCCGGCAGACCTGACCAGCCCGCCCCTCGCCCAAGCGCTGCCGCCCATCAGCAACCCCGGAGCGGCCAACTGCTACGGGGGTAACAACGACTTCTGGTCCGTCTCCCAGGCTGCCCCGCTTCGCCGGGTGCTGGTGAACGGCAACATCGTCTTCCAGGCCTTCTGCACGGCCACCGGCTACGGCGGCACGGACTATGCCAGCGGCGGGTTCGTCGCCGACAGTCAGGTCAGCGGAAGCCTCGACTTCTATGGGAACCAGCAGTACTACGTCCGCAACAGTGTGATCGGCGGATCGGCAGGCGCCGGCCCCGGGGGCCAGGGCCTCTGGAACAACGTCTACTCCGGCGTCACCGGGGCTCCCGGCCCGGTCTTTGCGGGCCAGTCCCTGCAGAACACCGTGCTGGGCAGCACCCCCAGGAGCGAAGAGCAGCCGTTCCTTTACACCGACTCGACGGGCACCAAGTGGAGCGTCTTTGTCCCCGCGGTCCAGACCAACAGCTCCGGTACCTCATGGGCGAGCGGCGGTGAAGCGGGCTCCTCGGTGCCGCTCAGCAGCTTCTTCGTGGCCAACCCGAGCACCCCGATCTGGCAGATCGACGCCGCCCTCGCCTTCGGTAAGAACCTGCTCCTGACGCCGGGCATCTACAACCTCGATGCGCCAATAGTCGCCCCGCACTCCGACACGGTGATCATCGGGCTCGGCTTCGCCACCTTGATGCCTCAGCGCGGCAACGCGGCCATCATCGCCGTGTCCAATCAGGGCGTGGAGGTCTCCGGCCTCATCGTCGACGCCGGCCCGGTCAACTCGCCGGTGCTCATGTCCGTCGGCACGCCCGGTCTCGGCTGGGGCAAGAACCGTGACACGGCATCCGACCCCGATCTCATATCCGACGTCTTCTTCCGCATCGGTGGCGCCGAGACCACGCCCACTTCGGCCGACGTCAGCCTCCTCGACAACGCCGACAACTCGATCATCGACGACGTCTGGGCCTGGCGGGCCGACCACAACCAGGGCGGCACCACGAGCTGGACCTACAACAAGGGCGAAGCCGGCGTGATCGTGACCGGTGACAACGTCGTCGCGACCGGCCTGCTGGTCGAGCACTACGAGATGAACGAGGTCATCTGGAGCGGCCAGAACGGGACCGAGATCTTCTTCCAGAACGAGCTGCCCTACGACGTGCCCAGCCAAGCTGCCTGGATGGCGACTCCAACCCAGGATGGCTACCCGGCCTTCCTGGTGACCAACAATGTGAAGAGCTTCACCGGCTACGGTATGGGCAGCTACGTGGTGTTCACCAACACCCCGGCCGCCTCCGGCTCTAACAGCCTGTACGACCAGGAGGCCTTCGAGGCTCCACACAACCCAGGCATCCAGTTCAACAACATCTTGACGGTCTGGATAGCCGGCAACGGAGGCGACAACTCGATCATCAACGGCATCGGTGGGCCTGACACCAGCACCAACCCCGGTGTGGTGGAACCTGTCGACCTCGCCAGCTACACCGGCTGACCTCGTGACCGTGCCTGGCTCCCACCCGTGAGGGTGGCCCAGCCACCGAGAAGTGCATGCCGAGGGGCTGGGGGCGAGAACCCCCGGCCCCTTGTTGGGCGCGGGTGGTGCCCGCCTGGGGAGCGTGTTCCCAACCCCTCAGCTCGTCGGGCGGGATCGCGGGGCCGCGCGGCTGGCCCTCGCGGTCATTGCCCCGGGAAGTTCATGTACGCGGACCCTCCCACCACGTGCAGCCGGTGGGGCACCAGGCTCGCGCGGATGCGCTCCTTGGCAGCCTCGCCCGCCGCCAGGAAGGAGAGCCCGGCCAGGGCGGCGCCGAGCACGGGGAGGGCGGTCGAGATCACGGTGCGAGCCCCCGGAAGCGTCGCGTCCAGATGCCGGCGCATCCGGACCACCGTGGGCCACTTCTCTCCGGCCGCCAGCGACCCCGAGAGCACTGCGTCGAAGGGCTTGGCCGCAATGCCCAGCTGGCGAGCCGCCGCGACGATGTAGCCGGCCACCTCCTCTGCCTGGCGCTCCAGCAGCGCATCCGCGACCTCGTCATTCATCGCGGCGGCGTTGATGAGGAGCGGCACCACCTCGAGGACGTGCTCGTCGGCGATGTCACCGTCGTGAAGGGCGAGTGCCACGTCGCTGGCGGTGGCCCGGCCGAAGTACTGGGCGATGATCCGGCTCAGGATGGTGGGCGCGCCGCGCCCGTCCTCGCCGCGGACCGCGGCCGCGATCGCCTCGATCCCCAGCGAGCGGCCGTCCCCGAAGTCTCCGCTGAGAGGCCCCAGGCAGGCGAACCGCGCCCGGGCACCGGAACCGAGCTGGCCGACGCAGTTGATGCCGGCCCCCACGAACACCGCGACCCCCTCTCCCTTGCCGTTGGCGGCCCACAGGCTGCCGAAGACGTCGTTGGCGACCTGATTCGTCGCGGACCAGCCCCGGGCGGCAATGGCCTGGCTCACCCGTTGCTCCGCCGCCGGCGAGTTGACCCCGGCCAGGAAGTACATCCCGACGCTGGCCCTCCGGGTGCCGTCGGCTCCGCCGGTGTCCAGCCAGGCCTTCTCGATGAGATCGCCGAGGCGGTAGAGGGAGGTCTCGAGTCCGAGCAGATCGGGTGACGCGCCCTGGCCTCGCACCGCGGCCCGGAGCGTCCCATCCCGCTCCAGGATGGCCACGTCGGTCTTGGTGTTGTCGCCGGCGACGGCCAGGATCGCCTGCTCCTCGTTCATGGCAGGGGACCCCGGTCAACGGTGGTGAGCTCCGGCTCGCCGGGCCGGCTCCCAGCCGGTCTAGGGCCGTCCGCCGTTAAGGCGTTCCCTCGGATCTTGCTCGGCCTCATCCCTGTGCTCCTCAGCCCTGGTCCTGGCATCTTGGGAAAGCGCTTACCCGAGCCGGCATGGTAGCAGGCCTCAGGGGCAGCCGCAAGCGCTCCGTGTGACGCGTTGGCGGCGGATCTGTTTGAACGGGCTGGAGCGCCGCGGTCGGGCGGTCAGACCGGCTGGGGCGAGGCCTCCAGGCAGCCGCAGCTCTCCCGGAGGACGGGGAGGGTGGGGAGGACCACCTCGTGGGCCGCCTGGGGGGCGCCGGTGATGGCGGTGTGGAGGAGCTCGAAGGCGGCGGCGCCCATCTCACGGATCGGCTGGCGAACGGTGGTGAGGGGGGGACGAAGGTGTCGGGCGAAGGCGAGGTCGTCGAAACCGGTGACGGCGACGTCGTCGGGCACCCGGAGGCCGTGCCTGCCCAGGACGTGCATGACCCCGAGGGCGGTCTGGTCGTTGGCGCAGACGATCGCGCGGGGGAGCTCGACGCCCTGGCTGAGCAGGGCGGAGACCACCCGGGCACCGCCTGCGGCGCTGTAGTCGCCCACCCAGGCTGGGCCGGTGATCAGGTGGGTGCCGCTGGTCCGCGCCTCGGCGGCGACGGCGCGCGCCCGCACCTGGTTGTCGGGGCTGTCGGTGTGCCCGGAGAGGTAGCCGAGGCTGCGGTAGCGGTGGTCCTCGCAGAGGTGCCGGACGAGAGCCTGCATCCCGCCCTCGTTGTCGCAGCGAACGCTGAGCACCCCTCGCGTGGGCCGGCCGACGAGGGTCACCACCGGCACGATCCTGGCCAGCCGGGCCAGGACGGCCGCCGAGGTGACGCGGTCATGGAGGATCAGCCCGTCCGCCTTGCGGGCCAGCACCAGCAACCGCGTCGAGGCGTCGTCGGTCGACACCTGCGCGGTGAGCACGTCGAAGCCCGTGCGCTGCGCCGATGCCTGGATGCCGCGGTTCACCATCTCGTCGAAGAGCGGGCTCTCGTCCTCGCCCTCGAAGCCCGCCTGCTCGCCGCGGCGGAAGACGACGGCGACCACCTCCTTCAGCCCCCGCGAGAGAGCCAGGGCCGCCCCGTCGGGCACGTATCCCAGGGCCTGCACCGCCTCCATCACGCGCTCGCGTGTCTCGGCGGTCGGCTTGCCCCGCTGGTTGAGCACGCGCGACACCGACGCTATCGAGAGGCCAGCGCGGCGCGCCACGTCGTAGATGGTTGCGCTGTCCCGCTGCGTGCGCAGTGCTCCGTACGTCCCGCCTGGAGCTGCCGAGGCGGCTGGTGGCTATTGTAGGGCCGGTCCGCGCCGCTTTTGCCGAGGCTGACATCCGCCGCCTCGGGGACGGAAAGGGGTGGCCGCACAGCGCGCCGAGGTGCGCTCCCGGGGAGCGGGCGGCCCTCGCCGCGCTCGCCGGGAGCGATAAAGTCGCGCCGCGGCCGGCGTGGCCGCGAGAGCGCCGGCGATCGAGCGCCAGGCCGAACAGGGAGGACCCCATGGAGATCATCTCGGTCGCCATCCACAAACCGGACGAGGTCAACCTGATCCTCGGCCAGAGCCACTTCATCAAGACCGTGGAGGATCTCCACGAGGCGCTGGTGGGCGCCGTGCCGGGCATCCGCTTCGGGCTGGCCTTCTGCGAGTCCTCCGGGCCTGCCCTGGTGCGGTGGAGCGGCACCGACCCGGAGCTTGCCGAGCTTGCACGCAGCACCATGCTGGAGCTGGGCGCCGGCCACGCCTTCCTGGTGCTGCTCCGGGATGTCTTCCCGATCAACGTCCTGGCCGCCGTCCGGGCGGTCCAGGAGGTCTGCGGCATCTACTGCGCCACCGCCAACCCGGTGGAGGTGGTCCTTGCCGAGACCGAGCAGGGTCGGGGGATCCTGGGGGTGGTCGACGGGGTCCGAGCCCGGGGGATCGAGACCGACGCCGACATCGCCGAGCGCAAGGCCCTGCTGCGACGCTTCGGCTACAAGGCGGGCTGAGCAGGCCGTTGGGCCGGCCTGGACCAGATCGGCGGCTGATCAGCCCTCAGTGCCCGCCACCAGGAAGTCCTGGGTGACCCAGCCCTTGCCCTGGAGGTGCCACCACATCGTGCCCTCGGGCCAGTGGCTGGTGGGGTCGGTCTCCGGGGTGAAGGTGGGTCCCTGGTCGACGCTGTACGTGCCCGAACCGTCCTGGCTCCAGGTCAGGCAGCCGGTCACCGGCGAGCCGTGGCTGGGGCTGGAGTGAAGCTGGGCGCAGCCGGAGCCGGGACCGAAGATCGAGATGGGCTGGTTGAGGAGCGGGTTGAAGCCGACGTTCTGGGTGCAGATGACGTTGAGCGGCCGCCACCCCGACTGGTCCATGTACACGTAGGCCGTGCACACCGCGCCGCCGCCTGTCGAGGCGTACTGGAACGACTGGTAGGCGCCGACACCGGTGCTGCTCACGGCCGGGCCGGCCTCGGTGGTGAGGCAGTTCTTCTGGGGGGTCGGAGTGCAGCTCTGGGTCACGTCCATACCGAATTCCGTGCTCACGGCGGAGAAGGTGGCGTCGAGGATGCTGCCGAGGGCCTGGCCGGGGATGAACTGGGTGATGGCGCCGACCTGGATGACCCCCTTGCAGGGAGCCATGGTGGGCGTCCCATTGGCGAAGAAGGCGGCGGCGACGGTTCCCCCACTGGGCACCTGCAGGCCGATCTCACCGACCTGGGGGGCTGATCCGGAGCACTGCCCCGGGGCCACGTCACCGGTGCGCCAGCTGACCTGGACCGTCACTTCGCCCGGCTGCGGCCACGCGGGGTCCAGGGCCACGCGCTGCGGCACCAGCCAGGCCTGGCCGCCCGGCGTCGGGGTCTGAAGCAGCGTTGGCAGTGCCTGTCCGCTGGCGCCGAGAAGCTTCACCTTCAGCGAGCCGCTCAGCTTGCAGGCCGTGTTCCCGTGGTTGGCCAGGAGCAACGTCATCCCCTGCTGGCCGCCGGACGCCGAGCTCTCCGCGCCGATCACGGCGTTGAGCTGATCCCCGGTGCAGGCGAGCGCGGTCGCGGCCGTGGGGGTGGCGCTCGCGCGGCCGCTCGGCGTCGAGCTTGCCGATGCGGTTGGCGCCGGCGTCGTGGTGGTGGCAGTGGTGGCAGTCGACGTCGCCGCCGGCGTCGGCGTGCTGGATGGACCTGTGGACTCGCAGCCCGAAGCCTGGGCGATGAAGGCCGCGGCGGCGACGAGCATGAGCGCTGGGGTGTGGATGCGGATCAGCATGCCGGCGATTATGTCCAGCCCCGCGCCGCTTTGGGGAGCCGCCGGCAGAGCAGCGATCAGCGTCCGGAGGTCAGGCCGGCGGGGTAGGGGCCAGCCTTTCAGCCAGGTAGCGGAGCGCCAGCGGGTAGCGGTACTCGATCCCCAGATGTCCGGCGTCGAAGAGCTCGAACTTCATCTCGCGCACCCCGATCTGCTCGAGCGCCCTCCGCATGGCGTCGGTGCCGAGGTCGAGGAACCACTCGTCCTCGCGCCCCGCGTCGAGGTACACGGCCCGCAGCGACCGCAGGGCATCGGCGTAGCGGGGGGCCATGCGCACCGGGTCCCACGCCAGCCAGCGATCCCACACCTCGGGGATCAGCTGCCCGGTGGTGGTGTCGAAGGGCAGGTGGACGGTGCCGTCTTGATCGGCGGAGTAGGCGGCCGCCATGGCCCACGCGTTGACCAGCTCGTGGTCGCCGTCACGGCTCATCGCCGGCCGGGATCGGAAGTCGTCCCAGAATCTCCGGTAGGAGCCGTCGTAGTGGTCCCTGAGAACCCGGGCGCAGCGCCGGAAGTCGGGGAGGTAGCAGTTCTCGAAGATGGCGTCCCCGGCGTGGTCGGCCAGACCACCGAAGACGTCCGGCCTGAGCATGCAGGTCACCAGCGCGCCGTAGCCCCCGCTCGACTTGCCGGCGATGCCGCGGTGCGCCGCCGAGGCCAGGGTCCGGTACCGCCGGTCGACCCAGGGCACCACCTCTTCGCAGAGGTGAGTGTGGTAGCGGCCGGTCGCTGGCGAGTCCAGGAACTGGCTGCCTCCCAGCGATGTCCAGCAGTCCACGAACACCACCATCGTGGGGGGCGGTGCGTCATCGCTGCTCATCAGGGCATCCACCAGCTCCGGGAAGTTGGGACGAAAGGCGGATCTTCCCCACCACATGTCGAGCTGACCGGTGAAGCCCTGGATCATGTACACGGACGGGTAGCGGCGCTCCGGCTCGTCGTCGTAGCCGGGCGGCAGGTAGACCCGGATCGGCCGGACCCAGGGGTCGCCGAGCGGATTGCCGCGCAGCACCTGGCTCTCGATCACCGACTCGTCGAAGCGGCCCCGGGCGGAACGCCGCCAGGGCGGACCTAGGGGATTGGGGTCGGACATGAGGATCGCGAGCCTCCCTGGTTTGGCTTGTCCCGGTTTGACGGACTGTCTGTCAGAGCTTGGTGCCCGACCAGTCGAGGGTCTGGGGCGCGACCAGCGGGCCGCCCACCTCCAGCTGGATCTCGGTGTGGGAGCCAAGCGGCAGCTTGCTGGGGTCACCCTGGTCGACCACCCAACCGCCACGCGAACCGTCCGCGTTGTAGAGGACGGTCACCGACCCCTTGTCGGGCCCGACCTGGCTGGAGCTGAGCGGCTGTCCCCAGGCGTCGAAGAAGTCCCCCAGGGTGAAGCCGCGCTGGGTCGGCGAGCGGACGTTGATGACGCCGTCCGGAGCATGGGTGGCGACCCAGAACAGGCATTGCTGGCCCTCGACGTAATCGTCGGCGCCGGTCCCGTTGATCACCGGCTGGACCACGCCGGCACCGGCTGGAACCTGCTTTTGCTGGCCGTTCACGAAGACGGTGAGCCAGCTGTTGAAGCTGACCGCGGGCGTGCCGGTGCCGCTGTCACAGGCGATGCCGTCCACGGTCTTACCCGCCGCGCCCTGGGGCGCCAGCGCGGCGGCTTGGGGGATGGGCACCCTGTCCTCGGTGCTGAGCGGGCCGGCGGCCGGCGCCGCCGCCAGCGTGCCCAGGGTGCTGAGCGGAGCTGTCTGCAGCGACGTGGCGGTCAGGATGCCGACCACGATGAAGGCGGCGATGCCGCCGACGATGAGGACCGTGAAGGCCCCTCCGCCCCAGAACCAGAGCCGCTGGCTCCGGGTCTCCGCCCGCCTCTCCGCATCGCGCCGGGACTCGTACGGGCGTGCCCGAGCGCGGCTGCTCGAGGGAGCGTCGGCCCGGGGGGCGGCGGCCTGCGGCTTCCTCTGCCCCTCGTCCCCGGCGACCCCCGCCCCGCGCAGGGAACCGGCCCGCGCCTTCCTGTGCCCCTCGGCGGATGGGGTCGGCGTTTCGCGCGGCGACGGGGCCGCAGAGCTCCGCTGCCCGTCACCGCGAGCCGGCGAAGTCTCGGCAGCCGGCCTGGCCGAGGCGCCCGGACGGGGGGACGGTGCCCGGGGGGACGGTACCTTGGGAGCTGGCGGGGATTGGGCGCGGGAGCCGACCTCGCCCACCGGTGCCGGGGGCCGGTCAGCCGGGTCGAGGTGGACCGGAGCGCCCGAAGACTCCCGGGGGTGGGCTGTCGGTGGGCCTGCCTCGGCGGCGCCTCCCCGGGTTGCGCCCGGCGAGCCGGTCTGGGCGGCGCCTCCCCGGGTTGCGCCCGGCGAGCTCGCCGGCCCGCGCGCCGCCTGTGCCTCCCGCGCCGCCCGCGCGCGGCGATCAGCCTTGGTCCTGCGACCGCTCACAGCTCGCCAGTCTAACCGGCCGCCTGGCCGCCTTCCTGGCCCCTGAGCCTTGACAGGCGCCACCCGGGCAACCACCCTTTGGCGCGTCGTCAGTCCGGGAGGACTCCTGCGTGAAAGTCGGCGCCATCGTGGCCATCGTGGTGGGCCTCATCCTGATCGGGATCGCCATCTACGCCTGGGTGGGCCTGCCCCGGGCTCGCGGCTACCCAGCGGCTGGCGACATCGTCGTCCGCTGCCGCAAGGGTCACCTGTTCACCACCCTCTGGGTGCCCGGTGTCTCGATCATCGCCATCCGGTTGGGCGGATCCAGGTACCAGCGCTGCCCGGTGGGCCGCCACTGGAGCCGGGTCACCCCGGTCAACGAGTCCGAGGTGGCCCCCGAGGATCTCGCCCGCGCCCGCGAGGTCCACGACGCCAGGCTGCCCTGAGGCGTCGGGGGCGCGGAGCCTCAGGTCAGCGGTCCCCGGCGCAGGTCCACCACCCGCCGGGCCTTGCCTCCCGAGCGCTCGACCTGCCCCGGCTCGACGACGTCGATGTCCGCCCGCAGGCCGATCGAGTTCCTGACCAGCCGGCCGAGCTGCCCGGCCAGGGCCTCGCGCTCCTCGGCTGACGCCGACTCCGGCCGGGCCTCGACCCGCACCCTCAGCTCGTCGAGCTGTCCGGGGCGGGTCAGCACCAGCTCGAAGTGGGGCGCCAGCCCGGGAATGCGCAGGATCAGCTCCTCGACCTGGGTGGGGAAGAGGTTGACTCCGCGGATGATCACCATGTCGTCGCTGCGGCCGGTGATCTTCTGCAGCCTCCGCATCGACCGCGCGGTGCCGGGCAGCAGCCGGGTCAGGTCCCGGGTGCGGTAGCGGATCACCGGCATCGCCTCCTTGGTCAGCGAGGTGAAGACCAGCTCGCCCATCTCGCCGTCGGGCACCGGGGCGTCCGTGGTCGGGTCGACGATCTCCGGGTAGAAGTGGTCCTCCCAGACGGTGAGCCCGTCCTTGGTCTCGACGCACTCCTGGGCCACCCCGGGGCCGATCACCTCCGAGAGCCCGTAGATGTCCACGGCGTGCATCGCCAGCCGGCTCTCGATCTCGCGGCGCATCTCCTCGGTCCAGGGCTCGGCGCCCAGGATCCCGATCTCCAGGGAGGTCCCGCGCGGGTCCACCCGCTGGTGGTCCATCTCGTCGGCGATGGCCAGCAGGTAGGAGGGGGTGACCATGATGACCCGGGGCTGGAGATCGACGATGAGGCGGACCTGGCGCGCAGTCACCCCGCCCGACGCGGGCAGCACGGTGCAGCCCAGCCGGGTGGCTCCGTCGTGAGCGCCCAGGCCGCCTGTGAACAGGCCGTAGCCGTAGGCGATGTGGACCAGGTCGCCGGGGCGGGCGCCGGCCGCCCGCATCGACCGGGCGACCACCCCGGACCACATCTCCAGGTCGCGGCGGGTGTACCCGACCAGCACCGGGGTGCCGGTGGTGCCGCTGGAGGCGTGGAGCCGGAGCAGCTGCTCGCGGGGCACGGCGAACATGCCCCAGGGATAGGTGCGGCGCAGGTCGTCCTTGACCGTGAATGGGAAGCGGGCCAGGTCGGCGAGGCTGCTCAGGTCGTCGGGGTGCACCCCCGCCTCCTCGAACCGCCTGCGGTAGAAGGGCACGTTGGCATAGGCGTGGCCGAGGCTCCAGCGCAGCCGATCCAGCTGCAGCGCCTCGATCTCGTCCCGGGAAGCCACCTCGATGGGTTCCAGCTCCTCGCGTCTGGGCGCGACGTCGCGGATCATCTCTGACCTCTCTGCTCCGTTGGCGACCGTCTCGCTGGTGAGGCACGGTCGAGACCCGGGTGCGAGCCTACTACTCAGCCGCCTCGCGCAACTGCGGTTGCGCTCGACCGGGAGTGGCGGCCCGGGGCGGCGGCGGGAGGCCGGCCCGGCGCTGGGCCGGCTGGTCCCGGCTATCCGGGGAAGAGCCCCTCCACCGACAGGTACCGCTCACCGCTGTCGTAGCAGAAGGTGAGCACCCGGGAGCCGTCGCTCATCTCGGGGAGCTTCTGGGCGACCCCGGCGAGCGCCGCCCCCGAGGAGATCCCGACCAGCATCCCCTCCTCCCGCGCCGACCGGCGGGCGTACTCGATGGCGGACTCCGGTGCGACCTGGATGATGCCGTCGAGCAGGTCCAGCCTCATCACCCCGGGGACGAAGCCGGCTCCGATGCCCTGGATGGGGTGGGGGGAGTGGATGCCGCCGGAGAGCACCGGGGAGAGGGTGGGCTCCACCGCGTAGACCTTGAGCTGCGGCCACCGCGGCTTGAGGACCTCGGCGCAGCCCGTGATGTGTCCCCCGGTTCCCACCCCGGTGATCAGGTAGTCGAGGCCCTCGGGAAAGTCGGCGGCGATCTCCTCGGCGGTGGTCCGCCGGTGCACCGCCACGTTGGCGGGATTGTCGAACTGCATGGGGATCCAGGCTCCCGGGATGGTCTGCGCAAGCTCGTCGGCCCGGGCGATCGCCCCCTTCATGCCCAGCTCCCGCGGGGTCAGCTCCAGCTCGGCGCCATAGGCCCTCATCAGGCGGCGACGCTCGATCGAGAAGGACTCCGGCATGCAGAGGATGAGCCGGTAACCCCTGACCGCGCAGACCAGGGCGAGGCCGATCCCGGTGTTGCCGGAGGTGGGCTCGATGATGACCGAGCCGGGACCGATCACCCCCCTGGACTCGGCATCCTCGATCATCCCCATGGCGATCCGGTCCTTGATGCTGCCCCCGGGGTTGAGCCGCTCCTGCTTCAACCAGACGGTTATCCGGGGATCGAAGAGACGATGGATCCGCACATGCGGAGTCCTGCCGATGACGGCCAGGACGCTGTCGTAGGGCATAGGTCTGGTCCTCTCAGATTGAATAGTCGGAGGCGCCGCCGACGTCCCGGACGCTGTGCACCTGGATCCGGCTGGTGTGGTACACGAACGAATGCGGGGGGACGCTGGTGGTCAGCCATACGTTGCCGCCGATGACGCTGTCGTGGCCGACCACTGTGTCGCCGCCCAGCACCGTGGCGTTGGCGTAGATGACGACCCGGTCCTGCACCGTGGGGTGTCGCCGCATCCCCGCCGCGGACTTGGCGACGCTCAGAGCCCCCAGGGTCACTCCCTGGTAGAGCTTGACGTGGTCGCCGACCACCGCGGTCTCGCCGACCACGATCCCGGTCCCGTGGTCGATGCACAGCGCCTGCCCGATGGTGGCGCCCGGGTGGATGTCGATGCCGGTGCGGGTGTGCGCCGCCTCGGAGAGCAGGCGGGGCAGCAGGGGAGCCCCCAGCCGGTGCAGCTCGTGGGCCAGGCGATGGACCGTGATGGCCAGGAAGCCGGGGTAGGCGGCGATCACCTCGTCGATGCTCCTGGCGGCGGGATCGCCGTCGACGATGGCGGCCGCGTCGGCCTCGAGCCGGTCGTGGAGCTCGGGCAGCAGCCGGATCACCTCCGTGGCCACATGGGTGGCGCGCTGCCGCGGCAGCACGGTGCGGAGCAAGCTGGCCAGCTCGGATCGCAGCAGGGTCACCCCGGTGAGGAGCTGGCCCTCGGTGCTGCCGCTCGCGGCTCCGTGCTCGGGGAAGAGCAGCTCCGCGAAGGAGTCGACGTAGGAGTCAACTCTCCGGCGCGAGGGCAGCCTGCTGGTGTGGCCGCGGCGGTGCTCGAGGAGCGCGCGGACCAGGGGGCGGTCGGGGTCGTCCAGGATCGCCGCACCCCCCGGTGGGTGATCCCAGCTGCTCAGTGTTTCCATGGGTGCTCCTGCTCGATTGGGGTGGATGCCCGCCGCGCGGGCGTGGCATCGGGACAGCCTTGTCCAGACCCGGGACGGCCGCCTGGCAGCCCGCCCCGGGGTCAGCTACAGGAGCAGGTGTTGCGGGCCCCGAAGTCGAGGAAGAGGCGCCGCGTGAGCAGCAGGGGCCGAGGTCGCGGCGACATGGCTGGGATCATACAGGCATTTGCCGCATTTCTGAGGCAGCGTCGGGCCCTCGCCGGACTCGCCCGGACCAGCGCGGGCCAGCTCCCCGGCCGGCCGGCCGGGGCGCCGGACCGCCGCAACGCAGCGTCACGCTCCTGCATCTTTTCGCTGACGCCCCGGGGCGGTCCGGGGCGTGCGCCGCGATCATGTGGCCGTGGCCACCACCTCTCGAGGGCCGTCCTCCTTCATCGACCTGCGGTCCGGCGCCCAGGCCCTCGGACGGGGCCTCGATCCCGTGCCGTCGAAGGGGCGAGCCGACATGCTGGCGATGATCATCTTCGAGCGCACCGAGGCGCTGTTCGGCGACCCGTACTACGCGCGCTTGGTCAACGGCTTCGCGGCCGCCCTGTCGATACGCGAGACGGCGTTCGCCGTCCTCCTTCCGCAGGGCCCGGGCGACGTCAAGCGGATCGCGCGCTGGGCGGCCTCGGGCCACATCGACGGCGCCGCGCTCTGCGCCGTTCCGGGATCGCACCCACTCGCTGATCAGCTCGCCGCTGCCGGGATCCCCCTGGTCTTCGCCGGCCGACCGGCGGACGCCGCTCGCTTCAGCTTCGTGGACATCGACAATGTCGGCGCCGCCGCCCACGCCGTCGCCCACCTGGTGGAGGGAGGCCGGCGGACCATCGCCACGATCACCGGCCGCCGCGACGGAACGGCTGGTGAGGACCGGCTCCGCGGCTACCAGAAGGGCCTGGAGGCCGCCGGCCTCCCCGCCGACCCGGCCCTGATCGAGACCGGCAACTTCACCCGCGAGGGAGGCGAGCGCGCGATGCGCTTCCTTCTCCTCCGCAGGCCGCAGCTCGACGCCGTCTTCGTGGCCTCCGACCTGATGGCCGTGGGCGCCCTCGAGGTGCTGGCCCAGGAGGGGCGGCGGGTCCCCGAGGACGTCGCCGTGACCGGCTTCGACGACCACCCGTTCGCGGCCACTCTCAAGCCTCCGCTGACCAGCCTCCGGCAGCCCATCGAGGATCAGGGTCGCGAGATGGCTCGGATGCTCCTCGGGCTCACCAGCGCGCCCGACCAGCTGCCCCGCAAGGTCATCCTCAACTCGCGCCTCGAGGTTCGTGCCTCGTCCGCCCCGGTCTCGGGGCCCCGGCTCGCGTCCGCCTCCTGAGCCGCGTATCCGCTCGGGGAGCCCTCCTCCGAGGCACGGGGGGACGCCGCTAGGACCGGCCCTTCTCACCGGGCCGGCCGCTCACCCTCAGGCGGGCGCGGATCAGCCGATCCGGGACTCCCCCGGCCGCTCCACCGGTCCCTCGTGCCCAGGGTGCCGCTTCATCCGGTGAACCGCCGGAGCCCCCGTTCGGTGCGCCGCGGGCTCGTGCCCGTTGCTCGGCGCCGCCACCCGGCGGGCCTCGGCCCTCCCCGCCCCCATCGCCTGATCGTCCAGCTGCAGGAGCCGCTCCCGGCGGATGAGTCGGCGCATCGCATGCTGGAGGGCTTCATCGGGGAGCAGGCCGGTCGCCTCGAGGAGAGCTCCCAGCATCACGAAGTTGCCGGCCTTCGCCGAGCCCAACCGGTCGGCGACCGCGGTGCCGGGGATGGCCATGATCTGGAGCTGAGGCGCGAGGCAATCGGGGGGGATGCTCTCCGCGTTGTACAGCACCAGGCCGCCCGGTTCCACGGCCGGCAGGAACTTGCGCAGCGACGGCTCGTTGAAGGCGATGAGGATGGAGGGACGTGAGATCACCGGCGAGTCGACGGGCTCGGTGCAGATTCGCACATGGCAGTTGGAGGTGCCCGAGCGCATCTGCGGGCCGTACGAGGGCAGCCAGGATACGTGGTAGCCGGCGGAGAGGCCTGCCTCGGCGAGCACCTCGCCGAGCACGAGAACTCCCTGACCGCCGAACCCCGCGACGGTGATCCGGTGGTCGGCTCCCGCCTTCGGGGTGCCGATCACGTGGGGTACGCCGTTGCCGTGTCCCGCATGGAGGCCGAGTATCCCGGGAAGCTCCTCCAGATCGGGGACGGCGCAGCTGGTGTCGCGCGCCACCGCCTCCTTGGTGCGGTCCCGGAAGTTGCCCAGCGGGAACGTCTTGGTCATGGTCTCGCTGACGAACTTCTCGGCGTCGACCGGGTCCATCCCCCAGATGGTCGGGCAGGGCGAGAGCACCTCGACGAGCGAGAAGCCCAGCCCCCGAATCTGGTTCTCAAGGGCGCGCCGGAGCACCTTGCGAGTGGCCATGATCTGCTTGTTGCTGCCCAGCGCCACCCGCTCGATGAAGACCGGCGCCTCCAGGGTGGCCAGCAGCTCGCAGACCTTGAGCGGGTATCCGTGCTGGGCCGGGTCCCGGCCCAGCGGCGTGGTCGTGCTCTTGGCGCCGACCAGGGTGGTCGGTGCCATCTGCCCTCCGGTCATGCCGTAGATGGCGTTGTTGACGAAGATCACCGTGATGTTCTCGCCGCGGTTGGCGGCGTGGATGATCTCCGCGGTGCCGATGGCCGCCAGGTCGCCGTCGCCCTGGTACCCGATCACGATGCTGTCGGGCCGGCTCCGCTTGACCGCGGTGGCGATCGCCGGGCTGCGCCCGTGGGCGGCCTGGATGTTGCCGACGTCGAAGTAGTAGTAGCCGAACACCGAGCAGCCCACCGGGCTGATCAGCACGGCCCGATCCTGGATGCCCAGGGTGTCGATGGTCTCGGCGACCAGCTTGCTGAGGATGCCGTGACCGCATCCCGGGCAGTAGTGGGTCTGGTGCTGGTCGTCGTCCTTGCGCTCGAAGTGGTCGTAGAAGCTCGGCGATCGTCCGTGGAGGAGCTCCATTCCGGTGGGTGCGCTAGGCATTGGCGTGAACCTCCAGGCCGGCCAGCCGCTTCGCCTTGCTCTCGACGAAGTCCAGGATCTCCTCGGCGGTGGGGATGTTGCCCCCGACCCGGGTGTAGAGCTCGACCGGACGGGCCCCCTCGAGGGCCAGCCGGACGTCCTCGACCAGCTGCCCGGTGCTCATCTCGACCACGCAGAAGAGACGCGCACTGCCGGCGGCGAGGCGGCGCAGCTCGGCCGAGGGGAAGGGGAACAGGGTGATCGGACGGACCACTCCGAGCCGCAGACCGCGGCGCCGTCCCGCCTCCGCCACGGCCCGGAGGACGCGGCCCACCATGCCGTATCCGACCAGCACGATCTCGGCGTCCTCGATCCGGGCGGATTCCCAGCGCACCTCGGAGCGGGACATCTCCGCGTACTTGGCCTCGAGATCGCGAATGTGCCGCTCCAGCACCTCGTGGTCCAGGTGAATCGAGTTGATCAGGTTGTGCCGGGTCTCCGCCGTCCCGGTGACCGCCCAGGGTGGGGGAGCCGGCACCGGCCGCGGGTCGGCGAAGGCGACCGGCTCCATGATCTGGCCGACGCTGCCGTCAGCGAGGAGCACCACCGGGTTGCGGTAGCGATCGGCGAGGTCGAAGGCGAGGGTGGTGAGATCGGCGAGCTCCTGGACCGACGCCGGAGCCAGCACCAGGTTGCGGTAGCAACCGTGACCGCCGCCCTTGACCATCTGCAAGTAGTCGCCCTGCTCGGGCCCGATGTTGCCCAGCCCGGGGCCGCCGCGCATCATGTCCACGATCACGCAGGGCAGCTCGGAGCCGGCCAGGTAGCTGATGCCCTCCTGCATCAGGCTGATCCCCGGTCCGCTCGAGGCGGTCATCACCCGCACCCCCGCCGCCGCCCCGCCGTAGAGCATGTTGATGGCGGCCAGCTCGGACTCCGCTTGCACGAAGACGCCGCCCACCTGGGGGAGGTAGAGGGCCGCCGACTCACCGATCTCGCTCGCCGGGGTGATCGGGTAGGCGTAGAAGGCGCGGCACCCGGCCAGCACCGCCGCCTTGACGACGGCCTCGTTGCCCTTGGTCAGCTGTGGCTGCATGATCAGGCGGCCTCCCTGCGCCACACCGTCACCGCGCCCGGCTCTGGGCACACGAAGTAGCAGATGCCACATGCGGTGCATCCCGATCCCAGGTACTCGGCGGCGTGGTAGCCATAGTGGTTGAGCTCCGCGGCGAGACGGAGGCAGCCCGGTGGGCAGGCCTCGACGCAGAGGCCGCAGCCCTTGCACTCGTCCACGTTGATGGTGACTGAGCCGCGATCGATGACCGTTTCCATGGATCCTCCTAGCTCGGCGCGGCGCCCGCGTCCAGGTAGTGCTCGCGCACCGCGAACTCGGATAGCTGCTCGCGGAAGCGCGGGTGAGCGATGCTGATCAGGGCCTCAGCGCGCTGGCGCAGGGTCCTGCCGCGAAGATGGGCCACACCGTACTCGGTGACGATGTCGTGGACGTCCGCCCGGGTGGTCACGACCCCGGCGCCGGGCGCCAGGGTGGGCACGATGCGGGAAACGTTTCCCGCCCGGTCCGTGGAGGGCAGGGCGATGACCGAGAAGCCGCCCCGGGAATGGGCCGCGCCGCGGACGAATTCGAGCTGTCCGCCCACCCCGCTGTACGGCATCAGCCCGATGGAGTCGGCGCAGACCTGGCCGGTCAGATCCACCTCGATCGCCGAGTTGATCGCGATCATGGTGTCGTTGCGGGCGATCACCGAGGGGTCGTTGACGTAGCTGGTGGGGTGGAACTCGAACATCGGGTTGTCGTCGATGCAGTCGAGCAGCCGGCGCGAGCCCAGGGCCAGGCCGCACACCACCTTGCCGGGGTGCAGCGTCTTGCAGGCGCCGGTGATCACTCCGCTCTCGATGAGCGGGACCACGCCGTCGGGGCAGAGCTCGCTGTGGATGCCGAGGTCGCGACGGTCGCCGAGCAGCGCCAGCACCGCACCGGGGATGGCGCCGATGCCGACCTGAAGGGTGGCGCCGTCGGGGATGAGCTCGGCGACCCGCTCCGCCACCCGGACGTGGACGGGGTCGGGTGGCTCCGGGGCCAGCTCCTGGAGGGGTCGCGAGACCGGCACGATCGCGGTCGCCATCCCGCTGTGCAGGAAGGTGTCCCCCAGCGCCCGCGGCGACTGGTCGTTCATCTCGACGACGATCCGCGAGGCGTGGCGAGCCGCGGTCAGGCTGCAGTCCGGGCCGCTGGCCAGGCTGAGGAAGCCGTGCTCGTCGGGCGGCGTCGTCTGCAGGAAGGCGACGTCGATCCTGAGCACGTCGCCGAAGAGCCGCTCGATCTCCCCGAGCGAGATGGGCGTGTAGTCGGCCCTGCCCTCCGCCACCGCGGCGCGGACGTTGCCCCCCAGGAACATCCCGTTGTGGCGGAGGTGCCCGGCCATCGCCGGGTTGAGGTAGGCAAGCGGGCCCAGGGTGAGCATGTGGCAGATCTCGACGTCGTGGAGGTCCTCGGCCCGCGCCGCCAGGGCGTCGAGGAGGGTGGTCGGCGTCCCGCAGCCCTGCTGGACCCAGACGCGATCACCGGAGCGGACCAGCCCCACCGCCGCTTCGGCGGTGGTCAGCTTATGCCTGACGGAGACCAGGCGGTCCGCTCCGGCTAGCCTAGGTAACTCGGGGGCGGCGCTCCCGCCGGTGCTCGGCCGGCGCAATCGTGCCGTCGCCTTGTGGCCGTCCTGGGCGGCCGAGGGCTTCGCCGGAGTTGCCATGCTGTCCCTTTCGCGGGCTGGCCCCGCAAGCATGTGCTACCCCTCCGGCTGCGCTTTGACGAGGGGTCATGGACCCGCACTTGCCCGGGTCGAAAGGCTCTTTTTGCCAGGGCTAACCCTCTAGCGCCAGGCTGGGATGCTCGACCAGGTCTCCGAGCAGCCTCAGGAAGCCTGCCGCCTCGGCCCCATCCGAGACCCGGTGGTCGAAGGCAAGGGAGAGCTCGACCACCGGCCGGACCGCGAGCACGCCGCCGACCACCCAGGGGCGCTCCCGGATCCGGCCAACCCCGAGGATCGCGGCCTCCGGCGGATTGATGATGGCGACGCCCCCGTCGACCCCGAACCAGCCGAAGTTGGAGACCGTGAAGGTGCTGCCGCGCAGTTCCTCGGCGGAGATCCGGCCCTCGCGGGCGAGCCGGGCCAGCCGATCGAGCTCGGCGGCGATGGCCGTCGCGGACAGGCGCTGGGCATCGCGGATCACCGGCACCAGCAGGCCGCGTTCGGTCTGGGTCGCCACCCCCAGGTGGACGGCATCGGAGAGGACGACCTCCGATGTCTCGGCATCGAAGCTCCCGTTCAGGATCGGGTGGCGGCGCAGGGCCTGGACGCAGAGGCGCAGCAGCACCGCCAGGGGGGTGACGTGGACCGCCGCCTGGCGGGCGTTGAGCAGATCCCGCAGCTCCAGCAGCCCGCTGGCGTCGGCGGCCAGCCACGAGCTCGCCGAGGGGATCTCGGCATGGCTCCGGCTCAGCCTCTCGGCGCTGATCCGGCGGGGACCGCGCAGGGCTACCCGCCGGAGGCCCGGGGCCGGCCGGCCCGGCGGTGCCGCACGCCCCCCGGCACCCGATCCGCCGTCATCCCGGCCCGCCTCCGGTTCCCCTGCCGCCGCGCCCGATGCGTCGCCGTCCCACCCCACCACCCGGCGGCGTCGGCGCGGGCCAGCCGCAGTCCCGTAGCCCACCAGCACGTTGCCGGAGGTCTCTGCGGGAAGCTCGCCCCCCGGGGCGAATGCGGCCTGAACCGCCCGGCTGGCGGCGGCCGCCTCCGCTGCCGCCTCGTCGCCGGTCGATGGCCGCGCCTCATGGGCCGCGGCGCGCGAGGCGGCTTCGGGGCCGGTGGTCGCGATCGGCGCCGGGGAGAGCTCCGCCGCCGCGGGAACCTTGACGCTGATCAGTGCCGCGCCGACCCGCAGCCTCTCGCCGGGCTCGGCGTGAAGCGCGGTGACCGTCCCGGCGAATGGGGTGGGGACCTGGACCTCGGCCTTCTCGGTGGAGACCTCGGCCACCGGCTGGTCCACCTCGACGCGATCGCCCACCCCCACCAGCCATCGGACCACCTCGGCCTCGGTGAGGCCCTCACCCAGGTCGGGCAGGGCGAACTCGCGGACCTCCGCCATTCTCAGTACCTGAGCGTCCGAGCCACGGCGTCCAGGATCCGGTCGGCGTCGGGCAGGAAGTGACGTTCGATCTTGGCGGGTGGATAGGGGACGTCCCAGCCGGTCACCCGGAGCACCGGGGCCGCCAGCTCACCGAACAGCGCTTCCGAGAGCTGGGCAGCGATCTCCGCGCCGAAGCCCCCGAGCCGGGAGGCCTCGTGGACGACGACGGCGCGGTGGGTGCGCCGTACCGAGTCCGCGAGGGTGCCGCCATCCAGCGGGCTCAGGCTGCGGACATCGACGACCTCGAGGTCCCAGCCTTCCTCCGTAGCCGCCTCGGCCGCTTCGAGAGCGGTCGACACCATCGGCCCGTAGGCGATGACGGTCGCGGTGACGCCGGGGCGCCGCACCACCGCGCGGGTCATCGGCTCCGTGGTCACCGGCAACGCGACCTCCTGGGTCATCCAGTAGCGCCTCTTGGGCTCGAGGAAGATCACCGGGTCCGGGTGGGCGATGGCGGCCCGCAGCAGCGAGTAGGCGTCGGCCGGCGTGCCCGGGGTGACCACGGTGAGCCCCGCGATGTGACTGAAGATCGCCTCCGGGCTCTCCGAGTGGTGCTCGACGGCCCCGATCCCGCCGCCATAGGGGATCCGGACCACCAGGGGCAGCCCCACCGCACCCCGGGTCCGGTTCCGGTACTTGGCGACGTGGCTGATCAGCTGGTCCAGCGCCGGGTAGGCGAAGCCGTCGAACTGGATCTCCACCACCGGGCGGAGCCCGTACATGGCCATGCCCAGCGCGGTGCCGACGATGGCCGACTCCGCGGCCGGGGAGTCGAAGCAGCGCTCGGCGCCGAACTCCTGCTGCAGCCCGTCGGTGACCCGGAAGACACCGCCGAGGCGGCCCACGTCCTCGCCGTAGACGACCACGTCGCCCTGCTCGCGCATGGCGTCGCGGAGTGCCTGGTTGAGCGCCCTCGCCATGCTCACCCCGGCCATCAGCGGCTCTCCCCTCCCGGTCCCGTCTCCGGCCCCAGCTCCGGTCCCAGCTCCGCCTCCGCCTCCGCCTCCAGGATGGCGGCCAGCTCGGCCCGCTGCCGGCGCAGCTGGGGCGGCGGGGCGGCGTAGACGTGGTCGAACATCTCCAGGGGATCACCGGCTGGGGCGCCGAACAGCCGCTCCCGCAGAGCCGCGGCCAGTCGCTCCCCCTCCGCGTCGACCGCCTCGAGGAACCCGGCCGGCAGGGCATCCTGCTCCTCGAGCTGACGCCGCAGCCGATCGACCGGGTCCCGCTCCAGCCAGCGCGTCACCTCCTCGTCGCTCCGGTAGCGTCGCGGGTCGTCGGCGTTGGTGTGAGGATCCAGCCGGTAGGTGACCGCCTCGACCAGGGTGGGGCCGCCACCCGAACGGGCCCTCTCGACCGCCTCGCGGACGCAGCCCAGGACGCTGACCACGTCGTTGCCGTCGACCAGGGCTCCCGGGATCCCCAGCCCAGCCGCCCGCAGGGCCAGGGTCCGGGCGCCGCTCTGGACCCGGGCCGGCACGCTGATCGCGTACTGGTTGTTCTGGAGCACGAAGACGCAGGGAGCGCTGGCGGCTCCGGCCAGGTTCATGGCCTCGTGGCTGTCGCCCTCGCTCGCCGCCCCGTCACCGAAGAGGGCCAGGGCCACCAGCGGGTCGCCGCGCAGCTTCGCCGCCATCGCCAGCCCGGCGGCGTGGGCCAGGTGGGTGGCCAGCGGCGTGGTCAGCGGCGCCACCCGGCGGTCCAGCGGGTTCCAACCGGAGTGCCAGATTCCCGCGAACAGGGCGAGCACGTCGGCCATGTCCAGCCCCCGGGTCCAGGCGGCGACGCTGTCCCGGTAAGTCGGGAAAAGCCAGTCCTGCTCCTCGAGGGCGGCCACCGCTCCGACCTGGCAGGCCTCCTGCCCCCGGCTGCTCGCGTAAACCCCCAGGGCACCCTGGCGCACCAGGTTGGTGGCCTGGCGGTCGAGCCGGCGGCCCACCGCCATCAGCCGGTAGAGCTCGCGCAGCTCCTCCGGCGAAAGGCCCACCTCGTGGCTCCTGGGTTTCCCCAGGGAGCCGTCGGGGCCGATGTCGTGCCATTCGCCGTCGACCGCCCCGGCGCTGCCGGGGAGCCGAGCGGCCCCAGCCCTGGCCACCCTGCCTCCGTCCGATCGCCCGCCCCGCGTGACGGGGGCACTGGCTCGGTTCGAGGGTAGGCGCGGCGGGCCTCGGCTGTCCAGCCCGAGTTCAGCCAGCGCACAATCCCTCAGGCTCCCCTCCACCTGGGTGGCCGCTTCTCCAGGAAGGCGCGCATCCCCTCCTGGGCATCCTGGGTGCCGATCACCCGCCCTCGGGCCTCCGCGCAGAGATCGAAAGCTGCCTCGTCCTCCATGGTCCTGACCTCGCGAAGGGCACGGAGGCTCTCCCGCACCGCCAGCGGAGCGCTCTCCAGCACCCTTCCCGCCAGCTCGTGGACGGCGGGCATCAGCTGGTCCCGAGGGACCACCGCGTTGAGCACCCCGATCTCCAGGGCACGGGCCGCCCCGATCGGCTGGCCGGTGAGGATGAGCTCGGTGGCGACCCGGGGCGGCACCAGGCGGGGCAGCCGGAAGAGCCCGCCGCTCCCGGCGATGATTCCCCGCCTGACCTCGGGAAGGCCGAACGTCGCGGTCTCCACCGCCACCGCCAGGTCGCAGGCGAGCACCAGCTCGAAGCCGCCGCCCATGGCGTGACCGTTGACCGCGGCGATCACCGGCTTGGTCCGCGGCCGGCGGACGAAGCCGGCGAAGCCTCCGCGCTCCGGCCAGATCGAGCCGCCTCGCGAGATCGTCCCCAGGTCCGCTCCCGCGCAGAAGGCGGCCTCGCCCGACCCGGTGAGCACGCCGAGCCAAACCGACTCGTCCCCCTCGAACCGATCCAGGGCGGCGGTCATCGCCTCGACCACCGCCTCGTCGACGGCGTTGCGCCGCTCGGGACGGTTGATGGTGAAGGTCGCGATCCGGTCATCGACCCGGTAGAGGACAGCGTCCACGCTCTTGGTGCCAGCCTACGCCGCCGGCCGCGGCGCCGGCCTGCCCGCAGGCCGCTGCCCCGGCATACGCCTGCCCGTGACCCCGCCCCCGCGATGGACCGGTTGGGGAGCCCGTTCGCGCAGGGGATTTGACGCTCGGGGGGGCGGCCTATACGATGGGAACCGAACGTTCGGACGGTATTTCCCGCGGACGAGCCCACCCGCGGGACGAATGTGTGGAAGGAACCCCGCCATGCCAGAGGTGACTGCCGCGACCGCGGCACCGGGCCAGCCTCACCGGTGGTCGCCTGACCCGGCGACCGGCGGCGCGCCCGCCGGCGGCCCGGCTCCGGAGCTGCAGGCCGCCTTCGACCGGGTGGTCGCCGCCGACCAGCGCATCGAACCCCGAGACTGGATGCCCGACGCCTATCGCCGCAGCCTGGTTCGCCAGATGGCGCAGCACGCCCACTCCGAGATCATCGGGATGCAGCCGGAGGGCAACTGGATCAGCCGGGCGCCGTCGCTGCGCCGCAAGGCGATCCTGATGGCCAAGGTGCAGGACGAGGCGGGCCATGGCCTGTACCTGTACAGCGCCACCGAGACCCTCGGGGTCGAGCGCGCCGAGCTGGTGGACCAGCTCCACGCGGGGCGGCAGCGATACAGCAGCATCTTCAATTACCCGAGCCTCACCTTCGCCGATGTCGGTGCCATCGGCTGGCTGGTCGACGGGGCGGCGATCACCAACCAGATCCCGCTCTGCCGCTGCTCCTACGGGCCTTACGCCCGCGCCATGGTCAGGATCTGCAAGGAGGAGTCGTTTCACCAGCGCCAGGGGTACGAGCTGCTCCACGCGCTCTCCCACGGGACGCCGGAGCAGCACGCGATGGCCCAGGACGCCGTGGACCGCTGGTGGTGGCCGTCGGTCATGATGTTCGGCCCGCCGGATCACGAGTCGCCGCACAGCGCCCAGTCGATGGCCTGGCGGATCAAGCGCCATTCCAACGACGAGCTCCGCCAGCGCTTCATCGACATCTGCGTGCCCCAAGCCGAGATCCTCGGCCTCAGCCTGCCCGACCGCGAGCTGCGCTGGAACCGGCAGCGCGGCCACTACGACCACGGTCCCATCGATTGGGACGAGTTCCAGCGCGTGCTGAGGGGGGACGGTCCCTGCAACCGGCAGCGGCTGGAGCACCGGGTGCGGGCGCACCAGGAGGGGAGGTGGGTGCGCGAGGCCGCAGCTGCCTACGCGCGCAAGCACGGCCGGGCGGCGGAGAGCGCGGCGTGAGCGAGCCCTCGGCACCTGGCGGCGTGGGCCCGTCCTCGGCCGGCGGCGCTGACCGGTTGCGAGCGGCACCCCCGGTGGGCGGTGCCGGTGGCTCCGCCCGGGCGGACGGATGGCCGCTGTGGGAGGTGTTCGTGCGGAGCCGGCGCGGCCTCTCCCACACCCACGCCGGCAGCCTCCATGCGCCCGACGCCGAGATGGCGCTGCGCAACGCTCGTGACCTCTTCACCCGCCGCATGGAGGGGGTGAGCATCTGGGTCGTGCCCGCGGCGGCGGTCACCGCCTCGTCGCCGGACGAGCGGGACCCGTTCTTCGAGACCGCCGCCGACAAGGCTTACCGCCATCCCACCTTCTACCAGCTGCCCGAGGGGGTGCACAACCTGTGATCACCAGGGGCCGGCGGGCACCGCTCTCGGCCGGGGCTCGCCGGGTGGGCCGGCTGGCGATGCGGCCTACCTCTTTTAGCCAATATTGGCCCGAACCGGCGTTGCCGGGGAGGGGGGTGCGGTGACCGCCGCCGTCGTGCCGGCGCTGGCCGTCTATGCGCTCCGGCTCGGCGACGACTGCCTGGTGCTCTCCCAGCGCCTCTCCGAATGGACCGCCCGGGCACCCGAGCTGGAGGAGGACGTCGCGCTCACCAACATCGCCCTCGACCTGCTCGGCCAGGCGCGCCTCCTGCTCAGCTATGCGGGCGAGGTGGAGGGCCGGGGTCGGGATGAGGACGCCCTGGCCTTCCGGCGCGACGAGCGCGAGTTCCTCAATTGCCAGCTGGTGGAGCAGTTGAGCGGTGACTTCGGCCAGACCATCGCCCGGCAGCTGCTCTTCTCGACATACCAGCACCAGCTCTGGAGAGTCCTATGTGGATCCATCGATCCCACCCTCTCGGCGATCGCGGCGCGCTCCGTCAAGGAGGCCGCCTACCACTGCGACCACGCCGCCAAGTGGACGCTCCGCCTGGGGGACGGGACCGAGGAGAGCCACCGTCGGATGCAGGCGGGCCTGGACGCGATGTGGCCATTTGCGGCGGAGCTCTTCGAGCGCGACCCGCTGGTCGGCGACCTAGCCGGGCGTGGTGTCGCCGTCGACCCGCCCCGCCTCCGCCCGGCCTGGGACGCCGCCGTGCTCGCGGTGGTCAGCGAGGCGACCCTGGCCGTCCCCGACACCGCCTGGGCACCGACGGGCGGCCGCAGCGGGCTTCACACCGAGGCCTTGGGGCACATGCTGGCCGAGATGCAGCACCTGCATCGGTCACACCCGGGGGCGCGCTGGTGACGGCCGTGCCGGGCGTGCCGGCTCCCGGTGACGAGGCCTCCTCCTCGGAGCTGTGTCTGGCCGTTGCCGCGTCCTCCGAGGTGCGTGACGCCGTCGCCGGGGCCCCCGAGGCGGGTGAGGCCGTCGCCGCGTCCCCCGAGCTGCGTGACGCCGTTGCCGCGGTCCCCGACCCGGAGATCCCGGCTCTCGGCATCGCTGACCTGGGCATCCTGCGCGAGGTACGGACCCGCGGTGAAAGGGTGGAGGTCGACATCACTCCGACGTACTCCGGGTGTCCCGCCATGGAGGCGATTCGCGCCGACATCGTGGCCACGCTCCGCCGCCGAGGTGTAGCGGACATCGAGGTTCGCACCGTGCTGTCCCCGCCGTGGTCGACGGACTCGATCTCCGAGGCGGGACGCCGCAAGCTCCTCGACCTCGGCATCGCCCCGCCCGGGCCGGTGAGCCGCCTGGTCCCCGAGCATGGGGAGTGGCGCCCGGGCCTGAGCCTCCTGCCGCTCCGCAACCTGGTTGCCTGTCCCCACTGCGGATCCTCCGACACCGATGAGGTGAGCCGGTTCTCCTCCACCGCCTGCAAGTCCCTCCACCGCTGCCGGAGCTGCGGCGAGCCGTTCGAGCACTTCAAGGCACACTGACAGGCGGGTGCGGGCCCGGGCAGGGATTCGACTCCGACAGACCATGAGCACGCAGCTGACATCAGCACCTGGCGCCGGGCGCCACGCCGTCTTCCATGAGCTTCGGGTATCGGCCATCGAGCCCCTGACCGACGATTCGGTCGCGATCAGCTTCGCCGTCCCCGCCGAGCTGCGCGAGGCGTACGCCTTCGTCCAGGGTCAGCACCTCTCGCTCCGCTGCACCGTCGCCGGCGACGATGTCCGGCGCACCTACTCGATCTCCACACCGGCGGGCTCCGGCACGCTGCGCATCGGCGTCAAGCGGCTTCCCGGCGGCGTCTTCTCCGGGTACGCTCACTCGCGGCTCCGGGTGGGGGATCCGATCGAGGTGATGACCCCCACCGGTGGCTTCCACGTCCCCCTGGACCCGGCGGCGTCGCGCCGCTACGCCGCGGTCGCCGCGGGCAGCGGCATCACCCCCATCCTCTCCATCATCGCGACCACCCTGGAGGTCGAGCCACGCAGCGATGTCGTGCTCATCCTCGGCAATCGCACCGCCCAGAGCGTGATGTTCCTGGAGGATCTGGCCGACCTCAAGAACCGCTACCTCCCCCGTCTCGCCATTCATCACGTGCTCTCCCGCGAGCCCCAGGAGAGCGATCTCCTGAGCGGCCGCATCGATGCCGAGAAGATGCGCCGCTTCCTCGACCTCCTGCTTCCCGCCGGACCCGTGCACGAGTGGTTCCTCTGCGGGCCTGAGCCGATGATCGACGGCTGCCGGGCTGTGCTCATCGAGAGCGGGATCGCGCCAGGCCGCATCCATTCCGAGCTCTTCCACGTCGAGGGCTCGGCCGCGCGCCCCGAGGTCACGGCGCAGCCGGTTCCCTCCGGGGCTCCGGACGCCGCGGTCACCGTGATCCTCGACGGACGGGGCTCGATGTTCACCATGGCGCGCGACGGTGAGGTGATCCTCGACGCCGCGCTGCGGGTCCGCGGCGACGCACCCTACTCCTGCAAGAGCGGGGTGTGCGGGACCTGCCGCGCCAAGCTGGTCCAGGGCCGGGTCCGGATGGATCGATGCCACGCTCTCGAGCCACCCGAGGTCGATGCCGGCTTTGTCCTTGCCTGCCAATCCCGCCCGGTGAGCGACAGCGTCACCCTGGACTTCGACGCCTGAGCGGCACGCCCTGGTTGTCGATCACCGTCCCGTGAAGTGCGGTTCTCGCTTCTCCTGGAAGGCGCCGATCCCCTCCCGGTAGTCGTGGGTCAGAGAGGCGCGGCTCTGGGCCTGAGCCTCCAGCTCGAGGACCTCCTCGAGGCGGAGCGGCTCCGCGCTCAGCCGCTGGACCAGCCGCTTGGACTCCAGGAAGGCGGTGGTGGGTCCCGAGGCGACCGCGGTAGCCGCCTCGCGGGTGCGGGCGAGGAGCTCGCCGGCCGGGAAGCTGGCGTTGACCAGCCCCAGATCGGCGGCTTCCCGCCCGCTCAGCAAACGGCCCGTGTAGATCAGCTCCAGAGTGCGATGCGGACCAATTCGACCGACGAATGCGGAGTGCGCTCCCGAATCGAGCACCGCCCCCACGCGCGCGAACGGTGACCCGATGCGGGCATCCTCGGCCGCGTACACGATGTCGCAGGCGAGGGCCAGCCCCAAGCCCGTTCCCAGGCATGGCCCCTGGACTGCCGCGAAGGTCGGCTGGGGCAATGCCGCGATCCGTCGCATCAGCGGGTTGAAGAGCTCGCGGAGGATGGCGCCGCCATCCTCGTGCGCGGGGTCGGCCTCGACCAGGTCGCGGCCGACACTGAAGGCACGACCCTCGGCGCGGAGCAGGAGGCAGCGGACCGCCGATCCCTCCAGCCGGTCGAGCGCCCCGTGCAGCTGGTCCACCATCGCCGCGTTCATGGCGTTGAGCTTGACGGCTCGGTCCAGGATGAGCTCGGCCAGGCCGCCGGCGGTCTCCAGCCGGACCAGCGCGGCCGCCTCAGGTTCGGCTGCGCTCATGCGCTTCAGCGCTCAGCTCGGCCCGGGTGTCCCGCCTCAGCCCGTCGAAGCAGATCCTGAGGATGCCCTCGGCGATGTCGTCCGCGCTCATCCCCCGTCCCGGTTGGTACCACTCGGTTATCGAGTTGGACATGCCGAAGAGCAGCCGGGTGATCAGCGCGGCGTCGACATCGTCACGGATCTCTCCCTCCTGGGCGGCGAGCTCCACCAGACGCTGGACCCGGCGGTCGAACTCTCGTCTCCGCTCCAGCGCCCAGCGCTCGGTCGGGGTGTTGCCGCGCACCCGGAGCAGCACGGTCACCTCGTCCAGCTGGTCGACCATGATCTGGACAGTGCGGCGAACCACGTGACGCAGCCGCTGCAGCGGGCTGCCCTGGACCGCCTCCGCCTCGTCGAGCATCCCGAGCAGCGCCTCCAGGGCGCTGCGCACGGCTCCGTCGAGGATCTGCTCCTTGCCGCTGATGTGGTGGTACAGGCTGCTCTTGTGGATGCCCAGGGCACGGGCGATGTGGAGCATCGACGTGCCGTCGTAGCCGCGCTCCTTGAAGAGACGGATCGCGGCGCGGTTGACCTGGACGCGGTCGTAGGGCTCCCGGACGCCGAGCGAGGGTCGTGCCATGGCCGCCCGTTCAGGCTGACGGGGGAAGGTGACGGCGGACCTGGACCACCCGGAACCGAGGCGTCACGAAGGCGTCGTCACAGAGCGTGGCGTTGGCGGCCGGGTTGGCGCCGGTGGCGTGGTAGTCGGAGAACGCCGCCGATTGGTTGACGTACACACCGTCGGTGAGGTTCAGCGAGAGGGCGACGCCGCCCTCGATGGCGATCCGCTCGGCCCGTTCCAGGACCTCAACATCGGTCGCGTACACGGCGGCGGTCAGCGCGCCGCGAGACGCGAGCGTGCGACTCCAGATGTCCAGGCTCTCGCCGGTCCCCGCGGTCGCGATCACGAATGTCACCGGGCCGAAGCACTCGCTCGAGTAGGCGGTCCGGTCGGCGCTGGTGAGGCGGACCAGGAGCGGGGTGCGGACCACCGCTCCCGGGTAATCGGGGTGCTCGAGGGCCTGCGATGGACGCACCACTGAGCTGAGACTGGCCGCCGCCTCCAGCCGGGAGAGCACGTCGCGGTTGACGATGGCGCCGAGCAGCGCCGCCGCCCGCGCGGGGTCGCCGAGCAGGTCGTCGATGGCGCGCGCGAGATCCTGGGTGACCTCGTCGAAGGAGCGATGTCCGGCATCGGTGGAGATCCCGGCCTCCGGGACGAGCAGGTTCTGAGAGGTCGTGCACATCTGGCCGCTGTAGAGGGAGAGGGTGAAGGCGAGGTTGCGCAGCATTCCCCGGTAGTCGTCGGTGCCGTCGATGACCACGGTGTTCACCCCCGCCTTCTCGGTGAAGACCGCGGCCTGGAGCGCGTTCTCCTCCAGCCAGTTGCCGAAAGCCGAGGAGCCGGTGAAGTCGATGATCCGGATCTCCGGCCGGGTCGCGAGCGACGCCGCGATCCTCTGGTCGGCGCGTTCCGCGGCGAGGCAGATGACGTTGGGATCCAGCCCGGCCTCGCTGAGGACACTGCGGATCGTGGAGACGGTGATGGCCAGGGGCAGCACGGCACCGGGATGCGGTTTCACCAGCACCGGGTTGCCGGTGACCAGGCTGGCGAAGATGCCCGGATACGCGTTCCACGTCGGGAAGGTGTTGCAGCCGATGACCAGGGCGAGTCCCCGGGGCACGATGTGATAGCGCTTCTCCATGCGGAGCGGGGGACGCTTGCCCTGGGGCTTGACCCATTCAGCCGCCTCGGGAACCCGGCGCATGGCGCTGACCGCGTAGGCCACGGCCTCCAGGCCGCGCTCCTGGGCGTGGGGCCCGCCGGCCTGGAAGGCCATGCCGAAGGCCTGGCCGGTGGTGTGCATGACCGCGTTGGCGATCTCGTGGCTGCGCGCGTTGAGCCGGGCCAGCACCTCCAGGCAGATCCCGGCCCGCCACTCGACGCCGGCGTCCCGCCAACCCGGCAGTGCTGCCTGCATGGCGGCGAGGAGCGCGTCGATGTCGGGGTGCGGGTAGGTGACGCCGAGCGGGAACCCGTAGGGCGAGCGCTCCTCGCCCTCCCAGCTCGCAGTGCCCGGCTGGTCGAGCGGGAAGCGCCGGTCCCGGTACGCCTCGAAGGCTGCCTTGCCTGCAGCGATGTCGGCCTCGGGATAGCCTCCGGGGTTCTCCGAGTACGCGGACCAATACCCGCGCGTGGCGATCGCCGTGATCGCCTGGTCCAGCGTGGTGCGGTGCTTCTCGCACAGACCCTCGACCACCGATGGCCGCACGATAGTCGTGCTCATTCCCTTCCTCCCGCTTGGGCTCTCGACTCACCCAGCCTATACCAACCGAAAGGCCGGTGGGTTGTCACGGGCCGGAGACGGGCCCGGTCGGGGTCCCGTCGAGGCGGTAACCTCGCCCGGAAGCATGGGCGCTCGCGCTTCCCTGGGACCGGCCCGGGCACGAGGTGTGGGGGTAGGCTCCCGCTTGCCGCTGCGGTTCTTCCTCGGTCTGGTCGCGGCCGCTGCGCTCGGTGCTGTCGGCGGTGCGCACCAGGCCTCCGCCGACGGGTACCCGCAGATGGCCTGCAACGCGGACACCTTCATCAGCTCCAACTCATCGGAGCAGGCGCAGCAGCTCCTGCCCGCGGCCCTGCAGTACTGCGCCGAGTACAACCAGGTGATGGACCTGCTCAACCAGGCAGCGTCCAGTGGTTGCCTCAGCGATAGCGACCTCTCCACCCTCGACAGCCTGGTGGCAAAGACGTCGGCCTTCGAGAGGGCCGACGGCTCCATCTTCGTCACGGAGCTGGATTCCTGGTACGAAACCACGGCCCAGGCCGTCACCAGCTGCGGTGGTGGCTCCGGGGGCATGACGCCGCTGTCCATGGGCATCGCCGCCGGGGCGGCCGTGGTTGTCCTGGGCGGCATCAGCCTGGCGCTGCGCTCCAACCGGCGCCGGGCGCTCGCCGGGGTCGGCGTGTCGGGAGCGGGGTGGAGCTCGGCTCCGCCGGCACCGAGCCGTCTCCAGGGGCCCGGCATCACCCAGCCGCCACCGTCCGTCACCGGCCTCCAGGGCCCCGGCATCCCCCAGCCGCCGCCACCCACCACCGGGCTCCAGGGGCCGGGAATCACCCAGCCGCCGCCATCCACCGCCGGGCTCCAGGGCCCCGGCATCCCCCAGCCGAACCTGCCGCCCTTCATCGGGCAGGTGCCGAGCGGCGCGCCCCTGGGCGGCGCCGGAGCCTCGTTCGCTGCCCCGGAGATGCCGGCGGTCCGGGACCTGCAGCTCGTCTGGCGCCTGGATGGGCGGCCAACCCTGAGCTGGCAGCCGCCCCAGCTGGATCCCAGCCGCTGGCAGCTCCAGGGCTACACCCTCTACCAGTACCAGTACACGGGGATGAGCACCCTGCCGCAGCCGGCCCCGATCGGCAACCTGCCGCCGGGCGCCAGCATGACCACCGTCAACTGGACGAGTGCCAGCCAGACCTACACGTTCTCGACCGGCGGGGACGTCGCCGGCTGGGGCGTGCAGCCGGTCTTCCAGGCCACCGGTGGCCAGTTTGCCGGGACCACGATCACCGGTCCCTTGAGCTGGATCCCCACCGGCCTCTGAGCCACGGCAGCCCGAAGCCAGAGCGGACCACCTGGGCAAGCCTGAGCTGTGATGCCCGGTGGCCGGTGTCCCGGCCGGTCAGGTGCCCTGGCCGCCCGGGGCGCCCGTCTTGTCCGGGCCCGAGGCCGCCAGGGCGAAGGCGAGCAGGGAGGCGGCGGTGTAGTCGTCGGCCGGCTCGACCGAGGGCCAGGAGACGACGTTGTCCTCATAGCCCGCCACCGAGTTGTCGTAGCGGTGGAAGCCGGGGACGCTGCAGGCGCGCATCCCGGTCACGGTGCCGAGACCCTGGAAGTTGGCCAGCGAGCTGGGACCGTCGGTGGTGGCCCCGAGCTGGAGGGGTGCCTCCCCGTTCAGCGAGCCGGCCAGGTTGGCGATCTCACCCTGCATGCAGTGGGGGAAGGTCGTACCGGCGCCCACCACGAAGCTGCTGCCCCACGGGTTCGCCCCCAGCGGGTAGGCGATCTGCTGGTCGGCGAAGGCCTGGAATCGTCCGGAGCCACCGTGCTCCTGGTACAGCGCGTCGGTGATGTAGAGGCCGAAGGCGTGGGGGCTGGCGTCACTCGAGCCCAGCTGGGTGCCCAGCTGGAAGGGGTCGGCGTCCGCCTCCGCGTAAGCCTCGCCCAGCTGTACCTGGTCGCCCAGGTCCTCCAGCAAGCGGTCAGGGGTCACCTCCGGCACGTAGCCGGTCTGACGGATGGCGCTGATCAGGTCGGCCTCACCGACCGCCCCGTCGTCGTAGAGGTTCATGGTGTCGTCGCCGTCCGCATCGCTATGGCCCTGGGCGATGTAGGCCCCAGCCCAGGAACCAGCGGCGTCGAGTGCTCTCTGCACCACCTGCCGGGGATAGCGCAGGTCCATCTCGGCGAGCGCGATCTCGGCAGCTCCCCAGAGCATGTCGCTCTTCCACTGGGTGCCCGGGTAGTAGTCGTGGGGGAAGGTGGTGACGATGGAGGTCACGTGGGTGGTCTGGGCCATGGCGTAGACGCTCTGGGCCAGGCCAAGGAGGTGTTCCGACGCTGCGGGGTCACGGTCGGCATCCAGCTGCGCGCCCAGGGCAAACGCGGCCGCGAAGCGCCCGGCGAGGTCAGGGCTGATCGGCTGGCCAGGCGGTGCCGCCTCGAACACCGGCCGGTACTCAACGTAGTAGTCGGAATCTCCCGGCTTGGCGCCGAGCTGGTCCTCCTGCTGGGGGAGGAACCAGAAGTCGTAGTCGCCGTTTAGGTACTGCGTGGTGCCGTCGGGATAGGTGACGGTGCCGCCGTTGCCGATGCCGACCTGGATGTACAGCACCTTCTGGACTGGGTTCCACAGCTTGGTGAGCCAGTCGAGGCCAAACTGGGCCTCGCCGGCGAGCGACCCGCCGCCCGCCTCGGAGTCGCGCTCCGCGGTCAGCAGCAGGGCATCGGTGTAGGCGGCGGTGTAGCCGAACTTCTCGTAGCCACCCCCGGCGTCGAACCAGCCCCCGGACACGTCGACCGGTCCGCCGATCCGCACCAAGGGCTGGGTCAGGTTGTCGTTCTCGTCGTAGACGGGGTTGGCGTAGACGTACGCGTGCTCGTCGGTCAGGTTGGCCGGCTGCCGGTCCAGCACCGAGCTGTCGACATCAGCGCCGTCCCGTTCCGAGGTGTAGTAGAGGACCGCGTTGCGCAGCAGCGGCGCATAGAGATCTGCGGCGGAGGCCACCTGGAACCACGGCGAGACGGCGGGCTGCGGGCTCAGCAGTTGGATGCGGTAGGCCCCGGGGGCCTGGAGCCTCGGGATGTCGAGTGCGAACACAGCAGGATAGGCAGTGCTCCAGCGGCCCAGGGCCTTGGTGGAGACGCCGGTGAGGGCGCTGCCAGGTCTCCCCATCTCCTCGACTCGAAAGCTCACCGACGACGCCGACTCGCCCAGCATCGCGAATGCCTGGATCGGGGTGACGTCGGCGTAGCCGGCCTGGTTCACCCGAACCTCGGCATGGGCCGGGGTGCTGGCCCCCGCCGCCGAGTTCGCCCCCCCGATCACGAGGATCAAGGCCACCAGGGTGGCGCCCGCTCCCACCGACGAGATCCGCATGCCCATCCTTCCACCTCCGCCCTCAGGGGGAGCGCTCAGCGCCATTAGGATAGGGAACTATCCTAACCTAACTCCCGGTCAGCTGAGCGCCGCACTCCCGGTCAGCTAAGCGCCGCGGCCCTTGCCTGCAATTCGGGGTTGACGACCTGGCTGGCCATGGTTCGGGCCAGCGGCACTTGCGCGGCATCACCGGCCTCGGCCTGGTAGATCAGCGCCCAGGCGATGAACTCGGGAAGGTCCGCCCGCAGTGCCTCCTGGTAGAGGCGGCCGGCCAGCGGGATGACCAGATCGCGCTGCTGGCGCGCGGCGATCTGGAGATGGCCGAGCGTGACGTAACCGGAGACCCAGAGGTAGCGGTCGGGGACGCGGTCACAGCGCCGCTGGGCGTCACGGATCCAGTCCAGGGCCGCGGCCCCGTGGCCGTCGTCCAGGGCGATCAGCGCGAGTGCTCGCCCTGCGATGCCCTCCCAGCAAGGGTCGCCCAGCTGGCAGGCCAGCGCGAAGGCGTGCTCCGCGTCATCGCGCGCCTGGTCGACGCGCCCGCCAGCCGCCAGGCAGTGCGCCCGCATCGCCTGCGGCCAGGGTAGGAAGGCGTTCCAGCGGTCCCGCTCGCAGAGCTCGATGCTGCGCTCTGCGGCAGCGCGCGCTTGCTCCACCTGGCCGGCGAGCAGCAGGGATCGGGCCAGGACACCGCTTGACCACGCTTCCTGCCGGCGGCGATCCGCTGATCCCGCGAGCTGGGCGGACCGGGCGAGCAGCCGGGCTGCGGAGTCGTGGTGGCCCAGGTCCGCTTCGTTCATGCCGAGGATTGCCAGCACTCCCGCGCGCAGCTCGGGATCGCCGGCCGCCTCCGCCGCTGCTGAGGCCTCCTGGAGGGCCCGGGCGGCCGAAGCATGCCTTCCCGCCTGCACGTCCACGAAGGCGAGCTCGCGGAGGATCTCCGCGGCCAGGCCCGTGCTTGCCGACTCCTTGGCCACCGCCAGCGCGCGGTGCAGCACCACGGCGCCTTCGCCGTCGAAGCCGCGGACCGAATGCACCAGCGCGGCGCCCAGAGCCCTCAGCACATCGGCATGCAGCAGTCGATCCTCGGCCCGCTCCGCCTCCTCGGCAGCACGCCGCAAGGTCTCGACGCCAGCGTCCGCGGATCCCGCATCCAGGGCTGCCGCCCCGGCGCGCAGCAGCGATCGGGCCACGATGCCGGCCCGGAGTCCAGAGGCCGGAGCAGCCGCGGGCGGTCGGGCGGCAGCTCGCAGCGCGAGCGAGGGAACGATGCCCTCCCTGGCAAAGGTGGCCTCGCACGACGCCAGGTGCACGGCGGCTCGTGCGCCATGGCCGGCGGCGACCAGGGTGCGGAGAAACAACTCTTGCGCACCCTCATCCAGCGGGTCCAGGCCCGCGGCACGCCCGGCCGCCTCGGCAGCTGCCTCCGCCTTGCCCTCGCTCAGCAGCCGCAGCGCCGCTTGGCGAAGCTCCTCCATCGACCGCGCTGCGCAGCGCCCCCGCGCCAGCATCAGCCACATCTCGAACGACGGGCAGTTGCGTGGCTCCACACCGGCAAGCAGCTCACCCCCGATCGCGGCGGCGGCCAGGGATCCATCCCACAGGGCCCACACATCCAGCCACAGCGAGGCCGGAGTCAGGCTCACCGGATCGCCGCGGAGCAATTGCGGATCCCCGCAGCAGCGGCGGAGATCAGCCAGGCACCACCGCAGCGCACCGAACGGGTCGTCGGCCTCACTGAACAGCTCACCCGCAAGCTCCCCTCGGGAAAGGGGCCGCTCAGCCAGCGCCACCCGAGCCAGCAGGGCCCACGACTTCTTGCCGCGTGGCGCCGGGCACGGCCGCCCATCCGCGTCCTGGATACGCGGCTGGCCGAGCAGCCGTACCCGTGCGCTCATCGGCGGCGGGGATCAGCTGGCTCCGGCCGCCGCCGGCTGGCCCTGCCTCTGCAGCGCGTGCACGTCCTCGGTGGTGAGACCGCTGCCCGCGATGCCCCAGTCCCCGCTGCGGATCTCCTCGACCAGCACCCACGTCACTGGCCGGAGGTTCTCGCCCTCGATCTCGACCATCGTGTCGGTGATCTTGCGGATCATCTCCTTCTTCTGCCCCGGGGTGAACACTCCCTCGATCAGCTTGACTGTGACCATTGGCATCTCGGCTCTCCCATGATGATGGCTACCACGCCACGGGACCTTCTCGTCCCATCGTGTGAAGCCGCGTGTGACCCGGGGGCCACCACCGGGAATGAGCCGTTCGACGTCCTCTTTGCGTGAGCGACGTCGAGGCTGGGGCAGCTCGGTTCCAGGCCGGGGTGGGCTGGAGCCAATGTGAGCTGGAGCCGACGGGGAGATTCGAACTCCCGGCCAGCGGTTTACGAAACCGCTGCTCTACCACTGAGCTACGTCGGCGCGCCGACCGCCGTTCGGGGGGCCGAGCCCCTGACGGCGGGGGGCGCCCATTATCCCAGACGCCGGCGGCCCGCCCTCGGCGGTGACCAGCCGCTGACGCCGGAGCACCCCTCGGGGCCCTGCCCCGGGGCGGCCCCGGCCACCTGCCCGGACGCGGCAATCTCATCCTCGCGGATGACGACGGTCGGCCAGGGCCGGAGCTACCCTCAGGCCGGTTCGCCGATGTTCCGCTCCCTAGCCCGCCGCCTCACCGCCATCCCGGACGTCCTGGTCGACCTCCTGATCGCCCTGGCCCTGATCGGCTGCTCCTGCCTCGACGCCGTGTTCCCGAGTGGCCGCCTGACCGGGGAGCACGCCATCACTATCGCGATCAGCATGCTGCCGCTCACCCTGCGACGGCGCTGGCCCGCCGCGATCACCGTTGTCACAGGGGCGGGGCTGCTCAACAACCTCGACTTCGGCTACAAGGACTCCTTCTTCCAGACCTTTGGCCTCCTGCTCGCCGCCTACACCATGTATAGCCGGACCCCCTGGGGGCGGCGGATGTGGGTGGTCAGCGCCCTGATATTCATCGGGCTCAACAGCTCCTTCCCCATCGACTGGCACAACCAGGGCCGGGTCAACCTCACCGACATCCCGTACAACTACCTGCTGTTCCTGCTCCCGGTCGCGCTCGGCTACAGTGCCCGCACCCATAATGCCTACGTCGCCAAGGTCGAGGAGGAGCAGCACCTGCGCGCCCGTGAGGCGGTGAACCAGGAGCGCAACCGGATCGCCCGCGAGCTCCACGACGTCGTCGCCCACAGCGTCAGCATCATGGTCCTGCAGGCGACCGCCGGGAGCCGGGTCGCCGCCCGCGATCCGAGCCGTGCCGCTGAGGCTCTCGAGGTGATCCAGCGGACCGGCCGTGAGGCGCTCGACAACCTGCGCAGGGTGGTCGGTGTCCTCCGTCGGGACGAGGAGCAGCGGGCCGACCGCGAGCCCCAGCCCGGCCTGGACCAGCTGGAGACCCTGGTCGACCAGGTCCGCCATGCCGGGATGCCGGTGGATCTCGAGGTGAGCGGTGCCCGGCGCGCGCTTCCTGGTGGGATCGAGCTCTCCGCCTACCGTGTCGTCCAGGAGTCGCTGACCAACGTCCTCAAGCATGCCAATGCCTCCCACGCCCGGGTCGCCGTCGACTTCGGGTCCGACCTGCTCTCCCTTGAGATCGCCGACGACGGCGACGGTTCCCTGGTCACCGGGGCCTCCGGCAACGGCTTGGCGGGCATGCGGGAGCGAATCGACCTGTACGGCGGTGACTTCAGCGCCGCGCCCATGGCCCGCGGCTTCGCCGTGAAGGCGCGGATCCCGCTCCAACCGAGGTGAGCGGATGATCCGGGTCCTGCTCGCCGACGACCAGCCGCTGGTCCGGGCCGGCCTGCGCACCATCCTCGACGAGGAGCCGGACATCGAGGTCTGCGGCGAGGCGGCCGACGGTCTGCTCGCCGTCGCCGCGGTCGAGCGGGACGCTCCCGACGTGGTCCTCATGGACGTGCGCATGCCCAACCTCAACGGCCTGGAGGCGACCCGGAGGATCAAGGCCGGCGCCCATCCTCCTCGGATCGTGATCCTCACCACCTTCGATCTCGACGAGTACGTATACGAGGCACTGCGAGCCGGCGCCTGCGGATTCCTGCTCAAGGACGCTCCTGCCGACGAGCTGGTACGTGCCGTGCGGGTTGCCGTGGCCGGTGACGCCCTGCTGGCTCCGTCGGTGACCCGGCGGCTGATCGCTCGCTTCTCCGGTCGCGACAAGGTGGCGATCCCCACCGGCTTCGGGGAGTTGACCGACCGGGAGCGCGAGGTCCTGCACCTGGTCGCCCGCGGCCTCAGCAACACCGAGATCGCCACCCGTCTCTTCCTGGCCGAGACGACGGTCAAGACCCATATTGCCCACCTCCTCGACAAGCTGGGGCTGCGCGACAGGGTGCAGGCGGTGGTGCTCGCCTACGAGTCGGGCCTGGTCGAGCCCCGGGTGGGCTGACCCCAGCCTCCGCCGCGGCTTGGCGCGGGCGCCATCGAGGCATCACCACTCCGCGGACCCTCCAACCTGAGCCTGCTGCGCCCCGAGGCTCGACGGCGCCCCCCCATCGCGGTCGCGCAGGTTATGGACAACAAGGTCCATAACCAGGATGGAGGCATGCGGGAGGCCCCCGCTCAGCCCTTGGTCAGGTTGGCCGGTTGCGGCGCCGGCTCGACGCCTGGCCAGGTTGCGCTTGGCCTCGCCCCGCTCGATCTCATCCCAGCGAACGAGGCAGCTTCATCCCCCCTGATGACGACCGGCGAGCCGCCCGGCCCCGACGATCACGGCAGCCATCCGAGATTGCAAGGAGACGACGATGACCGTGTTCGAGCGCTGGGGCCGCTTCGTCCACCGCCACCGCCTGGCCGTGCTCCCCGTCTCGCTGGCGCTGGTGGTGGCGTCGTTGTGGGCCCTGACCATCCCGCACCAGTTCGTCGACCAGGACTCCGAGACCACCCAGGCGTCGCAGGCTGACGCCCTGGTCACCGCCGAGCTGCCGGGCATGCGGATGAGCACCGACATCCTCTTCGTGTTCAGCAGCCGGACCCTGACGGCCGGAGACCCCGCCTTCCGGGAGGCCGTGCAGGCGGCGCTGGCGCCGCTCGCCGGCCGCTTCCACGTCGCCCAGGTCGTCACCCCGTACACCTCCTCGAGCGACGCCGCCCGCCTGGTCTCAGCCGACCGCCACAGCGCCGTCGCCGATGTCACCGTCTCGGCGAGCACCGACGATGCCACGGCCGAGTACCCGGCGCTGCGCGCGACGGTCAGCTCGCCCGTGCTCACCATCCGGGCCACCGGCGCCGTGCCGCTCAGCTACGACTACAACCGCCTTCAGGACCAGGGCCTGGCCAGCGCTGAAGGGGTGGCCTTGCCGGTGAGCCTGCTGCTCCTCGTCCTCGTCTTCGGGACCCTGGTGGCGGCCGCGCTTCCGCTCCTGGTCGGCGTCCTGACCATTGGCGGCGCCTTCGGGGCGGCGGTGCTGATCAGCCAGGCCACCCCAGTCTCGGCATCCATCAGCGACTTCGTGAGCCTTCTTGGGCTGGGACTGGCGATCGACTACTCCCTGTTCGTGGTCAGTCGCTTCCGCGAGGCGCTCGCGGATGGCCTGGACACCCAGGACGCCCTTGGCCTGGCCATGGCCACCGCCGGACGCTCAATCGTCTTCTCGGGGCTCACCGTGATGACCGGTCTCTCCGGCCTCTTCCTCTTCCAGGGGACCTGGCTCGGCGAGCTGGCCGCGCCGCTGATCTGCCTGGTGGCCATGGCGCTCATCTATGGCACCACTCTGCTCCCCGCCTGCCTGTCTCTGCTCGGCCGTCGGGTGAACGCCTGGAGGCTCCCCCTGCCTCGCCGGCGGCGCGCCGGCGGGTTCTGGCACGCCCTCGCCACCCGGGTGATGCGCCGCCCGGTGATGATCCTGGTCCCGACCCTCGCTGCGGTGGCGGTGGCCGCCTCTCCGGTTGCCGGCCTCAGCCTGGCCACGGATCACGGCGACTCGCTGCCGGCTACCGCTCAGTCCCGCCAGGCCAGCGATGCCATCACGGCTTCATTCCCGCAGCTCGACCAGGCCCAGATCCCGGTGGTGGTCGATTTCCCGAACGGCAGTACACTGACGCCCGCCCACGTCGCCGAGATCCACGACCTCACCCAGGCGATCTCTCGCATCCCAGGGGTGGTCGGGGTCAGCAGCGTCTTCAACCTGCCGGGCCTGGATCGCGCCGCCACCGTGCGCCTGCTGAGCGCATCCCCGAGCGCGTGGCCGGCCGCCGTCGCGTCCGGTGTCGCCCAGAGCGTCGGGCGTGACATCGCGCTGCTCCACGTCGAGACCAACCAGCGGGAGCAGACCGACGGTGCGCGGACTGTTGTGACCAGGATCCGCGGGCTCTCCGAGCAGGTTGGCGGCCAGCTGATGGTCACCGGGGCCACCGCCTACGACATGGACCGCACCGCCTGGATCCTCAGCCGGGCTCCCCTGGCCATCGGTCTGGTGGTGACCGTGACCTTCCTCCTCCTCACCCTCCTGCTCGGCTCGGTGGTGCTTCCGCTGAAGGCCGTCTTCACCAATCTCCTCTCCCTCTCCGTCTCCTATGGCGTGATGGTCTGGATCTTCCAGCAGGGTCACCTGGCAGCTCTCATCGGCTTCACCCCCCTGCCCATCGATCCCACCGTGCCTGTCGCCATGTTCTGCGTGCTCTTCGGCCTGTCGATGGATTACGAGGTGCTTCTCCTCACCCGCATCCAGGAGGAGTACGCCCGCACCGGGAGCACCCGCCTCGCGGTCGCCCAGGGGCTGGAGCGGTGCGGCCGGCTGATCACCTACGCCGCCCTGATCATGACCGGCGTCTTCGCCTCCTTCACCCTGGCCGGGGTCACCACCATCAAGATGGTGGGCGTCGGCACCGCGGTCGCGGTGCTGGTCGACGCCACCGTGATGCGCGCCCTGGTCGTCCCGGCTCTGATGGTGCTGATGGGGCGCCTCAATTGGTGGATGCCGCGCTGGCTCGCCCGGGTGGTGGGCCGGACCGGCCTCGGTGAGGCGCGCGTCGCGACCACTCGCACGCAATCGTCGGGAGCGGTGGCATGACCACCGTCCCGGATCGCAACGACCACCCAGTCTTCGGAGGAAAGCAGATGGCAACCATGGCACTACTCGACACCGAGCCGAGACGGACGGCCCGCCCGGGTCCCGGCTTCGCCTATCTCATGTCTGGCGTCGCCCTTGCAGGCATCTGCACCAGCGGGGTTCTGGGCAGCCTCTTCTCTCCGAACCTGGTGAGCGGGGCGCAACACGAGCAGATCCCCATCGGGGCTTTTGTCGGCTGGATCTTCGACGCGATTGCGATCGGCATGGTGGTGGCGGCGGCGATCAAGGGGATCCGCGCTGAGGTCACCTCCCGAGCCCCGTGGATCGTGCTGGGATTGGGCGTGGGCGTGCTCTGGCTCGCCGTCATGGTCGCGGCGATCTTCAGCCCGGTCTGGGTCACCGGCACCGATCCGACTCGGCTCCCCATCTGGGCCGGGCTCAGCGCGATTGCCGGGGTGGTCGTGACCGGGATCCTCTGCAGTTTCGTGAAGACGGCCTCCTTCGAGCCGGCGGAGTCGACAACGGGTTTCGCGCCGACGGCGGGCTATCCGCGGATGGCCGACGATGCCACGGTCAAGTTGCGGCAATTGGCGCAGCTCCGCGATTCCGGCGCGATCACCGACGCTGAGTTCCAGGCCAAGAAGAACGACCTGTTGAGCCGGATCTGACCGGTCCATCCGCCGGCCGGTTCGAAGATGTGGGCCCGCGATCCGCCGCCGGGGCGGCTCGGCCGACCGCCACCCGGAGTGGAGGACGCCGATGACGCGGGCCTCGCGCTTCACAATGCGGTTCGTGGGCGATGTCAGCGGGTTCCGCGGTCTTCAGCAAGGATGAGCGCGGACGCCCTCGCCCGGATGGCCCGCGATCATCCCTTCGAGGTCCTCCTCGACGACGAGGGAGATCCTCCCGACCTTCCCCTGCTCCGCCTCTACGGCGGTCCACTTCAGGTCCGTGCGGGGACTCCCCGGGTCATCGCCAACTTCGTGATCACCGCCGATGGCGTCTCAGCCTTCGGGGACGGCAGGGGAGAAGGGGCGATGGCGGTCAGCCTGCACGCCGCCGCCGATCGCCTGGTGATGGCCCTGCTGCGCTCGGCCGCCGATTGCGTCCTGATCGGGGCCGGCACCCTGCGCGAGGACACCCGGCATCAATGGGTGCCCAGGACCCTGATGCCTGACCTGGCCGGCGAGCTCGCGGTGCACCGCCGCCAGCTCACCGGGTCGGAGCGTCCCCCGGCCCTGGCAGTGGTCACCACCAGTGGCTCCCTGCCCGCGACCCACCCGGCGCTTGCCCAGCCCGAGGCCGAGGTGCTGGTCATCACCACGCAGGCGGGCGCAGCCCGGCTGCCGTCGCTGCATCCCAGCGTCCGCGTCGTCACCGCGGGAGCCGCCGCCGCCCCCGGCTCGGACGCCATCGTCGAGGCGGTGCGCCACCACCTCGGGGCCAGCACCATCCTCTGCGAGGGCGGTCCTCACCTCTTCGGCCGGCTGCTCGCCGACGGCTGGATCGACGAGCTCTTCCTCACCGTCGCTCCGCACCTCGCCGGCCGCGACCCTGACCACTCCCGGCTGGGCCTGGTCGAGGGCGTCGCCTTTGCGCCGGGCCGGACCCCCCAACTCAGGCTCCGCTCACTGCGGCTGTCGGGCGACCATCTCTTTGCCCGCTACGCGGTCACCAGCAGCCCGGACCGCGCCCAGCGCCTCGACGCTGGCGCCTCCCTCTCTCGCTCGTAACCCCCCAGGGCCCCCATCCCGCTGAGGCCGTTCCGCCTCCCGCCCCCGCTCCATCCACCCAGCCGGTGCCGCCCCCCTCGCCGGCCGGCGCTCACGGGGACCGCGAGACTTCGACGGCTCGGCGGGAGGTGAGCCCCGCGACCGGGCGGGGAAGGAGCGCCGCCTCCACATGGATGGGGACGGCCACCGGGATGAGGCGCCGCCGCCTCGTCGTCGCCGGCACCTTGATCGCGGTCTCGCCGTCCCCGAGGAGGAGACCGCGGCGCCGCCGGATGTGGCGGCGCACCCAGAAGAAGACGCAGAACCCGGCGGTGGTGATCACGCCCTTGTCCGCCGCCCGCTGGAGCAGGGCCGCGGCAACCGCCGCGGGTCCGAGCACACCCTGGGTGTGGAGCAGCGCTATCACGGTGCTCTCGAAGCCCCCCACCCCGCCGCCAGGGCTGCTGGCGGCGCCGGCGAGGTAAGCCGCCCCGTAGATGAAGGTCGTGGTCACCCAGGGGAGCGGGGTGCCGCTGGCGCCCCAGACCATCAGCCAGAACAGGGTCAGCTCGAAGAGCGCCCCGAGCACGCTGAGGGTCAGCCACACCCAGGTCTCGGGCCGGCGGAGCAGGCGCACGGTCTGCTCGTGGAGCACCTCCAGCTGGATGCTGGCCCGGCGGATGACAGGTACCCGCCGGACGGCGCCGAGCACAGCCCGGAAGACCGGCCCGACGGTGAGGATGCCGATTATCGCCAGGATGCCGAAAAGGGAGAGCGCGATCCCGGAGATTCCGGCGGCATAGGCCAGGGCACCCGGGATGGCGACCGCCACGATCACCGTGGTGTAGAGGAGCTCCTGGACGGTGACCGCCGCGATGCTGGTGCCCAGGGGAGCGGAGGTGGCCTCGGTGACCAGCTCGGCGCGGGCGAGCTCACCGAAGGGAAGCAAGCCGAAGGCCTCGCCGCCCACCGTGAAGAGCACCGCGCTGCGCGGCGTGACCGGAACCCCCTCGCTGCGCAGCAGCTGGTAGTAGCGGAGCCCCTTGGTGAGGTAGAAGCAGACCGTGAGCCCCAGCGCCGCGGGCACCAGGATGACCGGGAAGCGCTCGATATCCTGACCGAGCTGGCCGGGATTCAGGATCATGATGAGGGCGACCAGGATCCCGATCGTCACCGCAGCCTGGGCGAGGATGCGCAGACGATGAGCGCGGGTCATCGGCACATCCTGGGGCGGGCTCCTGGGCCATGCGCGGGTCGCAGGCGCTTCGTCACTGTTCCGGTTCTACGCTTTCTGCACCCAGCACTTCATCGTTGATCTCGTCGTCGGAGATGGGCAGCGCGGCATAGCCGACCGCACCCGGACCGGTGTACGTGCCGATGATCGGGTCGAGCGCCACCACCTCGGAGCGGGCCACGTCGCAGGTCTCTCGGAGCCGCGCCTCGAGCCGGCTCGCCATCTCGGCGGCGTCGGCGTGGAAGACCAGGACCCAGAGCCGGCCGGGCGTATCCCGGCACGTCTTCTCCATCGCCGAGAGGACTCCCGACTGGGTCCGGCACAGGGACACCCGGCCGGTCTGGTTGTTGCTCAGCCGGAAGACCGGCCGCACCCGGAGGCTGTCCGAGATGCCGGCGATCAGGCTGTTCACCCGGCCACTGCGGGACACGAACTCCAGGGTCTCGAGGGCCCCGAACATCCGCACGTCGCGGATCGCGCTCTGTGCCCTGGCCAGGACGGCTGGGAAGGGATCGCCGCGGAGCGCCCTGATCGCCGCCACCCGGGTGATCAGGCCCAGGCCCGCGGCAGCGGTGCCGGTGTCGATCACGGTGACCCGCTCCCGTCCCTCCTCCGCGGCCAGCATCCGAGCCGCGAGCCGGGCGCTGTCGTCCATCCCGCTCCACCCGGCCGGGATGGTCAGGCAGAGGACGTTCTCGGCGGGTGCGCGCCGGAAGGCGTCGAGGAAGGCTCCCGGAGGCGAGGTCGAGGTCTCCGCCATCTCCCCCCCGCGCAGCCGCGCGTAGAAGCGGTGGAGATCCTCGTCGCTGTGAGCGTCGAGGTCCTGGTCACCGATCCGGACCGGCAGGTCCACGGTGGCGACGATCCGGCCGAGCCCGGGACCAAGAAGCGCGCCGCTGCCGGTGACCAGGGCACAGGACGGAGCCGTCCGCCCCGTGGTGCGGCCCAATCGCTGGGGGGCCGGCGCCGCCGCGCCGGGAGAGAGTTGCAAGGGCTGGCCTCCAGGCTTCGACCCGCATCCGTCGGCGGGCGACGAAGGACCCACACGGAAGCTGCTGCCTAAGATGATAGCCATGGCCCGCGGCCGCGGAGGGTGAGCTCATGGACCCGCGCTGGAGCCTGGTCATCTTCTGCGTGGCCGGCTATCTGATCGGCGGTCTCCCGGTCGGCTACTGGGCCACCCGGTGGCGCCGGCTGGGCCTCGACATCCGCGGCTACGGCTCCGGCAACGTGGGCACCGCCAACGTGTACCGCCATGCAGGATTCGGCCTGGCGGCCGTGGTCGGCCCGATCCAGTTCCTCCAGGGCCTGCTGCCCGTGCTCCTCGGTCGCTTCGTCGGCGGCATCGACACGCTCGGCCTGGCCCTGGTCGGCATCTCCGCGGTCGTCGGCAACGGCTGGTCGATCTTCCTGCGCTTCGACGGCGGGCGCGGCGTCGCCGTCTCCACCGGCGCCGTCGCCGGCCTCAACCTGATCGCCCTGGTGGCCCTGCTCGCGTGCTACGCGATCGGCGCGCTGAGCGGTCACATCGCGGAGGGCGTGCTTGCCGGCTTCATCGTCCTGCCGGCGTTCGGTGGGGTGCTGGCGGTGACCCCGGTCGGGGGTGGCTGGCCCCTCCCGGTCGCGTTCGCGGTGCTGCTGGTGCTCATCCTCTTCCGCCGCCTCGAGGGCGTCAGCCGCGATGCGACCCACTTCGGTCACGCCCGTCGCCTGGTCGTCGACCGCGTCCTCCACGATCGCCGGCCCGGCCGGCCCCTGATCGGACACCGAACGGACTGAGGGCGGGCTCGCCGCGTCACCGGCACGGCCCGGCTGCCCGAGCCGGCTAGCTCGTCTCCTCGTCGGTCCAGACCGGGTTGAACGGATACCACTGCTCCGGAGCGTGGACCATGAGCGCCTCGAGGCGGTCGGCGAGGGTCTGGGTCATCTCCGCGATGCCTCCCAGGGGGACCGCGGCGTCGACGATGATCCGGTAGCGGCGCACCGTCTCCCGGAAGCAGGCCGCCGGGAGCAGCGGGCAGCCGCTCCGCCGCGCCATCTCCGCCGGGCCGGTGCTGAAGAGCACGGGTCCGTTGCAGAAGTGGACCTTGACCGTCGGTCCACCCTCCGGGATATCGGCGAGGAGGGCGAGGAAGCGTCCCTGCCGCAGGCCTCGGAGCAGACCCCGGGCGGCGCGGCCAGGCGTGAACACCTGCAGCCCCCGGCGTTCCCTGGTCCTCACGATCACCTGGTTGACGAATGCCGGGCGGAACTCCCGCATCACGGTGCTGAGCGCCAGGCCGCGGGATAGCGCCATGGTCGCGGCCATGTCCCAATTGCCGAAATGGGCCAGGCAGAAGATGCCGGCGCCGTAATCCCTGATCGCGGTGTCGATGTGTTCCCAGCCATCGATCGGGTGGTCCCGGCGGACCCTCTCGAGAGGCAGCGTGTCCGCCCAGATCAGGTCGAGGACGGTCCTGTAGTACTCGCGATAGGAGGCCCGGGCTCGGGCCAGGGCCTGGGCGGGGGTCAGCCGCGGATCGGCCCGGCGATGGCGCATCGCGCAGGCCGCAACTCGGTGCGGGCTCAGCTGGCAGGTGACTGCGCTCGCCGCGTCCGAGAGCACGAAGCGAGCGGGGCCGAGCCCGCGAGCCGCCCGGCTCAGCAGGTCGTAGCTGGCGCTGATCCATGTTGGGGGCCGGGAGCCCCCGAGTCGGGACGCGGCGGCCGCGTCGGCACGGGAAGGGGGTGGTGGGTGCACCCGTGCCGTCCCTAATTGCGGGATCACGATTGGTACCCTACATGCAGGTGGCACGGCTCGGTGACCGGCCGGCCAGCGGCCCTGAGAACCGCGAAACCGACGGCCCGGCGGGCGCCACCACGGCCCGGGGGCGGCCGGTGGGCCAATGGAGGGCGGCAATGGTGCTGCGGGTAGCCTGGTTCGGGCACGCGGGTGGGCGCCGGGCTGACGGGCTCACCGCGTACAGCGAGCAGACCGTCGCCGCCCTGATCCAGGCCGGATGCCAGGTCCGGTTCTTCCACCACAGCCTGGACGGAGACCGTGTCCCGGTCGACGACGCCATCGCCCTTGACGGGCGCCGGTTCAAGACTGTCACCATGCCCGCCCTCGGAACCCTCGCCCAGATCCAGAAGGCGCTGGCCGACTTCCGGCCCGACGTGGTCCACACGTCCCTGAGCGTCTCCCTCCTCGACGGGGCGGTCGCCCGGGCCGCCCGGCGGGTGGGGGCTGTCTCGGTGGTGACCTGCCACCTTCCCTACGCGGACGCCCACAGTGCCCGCGGCCGGGTGATGCGCGGCCTGTACCGCTATCACGCAGCCCGGATTCGCCGCTACGACATGTGCATCGCGCTCTCCCAGGGGCAGAGGGACCTGCTCACCCACGCCGGGGTGGCCGCCGATCGGGTGGTGGTGATGCGCAACGCGGTTGCCACCGAGCGAATCTCCCCCGGTCCGTCGTCACTCCACCAGTCCCTGGGTGCGGCCCTTATCGTCAGCTTCCTCGGCCGGCTCGACCCCGAGAAGCGCGTCGAGGAGCTGGTGAGGTCGTTCCTGGCACGTCGCTGGCCACCCGACCACCTCCTGCTCATCGCCGGCAGCGGCAGCCAGGAACGCCGGCTGCGCAGGATCCTCGGACCGCGATCTCCGGTGCGGCTCCTCGGCATGATCAGTGAGCACGAGCGGCTGGAGCTGCTGCGGGCGACCGACATCTTCGTCCTGCCGTCGACCGCGGAGGGCTTGTCGCTCTCGCTCCTCGAGGCGATGGCGGCCGGCTGCGCCATCGTCTCCACCGACGCCGGCGAGCACGAGGCGGTCCTCAACCGCGCCGGGATGGTTATCCCCGCCTATCCTCTGGAGCCCGGCCTCGGCCAGGCGCTGGAGCGGCTGCGCGCAGATCCTCTGGAACGGCGGCGGTTCGGCGAGGCCGCGCGGTGCCGCGCGGTCACCGAGTACGGCCTGGAGGTCTACGTCGCCGACCTGCTCCGCCTGTACCAGGAGATCCGCGGTCCGGAGCGCGCACCGATGGGCCGGCGAGTCTCCCGGGGAAGCGTCGCCAGCTGACCCGCCACCGCCACCCCCAATCGGGGATGAGCAGGAGCGGCGTGCCGGTCCGGAAGTTCTGGCCGTGGAGCCGGTGCCGGATGGCGCAGCCGCTGCGCTCGACGGCGGGCACGATCGCGGCAGGATTCCGGCCCGGTCTCAGCGCCCCCGCGCGAGACAGAACGTCACCCTCGACGCGCCGGGTCACCCGGCAGCGGGGTCACGAGGGGCAGCTCCGCGCGAAGGGTGGTGCCCTGGCTCGGCTCCGATACCACGGCCAGCTCACCGCCCGCCTCGCGGGCTAGATCGTGCAGCAGCCGGAGGCCGAGGTGACCCGCCTCGGCGCGCTCCCGCCGCTGGTCGGCGGAGAAACCCACCCCGTCATCGGCGATCTCGAGACGCAGGCTGCCGTCCAGCCGGCTCACCTCGACCCGGACGCTCCGGGCTCGGGCGTGCTCGGCGACGTTGCGCAGGGCCTCCTGGGCGATCCGGAAAGCAGCGTCCAGGGCCGCGCCCCGCACGCCGTCGACCGCGTCGGCCACGCTGATGCTCACCTCGACACCCTGCTCCCGCAGCGGTTCGGCCAGGTCGTCGAGGACCGCCGGCAGGCCCACCTCCTGCAGATCCGGAGGAGCGATCTCGCGGAGCAGGGTGCGCAGCTCGGCAATCGCCTCAGCGGTCGTGTCCGCCGCGGTCAGCATGGCGCCGGCGGTGATGGCGCCGGTCTCGGCGCGCACCCGCAGCCCCAGGGTGACGGCGGCGAGGTCCTGGACCACACCGTCGTGGAGGTTGCGGGCGATCCGCCGGCGCTCGGCGTCGGAGGCCTCCAGCGCCTGGCGAAGCAGAAGCTCCCGCTCCCGGAGGTGGGCTTCACGCTCCACCTGGGCAGCGCGGGTTCGGGACGCCAGCACCAGGAGGAAGAGCTGGAGCAGCAGGACGGGGACCAGAAGGAGGACGAATCCTCCCGCGCCCAGCCTTCTCACCAGCACCACCCCGCCGAAGGCCGTGAACCCGGCCCCCAGGTGGTAGGGGAGGATGTTGGCCACGTTCTGGCCAAGGTAGATGGCGAGCCGCAAGTCGGGTTGGGTGAGCCGCTGGACGATCGCAAGCAGCCCGAAGTTGATGACGTACTGGCTCGCGCCGGCGGCGAGCCCGGCCAGCAACCCGATGCTCAGGCTAAGCCGGCCCCCGGTGATGGCGTTGAAGACGGCCCAGCCTGCGAGATTCCCCAGGAAATCGTGGGCTGTGTTGAAGGCGCCTCTGAACCAGCCGGCGTGCAGGCGCAGCTCGGTTCCCGCCATCTCGGCGCCGGCGGCCACCAGGGCTCCCACCGGCCCGGCGGCCAGGCTCAGCCCCAGGTGGGCGAAGATCGAGGCCGACCAGTGGCTGGTCACACCGGAAAGTGCCCGCACGGCGCCGGCCGCCAGGAGCACGACGGCGCACCCGCCGAGGGCGAGGAGCGGACCATCGAAGGGAGGTCTGACCGTCAGGGCCGCCGCCGCCGTGGCGCCGGCGACCACGACCCCAACGTAGAGCACCAGGGCAGGCGTGTACCGGACGGGTTCCGACGGGGGTTCCGGGGGCACCCGCGGCAGCTGGCCGGCCAGCCTGTGCAGGGCTCCCCCGCGTCCCCGCGAGCCCTGGTTGCCGGTCATGGCTCAGATTGCCGTCGGGGGGCCCGCAGCTCAGGTCGGTGGCCGGGGCACGGCCACGATTCGCGGCCGGTCCGGGCCATCCGGGTCGATCTCCACGAGTCCGAGGCGGAGCCCCTTGGCGACCGCCTCCAGCTTGGAGTGGGTGTCGAGCTTGGAGTTGATCCGGGAGAGCTTGTTGCGCACCGTCGATTCGCTCATGAAGAGCTCGTGGGCGATCTCGGAGCTGCTCCGGCCCTGGGCGAGGAGCCGAAGCACGGCGAGCTCTCGCGGCGTCAGCTCGTCACCGAAGCTCGACCTTGACGGCCCCATCAGCTTGGCGGCCATCCCCGGCGAGAGCGCGATGTTGCCCACAACGGCTCCGCGGATCGCACTGGGCAGGTGCACGAGGCTCTCGGACTTGCCCACGAAACCGCTGCAGCCGGCCTCCAAGGCCTCGCTCAGCACCTCCTTCTCCTCGGCGGCGCTGACCACCAGCACCCTGGTCCGGGGGTGCTCCTCGCGGATGTAGTGGGCCGCCGCCACCCCGTCCCCGTCGGGCATCTGGTAGTCCATCAGCACCACGTCGACCTGCTCGTTGCGCAGGTACTCGCGGGCGTCCTCGAGGCGCCGGCAGATCGCCGCCACCCTCATGTCCGGCTCGTCCTGGAGGGCGCGGGCGAGCGCCTCGGCAAACATCTGGTGATCCTCGACGATGAGCAGCCGGATCACCCGGTTCTCGGTGCTGACCGATTGGCTCGCCAACGGCTCCTCGCTCATGGGGCTTCCCAAGGATATGCCGGCGCCCGTCGGAGCCGGCAGTCCGTGACCCAAACGCCCAGGCTCCTGGAGGCGGTCATGCCGGCACCACCGATAACCGCCGCCGGGGCCGGGCCCAGCCGGCCACGAGGGCGACGGCTCCGCAGAACCAGACCAGCATGAGGGTGCTGGCCCAGCCCAGCCGGGTGGCCAGGGTCACGGCCGCGATGCCGCCGGCCAGCATCCCCGTGTAGCCGAAGAGCCACACGGCGCCGTTGACACGCCCCAGGCGATCGGCGCGCACGGTTCGCGCCAGCTCGCTCGCCGCCAGGATCTCGTAGGGAGCGGAGGCAAGGCCGCTCACGCCGGCCAGCAGCACGTCGGCCCAGAATGCGCTGACCAGGGCGAAGGCGCCCAGCGGGATCAGCTCGAGGACCGTGAGCACTCCCAGGGCCTGAGGTCCGAGGCCCCGGTGCCGGGTGCGCAGCAGCGCGGTGGCACCGACCGCGTTACCCATCCCCACCGCCGCGTAGATCCACCCGATCGCATCGGCGCTGCCGAAGCGCTGAGCGGACGCCGCGGGGAGCACGGCCTGGAGCGCGGTGATGGTGGCGAAGATGCCCAGCTGGGCAAGGGAGAGCTGGCGGGCGAAGGGCCGGCGGAGCATCAGCCCGAGGCCCGCCCATTCCCGACCGCCGGGCTGCGCGGCCGGCTCGCCGGCTCGGGGCCGGGTCGGCTCCCCCATCGCGGCCGCGGTTTCCGCGCCGGATGAGACGGGACGCAGCGTGAGCAGGAGCCCTGCGAGCACCAGGAAGGAGACCGCGTCCGCCGCCACCAGCCCCACCGGGGCGACCAGACCGAGCGGGCTTGCCAGGGTGAGGAGGGCGGCCGCGACCCCCGGTCCGGCCACCAGCGCGGTCGCGTCCACGGCGCCCAGGGCAGCGTTGAGGCGCGCCACCGAGTGGGGGGGAACCAGGCGAGGCACCGCGGCCTGACCGGCGGGCTGAGCGGCGGCTCCGGCGGCCTGGCTGATGACCAGCAGCAGGAGCATCAGTGGGATGGCGCGCGCGCCGATCGCCGCTGCCAGCAGCCCGGTGGCGGCGGCGCGGCCCAGGTTGAGGGTCATCAGGGTGCGCAGCGGTCCCAGGCGGTCCGAGACATGTCCGCCGGCGAGCGTACCCAGGGGCCGCGGCGCGACCCGGAGGAGAATCGCCATCGCAGGTGCCGTGACGCTCTGGGTCAGGCTCCAGAGCGAGACCGCCACCGCGATGGTGGTCAGCCAGTCACCGACGTTCGAGATGGCCCGCCCGGTCACGTAGCGAGCCGACGGGCTCGCGAGCCTCAGACGGCGGGCCCGGGTCTCGCTCATCGCGGCCCTGGAGGTGAATGTGCTCATCGAATCGGGTCTCAGCTCGGCATCCGGGGGGTCGCCGCGATTGGGGAAGGCGGGCGCCGCCCCAGGTCGCAACGCGGCAGCCCGCCTTCAGGGGATGAGGACTTCGAGTGGATCAGCCCCAGCCGTTGGACATCACGTGCACCTCACGTCTGTCGTGTCCCGGAAAGGCGGCGGCGGGGGCCGGAGCTTCCGTGAGCGGGCTGCCGGCCCGCACTCGACATGCTGGTGGGCGCGATCCCAACGGCAAAGACGCAGGTGTCACCCGCTGGCTGCTGATTTGGCTTCGATTTCAGTGACGTTTGCGGGCTCTGCCGGTGATTCACCGGGGTGGGGGATGCAGATATCACGCGCGTGGGGGATCTATCTGCACCACGACAGGATTGTGGTGGTGCGGGGAGCCAACCCCCTGGACCCCCGGCGATGGGCCCGGGCGGCCTGCCCGGCCGGCCTATTGCGCCTTCTGGACGAAGCTGCCCCAGCCCGCGGTCGTCACCCCCAGGCCCACCCGGACTCGGGGGAGTTGGAGGAGCTGGGTGCTGATGTCCGTGGCGGTGTCGAAGGTCAGGTCCTGCAGCCCGCCCAGGTAGCCGAAGCTCTGGAGGGTTCGGAACAAGGCGGCCTCCTGGACTCCCCCCGGGCCGGACTGCGGCCAGGACTTGGGCCATGGCCCGCTGTAGGCGATGAACTGGATGGGCTGGCCCGTCAGCGCCTCGAGAACGCTCTTGCTCTGCTCGGTCAGAGTGGTGAGAGAGGCGGTCGAGGCGCTCCAGAGCGCCGTCTGGTCGTTGAGGGTGTGGTCTCCGAAGGAGAACCCGGTGGCGGCCAGGTCGCGGAGCTGCGCCGCCGTCATGTAGTGCTGCGGTCCGTAGTTGCCGCCGACCAGGGAGGTGCAGGGGAAGAACACGGCGGTGAAGCCGTACTGGCGCAGGATGGGCACGGCGTCGGACCACTGGCTGCTCCGGCCGTCGTCGAAGGTGATCACCAAGGAGTGGGGTGGGAGCGGCAGACCGTAGAGGAGGGCGTCAGCCAGGTGCGGCAGGGAGATGCTGGTCGCTCCGATGGAATGCGCGTAGGCCATCTCCGCCTGGAACTGGCTGGTCAGGGTGGTCAGGCCCACGTCGATCTGCCACCCGTAGGTGTTGCCGCCGTAGGCGCTTCGCTGGGGGGTCTGGTTCTCGACCAGGTGGTACATGAAGAGCGGCACCTGAACCCGGTGGGGGGTGACACTGGCAGGCAGGACCACCGGCGCGTCCAGCGAGGCCGGTCCCTCGCCCACCACCTGCGCCGTCCCCGAGGTGTCCACCACCGAGATCGAGGTCATCGAGAAGAGGCTGGCCGCCCCCGGGGGCTGCACCGCCTCCGGGTCGGTGAAGCTGACGGTCACCGGGAAGCGCCAGGCGTGGGACACCGACACCGCCGGGCTCTCGGGGTCGTACCAGGTGGTGTCCCCGACCGGCGGGCCCAGGGTGACCGAGCCGATGGGGTCAGCCGAGAACTTGGCGCTGAGCATTGCGGTCCGGGCGGTCTCGCTGGGCCAGAGCGCCTGCGCCTGGGGCGCCAGCTCGCCCCACTGGCCGTCCCATTCGCCGCTCCCCGTCTGCTCGGCGAAGCGCTGGGCCAGGGTGGTCACCTCCGCAGGCACGGGCGCGGGAGTGGCGGAGGGCGTCGCCGGCGCTCCCACCCCCGCCGGGGAGCCGGGGGGTGTGGAAGAGGAGCCGGACGGCTGCGAGGTCCGGCTGGCGGCGGGCGTCGACGAGCACGCTGCCAGGAGCACTGCCCCCAAGGCCAGGGCCAGGCTGCGGGCGCTCTGTGCTGAGGTCACATCGCTACGCTAGCAACCGGCGCGGAGCGTCAGCACCCGGGCGTGGGCGGCTGACGGCCCCTGCTGGCAGCCGCCGTTGCTGGCATCGCGACGCGGTACTCTGTGCCATCCCATGGAGCGCGTCGCCGTGACCAATTCACCACCACCTCACCTCGACCGTCTCGACCTGCCCGCGCTCGACGAGAAGTGGCAGCGCATCTGGGCCGAGCGGCAGACCTACCGCACCGACATGGACGGCAAGCGCCCCTTCTACTGCCTGATGATGTTCCCCTACCCGTCGGCGCAGAAGCTGCACATCGGCAACGCCTACGCCTTCACCGGGGTGGACGTCTACGGCCGCTACCGGCGCCAGCGGGGGGACGACGTCTTCGAGCCGCTCGGCTTCGACGCCTTCGGCATCCACAGCGAGAACTACGCGATCAAGGTGGGCGAGCACCCTGCCGTGCTCACCGCCCGCAACGTCGAATACTTTCGCGAGAAGCAGCTCAAGCGGCTCGGCCTCGGGGTCGACTGGTCGCACGAGGTCGACACCACCGACCCCAGGTACTACCGCTGGACCCAGTGGGTCTTCCTCCAGCTCTTCAAGGCCGGGCTGGCCGAGCACCGCCAGGGGCCGGTCAACTGGTGCCCCTCCTGCCTCACCGTGCTCGCCGACGAGCAGGTGGTGGGAGGCCGCTGCGAGCGCTGCGGCAGCGTGGTCGAGACCAGGTTCCTCAAACAGTGGTTCATCAAGACAACCCATTACGCGCAGGAGATGCTGGACGCCCTCGAGACCCTGGACTGGAGCGAGCGGACCAAGCTGGCTCAGCGTAACTGGATAGGTCGCAGCGAGGGGGCCCTGATCGATTTCCGGCTTGATGGCTGTGCTCGACCCAGCGTCACGGTCTTCACAACCCGCCCCGACACCCTCTATGGCGCCACCTTCCTGGTGATCGGAGCGGACAACCCGCACCTCGATGAGTTCGTCGGCGCCGGCCACCGTGAATCGGTCGCGGCGTGGCGCCGCGGCCTTCCGCCCACCGACGCCGAACCCGACTTCGCGGTGGGGATCGACCTGGGCAGCACCGCCGTCCATCCCCTCACCGGGGCCGACCTCCCGGTGTGGGCGGCGCCCTACGTGCTCGGCTCCTACGGTACCGGCGCGATCATGGCGGTCCCCGGCCACGACGAGCGGGACTGGCAGTTCGCCCGGGCCCACCGCCTGCCCATCGTCGAGGTGATCACGGGCGGCGACGTCGAGCGGGAGCCGTGGACCGGCGAGGGGTCGATGGTCAACTCCGGTGCGCTGGACGGCACTCCATCGCAGGACGGCAGGCGCCGCGTCGTCGAGATGCTGGAGGCCCGCCATGCCGGCCGCTTCCACGTCCAGTTCCGGCTGCGCGACTGGATCATCTCGCGGCAGCGCTACTGGGGGCCGCCGCTGCCCATCATCCACTGCCCGGTCCACGGGCCGGTGGGGGTGCCCGAAGCGGACCTCCCCGTCCTTCTCCCGGAGGTCAAGGATTTCCGCCCGCTCGGCACCGGCGTCTCACCCCTCGCCCAGGCCGCGGATTGGGTCAACGTGCCCTGCCCCATCTGCGGGGAGCCCTCACGCCGGGAGACCGACGTCAACGACAACTTCCTGGACTCGGGTTGGTATTTCATGCGCTACCCGTCGACGGACTTCGACGACCGGGCGCTGGACCACGATCGGACCTGGCGATGGCTGCCTGTCGACATGTACATCGGTGGCCACGAGCACGCCGTGCTCCACCTGATGTACTCGCGCTTCCTGATGCGAGCCCTTTGCGACCTGGGCTGGGTGCCGGTCCCCGAGCCATACCGACGATTTCGCGCCCACGGCCTGCTCACTTTCGGGGGCCGCGGCAAGATGTCGAAGAGCAAGGGCAACGTCATCAACCCGGATGACTACATGGCCCGCTTCGGCGCCGACACCCTGCGCCTCTACCTCATGTTCCTGGGCCCGTACCTGGAGGGCGGGGAGTGGAACGACGACGGCATGAAGGGGCAGAGCCGTTTCCTGGAGCGGGTGTGGCGCTGCGTCCAGCTCTGCGACTCGGATGAATCCGGTGACGGGGAGCGCGAACGCCGCCGCCACCGCACCATCGCCGCCGTCGAGCGCTCCATCGAGGAGCTCCACTACAACACCGGGATCTCGGCGCTCCACGAGCTGCAGCGAGGCATCGACGGCGACGTGGCGGCGGGACGGGGGCGGCGGATCGACGCCCGCACCCTGGTCCAGCTGCTCGCGCCCTTCGCCCCCCACATCACCGAGGAGCTCTGGGAGCGTTTGGGAGAGGCCGGCTCGGTCCACCTCGCCCCTTGGCCGCAGCACGACCCCGACCTGGCCGCGGAGCCACGGGTGACCATCGCCGTGCAGGTAAACGGCAAGCTGCGCGCGACCTTCGATTGCGACGCTGGCACTCCGGCCGAGGAGCTCAGCCGGCTCGCCCTGGCGCAGCCCCGGGTCCAGGAGTTCCTGGCCGGTCGCGGGGTGCGCAAGATCATCCCGGTGGTGGACCGGGTCGTCAACCTGGTCGTCTGAGCCCCGACGCGAACCCATCCCGCCCAGCAGGCTCGGCGAGAACCCCCGGGATTGGCTGCCTGGGTACCCCCCATGCCGGTCGGCACGGCCGCCCAAGAGCTTCACCCCCCCAGCTCGGCGCGACTCCCCGCCGGGAGGCTCAGCAGCGGACCCCGGGCTGGCTGCAGACCGTGTGGAAGGCTCCCCACACAGCGATCCAGAAGATCACCCCAAGAGCGATCGTGATGATGCCGAGCACCATGCCGGCGATGGCCATCCCCTTGCCCGCCGCCATCCTGCGGTTGGCGGTCGAGATTCCGACACCTCCGAAGATGATCGCCAGCACAGCGAGCACCCAGTCGAGGAAGAGCACCCAGGACAGCACGATGCTGAGGATTCCGAGCACCAGGGACGCCACCGCCATCCCGTTGCCGGGTTGGGGCTGGGCGTAGCCATAGGGCGGTTGGGGGTAGCCGTAGGCCGGCGCACCGTAGCCGGGCTGTGGAGGGTAGGGCTGCGACGGGCCCTGGAGCGGTCCGGTGTAGCCCGGGGCGGCGGGAGGAGAGGCTGGGTACTGACCCGGAGGCGCGCCGGGGTTCGGCGGGTAGTCGGATGTGCTCATGCCTGGTCTCTCCCCCGAGCTTCGACTGCCCGGGTCATCGCGCCGGGTGCGCGGATTATGCGCGTCCTCCCAGTCGGGGTCCAGGCCGCGGCGGCCATCTGGTATCCTGGCCGCCGCACAGCGCATTCGCGGTGGTGTTTAGCTGTCCGCCGCGCCTCCCCCGAGGAGTCATGTACGCCATCCTCAAGCACGGCGGCCACCAGTACCGGGTCGCCCCCGGCGACCGCCTGGTCGTGAACCGTCTCTCCGCCGAGGTGGGCGACGTGGTCGGGCTTGCTCCGGTGCTGCTCCTCTCCGACACCGCTGGGGTGCGCTCGGAGGAGACGGCCCTTGACGGCGTCCGGGTCGCGGCCACCGTGGTTGCCCACATCCGGGGGCCCAAGCTTCGGGTCTTCACCTACAAGCCCAAGAAGCGCCACCGCCGCACCCTGGGCTTCCGAGCTGATCTCACCGAGCTGGTCGTGGACCGGGTGCTGGATCGCGACGAGCCTCTCCCGGAGCGGGTCCGGGAGGTCGAGCCGGAAGCGGCTGAGGCTGCCGAGGCGGCGCCCGCCGCGAAAGCGGCCGAGGGGGCCCCCGCGGCCGCCGACTCCGCCGGGCGGCCCCGCCGTGGCCGGGGACAGCGGGCGGCGGCGGAGGTGACGGAGGCAGAGGAGTCAGCCGCCCCGGCCGAGGTCGCCGGGGCCGAGACCCCGCCGGCAGAGGTCCCGGAGGCGGTGCATGCGGAGACCCAGGCGGCCTCTGCCCAGCCGGGCGAGCCGGTCGGGCCGGCGAGATCCGGCCGCCGCGGCCGGGCCGGGGTGCCGGCCGCTCCTGAGCCGGCCGCCGAGCCGGCAGCTGAGGTGCCCGAGACGCCCGCGGAATTCGAGGAGCCTCGCCCTGCGGCCCGGCGGGGCAGGGACCGGGCGCCCGGGGGAGGGGACGGCGGCTCCGGCGCCGCGGCCGAGGCCGCAGCGAGCGCAGAGCCCGGGGGGACCACCACCACCGGCGACGTTCCATCGGTCAGGCGCCGGCGCGTCCAGCGCAGGGCGCCCTCGGGCGACGAGCCAGCCCACGAGGACGAGGATTAGGAAAGCGCTATGGCGCACAAGAAGGGCGGTGGAAGCTCGCGGAACGGCCGGGATTCCAAGTCCAAGCGTCTGGGGTTGAAGCGCGGCGATGGCAACCTGGTGCTGGCCGGCACCATCCTGGTGCGGCAGCGCGGCACCCGGATCGTGCCCGGCCACAACGTCGGGGTCGGCCGCGATCACACGCTCTACGCGCTGGTCAGCGGCCAGGTCGCCTATGACAAGCGCGACGGCGACCGGACCCGGGCCAACGTGAGGGCCCTGCCCGTCCTCCGCCTGGCCGAGGCCGCCCGAGGCGAAGCCGGCGCTGAGCCCGAGGCTGCTGAGGAGGCGGTCGCGGCGTCCTGATGCCCGGCGAGCGCGGCCGCGCCGCCTCGACGTTTCTCGACGAGGTCACCCTGGAGCTGACCGCGGGCGCTGGCGGTCGCGGTGCGGTCAGCTTCCGGCGCGAGAAGTACGTGCCCCGGGGGGGGCCCGATGGAGGCGACGGCGGCCGAGGTGGGAGCGTGGTGCTCACCGTCGACGCGGGGGAGGCCACCCTCGGCCGCTTTCGGGAGCGCCGCCAGTTCCGCGCCGGCGACGGTCGGCCCGGAGGTCCGGCGCTGCGCAGCGGCGCCGCTGGCAGCGACGTCGTGCTCCACGTGCCCCCGGGGACGGTGGTCACCGATGCGGAGGCCGGGGTTCTGCTCGGCGATCTCACCACCCCGGGCGAGCGGCTGATCGTGGTCGACGGTGGCGAGGGCGGGCGCGGCAACGCCAGGTTCGCCAGCGCCACCCGTCAGGCGCCCAGGATCGGGCAGCTGGGCGAGCCCGGAGAGCGCCGGCGCATCCATCTCGAGCTGAAGCTGATCGCCGACGTGGGCCTGGTCGGCATGCCCAACGCCGGCAAGTCCACCCTCCTGGCGGCGCTGACCGGGGCCCGGCCCAAGATCGCCGCCTACCCCTTCACGACCCTGCATCCCAACCTCGGGGTGGCCGCACTTGCCGGTGGCCGCACCCTGGTGCTCGCGGACGTCCCCGGGCTCATCGAGGGGGCGCATCGGGGGGCGGGCCTCGGTCTCGACTTCCTGCGTCACCTCGAGCGCACCCGCATCCTCGTCCACGTCGTGGACTGCAGCGCCGGCGCGCCGGCGGCAAGGCAGGCAAGAGGGCAGGTCGAGGCTGAGCTGGCGGCTTTCAGTCCGGCGCTCGCCACCCGGCCCACCGTCGTCGCCTTGAACAAGGTTGACCTCCCGGAGGCCGCGGCGGTGGCCGCCATCCTGGTCGCGGAGCTGCCCGGTGCCGTGCCGATCAGCGCCGCCACCGGAGCGGGAACGGAAGCCCTCCTCGAGGCGGCTGGCCGCCTCCTGGACCAGGCGCCTGGCCCCGCCGGTGCTGCGCCAGCGCGGTCAGCCGGGACCACCCCCGCCACCGGCTCCGGAGAACCCGGCCCGCCGGCCGCACCGCCTCCCGGTGGCCACCATGTCTACCGCTACCCGGGGCGCGGGGCGAGGCCGCTCCGTGTCGATCGGGAGCCGGATGGCGCCTACCGGGTCAGCGGCGCCGGGGTGGAGCGGCTGGTGGAGCGCACCGACCTCGACCAGGAGGAGGCGGTGATGGTGCTGCAGCGCCGGCTTGCCGAGGCAGGGGTCAACGGGGCGCTGGCAGAGGCGGGATGCCGGTCGGGCGCCACGGTTCGCATCGGCGTCAGCGAGTTCACCTACGTTCCCGACGAGGTGCCCGCCGCCTCCGCGCGCCCCCCGCGGGCGTCGCCGCTCCGGGAGCCCTGACCGTGATGCCGGCAGAGCGCATCGCCGTCTTCGGCGGCACGTTCGACCCCTTCCACCTCGGTCACCTCGCGGTGGCCGAGCAGGCGCGCGACGGGATCCTCGCCGCCGAGACCTGGGTGGTGCCGGCGGGACAACCGCCTCTCCGCGGTCCGGTCAACGCCTCTGCCAGGGATCGCCTGGCGATGTGCAGAGCCGCGGTCGAGGGTCTGCCGCGCATTCGGGTCCTCGACCTGGAGCTGCGCCGTCCGGGGCCCTCGTACACCATCGACACCATGCGCGATCTGGTCCGCGCGCATCCGGACCTGGAGCTGTGGGTCGTGCTCGGTGCGGATTCGGCTCGTCAGGTCCCCGAGTGGTACGGTGCCGCCGAGCTGCTGGCCGGCTTCCATTTCGTGCTGGTCAGCCGTTCCGGTGAATCCTCGCTGCGCCACCCCGAGGCGGTGGCGCTCGGCTACCATCCGGACCGCACCCGGGCGGTGGCGATCGATTCACCCGATGTCTCGGCGACCGAGATCCGCCGCCGCATCGCCGCCGGGGAGCCCCTGGAAGGGCTGGTGGCCCCGGCGGTGGCCCGCTTCATCAGCCAACGTGGTCTCTACCATCCCGTGCCGGATAATCGTCGGCCATGACCTCCGAGGAGCTGGTCGAGCTGATCAGCGCTGCTGCCGCCGACAAGAAGGCGCGCGATGTGGTCAGCATCGACCTGCGCGGGAGAACCACCATCGCCGACTTCTTCGTGGTCTGCGAGGGTGACACCGACCGGCAGGTTAGGGCCATCGTTGACAGCATCGAGGACGCCTGCCGGGCCCGCGGGGTCCGTCCCCTGCATGTGGCCGGGCTGCGCGACGCCTCATGGGCGTGCGTGGACTTCGACGCCGTGGTGGCCCATGTCTTCCTCCCCGGCGAGCGCGTCTTCTATGACCTGGAAGGCCTCTGGAGGTCGCCCCGGGCTCGCGCCGGCTGACCCCGGCGGGGCGGCCACAGGTCCCGGTCTTCAGGCTGCGGCGGACATCAACCGGCTTGGTCAGCTTCCGGCCGCGGCGGACATCAACCGGCTCCGTCAGCTTCCGGCCGCGGCGGACGTCAACAGGCTTGGTCAGCCTCCGGCCACGGCGGACGTCAGCAGGCTCCGTCAGCTTCCGGCCGGTACCGCCGCTGGGTTGCCGGCCAGGAACTGGACCAGGTTGACGAGCCAGAAGAGCATCGCCACGGCGCTGATCACCAGCACAGCTATCAGCGCCGCCTTCTCCCAGGGGGCGTGATCCCTGCCCCCGACGGCGCGCACCGGCGGGATGGCGAGGCCGATCAGGCAACCGCTGGCGAAGCCGGCCAGGTGAGCGTAGTTGTTGATCTCACCGCTGAAGGTGAAGCCGATGATCACTGTCAGCACCAGGGATATCAGGACTCCCTGGCGGAGGGCTCGGGCGAGCCCCGCCGGGACGTTCCGCCCCTGCACGCGACCGAGCATGAAGAGGAGGCCGAGCAGTCCCATGAGTCCTCCTGACGCGCCCAGGAACTCGGGGCTGGAGCCGGGCAGTCCGCGGGGGCCGATGCTCGAGGCCAGCACGCTGGCTCCGCTCGACGCCCAGGCAGTGGCCAGGAAGGCGGCCAGCATGGCCAGCCGCCCGTAGAGGGGCTCGATGATCCTGCCGAGCACCACGGTCGAGTAGCAGTTCACCAGCAGGTGGAGGGAGAGGAAGGAGGCGACGCCGGTGTCGGGCCAGAAGCTGAGGCCGCCGGGGAAGTGCAGGAATGCGGTGCTCAGGAAACGCCACCAGTCGTTCCCTCCCGCGTCCCAGGCGATCCCTCCCGCTCCAAGGTAGCCGGCGTAGTAATGCTGCAGCAGCGTGTTCTCGATCAGGAAGATGACCGCAAAGGTGGCCACCAGGCCGTACGTCAAGCGTGGCGTGGTGATCAGGGCGCGGCGGGTGGGGGCCACGTAGCCGCCGCGTACCGCCTCGCGCTCGGCCAGGTCCACGGCGGCCAGCGTCGGAGCCTCGACGCCGCTGCGGAGCGCCCTGGCGGCGGAGCGGATCTCGCGCGCGCCCGGCAGCCCTGGCGGAGGTGGCAGCAGGGTTCCGGTCTCTCCGGTTGACGGATCCACCCACACCATGCCGACTCCGACGGCCGGGTGAGTCGGTGGAGGCAGCTGGGCGGCCACCGGCCGCAGCGCCACCAGCAGGATCTCGGTTCGCTGGGCCGGCTGCAGCCGGAGACGGCTGTCACCCCAGCGCAGCGCGGCCCCGATCCTCCGATGCAGGTCGGCCACCTGGGAACCCGGGTCGCCGGGCGGCTCGAAGAAGCCGACCATGGCTGCCCTCGGGCCGGTCCAGGCGGCCGCGGCCAGCTCGTACTCGGAGCTCAGCTCTCCGAGGCGGCTGTCCCTCGGGTCACAGAGGCGCAGCCGGTAGCGGGTGACGAGGAGCATGGCCACGGCCCGTGCCACGGCGGGCGGCTGCGGCGGCAGCCCCGCCTCGTCGGGCGAGAGGGTCTCGGTCACCGCTCTTGCCGCGGTCCTCCCCACGCCGGGCACGGGAGGTTCGTCGCGTGCCACATTCCGGCCAGTCTGACATGGAACCGTGCCGCCGAGCCGCGCGCGAAGGCTTCCGGCCCGGCCACGGCGGTCGCCTCACCCGCTGGCGTCCACTCCCAGTGGACCGGCCGCTGTCGCTGCTATCGTGCTGCGACGATGCGTTCCAGATGGTGGGTCGGCAGGTGAGCACCCTGACACGTCTCACCCTGGGCGCGCTGTACCGCGCGCTGCGTGCCGGGGTCGCGGACGCCGGCTGGGTGCGGGTTTCCCTCGAGTTCCGCGAGCGCACCATCACCGCCTCCGCACTCTCGATTGGTGACGCGGCTCAGGGTCCGTCCATGGTGCTCCAGGCCCTGGTGGACCACCAGGACGGAGCCCTCGACAGGGCCGAGCTGATGCTCTCTGAAGCCGGGCCGTCGGAGCGGCTCATGGTCCGCCGCCGGGGCGAGGCCTATGCCTACAGCATCGACGGAGGCCAGCGCTGGGGTCGGTTCACCGCCCGACCGCGCATTCTCGACCTCCGCGAATTCGAGGGAGAGCTCGGTGAGGTCGCCGTCGATGACGTCATCGTCGAACCGGTGTCCGGCCTGAGTGGCGCCGTGGAGCCGGAGGGGACCCGGACGGCGGATGACCTCGCACCCCGGGCTCCTCTGAACGGCTTCGACGCCCTCGACGTCAACCTCGATCGAGCCGCCTTCACCAGGCTGCTCCGGATCTTCTCAGCCGACGTCGACGAGGATCTCGGAGCGCTGGCTCTCAGCGCGTTCTCGGTCAGCCTCGAGGCGGCCGAGGACGTCTCCCTCCTGTGCTGGTGGTCGCTGAACGGGCCCGAGGTCGCCGCCGCCGAGCCCGCGCCGTTGCCCGACGACGCGCGCGCCCTGCGGGTCAGCTGCAGCGTGTCGATCCGGGTTGCCCCGGTCGAAGCGCCGCCGGCCGACCAGGTGGAGCTCAGTGAGGGCCTGCCGGAGGTAGCCCGCCTCGACGACGTGTGGGCGCTGCTGCGGAGCCGGCGCGGCGGGCCGCCGGTGTCATCCGCCGGCTGACCGCGGTCCGGCTCGCCCGGCGCGAGGTCTAGGGGAGGATGGGTGGCGACGGGCCCGCCGTCGGCCCCGGGCTCAGGGTCGGCGCCGGGCTGGCGCCGGGGCTCGGCGTGGGGCTGGGCGGCGTCATGGGCACGCAATCGGGGTCGCAGATCGGGCTTCCGACGCCCATCGCGGAGACCGGGCCGGTGCCGGGCAGAAACCAGCTGCCGCCGGCCTCGTAGACATCCGACGGGGTCTTGTACCAATCCACCGGGGTGCCCTTGGTCACCCCCTCCATGTAGGTCTGCCAGATCGGCGCGGCACCGGTCAGGCCGCTGGTCACCCCGGGGGTCAGCCCGAAGGCGGGCCCCTCGCCGCGCGGGTCGCCGACCCAGACGATGGTCAGCAGATCAGGGGTCCAGCCTATCGTCCAGTTGTCGTAGTTGGCGTAGCCGGCGCCGCTCGTCCCGGTCTTGGCGCTGACCGGCCGGTCGGGCAGGGTGAGCTTGTCGTTGGTTCCGAACTCAGGCTGCCGGAAGCTGTTGTTGGAGAGGGTCTCGTCCATGACGAAGGCCACGTTCTCGGGCAACACCCGGCGCGCCACCGCGTTGGCGTCGTACTGGTAGATCACCGTCTGGCTGGTGTCGTCGGTGATCTTGGTGACCGGTGCGGGGGGGTGCTCGACCCCCAGATCGGCGATGGTGGCGGCGGCGTCTCCCAGGTCCAGCGGGCTGACCTGCTCGGTGCCGAGGGTGAAGGAGTACAGGGTGGAGGTCGGGAAGGCAGGCTGGCCGCCGTCGTAGAGCGAGAGGCCCGAGGCCACCGCCAGGTTGGCGATCGGGACCACCCCGATGGCGTACTCGGCGCGCACCGCCGGCAGGTTGAGGGAGTTGCCCAGGCAGAGCTCCATCGTGCAGTAGCCGAAGCCGGCGGTGGCTCCCTCGTAGTCCTTGGGGGTCCAGCCGTTCAGGTTCATGGGCTGGTCGGAGATGGGGGTCAGGACGGTGTACTGGCGCGAGGCGATCAGGGCGCTGTAGGTGAAGAGCTTCATGGTGGATCCCGGCTGCCGGGTCTCGATCGCCATGTCATCCTGGCCGAAGTTGGGATCGTTGTAGTTGGCGCTTCCGGTCATCGCCAGGATCGCGCCCGTCTTGGGATCCATGCTGACCAGGGCGCCGTCGCCGTCACGCTTGACGAACCATCCCGGGTTGGCCGTGACCACGTTGTGGACGGTCTGATCGGCGAGCTTCTGGTCGGCGAGGTTGATGGTGGTGTAGACGTCCCAGCCGCCCGGGTCCTCGAAGCTGTCCCCGAAGTTCTGGGGCAGGTAGTAGTTCACCAGGTACTGGAGGAAGCTCACCGGCCGGGCGCTTCCCATCGTGTAGTAGGGGTCGTAGTCCTGGTAGGTGTAGAAGGTGAGATTCTCCGCGTAGGCGGCGTTGGCCTGGGCCGCCGTGATGTCGCCGTTGTTGACCATGGCGTTGAGGACCACCCGCTGGCGCTGCTTGGCGGCGGGGTTGACCGACTCGTCGGGGCCGTGGTTGAGCGGGTTGTACTCGGTGGGTGCCTCGGGAAGCCCGGCGAGCATCGCCGATTGAGCGAGGTCGAGCTGGCTGGCGGGCTCATGGAAGTAGATCTCGGCGGCCGTCGCTACCCCGATCGATTGCTCACCGTAGGGGATCCGGTTCAGGTACATCTCCAGGATCTGCTGCTTCGAGAAGTTGTCGAATATCTCGCTGCCCAGGATGATCTCCTTGATCTTGTAGGAGAGGCTGCCGTTGTCCTGGAGGAAGCTGATCTTGGCGAGCTGCTCGGTGATGGTGGAGGCACCCCCCGAGGGCACGTGGCGCACGTAGCCCCAGCCCGCCTGCACGATGCGGGCGACATCGAGCGAGCTCTCCGTCCAGAAATGGCGGTCCTCGATGTCGACCGTCGCCTCGATGACGTAGCGCGAGATCTGGTCGTAGGTGGCGTGGAGATGGTAGTAGCCGGGCGGATGGATGATGTCGATCAGGGTGCCGTCGCTGGCGTAGACGTTGGTGTCGAGGGGCGGCTCCAGCGAGGCCACGGCCGTCGAGTCCGGGACCTGGCTCAGGTAGATGTTGTAACCGGCGAAGACGGTGGCCACCCCGGCCAGGCCGAGGCTGGAGAGCATGGCCAGGAGCAGCAGGACGACCCGCACGCCGGGGTGACGGCGGCGCTGGGGCGTCGCGCGGCGCCGCCCGAGCAGGAGCTCCCGGCGCAGCCGGCGCCGGTCAGCCGCAGGCAGGCCCTCGAGCCCGGGGTGGTCGCCTGGGAGGCCGCCGTTGCCGGCGCGGGCCCGGCGACGGCTGATCCCGGAGCGGACCCGCCGGCTGTGGCGGCCGCCGGGAGGGGTGGCGGACATCTCTAACGGGGCTCAGCCCCGCGGGCAACCCTGGTGATCGTCAACCTCCTTCGGCAGGCCCGGTGGGCCGGCCCTCGGGGCGCGGCGCGCCGCCGTCCTCAGGGAAGAACGGCGAGCGGCCCCGCTGGTTACGCGCGGTCGAAGAGCACCGCGACCACGTAGAGACCGAGCACCGCCGCCAGGAGGAAACCTCCCAAGAGGATCATCCAGGTCCCCTCCTCGAGCCAGAAGGGCCCCACGCGGCGGCGGTCCCGGGGTCCCTCGTCGAGGGGTACGGTGACCATGGCGGGACAGTAGCACGCGGTCTCCGCGGTGGGCTCGGGCCGATCCGCCGGCGGCGATCGGCCCGTCATGTTCGACGCGGGGCTGTGTCAGGTCGATGACAACTCGGCAGCCGCGGGCGGGGGCAGGAAGCTGGCGATGACAGAATCGGCGCCGTATGGCGGTCCAGGCACTGCCCGCCGCCCCGGCCCCGATCGCGCTGCCCCCTGTGCCTCGGAGCGCCGAGGAGACCGGGCTTCCCTTCAGCTTCGTCTGCGATCTGGTCCTCAAGGTCCTCTACTTCAACGGCAGCATGCTGGGCGGAGAGCTAGCCCGGCACATCTGCATCCCCTTCGTCTTCGTGGAGACCACCCTCAAGTTCCTGGCCGGGGAGGGGTACTGCGCCTCAGCCGGTGTGAGAGCCGCGGCCTTGGGCGCCGACGAGTCCATCAACGCCGGGATGCAGTACACGATCACGACCACCGGCCGTCAGCGGGCGCGAGAGCTGCTGGAGATAAACCAGTACGCCGGGCCGGCCCCGGTGCCCATCAACGATTACAACGCCATGGCGGCCCGCCAGGCGCAGGTGGCCACGGTGGTCAACCGGGCCCGCCTGCGCGAGGTCTTCTCCACCCTGGTGCTCAACCAGAAGGTCCTCGACCACCTGGGCCCTGCCCTCTCCGCCCGCCATGCCTGCTTCCTCTACGGGCCGTCGGGAAATGGCAAGACCAGCATCGCCGACGCCAGCGCGCGGCTCATGGGGCCGCCGGTGTTCATCCCCCGGGCGCTCTACGTGCACGGCGAGGTGATCCGTCTCTTCGACCCCATCTACCACGTGCCGATCAACCGATCGCTGCCGCCCCACGACACCCGCTGGCAGCTGGCCGAACGGCCGTCGGTGAAGGTGGGCGGGGAGCTCACCCCCAGGATGCTCGAGCTCGGCTTCGATTCCACGCTCGGCTTCTATGAGGCCTCCCTGCAGCTCAAGGCCAACGGAGGGCTGCTCCTCATCGACGATTTCGGCCGGCAGCAGAACATGTCGCCCCGCGACCTGCTCAACCGGCTAATCGTCCCCCTGGAGAACGGGGTCGACTACGTCAACATCGCGCGTGCCGGCACCAGCGTCGCGGTCCCATTCACCTGCCTGCTCATGCTCAGCACCAACCTGGAGCCGCGCAACCTCATGGACGAGGCCTTCCTCCGCCGGGTCCGCTACAAGGTGCCGGTCCCCGATCCCACCGCGGACGAGTTCCGGGAGATCTGGCAGAGGGTCTGCGAGGCCCAGGAGATCGAGTACCGCGCCGACGTGGTCGACGACCTCATCGAGCGGCAGTATGTCGCCCGCGGCCGCGACTTCCATGGCTCTCACCCACGTGACCTGGTCAATCACGTCATCCACCTATGCCGCTATCTCGGCATCGAGCCGGAGCTGACCCCCGAGCTGCTCGACGAAGCCTGCGAGACCTACTTCGTGGTCGACGAGGTGCGCTGAGGGGCTGGCGCCACCTTGAAGGGGCTCCGAATCGAAGGGGGCTCCGACTCGAAGGGGCCTGCGAGTCGCCGCCCACCCCGGTGGGCCGCCCCTGGACCGGCGGGGATTCGAACCCCGGACCTCTGCCGTGCGAGGGCAGCGCTCTCCCAGCTGAGCTACCGGCCCGTTGGAGCCCCCAGTCTAGCCCCCTAGGGGGACAGCCTTGACAGCCAGCGCGGGGTCATGCATACTCCGCATGCATATCATGAATCTATAGGGTGAACGTTGTCCCTCAAGTTCGGTGTCCTGGGCCTCTTGGCTGGCGGCCCGCTCCACGGTTATGAGGTGAAGACACGCTTCGAGGCGATGTTCGGAGGCACATGGGACGTCAACATCGGCCAGGTCTACACCACCCTCCAGCGGCTCGAGCGGGACACGCTGATCCGTCCGGTGGGCGAGCGGGGCGACCGCGGCCGCCAGCAGTACGAATTGACCCCGGCCGGCCAGGAGCTGCTGGGGAGCTGGATCAGCGAGCCGGAGAGCGGCCCCCAGCAGCTGCGCGACGCGGTCTTCCTCAAGCTCGTCCTCAGCCAGCGGCTGGGCGATGGGCACCAGGGCCAGCTGCTGCGCCGCCAGCGGCGGGTGTTCCTGCAGCGGCTCAAGGACCTCACCGCGCTGGAGCAGCGAGCGCGGAGCGAGGGGCGGGAGGACCTGGTCCTGCTGGCGCGGGGCGGGGTGCTGCACACCGAGGCGGACCTGAGGTGGGTGGACGAGCTCATGGCGGAGGACGGAGCGTGACCGGGATCGTGGAGCTGACGGCCGTGACCAAGAGGTATTCGGGGGTGGACCGGCTGGCCCTCGCCGGTGTCGACCTGAGCGTCGCCGATGGGGAGTTCCTGGCCGTGATGGGACCGTCGGGAAGCGGCAAGTCCACCCTGCTGAACCTGATCGCGGGGATGGATCGCCCCAATTCCGGGACCGTCCGGGTCGACGCGGCCGAGATCTCGGCGATGACCGAGGCGGAGGCGGCCCGCTTCCGCCGCCAGCACCTGGGCTTCATCTTCCAGTTCTTCCATCTCCTGCCCACCCTGACGGTGCTGGAGAACGTGCTCATCCCATCCCAGCTCGGAAGCCGGGCCAATGTCGGCGCCAGCCGCCGGGCCCGCCAGCTGCTCGACGATCTGGGGCTCGCCGACCAGGACCGCGCCTACCCGGCCAAGCTCAGCGGGGGGCAGCAGCAGCGGGTGGCGGTGGCTCGTGCCCTGGTCAACGAGCCTCGCCTGCTGCTTGCCGACGAGCCCACCGGGGCGCTGGACTCGGAGAGCGGCGCTCAGGTCATGGACTTGCTGGGCCGGCTCCACGCCGCCGGGCGGACCGTGATCCTGGTCACCCACGACGCGGCCCTGGCCGCGCGCCACTCGCAGCGGGTCATCAGCCTGCGCGACGGTCGCGTCATCGACGACGCCCGCCTCAGCGCGGCCACCGCGCCCGCCGCCGACCTGGTCCGGGTCGGAGCGGTGGAGCGCTCTGCATGAGCGGCGTGCTGGCCAAGTGCCTTGCCGACCTCCGCCGCCACCGTGTGCAGGCCGGCGTGGTCGCCCTCATCCTGCTGCTCGCCAGCGCGACAGGGATGGTTGCGCTCTCGCTGATGAGCCAGGCGAGCGATCCCTTCGACCAGGCCTTCGCCGCCCAGCGCGGTGCCCACCTGATGGTCTGGTTCGATCCGGCCCAGGTCAGCACCGCCGAGCTCACCGCCACCCCGGTCGAGATCGGAGCGACGGCCAGCGCCGGGCCGTATCCGTCCGGAACCATCGTGCTGGCCAGCCGCGGTCAGAAGTACAGCCTCAATCTGGTGGCACAGGGATCGCCCGGCGGTGCGGTTGGTCAGCTCCGTCTCGTCGCCGGTGCCTGGGCGGCTGGCTCAGGGGAGATCGTGGTCACCCGTTCGTTCGCCCAGGTCAACGGGGTGGACGTGGGCTCGCGGCTGCGGGTTGTCAGCCTCCCCAGCATGCCCTCGCTGACCGTGAGCGGTGAGGTGATCGACATCGACGAGGGCCCGGAGGACCTGACGCTGCAGAGCACCGCCTGGGTCAGCCCAGCCTGCTTCGGGGCCGTCAACGGGCCAGGCAACAGCTCCAGCTACCTGATGCTCTACCGCTTCCCCGGATCTCCGAGCCAGGCCCGGCTGGACAGCGACGTGACCCAGCTCCGTGAGCGCCTCCCAGCGGGAGCGGTCAGCTCCACCACCAGCTACCTCTACACCCGGAGCATCTATCAGCTGACCGACGGCTTCGTCTCCGTGATCCTGCTCGCCTTCAGCGTCTTCGCCCTGGTGGTGGCGGCGCTGGTGGTGGTCAACGTGGTGGCCGGCACCGTGCTGGCCAGCTACCGCGAGATCGGGGTGATGCGGGCGATCGGCTTCACCCCGCGACAGGCGGTTGCCGTCTACGTCCTGGAGATGCTGGTTCCGGCTCTGCTCGGCTGCATCGTGGGGATCCCAGGGGGCATGCTGCTCAGCCAGCCCCTGGTCACGGCCAGCGTCAGCGCGGTGGGACTCACACCCGCTTTCGGCTGGCCGGTGGGCGTGGCGGTGCTCACCTTCGCCGCGCTGCTCGCCGTCGTCGCCATCGCCGCGCTGCTTCCCGCCCGCCGTGCCGGCCGCCTGCGCCCGGTGGAAGCGATCAGCCGCGGGGCCGGCGCGCCGCGCGGTATGAGATCGCGGATCGCTGCGGCCGCCGGCTGGCTTCGCCTTCCGCGGCCGGTGGTCCTGGGCAGCCGCGACGCCTTCGCCCGGCCAATGAGGGGGATATTCACGGCGGTTGCCGTGGTCACCGGGGTGGCCACCGCGCTCTTTGCCGCCGGCCTCGAGATCCAGCTCGGTGCGACCCAAGGAGCCCTGGGAGGCACTGCCGCGGTGGCGGTCACCCGCACCGCCGCGTATCCCGACGCCGCCGCCAGCGCGCTGCTCGCCGGGCAGCCCGGCACTGCGGCGGTGGTGGCGGAGGCGGAGACCTACGTCTCCGTGCCGGGGATCGCAGATCCGGTGGAGACCACCGCCCTCCGGGGGGCCTCGGCAACGCTCACCTATCCGATCATCAGCGGCCGCTGGTTCGCCCGGCCGGGGGAGGCGGTCGCACCGCGGGCCATCTTCGCCGACGCCCATATCGGGGTCGGCGACCCACTCACCATTCAGGTGCGCGGCACCGCGGTCCGGCTGACCATGGTCGGCGAGGTCTTCAGCGTGACGGGCCTGGGGCAGGCGCTGTTCACCGGCTGGCAGACGCTGGCCCCGGTCGATCCTAGCCTGCAGCCCTACACCTATGCGGTGATGCTCCGCCCCGGGGTCAACGGCGCTCAATGGGCCGCGCAGGTCCAGGCCGCACAACCGGACTTCCTGACCGCCAGCACCTCCACCCAGATCTCCCTGGATGGCACTCTGGGCGGGGTCGGCTGGGGACTCGCCCTCATCCTGCTGGTGGTCGCGGCCACCGCCACCTTCAGCGCCATGTTGCTGAGCGTGAGGGAGCGTCGCCATGACCTGGCCACCCTCAAGGCCCTGGGGATGACCCCTCTCCAGCTGGGGGTGATGGTGGCCACTGCGGCCGCGATCCTCGGCCTGATCGGCGCGGTTTTCGGGATCCCCGCCGGGGAGGCGATGCTGCGCGCGATGGGGAGCGCGATGGCGTCGCAGACGGGCAACGACAACCCGCCTGGCGCCGTGAACGCGGTCGCCGCCTGGATGATCCCCCTGTTCGTCATCGGCGGGGTGATGGTCGCCGTCCTCGGCAGCCTGCTGGCCGCCCGATCTGCGGCCCGGACCTCCGTCGCCAGTGTGCTCCACGGCGAATGAGGAGCGCGGGAGGATCGACCCAGCCATGACCGCCAACTCCCTGCTTGCGGGCTTGCTTTGCTGCTGCGCCGGCGCCTTCTTCCACATGAGCGTCCTGCACTTCTTCTGCTTCTCTCAGACCGCCTCCCATCCCATGGTCAGGATGTGGCCGCGCCCCCACCTCGCCAGCGCGGTCTGGGGGTGCCTGCAGCTCATCGCGGCAGTCCTGATCCTCGTGCTGCTCAGCCCGAAGCTCGGTCTGGACCCTGACACCTTTCTCCTCGTCGCCGGCTTCTGCAGCTGGGGTCTGCTGGTGGCCGCGGTCAGTGGGGATGACCAGCCCAGGGCGGTCGGGATGCACGAGGCGGCCGACTGAGACTCCTGGACAGCTTCTTCCCCAACCCGCGCTGGCACCGGAGGGTGGGGTGTGGAGCGCTCCGCCCGGGCATGCTGGTGCTCTTGGATCGTTCTCGCGGGAGGCGAGCCAGGGGCAAGATGGTCCTGGCCAGCGTCGGACGGAGGATGAGCCCACCCGGACGCGACCCCGCCGCCGCCCCCGCCGCTTCCCGGGGGCCGGCTCTGCTGGCCCCCGCCTATACTGGCCTGGCTTCCTCTCGCGCCAGGACGGATTCCGGAGCCTTGCCCACCCCGTTCTCCCAGGCCGCGCCGCTCAGCCTCGACTTCTTCGGGGTCGCCGTCTTCGGCTACTGCCTCGCCCTGGTCGCCTTCGTTCTCTACCTGGTCTTCAGGCGTCCTTTCCTGGGCAACGTCGGCCTCTGGCTGGTCCTGCTCAGCTGGCCGGTGCACCTCGCCTCGGTGGTGTTCCGCGGCCTGGAGTCCGGTCACTGGCCGCTCAGCAACATGTACGAATACTCGACTGGCATCTCCCTGGTGCTGGTCACGGTCGCCCTGGTCCTGATGCTGCGCCACCGGATGCGATTGATCGGGATCCCGGCGATGATGCTGAGCGTCGGCCTGCTGGGGGTCGGCTACATGCTCTACGAGCCGCCCGGCAACCTTATCCCGGCGCTCCAGAGCTACTGGCTGTACATCCACGTCACCGCGATGGCGACCGCTTCAGCCCTGCTCAGCTTCAGCTTCTTCTTCGGGATGGCCTACCTGGCTCGGCGCTGGGCCGACGAGCGTCTGGCCCCGGCGGCATCGCCGGTCGCCGGGCCGGAGGCGGTGATCAGCACCCGGCCCGCGCAGGCATCCCGGACCATCAGCGGGGCGTCCCGGGGAAGCCTCTCCCTGGCCGCGGTCTGGGCGCAGGGTCGCGGGGTCGCCGCCGCGATCCAGCGGGCGCTGCCCACGGCCCCGTTCCTCGACCTCTGGAGCTACCGATTCGTGCTCCTGGGCTTCCCGATCTGGACCTTCGGGGTCATCTGCGGGGCAATCTGGGGGGAGCACGCCTGGGGCCGGTACTGGGCCTGGGACCCCAAGGAGACCTTCGCCTTCATCACCTGGGTGACCTTTGCCATCTACCTCCACGCGCGGGTCACCTTCGGCTGGAAGGGGAAGCGGGCCGCCGCCATCACCGCTGTGGGCTTCGTGGCGGTGCTCTTCACCCTCTACGCGGTCAACCTCTGGATCGTCGGGCTCCACTCCTACGCGCGAGCCAGCTGACCTGCGGGGGCGGGCCCCCGCAGACCCCCTCGGGCGGGGATCCGAGGCCCTTGCACCCGCCTCGGGCTGAGATCCTGGGGCGGCGCCACGCCCGCGCCCTGGGTCCGGCGGCCGCGCCGGCAAACGGCCGGCAGCACGACCTCGACGAGCGCTGGTGGGTCGCCGGCTCGCGGGCACGCGGCCACGGCTCACATCTCGGCCAGATGCTTGCCCCGGGGCGCTGCCTCGGCGCCCCGGGGAACCTGAGCTCAGCCGCGGCTCAGGTGGCCCGCCGCTGCCAGCGGGTCTTCTTGAGCATCTTCTTGTGCTTGTGCTTGCGCATCTTCTTGCGCCGCTTCTTGATGACCGAGCCCAAGACTTTTCCCGCTCCGTGCCGGGGTCCGCGACTGCCGTCCCCGGGCACCTGTGAACCGAATTGGCAGCCCAGGGACTATACCAGCCGCGCCGCCCCGCGTCCCAGGGCGAGGCCGCAGCGGCACCCGACAACTCCATGGCCGCGCCGCGGGTCCGTCCTGGTCAGGCGGCTGTCCTTCAGCCGGCCTGCCCCGCCAGCGCTTCGCGGAGCCGCCTCGCCGTCACCTCCAGGTGCTCGGGCAGGACCTTGACGTCGGCGAGCACCGGCATGAAGTTGGTGTCGCCGCCCCAGCGTGGCACCACGTGAAGGTGGAGGTGATCGACGCTCGCCCCCGCCGCGCGCCCCAGGTTGAAGCCCACGTTGAAGCCACCCGGCTGCATCACCTCGCTGATGGCGCTGATCGCCCGGGCGGTGGCGGCGAGCAGCGCAACCCCCTCCTCGGCTGACAGCCCGGCGAGATCGTCGGAGTGCCGGCGCGGGGCCACCATCACGTGGCCGCTGCTGTACGGGAAGCGGTTGAGCAGGGTCACGGTCCGCTCCGCCCTCTCCACCACCAGGAGGCGTTCGGGATCGGCCTCGCCGGCGGCATCGCACAGGAAGCAGCCGCCCGCGGCCGGCTCGTCGCCGGTCACATAGCTCATCCGCCAGGGCGCCCAGAGCTGCCGCATTCCCCGGACGTTAGCCGATGGGCGAGCCCGGCGGCGGGGGGTCCGGCCCCGCTGTGGAAGCGGTCAAGGCCCGGCTGGAACCGGGGCGGCTCAGTCGAATCCCCAGAAGACGTCGAGCCGCCGCACCCGGCCGGTGCGCTCGAAGATCTCCCGGCTGGCCTGCGGGTCCAGGCTGAGGCCGGGCACGGAGCGGCGCGACCCGCCGTCCTCGGCCACCTCGATGCGCGCCGGGCCGGAGCGGTGGGCCACCACCGGGACCTGGCAGGTGGTGAAGGCCAGCGTTCCGGGGTCGAGCTCCAACTCGCGGTCCTGGCCGCCGACGTCCACGAATCGGAAGGTTCTCGCCTCACCGAGGAACTCGTCACGGCTCGCCAGCTCGGCGCGGAACCGCAGCCTCCCGCCCTCCACGCGGAGGCCCATCTCGCCGAGCCGGGTGATCAGGTCCTCCTTGGTCTGGCCGGTCATCCCGGGCTGCTGCGCCCCCGCGAACCCGGGCGTGTGGGAGTACGGGTCGGTGGGCATGGCGCCGAAGCGGTCGGGCGGCTTGTGGACCCCAAGGCCCTCGCGGAGCTCGGCGTAGCGGCTGCGGAGCCGCTCGATGACCGCGGGTTCCGCATCCGCGTCCTGGGCAGAGACGATGATCTCCTGGACGGCCACCAGCAGCTTGGAAACCATGTGCCAGTAGATGCAGCCCAGGCCCTCGTACTTGTAGAAGGTGCCGGAGCGGCCGGTGAACGACTGGTGATCGAAAACCTCCTCATACAGAGCCAGGACCTCGGTCCTGTCGGCCTCCGGCACACCGATCTCGGCCAGCCTTCCGGCGAGCACCTCAGCGTTGCGGAGATCCGCGTTGAAATGGAGACGGCCGCCAACATCGCGAACCACGACCCGGCGGTCACCGCTCTCCACCATCAGCGCCAGGGTGGTGGACCGGCTCAGCCCCGCCTCCGGAATCTGGTTCTTGGCGAAGAAACCGGGCAGCCGGTGGTCGGGATAGAGCAGGTAGCTGTCCTGGTCGGGACGGTAGAGGCGGCTCTGCCGCAGCGTCCCCAGCAGCGCCGCGCATTCCGCGGCTGGAAGGGCGCCTGAGCTGAGCGCCGCGACCTGCCCCTCGAGCATCTCGGGAAGGCGGCGGATCGAGATCCCGCCGTCGCCGACCCGGATCAGGTTGTACGCGTGGTAGAGACCGTCGTCACGGCGGTTCGCGCGTATCGAGTGATCGACGTGGCGGAGCGCCAGGTCGCAGAACGCCGCCAGCTCGGGGCGGCCCACGCTGATCGGGGCTGCGGCCAGTCCCGCCGCATACAACCGTGCCCGGTACTCGGTGCCGGCGGCTCCCAGGGCGTCCAGCAACCCCCGGCGATCGCGGTCGGAGATCGCCCCGCCCAGCAGGTGGGTGTGCCGCTCCAGGATGTCGCTGACCCGGCGCAGAGCGTCGCCGATCTCCGCGGCGAACTCGAAGCCCGCCGCCCCGGCGCTCCCGAACAGGGTGCGGCAGAAGGCCAGGAAGCGTCGCAGGTGGCAGAGCGTGACCACCGAGGCGCCGGAGCCGACCAGCGCGTTGTTGCCATCGTTCCACTCCGGCCGCTGGGTGTTCATCCACACTCCGGCCTCGGGAACGAGGTTGAAAAGACGGGCCAGGGCCACCACGATCAGCTTCTCCGCCAGGTTGGCCCGGCAGGGCTCGCCGTCAGCGCTCGGCAGCAGCTTGCCGTCCGCCCCGTCGCGCTCGGCGCGCTCGCGGATGCGACGGTCGAGGCTGGGGTCGAAGTCGATGGTGTGGCGCGGATCTCGCAGGAAGTCGCTGTAGGGCCGGATCCGGTAGGGAAGGTCCGCGTAGCTGAAGATCCGGCGGCCGAGGAGCCCTGACAATCCCGCCGGGTGGTATCGATCCGAGGCCTCGAGGAGCCGCAGCAGGTAGACGACCTGGTGGTCGCCCCAGTACCCGATCTGCGACCAGGGGCTGCCGGGATCGGGAACCTCCCAGTCGAAGCCGTCGCGCGTGATCCGATAGGGGTTGTGGCCGTCGGCGGTCGAGGCGTTCAGGAACTTGAAGATCATGGCCTCGATGTAGCCGGGGAAGGACAGGGACAGCGCCTCCCAGTTCTGGAAGATGTCGCGCCAGTTCCCCTGGTAGGTCAGGGTCCTCCGGCCGTCCGGGGACTTGACGTCGATGCTGAAGACGTTCCAGGGACGGCTGGGGTCGCCGTGACGGCGGCTGAAGGCGAGCGGCAGGTACTCGCCGGCGAGTCGCTCGAGGTCGGGATCGTGGCAGCGGGAGGCGAGCCCGACGAGCTGGCGGGCGTCGAGCGCCTCCGGCAGGGAGTCGACGAATCCCGCCTGTCGCGAGGCCACGGCTGCGCTGGCGGCGGCGAGGTACGCCGCGAAGTCCGATCTGGAAACCTGGTAGCCGCGCTCGGGCACGCCGCCCCGCATGGTGTTGAAGAGGGCGTTGGAGAGATGGCGGGAGCTGCTGAGGTCGTCGCCGGTCGCCTGGAGACCGTCGGCAGCGGCGACGATCCGGAGCAGGTTGCGGGTGCCCCGGGCCACATCCTGATCGATAAGCGTCCGCGGGTCCGCGCCCGACTGGAGGAGCCGCACGGTGGCCGCGACGGCGGCGGCGTCCTGGGCGACGTCGGCGACGACGCTCCACTCGCGGCTGCCGCCCCCCGGCAGAGTCATCCGGGCGGCGGTCAGGTAAGCACCCCGGCATCCCCGCACCAGGGTCTCGGTGGAGATGTCGAGCCCTTCGCGGAACCGGTCGAGCTGGGTCGTCGACAGGAGGCGCGCGCGTGCCTCCAGCCCCTCCGACCAAACTGCCGTCGCCCGCAGCGCCTCGCTCGGCTCGGCCCTGTCCGTCGGCACCGAGCTGAGCCTGAAGAGCCCCAGCCCGGTGGCCGGATCGAGCTCGTTCTCCTTGTAGCCGTCGGCCAGGGTGCTGAACTCCATGAGGAAGCGGCGGGTCAGGCCGTCGGGCAGCACGTTCTGGATGCCGTCGAGGATCTCCAGCTCGACGGTGTCCGACGTGATGTTGGCCAACGAGCTCCGCCGGATGAATCCGTACCGCTCGCTGGTCATCCAGGTGGCTGAGTACGACAGGCCCAGGTCGTGGTTGACCTCCTCGAAGACCAGCCGGTTGCTGAGGACGCTCTTCGCCAGGCTCCGGGTGGTCTGGTAGAGGCCCTGGTAGCGGTCGGAGAACGGCTCCCAGAGCCAGCGGCGTCCCGCCGCCGGGGCCCGGATGACCGCCTTCCCACCGACCCTGCCCCGGCTGTCGTGGATGCGGTCGTCGGTCTCGTAGGGGAAGAGGGCGTGGTCCGCGTCGCGCCGGCCGGCGGTGAGCGCACCGGTGCTGGAGACGAACATCCAGTGGTCGGAGTCGCTGACCAGGCTCATCAGGAACGGCGGCATGGCGTCCTGGTTCTCGATGCGGTAGAAGGTTTCGCCGCCGATGTCCACCAGGCCGCCGGTGGGGTGGGACGGGCGAAACCGGAGGACCCCCTCGGCAGCCAAGGCCTGGTTCACCGCATCTCCTCAGCGACGGGCACCGGAGTGTAGCTCGGGAGAGGCGGCGGGAGCGTCAGCCGAACCGTTCCGCGTTGCCGCACTACGATGGCACGACCGCGACAGAGGCAAGGGCTACGGCCGCCTCGGCCGACGTGCTCACCGGGGTCGCCTGTCAGAAGGGCGCTGGCACCAGGAAGTCCTGGGTCAGCCAGCCGTAGCCGTGGAGGTGCCACCACAGCGTGCCGTCCGACAGGCCGCTGGAGGGGTCGGTCTCGGCGGCATAGGTTGGCCCCTCGTCGACGGTGTAGGTCGTCGTCGAGCCTGTCTGGCTCCAGGTGAGGCAGGAGACGATGCTCGACGCGTGGCTCGGGCTGGCGCGGACGTTGGCGCAGCCTGAGCCGGGTCCGAAGATGTGGTTCGACACTCCAACGATCGGGTTGTACCCCGTGTTCTGGACGCAGGTGGTATCGAGCACGTGCCAGCCGGCGGCGTCCTGCCACAGGTAGGTGGTGGCGGCGCACCCGTGGCCCACGGCGTAGGTGACGTAGTCGGCCTGGGTGCCACTCGTCACCTGGTAGCTTGCAGGCGGGCCGAGCGAAGCGATGGTGGCGGCGAATTCCTCCTGTGCGGCCTCCTGCGCCGCCTCCGTCGGAGTGGCGAACGCCCGCGGAGCGCTGGCCTGGGAGATCGCGCCGAGCTGGATCACACCCTTGCAGGGGGCCATCGCCTGGCCGCTGGCCGTCCCGATGACGGTGCCCCCGCCGGGTATGGACAGGCTGACCTCGCCTACCTGCGGCGCAGGTCCCGAGCACTGGCCGGGCTGGACGTCGCCGGTGTGCCAGGTGATGAGCACGGTGGCCTCGCCCGGTTGCGGCCACCACGGGTCGAGGCCCACTCGCTCCGGTACCAGCCACGCCTGCCCCGCGGGTGCCGGGCTCTGCGAGGTGGCGAGCGGGTTGCCACTGCCATCGAGGAGGTGGGCTTGGAGGGAGCCGCCCAGCAGGCAAGGGGTACTTGAGTGGTCGGCGATGAGAATGGTCATCCCCAGCTGTCCCCCCGCAGCTGCGTTCTGGGCGCCAAGAACGACGTTGAGGTCACTTCCAGTGCATGCCGCCACAGCCGCGGCCGAGCTGGACGTTGCGGTCGCCGCAGGCGTGCTGGTGGATGGTGCTGCGGTCGTCGTTGCGGTGCCGGTGGGCAGCACGGCGGTTGCCGTCGGCGCGCCGGTGGACGGTGTGGCGGTCGCCCTCGGAGAGCTCGCGCTGGAGCTGGGACCGCTGGAGCAGGCGCTCAGGAGCCCGAGGAGGGCGCCCGAAGTGAGGAGGGTGAGGCTGATTTTCGCACTCATGGCGCGCATGTTAGTCGCCGACCAAAGCTGCTGCGGGAGCCGCGGGCGGCTCGACCGGTACGGGCGAGACCAGCGGATGGCCGCGCTCGAGGTCGGCCTCACCCCGGTCACGTGCACTAACCAGAGCCGGTGTCGGCCAGCACCCGGATGATCAGCTTGTCCCGCTCTCACCAGGGCGTTGAGATGCGCGCGGTGAGCACTGACGGCCCAGGATGCGATGGGCCGGGCAGTCGCGGAGGACGACGTCCTGGAGCGCTTGCCCGCCAGGAACCAGAGACACCCCCGCTATCACCCCGGAACCGGAAACCCCTTGGATCTCAACGGTTCCGAGACCCCTGGTGGAGACGGGGAGGCTCGAACTCCCGACCTCTTGCATGCCATGCAAGCGCTCTCCCAGCTGAGCTACGTCCCCGGGGAGCCCCATGGTACCAGCGGGCCGGGACGGAGAGGCCGGAAGGTTCGGGTGGGGTGACCGCCCCCATCACTCCGGCGGCCGGCGCTGGCGCCGCCCTCCCGGCACGCTCGAGCTTGCGCCGCTCCGAACCGCCGCGACCTGGCCTGCGGCGCCCCTCCGGTCCCTGTCGGAGGGGCGGGTCCTCCCAATCGCGGGATTGCATTTGTCGCAGCCGCGGTTGGGCCGACTATGATCGAGGTGACCGGACACGGGGCGGGCGCCGCCTTCAAAAGCGGGGCTGCCTCGGGTCTCGAATGGGATGAGGTGTATGCGATGGCCATTCCCGCGGAGGGGGGCGAGATCGAGGTCGACGTCAAATCCGATGGCCGCATGGAGCACCCCCCGGGTGGGCGCAGGCCACGCGCCGTGACGGCCGTCGAGAGTGGCTCGCCGGTCGTCCGAGCTGGCGAGCGGCTGGTCCACCGCATCGAGACGCTCGTGGACGAGATCGCGCGCCTCCGAACCGACAACGAGGAGCTGCGCCAGCAGGTCCGCGACGCGGTGGCGATGATCGACCGTGCCGCGAATGCCGTGGGCGAACCGCGACCTCAGCGCCGGGCCAGGCCCGTCCCCGGGCCGGCCCCGTCGCCGGTCCGCCGGCGGCGTCCACGGGCCCACGGGGCGCGGGGCCGGGCGACACCTCCCGAGGTGACCGCGCAGGTTGTCGAGGCGGCCATTGCCAAGCTCGGGCAGGGCACGGCGTCCGAGATAGCCGCCGAGATCACCCGGGCCGGGGTGAAGGTTTCCGGCCGGGCGATCCGCTTCCTGGCAGAGCGGGCTGGGGCCGAGACCTTCCGGGGCGAGGATGGCCAGCGGCGATACCGCCTACCGGGGCGCTGATCCCGCGGCAGTCTCATCGCTCCTGCTCGTCCACGGGGAGGATCGCCACCGCGTGGATGAGGAGGTGCGAGCCTGGCGGGGGCTGGCTGCCGCGTCTCAGTTGGGCGTGGAGGTCATCGACCCGCCGGCACCCCTCGATCGGATCCGCACCGCGCTCGCCGACATGCCCCTGATCGACGAGCGCCGCTTCGTCCTGGTTCGCGACCCGCCCCAGCTCGGAGGAGGTCGGCGGCCGGGTGAAGCCGGTCGTGAGCTGGCCCTGGCTCTCGAGCTGAGGGCGCCGAGCACCTCGGTCTGCCTGGTGAGCCACGAGCAGGTCCCCGCGACCCATCCCGTGGCGTCCGCGGTGACGCGCCTGGGTGGCGAGGTCCGGCTCCGCAACCCCCTGCGTGGGCGCGAGCTACGGGCCTGGGCTCAGCAGCACGCGCAGAGCCGCGGCGTCCGGCTGCCCTCGGGAGGCTTGGACCACCTGCTCCGCGTGGCCGGCTCGGACCTGGGCATCATCAGTGCCGAGATCGACAAGCTCAGCTCCTACGAGGCGGGGGGACCGCCCCGCCCCGAGTCCTCGCCGGGCGCCGCGAGCGAGGTGGACCTCGAGACGCTCCGCCGGCTGGTCGGCGGGGCCGAGGGGATCGAGGTGTGGAACGTGCTGGAACGCCTCCTCGGCCCCGAGCCCGCCAGGGGTGCGGCCGCCGCACTGGAGCTGACCGATGCGGGGCGCTCCACCGTCTACCTCATCGCCACCCTGGCTGGGCAGCTCAGCGAGCTGCGGCGCGCCCAATCGGTCCTCAACAGCGGGGTGGCTCCCAGCGCTCTCGCCAGCCGCCTCCGGGTGCCTGAGTGGCGCGCTGAGCGGCTGGCGCGCCAGGCCCGCGCCGTTCCGTCAGCGGTCGTCGAGCAGTGGCTGCGCGACCTGCTGCGCCTGGACGTCGCCGTCAAGTCCGGGGAGGCCGACGAGCGCGAGGGCGTCGGTCCATTCATCCTCCGGGCCAGCCGCACCCTCGCGGATGCCAGGCGGCGCTGACAGACCTTCTCGAGAGCCCTCGCGCGCCTAGGAGGACTTGGGGCGGCGCCGCGAGGTGGCCGGTTTCGCGGGTGAGGCTCCCATCCCCGGCTTGGCCGCGGCCGGCTTGGGCGCCGCGGCCGCCTTGGTGGCGGCCCGTTCGGCGGCGGCCTCCCGCTTGGCGGTCTGGCTGGCGCTGGCCGCCGACCTGGTGGTGGTGCCCTTGGCACCGCCGCTGGCCGCGGCGCGAGTCGCCGCCTTCTCCTCCTCGGTGCCACCCATCGCTGTCAGGCGCGCCGCCATCACCATGAGCCGGGACTTTCGGCGGGCCGCGTTGTTCTTGTGGAGGATGCCCTTCTCGGCCGCCTTGTCCAGGGCCTTCACAGCGGCTCGCAGGTCCTCCTCGACCCCCTCGAGCTGACCGCTCACGAGCGAGCGTCGAACCCGGCCCACGCGGGTGCGGACCGCGGAGCGGGTGATCCGGTTGCGGGTGCGCTTCCGTTCGCTGGAGCGAATCCGCTTGCGAGCGGAGCGGGAGTTGGCCACTTCTGAATACCTGAGCTCTGCTGGGGGACCACCCGATGTCGTCGCCGGGCGGCGCAGGCGGTGGAGTATACCGATTCCGGGGTCCGGCAAATCCCCGCTCCATTGTGGGAGCCTCAGAACCACTGTTCCCGCGGCGTCCACAATCAGGCGACTGCCTGGGGCGGTCGCGAGCGGCGGCCGGCCCTGGCAAGCCCGACGGAGCACTCCCTGGTGATCTACATCCCCGCCTACGCCAAGCTCAACCTGGCGCTGGCCGTGGTCGGTCGGAGGCCCGACGGTCGCCACGATCTGCGCTCCGTGGTGGTGCGCCTCGATTGGCACGACCTCGTGGGTGCCCGGTGGGAGGTCGGTGCCGGCACCTCGGACGGCGTTCTTTCTGGACCAGCCGGCACCCCAGAGGTGATGTCACCCGTGTGGCTCGAGGTCACCGGCCAGGCCGCCGGCGAGGCTCCGTCCGGTGCCGACAACCTGATGCACCGCGCCGCTCGGGTCCTGATGCAGCAGAGGCCGAGGGGCCCGGTTCGGCTCCACCTGGAGAAGGTGCTTCCCGCCGCCGCCGGGCTGGGCGGCGGCTCCGCCGACGCGGCCGCGGTCATCCGCCTCCTCAGCGCCCCTGGCCTTCCGGCCATGCCCCCCGGGGGCGCCGGCGTCCGGTCACCCGACCGGCCCTCGGCCGGCGATGACCGTCGTCCCCTGACGGAGGCTGAGCTGATCCGGCTCGCCGATTCGGTCGGCAGTGATGTGCCGGCGTGCCTCGCCGGAGGCGGGCTTCTCGTCGGTGGGGCGGGGGAGCGGCTGGAGCCGCTGACCCACCGGGTTCTCCACATCGCCGTGGCGGTGGCCGGGCGGAGCTCGACATCGGTGACGTTCGCCACGCTCAGCCCGGGCGAGTGGCGCGGCCCCGGACGTCCGGAGGAGCTGGCCCGGCGGCTGGCGGCTGGCGAGACGCCCCCAGACGAGCTCTGCGGCTCCGACCTGGAGGAGGCCGCCTGCCGAGCCAACCCCGAGCTGGACGCCCGCCTTCGCCACCTTCGCGCGGGGGCGGGACCGACCCGCTGGCATCTCACCGGGAGCGGCGGCGGCTGCTTCGCCCTGGCCGCGAGCCCTGCGGAGGCCGGGGCCCTGGCGAAGGCCGCTCAGCGTCTCGGGTATCCCGCTCGCGCCTGCCGGACCGTGGTGGCCTAGCCGCCGGCCTCGGCTGGCTCACCCGCGAGCAGGCTGGGCAGTCCGGACCGACGGGTCCACCGGGGCAGCCTGGGAGCACCCGCCCCTGGCTCGCTGGGCCCCAGTCCCGGGGGGTGGGAGACGCCTACGCGGGGTCC
>DASPQV010000042.1:0-67003 GCA_035624785.1 Binatia bacterium | reverse complement strand
TTCAAATGCACTAGACGCCAGTAGGAAGGCTAGGGGGGTCGATCTCACGAAGCCCCGGTGGAAGCCGCCACAGCCGGGTAACGAGGTCCGTCTGAAGCTGTGAACGCGATCGCGGTGTCTGATGCGTTGAGGGAAGGGTGACGGGGGCGAGTAGGGCCAGCGGTTATCGGGGCGCTGAAGTTCCCGCAAAGCCCTTGCCTGGCTTGACCGACGGGTTGAGGTGGGGATCCCGGCCCGCGCGAATGCCGGCCGCGGAGCGCTCCGGGTGATGGACCGGCTGGAGCTGGCCTTCGCGGGCATGACCGCGGCGCTGGGCAGCTTCGACGAGGTGGAGTGGCAGGGCGACCGCAGCCCGGTGGAGTGGGTTCGCCACGAAAGCCACACCTGGGGGCCGGTGGCCACGGACGCCTACTTCGTGGGCATGGGGTCGGTGAACCTGGAGGCGAGCACCCGGGCGACGCTGGCCGGGAGATCGGCTACGCCCATCTGGCCCGGCTGGCCAGGACGGCGATCAACCTCACCGGCTAGGGGAGCTCGAGTGGTCTCGACGAGGCGGGACTGCTGGAGCAGGCGCGGCGGCACACGGTGGGCCGGTTCCGGGAGGACTGCGACCACGCCCGGCATGCCGCCGACCGGCAGCGCTTCCTCGAGAGGAGATCGACAAGCGGGAGGCCCGGACCCTGGAGCTGCGCCCCTATCAGAACGGCTGCCTGGGGCTGCGGGGGTTCCTCGACCCGGAGGGGGGCGCGATCCTGAGCACCGCCCTGGTGCCGCTGGGCCGGCCGCTGGGCCGGGGCGAGGAGCGCAGCCCGGCGCGGCGGATGGCGGATGCCCTGGTGGACCTGGCCGGGGGGGCGCTGGACAGCGGCACGCTGCCCCAGAGTGCCGGCCAGCGCCCCCACCTGCAGGTGACCTGCAGCCTGGAGACACTGGGGGGCCAGGAGGGCTGCCCGGCGGGCCGGCTGGAGGGGGGCGGGCTGATCGCCGCGGCGACCGTGGAGCGGCTGGCCTGCGACGCCGGCATCACCCGGATGGTCTTCGCCGCCTAGGCCCAGGTGGTCGACGTGGGCCGGACCCGGCGGGTTCCCGGAGCTGCCACCCGTCGGGCGCTGCTGGCCCGCGACGCCGGCTGCGTCTGGCCGGGTTGCGACCGCCCGGTGACCCTCACCGAGGCCCACCACCTGACCCACTGGGCCCGGGGTGGCTCCACCGATCTTGCCAACCTCGTCAATTGTTAAGACATCCCCTGGCCTCCACCGGCACCCGGCAGGCGTATAAACCGAATCGATGAAGGAGTGGCGGGCTGTTTGGCGGAACCTCGAAACGGTCCCCACCGTCGCTTTCGGGTGGGCCTATCTGGGCTTCACGGCGGTCGTTCTTCTTGGTCTGTTCCTCCCGTTTGTCGAGCAGGAATACGGTTGTCCCCCTACTCAGGGCTGCTTTCTATTCGTAGGGGTTCTGCGTCCCACCCTGTTCCAAGGTGAGACGGGCTCTGCGCTGCTCGGGTTGGTGTCGGGGGCGTTGCTCGCCGGCGTGTTCAGCCTGGTTCGTCCGAGAAGTCCGTTCCTTATTGCCGGGGCCGCCCTCTCACTGGCCGCCCTGGGCTTGGTCAGCTTCGACGCCGCTACAGCGGCCAACTGGCTTTGGGGACCAGGCGACCCCCTCCCTGTCACCTTAGAGGCCGGGTTCTACCTCGCCGCCGTCGGCTCAGCTGCCGCCTCCGTCAGCGCCATCATTGCGCTCCTGACGGGCATCGGGCGACCTCGGGGGTCGGGAGGGCTCTCGTTCAGGGCTGCTGCTTCCTAAGGAGCCGGCAGCGCCTTGGGGGAGGGAACTCGCGGTCTGGTGCGGCCGACGAGGTCGCAGAAGGCAGAGCAACCTGGCTAGTGCTTAAGACATCCCCTGACGGTCGTTCGGGTCCGCTACAGGCTAGGGTGACGCGGAAGCAAACTCGCGGCGCAGCTCCCGCACCGTTTCGTCCGTTAGAGCGATCGACGCCAACCGCCGGAGCGCACCAGATTGAGCTGCTTCTTCGCGCCGGACCAGATCGCTCGCCGCCGCGATGGTGAGCTGTTTGGGCGTTGCGATCAGCACGCCGTCTGGGTTGACCGCATGTCTCAATTGGGCCGCCCCGAAGGCGGCCTCCCATGCGCTCTCGGCCGCCGCGGCGGCGATCTCCGGCGCCGGATTCTCGCAAGCCCGGAGGGCGCTGAGGGCGGCACTCGCAGCGTCTAGCGCCCGGGAAGCGAGGGGGGTACTGAAGTCGTCAGTGTCAGGTACGACCAACTCGCACGCTCCGCAGGCCTCGTGAAGGACTTCGTGGGAGACGCGGTGAATGGTCACGTGCTCCCAAGCAAGGTCGATAGCTCGCTCGAGAGGCCCCGCACTTCCCCAGCGGGTCTCCGCGTGAAACTGCCGGTAGTACGGAAGCAGCCTCTCAGCTGCGAGCGCGGCGAACGCAACCCGAGCCTCGGGCCGAAGTCGGCTCACCGCCGAGATTGCCGCGGCACGATCGAATCTGGCCAGGTCTGCGAGACCTCCTGGGATCGTTGGCAGGCATGGTAGCGATCGCTGTCACATCCGGGCTGACCAACCTCGTCAATCCTCAAGACATCCCCTGAGCCCCGAGGAGGCCGGGGCCGAACCGGAAGGCTGGGCAACACACGACTAGCCACGGTCTGAATGGATTGCACTGCTGCCACCCGCTCAGCCCCTCAGTGATCGCATAGAGTCGTTCTCATGTTCGTTCCCGGCGGCTCCACGTTTTTCTGGGAGGAGGACGTCAGTGAGGTGCTCAACTTCTGGTTCTGGCTGCGCAGGCAGGGTGACCTTGAGGACTGGGAACTCCGCGAACGTATCGATGACTGGGAGTGGGTAGGGCTGCACGCTCCTCAGCCCGGCGCGAGGAAGCACGCACCATGGAAGGGATGTCGCCCTGGGCGTCAGGCTCGACGCCACCCGCGGTGGCAAGAGTACCTTCCAATCGGGGAGGCTTGGACGCTGGCTGAGAACGAACGTTTTCACGCCCAAATGCAGGCCTTGTCCAGCCATGTTGACCGCGCCCGCTCCCACTTCAGTGAGATGGAGGCGATCGGTGTGCCGCTCCATGTGGAGTGGGTGATGGCGCCATTCGGTGAGCGATGGCTGGTGCGACCGAACTTGGCGGTTCTGGGCGTCGAGGGCTCAGACTGGGAGGGGCGATTGGCAGCGCTCCTCGACGCAGCGCGATCCCTCGCGGATGCACTGGGGTGATCTAGGCGAGCAACCTCACAAGTCCTTAACACATCCCCTCCTCCGGCTCCGGGAAGCCTCGATGAGGCGGACGAGCACTGGGGGCATCGCTCCAAGCCGGGAACTCCTCACCAGCCAAACCAGCGGTAGCTGCCTTGCGGATGAACGCAGTCCAGGCCTCGCGCGATGCTTCGTCGTCCTGGTTGCATTCCAACGCATCGGCGAGTTGGATGAACTCAGCACCCCAGTGCTTCAGCTCCTCGGCTGGTTGATCATCGTCCCAGTCTCCTCCGAACCAAGCGAAGAAGTAGATGCCTACCGCGGCGCGCAACAGGTCCGCGTCGCTGGCGACGATCCGCTGGGCTATGCGCCTAATGCTTGTCAGCGCGAGGGCAGAGGCTTCGGGCGTTGAAAGTTCGCCCGCCAGTCGCCGGCGCCCCAGCTCGGCCCAACCGGACTCGTACTCGTCTCGTTCTCGCACTCGCGGAGAGTATGCGACCGACCCGGGTTCCGGCTGAGGCCGGGTGACCTCGGTCAACCTCGCACGTCCTTAACACATCCCCTTCCCTACCCTGGAATGAGGCGGCCAATCTGATCAAGTTGGTCAATCTAGACGCTTCCCTATCCGTCTCGAGGACCGACTCTGCCGTCCGTGCAACGGTGGCCTGCAGGCTTTCACCAAAAGGAGGTAGGGATGCTCTAAGCACTCGTCGGCGACGCTGCTAGTCTGTCGATAGTGCCCGACGACATTTCGCGCCACAAGTACGCGCTGCGCCAGAAGCAAACGGAGCTTCGGGCGATCCTTGCCGAGTGGGATCCAATCGGGGTGTACGGGACGTCACATCCTGCCCCTCCAGACGAGTATGACTGCCTTCTCGGAGTAATCGGCCAGCTCCGTGGGGGCATGTCCCAAGACCAGCTGGAGTCCTTCCTCGATCAGCAGATGAGCCACCATTTCGGCCTCGGGCACCCGGCAGCTGGTACGCGGGAGTTCGCTGAGAAGATCCACCGCTGGTACTGGCGCGATCCTCTTCCGGGGAGTGCTCCGGCTGGAGGGTGAGCTCCCTCGCACGACGGTGAAAACGGGCCTCGGGGCCACGGCAGATAAGCGCGGGGGGCCGGGAGCGCAACCGAGTGAGCTCACCAACGTTGTCCTGATCCGCCGGCACCATCACTGGAAGGTGCACGAGGCCGGCTGGGACCTGGTCCGCGCCGATGAGGGGATCCAGATCCTGCCTCCGCTGCCCCGGGTGTACGGCGACTGGGCCACCGCGCACCCACCGGCTAGCACCCGCCTGCCGCTGTCAACGGCACAAAGAGAGAGGCCGGGCGGCGCACCGCCCGGCCTCTCGATCGGTCCAGGAGGGATCTCAGGCCGCAGTCTGGGTGAAGAGGATGTTGAAGCTGCAGCTCTGGCCCGCGTCAGCGAAGTCGTTCGCGAAGCCGCCGCCCGCTGCCACTGTGAAGGTGAAGGTGTTGCCGGTGGCACCTGAGCCGGTTCCGGCCACCCCGTTGGGCGACCAGGTCGTCGACGGCGTCGCCGCGTTGTTCTTGAGGCTCGTCGAGCCCATCTGGGTGCTAAGAGCGGCGGCCGGGTAGACGTTGGTGCCGTTCTTGTCGGTCATCGACAAGGTCAGGTCCTGGCAGATCGTTCCCCCGGTCCCCACCGCCGCCGCCGGCATGCTCATCGCGAATGTGCTCTGCAATGAGCCGGTGTTATCGATTTTGACGTTGCCGGTGACTGGCAGGCCAGCCGCCGGGTCGACATTGGTTACCGTGATGAAGGCGGAGCACCAGCCAGGGCCGCTCGAAACCGGGACCGTCCCCAGGTTGGAGGCGCAGTTGGCGCTCACGTAGTTGTTGTGGGTGAGGGTGCCGGCCGCCACGCTGTTCCCCGCGTTCTCTGTGTAGGCGTTCCAGGCCGCCAACCCGCCCCAGCCGACCAGCGCGGTCCCTGCGACCGCCGTGAAGGCCACCAGGGCGACCTTCAGGGATCGCCTGCCCATGCGCTTCTCCATGGTCCTCATCTCCTTGAACTCATGCGTAGTCACTGGCGTCCTGCCTCAGGCCGCTGTCTGGGTAAAGAGCAGCCCGAAGCTGCAGCTCGTCCCCGCGTCGGTGGAGTGGGTGTTGAAACCGGCACCGGGCGCCACCGTCACGGTGAAGGTGTCACCGGTCGCGCCCGAGCCCGAACCCTGCGCGCCGCCGCCGGTCCACGTCAGGCTGGGCGTCGCAGCGTTGTTGTAAAGGTTGGCAGCCGTGAACGTCCCGGTGAGAGCTGTGGCTGCCCACACCTGGCCGGTCGAGTCCGGCGCGGCGTGGTTCGGATCAGTCACCTGCAGGGTCACGTCGGCGCAGAGGCCGCCGGTCGGTGTCTGAGCTCCCGTCCCCATGCTGAGGGCGAAGGTGCTCTGCAGCGATCCGGTGTTGGCGATCGCTATGGTGCCGGTGGTTCCGGTCCAGTTCGCCGGGTCGACGCCGGAGATGGTCACCGCGGCCGAGCACCAGCCGGTCCCTGAGCTCGTCGGGATCGTGCCGAGAAGGGAGACGCAGCTCGCCCCGTTGCTGTGGGCGAGGGTGCCCGCCGCCACCTGGTTGCCGGCGTTGACGGTGTAGGCCTGCCAGGCCGACAACCCACCCCACCCCACCAGTGCGCAGCCGGCGACGGCGGTGCTGAGGGTGAACGCCAGCCGGAGTGACCGCCTTCTCCTGAGCCTTTCCATGATCTTCGGTTCCTTTCCTGGTTCTGATCTGATGGGGCAACTAGTTCAAATGCACTAGACGCCACCGGGTAGGCTGAGGCAGACCGTCTGACGATGTCTCGGCCCATCCGGCTACAGGCCGGTAACGCGGTTGGGTGGCGGCGATGAACTTGATTGATTCATATGAGGCGATGGTGGGAGATCGGGAGGATCGCTACGCTCTGAGGTTGCCCCGTCACCCGGGACGCCGGTGAGCGCCGCCCGGGGAAGCGGGCTGACCGCCTGAGTCGGGCCGGCCCCCGTCGCCGACGGCCCCGCCCACCCCCGTCTCCCGCCCCGCTGAGCGCAGATGAGAGGTCTCAGCAACGTGGCGTCACAGGAGGCCATCTGATGTGGTGACGATGACGTTGGTGTCGCCTGGACGCGCCAGGCTGGTTGAGAGCGTCTTTCACGCCCATCGTCCCAGGCCACCATATCCGGGCAACAAGCCCGGCGGATGCCGGGGGGAGAACGGCGGAGTACGGAGAGGTCGCACCCGATGCTTGCCGAAGGGCCGCGGTGCCATCCGGAGTTTGCAAGCGGGGATGAGCGCCCGGGCAGGGCGAATCAGATCCTGGCGATGATCACCGACCCGGGGGGGCGGCTTGCGTTCGCCAACGCGGACCTGCTCTCCCTGGGCGGATGGGAATGGGGGCAGCTGGCGGGGCGGTTGTGGCACGAGGCCCTGGTCCCGGCCGAGCACCGTCGGCGCGCCCAGCGCGCCTTCGATCGCGCTCTCCGGGACGGTGAGGAGGCCGGCTGCATCGAGCTTCCGCTCCGGGCGCGCGACGGCCGCACCCGGATCGTCGCCTGGTCCGCCTGCCCGAGCTTCGACGACAGCGGCCATCCCGCCGCGGTCACCTCGGTCGGCATCGACGTCACCCGCTGGGCCTCGGAGCGCGACCGCATCGCCCGGGAGAAGGAGTTCGACGCGTCCCACGACCGGGCCACCGGGCTGCCCAATGGCTCCGCCTTCCGCTGGCGCCTGGGGGCCGAGCTCCCCGCCGCCCGCCCCTCGGGTCGCTCGACCGGTGTCCTGCTCATCGGCGTCGAGCGTCTCCGCACCGTGATCGAGACCCTCGGCCACGAGGCCGGCGAGAGGCTCATAACCGAGATGGCCGAGCGGGTGTCCGACTGCGTCGAGGTCGCGGTCGGCAGCGCCGAAGAGACCGCTGACGCCCTCAAGCGGAGCGCTGCGCAGCGGGCCTGGATGGTCGCCCGCTGGTCGGACCACGAGTTCGCCGTCCTCCTCCCCGACTTGGTCTTCGTCGAGGAGGCCGTCTACATGGCCCGCTCGATCATCGCGGCCATCTCGTCCCCCTGCAGCGAGACGGGCGGCGACCTGCGCCTCAGCGCCAGCATCGGCATCGTCGTCGCTCCCTCGGACGGGGACAGCGCCGAGACCCTGATGCGGCACGCGGCGATGGCGGAGCGGGGGGCCAGGTCCACCGCAGAGCGGCTGCTCCGCTTCGAGATGGCGCTCTCCGAGGAGGCCGAGGATCGTCTGCTCATCGAGCAGCAGCTTCCCCTCGCTCTCGACCGGGGCGAGATCAGCGTCGTCTTCCAGCCCGAGGTCGACGCCCAATCACGGCGCATCGTCGGGCTGGAGGCGCTCTGCCGCTGGCACCACCCGGTGCTCGGCGAGGTGCCCCCGGGTCGATTCATCCCCATCGCGGAGGACGTGGGTGTCATCGCCGACATCGGCCGCTTTGTGCTCCGCTCCGCCCTCTCCCAGGCTGCCGAGTGGCGGCGTGAAGGGCTGGGCCGCATCCGCGTCGCGGTCAACGTCTCATCCCGCCAGCTCCTCGACCGCAGCCTGGTCACCACCGTGCTGGACTGCCTCGGCGAGACGGACACGCCGCCCAACGTCCTCGAGCTGGAGATCACGGAGTCGGCGGCCATGGTCGACTCCCATGCAGCCTCCGAGGTCCTCCGGGCCCTGGCCAGCCGGGGGGTGACCATCTCCCTGGACGACTTCGGCACCGGGTACTCGAACCTGGGCAAGCTCCATCACCTCGCGGTCAGCACCATCAAGATCGACCGCAGCTTCCTTCTCGACGAGGCCGGGACGGAGACGGTTCCCGATCCCGGCGCTCTGCTCTGCGCCCTGGTGACCCTGGGACGCAGCCTCGGGCTCCGGGTGATCGCCGAGGGCGTGGAGACCGAGGAGCAGCTGATGCGGCTCGAGGGCCACAGCCTCGACGCCTACCAGGGTTTCCTGTTCTCCCGGCCGGTGCCCCCCGCCGAGGTGCACCGTCTGCTCTGCGAGGACCGCCCCCTGGGCGCGGGCCTGGGCCACCACGCCGCCTGACCGCCGGGTGGGGGTGGCTTCTGCGCGGTGGCCTTACCCGGAGGCGCCCGTCGAGGCCTGCTCGGCCGCCGTCTGCGCCCGGGCCACCGGGAGGAGCTGGTCGAGGTCGAGGCCTCCGGAGCGCCCGTCAGCGGCCAGGCTGTTGACCAGGTTGGCGACCCGCCACACCACGGTGATCCGGACCACCGCCACGGAGTCGAGGGTGGCGCTGTTGGAAACCGCGTGGCCGCCGTCTCCGAGCGGCCCGGTCGAGAGCGGGACGGCGCCGGCCCGTGCATTCAGAGCCGACGCCAGGCTGCCGACTGCGGCCGCCGCTCCGCCGGGGCTCGCGAACCTGGCCACCGCGGAGGTGAGGGTGATCGGGCCGTTGCTCGTCGCCAAGTCCACCAGCTCGCCCTGGCGGAGGTACTCGACGGTGGCCGCTGCCTGGAACCCGTCGCGGGTCAGCGTCGCGGCGCTGCCGGTATCCAGCCAGCCCGCATCGGTGGCGGCGGCCCCGCTGTACACGGTGAAGTCCGGCGAGGGAAGCTGTTCCAGGCTGAGCAGGTAGCCGCGCGGATCACCGCGCAGCAGCAGTGGCGACGTGGGGCTCCCGCATCCCCCGAGCAGGACCGCCAGGGCCACTAGGGCACCCAGCCTGGGGCCCGTCATACGCGCTGCACCGCGCTCACGATGTCAGCCTGCGCCGCTCGGCGCGCCGGCAGGACGGCGGCGGCCACCGCTGAGGCCACCACTCCGGCCGCGACCACCACCACGGTGAGGGCCGGCAGGGCAAACGCGGGTGCGAACCCCGGGCTGGCGCCCGCCTGCAGCATCGGCAGGGCGAGCAGACAGCCCACCCCGGTGCCCACCAGGGCGGCGGCGACGCCCAGGAACCCAGCCTGGGCGAGCACGAAGCGGCGGATCTGCGAGGCGCTGAGGCCGACCACCCGGAGCAGGGCCAGCTCGCGCCGGCCGCTGCGGACGCTGACCGAGACGGTGGTGATCAGGGCGAGCATGGCGATGATCACGGTGATCCAGGAGAGCGCCGGCAGGATTCCGATCGTCGAGCCGAGGGCTGATTCCACCGCGGCTCTGATGGCGCTCACCGGCGTGGCGGACAGACCGTAACGGCTCGCCGTCCTGACCACGTCGGCCCCCCGCCCCGGGGAGAGCACCTCCAGGTCGTCGAATCCGTCCGCGTCGCTGCCGAAGACCCGGACCGCCTCCCGGTTGTCGATGACCAGCGACTCCCGGCCGTCGGCAGCAGGAAAGGAGTGCTCGAGGATGCCGGCGACTCGGAAGATGACCGTTCCTGTCGGGGTGGATACGGGCAGCTCGGTGCCCACCTGCCAGTCGTCGGCATCCGCCAGGACTGACGGAGCCAGCAGGTTGGCTCCGCCTCTCAGGGCGGCGAAGGCGTCGCCGCGATCGCCGGCGACCATCTGGAACGCGCCGCCGGCCTCCTGGGCACGGCTGTCCAGCGCCACCACGCCGATCACGTCGCTGTCCACGACCGCCGGGAAGAATCGCAGCGGGGTTACCTCGACGCCGGCCAGCTGGCTGAGCTGCGAAGCGACGGCCGGGTGCTCGGTGACCGGGCTGCGGACCAGGGTGTCGCCGATGAAGAGGTGGTCGACCCACTGGTCGGCTGCCGACGAGCTTCCCGCCACCAGGATGCTGCAGGCGCTGGCTGCCGCCACCGCGGTGACCAAGCCGGAGAGGGTCAGGGCGGTGCGGTTGCGGTTGCGGCTCAGCCCGGCCGCGGCGACCTCGCACTCGGGCAGCAGGGTGCGCAGCAGGCGGGCGAGCAGCCGGGTCAGCGGCGGCACCACCAGGGGTAGGCAGAGGAGGATGGCGAGGAGGAGCGCGACCGCCCCGACTGGCACCAGCCCCGCCCCACCGAGGTCGGCGACCGCGGCCAGCGCGACCAGGGGCAGCGCGGCTCCCAGGGTCCAGCCCCGCAGAGGCTCCCGGCGGCCGGCGGTCTCCGGGCTCAGGGCGTCGAGGATGGGCTGCCGGGCCGCGGCGAGGGCGGGCACCGCGGCAGCGAGGGTGGCGGCGACGATGCCGCCGAGGGCCACCAGGAGCGCGGTCAGCCAGTCGACCCGGAGAGGCACGGGGGATGCTTGCCCGGTTCCGTAAGCCGCCTGCAGAGCGGCACCCAGGCCGATGCCGGCACCGACGCCCACGACCGCGCCGGCCGCCGCGATCACCAGGGCCTCGCTGGTCAGCAGCCGGAATACCTGGCCAGCCGACGCGCCGGCGGCTCGCAGCAGGCCGATCTCGCGGCGTCCCTCCAGGGCCGCCAGGCTCACCGTGTTGGCGGTGACCCCGGCGCCGACCACGATGCTGAGCACGCTGATCAGGAGGAGAAGCGAGGAGACCTGGGAGAGCGGATCGCCGGTGTCCGATGCGGGGTCGAAGGTGGTGATCGTGCTCCCGAGCCGTCCCCGAGCCCGGGCGGCAACCTGGGCTGCATTGGCTCGAGGCCCGAGCTGCAGCGCGGCCAGCGAGGCGTGGAGGCCGAGCGGGAAGGCGCGGAGCAGCTCCGCGGCGGGCATGAAGACCGCGTCCTGGGTGAAGCTCGCGCTGACGCCGCTGGCCGACGTCAGCCCGACCACCCGGAAGCCGCTGGTCCCGGTGCTGGTGGTCAGCATGACGGTGCCGCCGATCGCGAGACGCCGTCCGGTTGGGGCGAGCGCCTGTGCCAGCCCGCTGTCCAGGGCGACCTCGTCGGAGCTCGATGCCCGGGGAAGACGGCCGGCGGTCAGGGTCACCCGCCGCAGTGCCGCGCCCCCGTCCTGGATCCCGACCACAGTCACCGTGGCCGTGACAGCTCCGGGCTGCGCCGCCTCGGCGATCACCCTCTTCTGATAGAGGGGCACCACCTGGGTCACGCCCTGGAGGGCGGCGAGGTCGGCGATCTGATCGGTGCTGAGACCGCTGGCGCCGGTCGCCCGAACGTCCAACCCTGAGGCGCCGGCTCGCAGCCCCGCCGCCGCCTCGGCCTCGGCGCTCACCCCCGCGAGATCGACCTGGACGCCAAGCATGACGGCCACGCCCAGGCACACGGCGAGGGCGGTCAGGGCGGTCCGGCCGGGGCGCGCCGTCAGGTGGCGGGTGAAGAGGGGGCGGATCACGCGGGCTCGGTCGAGGTGACCTCCCGACCCTGGCCGGCCGCGGCCTCCGGCGCGGCGCTACAGGTCATGGCGCTCGAGCCGGCCGACCAGCTCCCGGAAGGCGCCAGCGTCCGCATGGGTGCCGGTCGCGATCACGATGTCGTCGACCAGCGCTCCGTCCTGGAGGACCAGGACGCGGTCGGCGCGGGCGGCGACCCGCGCGTTGTGGGTGGCCAGCACCGTGGTCTGGGATCGCTCCCGGCAGAGCCGGCTGAGCAGCCCCATGACCTCGTCACCGCTGGGACGGTCGAGGTTGCCGGTGGGCTCGTCGGCGAGCAGCAGCGTGGGAGCGGCGGCCAGGGCCCGGGCGATGGCCACCCGCTGCTGCTCGCCCCCCGAGATCTCCTCGGGACCGTGCCCCTGGAGGCCGCGGAGGGAGAGCAGGTCCATCAGCGCGTTCACCCGCTCGGCGATGGTGTGCCGGTCCAGCCGGGCCGCGCCGTCCCCATGCCGTGCGGTCCGCAGCCTGAGCGGCAGGGCGACGTTCTCCGCCGCGGTGAGGCTGGGCACCAGGTTGAAGAACTGGAAGACGAACCCGACGTGGTCCCGCCGGAAGGCCGACCGTTCCGCGTCGCCCATGGCGTACACGTCGCGTCCATCGATCACCACCCGCCCCGAGTCCGGGGGCTCGAGGCCGCCCATGATGTGCAGCAGGGTGCTCTTGCCGACCCCGCTCTGACCCATCACGGCCACGAACTCACCGGCCGCGACGCTGAAGGACAGGCTGCGCAGCACTGCCCGCGGCATGCGGCTGATGTGGAAGCTCTTGGAGAGCGCCTCCACCCGGATCACCGGGGGCGGGCCGGAGGGCGCGGCGGCGCTGCTGTCTTCGCTCAGGATCCGCTCCATCGTTGCGGGGTCGGGAGTTGACCGGGGTGGACGCGGCGCCCGCTTGTATGTGGCGACATTGTCCGCAACTCTAGTCGAAGAGGAACGCTTCCAGGGTCGATTCGATGGTGTCGGAGATCAGCCCCAGGCCGCGGAAGTCGAGGGCGGGGAGGGCGGTCTCCAGGGCTGCCGCCGGGACCGTGGAGGATGTCGCCGGTGCCGTGGGGGCGGGGTTCGGGCTCGGCGTCGGGACTGTCGTCGTGACCGGGGTCGGTGAGGTGGCGGCGGTCGGGGGGGAGGCCGCGGAGGGGGAGGAGACGAGTGACGGGTGGGCCGAGCTGGGCGCCGGCGTCGAGGTGGGCTGGGGAGCCGGTGTGGGCGTGGAGGCTGGCGCTGGCTTGGGCGTCGCGGTCGGCCGCGCCGTGGGCGTGGGCGTCGGCTTGGGGGCGGCGGCAAGCTGGGCGAACTCCTCGGCGAAGATCCATACCTGCTGGTAGCTGCCCTGGCAGCCCTCCGACGCCGGGCAGGTCCAGGACTGGCCGGAGGCGGTCTGGGCGCTTCCCGTCCCCAGGTCGGTGTAGCTGGGGTCGAGGATGTTGGCGCGGTGGTCGGGGCTGTTCATGAAGGCGTTGTTGATCCACTGGGCGGCGCTGTCAGCGCCGCTGATCCCGCCGACCCAGCCGATGTTCTCGCCGGCCGATCGGTAGTCGACGCCGTAGGCGGTCATCATCGGCCACACGTACTGGCCGCACGGCGGGATCTGGTGGGAGAAGTAGTCGCGGTTGATCATGTCCTGAGCTCGGCCGCTGACGGTGCCGGCTCCGCTGCACCCGCTGTAGGGAGCGTTCTCGCCGATCGAGCTGAGGGTGGAGTTGTCGACCAGGGCGGGGACGCCGTTGCTCGCCCGGTCCTGGTTGGTCAGGGCGAAGAGGTCGGCGTCGGCGCCCCCGTCGGCGCTGGCCGGCTGGGTGTGCCAGACCGCCGCCACCGACAACCCGGCGGCCACCAGCCCGGCGGCGAGCAGGGCGCGCCGGCCCCAACCGTGCCTCCCGGCCGGGGCCGCTGGTCCGTCCGCCCTGACCAGGTCGGCGGTGCGGCAGAGGGTCTCCCAGGCCTGGCTGGGCGGGTCCTCGGCCGCCTCCGCCGCGCTCGTGGCGATCGCTGCCGGCTCCGCCTCCGCATGGATCACGGCCTGGATCACACCGCGGCCGGAGACGCTCCCGCGGGCCTGTCATGCCTCCGTGACAACCCCGTTGCAGGCCACCCGAGAATCGCGCCCCCGGAGGCGCGACCATGCCCTCGGCGTGGTACCCGGGTGAAAGCTTTCGACACGATCGTTGCAGGCCACTGATTCGATGCGATCGCTGCCAGTTGTAGCCTGGGCAAGAACGTCAGGATCCGCCGCGGCTGCCGAGCCGCCGAGGAGCCCGTAAGCGAGGATGTCGCTTCTCGATCGCGTCCAGCGCAAGGCCGAGGAAGGCAACGCCGCCCCACCGGCGCCTTCCCCGCAGGCTCCGGCTCAGCCGCTGCCGCCCGCCCCGGGGCAGACGCCCGGCCCGGGCCAGGCCCCGGCGGTCTCCGAGCCGGCGTCCGAGAGGCCGGCCTGGCTGGCGCGGTCCCTGGTCACCAACCCTCCGGCGCCGGCCTCGCCGGCCCGGCAGCCCGCGGTTCCCACCTACGGCCGGTCCGCTCCCGCCCCGCCGGTGCCCCCCCACCTGCTCGGCAGGGGCGCCGAGCCGGGTGGCCCGCCGGACGGTCCCCGGGCCGCGTCACTGCTCAACCGGACCGCCGGCTCCCGGGTCCACCCCAGGCAGCAGGGCGGCGCGTACAGCCAGCTCCGCTCCCGCGTTCATCAGCGGCTGGTCGAGGAGCTGGCTGGCAACACCGACTCCGCGCCTCCCGACGTGGTGGAGCAGAAGATCGCCGAGCTGGTCAGCGAGGTCATCGTCGAGCAGAGCCTGACCCTCAGCCGTCAGGACCGGCAGCGGGTCATCGAGATCCTGATCCACGACGTCTTGGGTCTGGGTCCCCTGGAAGAGCTGCTCGCCAACCCGGAGCTGACCGAGATCATGGTCAACGGCCCGGAGCAGGTCTACGTCGAAGAGCGGGGCAAGCTGGTGCGCAGCCCGGTGGTGTTCGAGAGCACGGAACAGCTGATGCAGGTCATCGACCGGATCGTGAGCACCGTCGGCCGGAGGGTGGACGAGTCGTCGCCGATGGTCGACGCCCGCCTCAAGGATGGGTCCCGGGTCAACGTCATCATCCCCCCGCTGTCCCTGGTCGGCCCGGTGGTCACCATCCGGAAGTTCGCCAAGGAGGCCCTGACCTCCGACGACCTGCTCCGGTTCGGTTCCGTGACCGCGGGCATGGTGACCTTCCTGCGCTCCTGCGTCCGGGCCCGCTTGAACATGGTGGTCTCGGGCGGCACTGGCTCTGGAAAGACCACCACCCTGAACATCCTCTCGAGCTTCATCCCCGAGGACGAGCGGATAGTCACCATCGAGGACGCCGCCGAGCTGCAGCTGCGCCAGGAGCACGTGGTCACCCTGGAGACCAGGCCGGCCAACGTGGAGGGGCGCGGCCGGGTGACCATCCGGGAGCTGGTCATCAATGCCCTGCGGATGCGCCCGGACCGGATCGTGGTGGGCGAGTGCCGCGGCGGGGAGGCCCTGGACATGCTCCAGGCCATGAACACCGGTCACGACGGGTCGCTGACCACGCTCCACGCCAACAACCCCAGGGATTGCATCAGCCGTCTGGAGACCATGGTCCTGATGGCCGGCGCGGAGCTGCCCTCCCGTGCCATCCGCGAGCAGATCGGCTCGGCCATCAACGTCATCGTTCACCAGTCCCGTCTTCGCGACGGCACCCGCAAGGTGGTGAGCATCACCGAGGTGCTGGGCGCCGAAGGCGGAGAGGTATGCCAGCAGGAGATCTTCACCTTCCGACAGCGGGGGATCGATCCTGACACCGGTCAGGTGATCGGCGAGATGACCCCGACCGGCATCATTCCCAGGGCGATGGAGACGCTGCGCGCCCAGGGCGAGCTGGTCGCCGAGGAGCTGTTCCAACCGACCACCGAGGGGTAGCGCTCGGCGGCCGCGACGTGACGGGGCGGCGGCCATGGTGACGGGGCGCTGACCAAGCCGTTTCGGTGATGCACGAGGGCGGGGCGCCGTCCACCGGCTTCCTACACTCGACCCGACAGTGAGCGGTTCCGCTGTGGAAGGCGCCGCCCGCCTTCGACTCCCCCGGCGTGCTGACCAGGTCCGGCCCCCGCGGGTGCTGGCCAGCGCTGGCGGCTGGCTCCGCATCGAGCCGGGCTCCGCTTCGGGGACCGGGTTGCTGGTCTGGATGCCGGGAGCGCCGGCCCGGACCTTCGAGGGGACGGCCGCGTGATCGGCGACCAGCTCAGGGTCAGGGTGCTGATCGCGGATGACGATGCCAACATCCGCGATGCTCTCCGCGAGCTCCTCGAGCTCGAGGACGGTCTCGAGGTGGTGGCGGTGGCCGCCGACGCGGACGCCGCCATCGCCGAGGCGATCAAGGAGCGTCCGGACGTGGCCATCCTGGACGTCAAGATGCCCGGCGGTGGCGGCCCCGAGGCTGCCCGGGGCATCCTGGCTGGCAGCCCGGAGACCCGCATCGTCGCCCTCTCCGCCTACGGCGACCGGGCCAGCATCCTGGAGATGCTCCGCGCCGGTGCCAGCGCCTACCTGGTCAAGGGTTCCATGCCCGACGAGGTCACCAAGACCATCCAGCGGGTGCTTCGCGGCGAGTCCGCCTTCTCCGCCGACGTGGCCAGCACGGTGGTCCGAGAGCTGAGCGGCGAGCTGGCCGGCAAGGAGGCCGCCGAGGCCGCCAGGGAGAGGATCCTGACCCGGATCCGCACGGTCATCGAGCACGGCGGGGTCCGGCCCGTCTACCAGCCCATCGTCGACCTGGCCCGAGGCCTGGTCAGCGGGGTCGAGGCGCTGGCCCGCTTCGATACCGGCATGCCTCTGCAGTGGTTCCAGGAGGCGGAGGACGTCGGCCTGCGCGAGGACCTCGAGACCTTCGCGATCAGCGCGGCTCTGGCCGGTCTGCCGGAGCTGCCCACCAGCGCCTACCTCTCCCTCAACGTGTCACCGACCACCCTGCTGCATCGCGACCTCGGCGACATGCTGGGCGCGGTGCCCGAGGACCGGATCGTCATGGAGATGACCGAGCACGCCCCGGTGGCCGACTACGAGGCGCTGGCCCGGGTCCTGCGTCCGCTTCGCGACGCTGGAGTGCGGGTGGCGGTCGACGACGCCGGGGCCGGGTTCGCGAGTCTTCGGCACATCCTCCTGCTCTCCCCCGACATCATCAAGCTCGACATCTCGCTCACCCGCGGGATCGACGGTGACCGGCCGCGGCGGGCCCTCTCCTACGCTCTGGTGGCCTTCGCCCGGGAGACCCAGACCACCATCGTCGCCGAGGGCATCGAGACCGAGGCTGAGCTGCGCGCTCTTCGCAACATCGGGGTGACCCACGGCCAGGGCTTCCTGCTCGCCCGGCCGTCCAGCCCGCCCATCGACGAGCGCCGCATCCTCGAGATCCTCGGGGTCTGAGGCCGGCTCGGAGCGGCCGCGCCCGCTCCGGCGGCGGCGAGCCGCCGGCGAACGCCGCCGCCGACCGGCCGAGCCTGGAGGTCAGCCGCGACGTCCGGGACCGGGCGGCGCCGGCGGCATCCCGGGCATCATCCCCAGGCCGGGGGGCGGACCGTAGCCCGGCCCGGCTCCCATGCCCGGCATCCCGTTGCCCGGCTGGGGCTGGGAGCGGGCGGCGCTGACCATGGCCGCGTGCTGCAGCTGCCGCCGGTCGGGGAACAGCTGCATCAGGCGCGGCGGCAGCGGGATCCCCATGTCGAAGAGGCGGTCGATGATCTGGGGCCTGATCCCGGTCAGGGCGAACTCCCCGACGATCTTGCCCGTGGCCGGGTCGGCGCCCCTGGGCTCGAACCGGAAGATCTCCTGCATGGTGATCGTCTCGCCCTCCATCCCCACCACCTCGGTGACGGAGACGATCTTGCGGGACCCGTCCTTGAGGCGAGCCAATTGGATCACCAGGTTGATCGCGGCAGCCACCTGCTGCCGGATCGCCTTGAGGGGGAGATCCATGCCGGCCATCAGCACCAGGGTCTCGAGGCGGGCCAGGGCGTCGCGGGGGCTGTTGGCGTGGATGGTCGTCATCGAGCCGTCGTGGCCGGTGTTCATCGCCTGGAGCATGTCCAGGGCCTCGCCGCCGCGGCACTCGCCGACGACGATCCGGTCGGGCCGCATCCGCAGCGAGTTGATGACCAGGTCGCGGATCCGTATCTGGCCCTCACCGTTGACATCGGAGGGCCGCGACTCCAGACGGCAGACGTGCTCCTGGTGCAGCTGCAGCTCGGCGGCGTCCTCGATGGTGATGATCCGCTCGTCGATGGGGATGAATCCCGAGCAGACGTTGAGCAGGGTGGTCTTGCCGGCGCCGGTCCCGCCCGAGATCACGATGTTGGCCCGGGCCAGGACGCACGCCTGGATGAAGGAGGCTCCCTCCTGGGTCAGGGTGCCGAAGCCGATCAGGTCGGAGACCTGGTAGGGATCCTTGGAGAACTTGCGGATGGTGAGCAGCGGCCCGTCCAGGGCGACCGGCGGGATGGCCACGTTGACTCGGGATCCGTCGAGCAGCCGTGCGTCGCAGAGCGGGGTGCGGGCGTCCACGCGACGTCCCACCGAGGAGACGATGGTGTCGATCACGCGGAGCAGATGGGCTTCGTCGTCGAACCGGATGTCGGTGAGCAGGATCTTGCCCTTCCGCTCGACGTAGACCATCTCCGGACCGTTGACCATGATCTCGGTCAGGCTGTCGTCCTCGACGAGCGGCCGGAGGGGGCCCAAGGCCTCCATGTAGCGGTTGTCGAGTCGGGAAGCGGCGACGCTCACGGTGAACTCCTGGTGGGTGCGCGGCCGCCCGCGGGCCGCGTCGCCATGGCGATTCTGGTCCCCGCCGTGGCCGTCTTCGCGGAGGCAACACTTTCGCGACACGATCTTTTCCCGGAGGCTGGGCGGACTGCCCTTACCATGGGGCGGCGACCGTTCGCCGGAAGTGAGGACCGATCGGAGCCGGCATGAGCCCTCCCCGCGCTGCCTCTGGATGGAGGGGGAGGCCATGACCGTGCCCATCGAGCCGGCGGTCTCGGTCGACGACGACCTGCTCGGCGAAGACTGGTTCGGAGACGGCAGCGCCTTCGACAGCGGGGAGCAGCTGGCCGCCGCCCTCACCGCGCTGGCCAGCGGGCGCCCGGCGGCCTCCCGAGCCGCCCCGCTGGTGTCGGCGCGATCGCTGGTCTCGGCACCTACCCCCGGGCGGCCGGCATCGTGGCCCGGGACCGGCGCCATGGAGGCGCGCCGAGGAGGGCCGCCGGCGGGTTTGGGCGACACCGCCGCCGCCGGGGTCGTCGAGTTCCAGGTGGCCGCCATGCCCAGCTCCGTGCTCTGGGATGGGGAGCGGTCGGCGGGCCGGGCCTCGGCAGCGTTCGGCTGGCGGGGGACGGCCATGCCCACCCAAGGCGCCCAGCGCACCGGCTGGTCGATCCGTCAGAGCGTGCAGATCCTGCGGGTCACCGAGGATGCCCTCCTCAAGCTGCGGGAGGAGGCGGCCGAGCTGGCGTGGCGGCTGGCTGACGCTGCCTATCAGGAGATCGAGGGCTAGAAGACCGGGGTCAGGGTGGGCAGCGGGAGTACCCGGGCGCTCAGCGGGGGACGGCTTCGAGCCCGTCGTGCTGGGTCATCAGCTCGCGGACCGTCTCCAGGGTGACCGCCTGGCCGGCCCGGAGCAGGTTGATGACGATCTCGGGATCGATGCCTCCGGGAGCAGCGAGAGCGGCCGCCCGGGCCGCCTCGTCAGCAGCCTCGCCGGCGCGGCGGAGCCGGATCCTCAGCTCCTCGTTGCGCCGCAGCAGCCACGCCGCCAGCACGCCCTCGGCGATGGCGACCACGGCCAGGACGATGGCGGCGTGCCCGGTGAGGGCATCGATCACCTGGCTCACGGTCAGAGCCCGCTCAGGTGCTCCGCAGCGTGGAAGCGCATCTCTCGGGCCATCGCCTGGACCACCGACGGCTCGTGCCCCGGTGGGGTCAGGTTCCGGATCGCGTCGATGGTGCTCATGATGTCCTCGACGGTGGGTCGGGCCCGCTCGATCATCTCGATGGCCTCGGTGGCGTCCTCACTGCCCAGCCAGAGGGTTCCGATCTGGACCAGGTCCCGCTTGACGCCGGTGAAGTCGACAGCCTCCGTCGCGGGCGGCTCCAGCCATGCCTCGGCGCCGGCTGCGACCGGTGGCGGCGCCGGTGGTGGGGGAGGGGCCTCACCCGGGGAGGCGCCGAGCACTTGCTCCCGGAGGGCGGCGAGCCATGGGGAGGTGTCCGGCGCCGCGCCGGCCAGCGACGGCACCGACTTGAGAAGCGTCGATTCCGCCTCCGGCCCGGGCCTGCCGGCTTCGGGCGCTGCCTCGACCGCCTCCGCTTCCCCCGGCTCCACCGCCGCTGTCTCAGCTCGGGAGCCGCTGGATGCGGGTTCGGACGGCTCGTGCGGCGCCCCGGGAGAGCCGGGTTGACCGGCCTCGGTCGGGACCTCCTCGGCCCCCTGGACGTAGGCGTGGAAGCTCTCCTCGGGGAGCTGCTCGTCCGGTCCCTCCTCCACGCCCTGGCGCAGGGTGAGCCGGGCTCCCGGCGCCCGCAGCAGGGCGAGGAGGCGTTCCGTCGAAGCGACCGGCTGGCGGTCCCTCTCCGTGTAGACGGCCATCAGCCGGCCGGCGGAGATCAGGGCCACGCCCAGCTCGCTGCCGGCCACCACCATGGCGCAATCCCGGCGCCGCCGCTCCAGGTCGGCAAGGAGCGCCCTGCCGTCCACCCAGGCGGCTGGGAGGGCTCGGTAGGCGATGGGAAGGCGCCAGAGCATGGTCAGCGCCTCGGCGACGTCGGGGTCGCCGAGCTGGTAGCCGGAGACGGTGCCCTGGGTTGCCCCCAGCAGAGCCATCGCGGCCGCGTCACCGATGAGCTTGTCCTCATCGTCGATCCAGACCGCGTCGATGATCCGGTGGTGGACGATCACCCCGGCGGCTCTCAGCTGGGAGCCGGTGAGCACGACCAGGGCATCGGGAAGATTGGGGATGAGCACGTCGAGATGGACCACGCTGGCCGACGCGTCCGCCCAGAGCGTGGTCCCGAGCGGCAGCAGCGGGAAGTCACCAAGGCCGAACTCGATCCGGGCGCCGGCCGAAGCGGGCTCACCGCCCTCCTGGCCGCGTCTCACCCCGGCCTCCGCAGAGACCGTGCCGGCCAGCTGGGCAAACGGCTCCATCAGCTCTTCGAGGCTGCACTTCAGGGTCTCGGAGCGCCCGACCTCCTTGCGCCATGGCGAGACCTGGAAGCGTGCGGGTAGCTGATTGACCAGTGCGCCTAGTGCGGCCTGGCCTTCCAGGTGATGGCCATCCGAGAGGTCGAGCACCGCGTGATTGGGCTGGCCGAACACCAGGAAGATGGTGGCCTTGCCGCCCTCCCACGAGATGTCCAGGGCGCCAGTCCGGTAATCGTCCCGGGCCCCGGAGAGTTGTCGCAGGAGCTTGACAAATGGCGCGGTTGTTGCCATCCCGGGATATTCTACGGACGTGCCTGCGGAAATAATCACGATCGCGTCACTGAAGGGTGGCGTTGGCAAGACGACCACCACCTACGCCCTGGCGGCCGCCGCGGCCAGCAGCGGGCTCCGGGTGGTGACCATCGACCTCGACCCCACCGGCGGGCTCAGCAATGCCCTGGAGAAGGCCAAGCGGGCCATCACCATCGCCGACGTGCTGCGCGGTCGCGTCACCCTGGCTCAGGCGCTGGTCGACCATCCCCTCGGCATCCGGACCGTCCCTGGACATCGAAGCCTCAACCACGAACCGCTTCACGAGCAGCAGCTCCGCAGCGTCCTGGAGCCGGTGCTCGAGGATTGCGACGTGGTGCTGCTCGACACCCATCCCCACGAACCCTCTCTGCTCGGGCCCATGAAGGTCGCCCATCGGATCGTGGTTCCCACAGCTCTCGATCTGCTCTCCCTGCGCGCCGCTGCGCTCAGTGTCGGTCTGGCTCAGGAGCTGGGTGTCCTCGATCGAATTCGTGGCATAGTTGTCTGTAACGCGAAGCGCCCGCTCTCGCGTCTCACCGAGTCGCTGCTCTACGGGCTCACCGCCAACGGTCTGGCCTTCGAGACCGTGCTCTGGTTCTCCTCCGGCTGGGTGATGGCCACCTCGGGCAAGGGTGACATGCCCGACCCGGTGCTGCTCGAGGAGGCTCAGTCGCTGCTCCAGGAGCTGGCCGTCCGTCCGGTCCCCGCCGAGGCGCTGCGCTCGTTCATCGCCCTCGCCCAGGGCCGCCGGCCGGCGGCGCCGGTTCCCGCCTGACCTCGGCGCGCCCCTGCGCCTCAGCCGCCGGGGCGGCGCCGGAAGTGCCAGAGGCCGCGGCGCGAGGCGGCGATCCGGGCCCTGAGCTGCTCCACCTCGAGATGGGCGGCCCGGAGACTCTCCAGGACCTCGAGGCGGCCACGTTCCGAGCTCTGCCGCTGCGCCTCCGCCTCGCTGAGCCGGGCCATCACCTCCTGGAGCTGGCCGCGGCTTCTCAGCTCCAGCCGCTGCAGCTCGGCCTCCAGCCCATCGCCTCGCGTCCGCCATCGGGCCATCTCCCCGTCGAGGCCGTCCAGCCGCTGGCGCAGCGCATCCCGATCGTCGAGGACCTGCTGGTGGGCGGCGGCCAGCGCGCTCAGCTGCGCCCGCGCCCGGCGAGCCTCGGCGACCGCGGCACGATGGGCCGCCTGGGCCTGGCTGAGCTCACCGCGGGCAGCCTCGAGCTCGCGGTGCAATCCCTGGAGCTCGGTGAGGCCCTCGTCGGCCTCCTCGGCGTCCTGGATCCCGGCGCGAAGCTGGGCGGCCTGGCGCTCCACCAACCGGTCCAGGAAGGCCCACTGCTTGAGCAGCTCGTCCTCCTCCGGACCTCCGCCGGCCGGCTGCCGGGCGGTCATGCGTCTAGCCTCCCCCGATAGCCTTGCGTCAGCCCAGCAGCTCGGGCTCGACGCCGCCGAGGCAGGCGAGCGTCGTCCCTCCGCGCTCGCCCAGGGCCGACAGGAGCAGCTGGACCGGGGTCGCCGCACCGGCGAAGCGCAGCGGTGCCCCGCCACCGATCAGAGAGCAACCGGGATCCGGAGATGCCGGGTGTGCCCGCGGGTCCGCGCCGAGAAGCACGGCGATCTCGGCGTCGCTCACCCCGGCGGCGGTGAGCCGCGACGCGACCTCGAGGATCTCACCAGCACGCATCCTGGGCATCACGCTCCATGCCGCCAGAAGGGTGGCCTCAGCCTCGTCCAGGTCACGGACGATAGCCGGGACCTCGGTCAGACCGCAGCGACGCGCCGCCTCCATGCGGCGGGCGCCGAGCACCACCTGGAAGCGGCTCCCCTCGAGGGGGCGGAGGAGCACGGGTTCGACGACGCCGCGCTGGCGGACGCTCAGGACCAGGGCCACCAGCTCGTCGTCGAGCCCCGCGGGCGCGGGCCATGGTCTGGGCTCGATGTCCCGGCAGGCAATGCGCTCCAGGCGGGATTCGGAGGTTGGGGCGAGCCACCGCGCCAGCGGGGTCGTCCGCAGCAAGGCGCGGGCTGCCGCGTCGTTCGGGTCGGGGTCGTGGACGGCGTCAGACACTCCGCAGCACCTCTTCGGCCAGCTGCCTGTAGGCGGCGGCGGCCTTGGAGCCTGGGGCGTAGGCGGTGACCGGGATGCCCGCCAGGGATGTCTCTTGGATCTTGACCGTGGGCGGGATCACGGTCTCGAAGACCCGCAGCCCGGCGAGATCGGCGAGGCCGCTCAGGAGCTGGCGGCTGAAGTTGGTGTGGAGGTTGACGAAGGTCGGGACGATGCCGAGGACCCGCAGCTCCGGGTTGAGCCGGCTTCGGGCCAGGACCACGGTGCGCAGCACCTCCTTCAGCCCCCGCACCGCGAAGCCGGACATCTGGAGCGGGACCAGCACGTAGTCGGTGGCAGCGAGGGCGTTGACGGTGTGCAGGCCGAAGCTCGGCGGCGTGTCGTAGACGATGAAGTCGAATGCCGAGCGAACGCCATCCCGGGTCATCGCCTCGCGCAGCAGGGTCTCTCTGCCCAGCCCGGATGGCAGCTCAGCCTCGATGGCGGTGAGGTCTGGCGTGGCTGGAAGGAGGTGGAGGTTGCTCCACTCGGTCGCAACGATGGCCTGCTGGGCGCTGGCGCGGCCGGTCAGCACGTCCCCCAGGCTCGTCTCGAGCTCGTAGGGATTGAGGCCGAGCCCGCTGGTCAGGTTGGACTGAGGGTCACAATCCACGGTCAGCACCTTCCGGTCGAGCTCGGCCAGGGCTGCGGCCAGGTTGATGGCGGTCGTGGTCTTGCCGACCCCGCCCTTCCCGGAGACGCAGGCGAGACCGATGCTCATGCTCACCTCTGGGAACGCGCCCAGGAAAGCGTCGATGTCATCACACTTACCTTGGCCGAACTCAGCCCCCAGGGGACTCTGAGTCGCCCCGTCGTATCTTGCCTGCGACAGCGGTGTGGCCGTGGCGTCCCCCCTCTCGGCATCGCTCCCGAGCGGTGAATGGCGACGGGGCCGTGACCCACGCGTAACCCGGCGTCGTGGGCGTGTACTCGGGGAGCCTGGATAATCGCACCAAGATGTCCGTTCAAGCCTCTCTATTCAGTAGCTCCGACCTGCCCCACCGCCAGCGGCTGGTGCGTGACAGCACTCGGGAGATCCAGCCGAATCCGGTGGAGCACTTCGGGCTCCGGCCCGGGTCGATGTACCGGATCTCGTACTCGGTTGGGGGGCCGCATCAGCGTCGGGTGACCCGGAGCGTGGCCGTCTATTCCGGCCAGACCGAGCGCCGGGTCTGGGGTGGTGACGTCGTGCCCTGCCTCGACTTCTCGCTGCCCCAGGGCCGCACCCTGTCGCTGCTGAGCGGGCAGCTGGTGGACGCGCGGCTGGCCGAGATGAACGAGCGGGGCCAGTGGGTGCTCCGCCAGCCGGATGGACGGCGCCGCCGGGCCGCCCGGCGTCAGCAGCCTGCGCCGGTCTGACCTGATCCTGGCGCCGATCCCTTCCCGGCACCCGGCTCCGGTGCGCCCGAGCCCGGTGTGGCCGCCTCCGACGCGCTGCCCTAGCCGACCAGCTGCGTCCCGTTGGGCTCGGGACTGATCTCCTGGGCCTTGGCCAGCCTCTCGTTGAGGCCGCGTCTTTCGAACCGGTAGCCGATCCCCGGGACCGCGTGGATGTAGGTGGGCCGCGGTCCCTCCGGCTCGATCTTGCGGCGAAGCCGGTAAACGTGCGCGTCCACGGAGCGGAGATCGAGGTCGGCGCCCTGGCCCCACACCTTCTGGATCATCTCGGAGCGGGAGATCACCCGCCCCGGCGACGCCGACAGCAGGGCGAGCAGGTCGAACTCGGTGGGGGTGAGGGTCACCGGCCTGCCGTCACGGAGCACCTCGTGGCGGCCGACGTCCACGATCAGGCCCGGGAACTTGAGCCGACCAGGGCGCACCTGCGATTGCGAGGTGCGCTGGCGCCGCAGCTTCGCGTTGATGCGGGCCGCGAGCTCCCGAACCTCGAAGGGCTTGATGATGTAGTCGTCGGCGCCGATCTCCAGCCCCACCACCACATCGACCGGGTCGGAGCTCGCTGACACCATGATGATCGGCACGTCGACTCCGGCCGAACGGAGCCGCCGGCAGACGTCGAAGCCGGTCAGCCCAGGCAGGCTGAGGTCGAGCAGGATCAGGTCGATGTCGGTGGACTCCGCGAGCCGGACGCCGTCCAGGCCGTCTTCGGCGAACTGGATGCTGAAGCCGTGCTGCTGGCCGAGGACGGTGAGGATGTCATGCATCGATGGATCGTCATCGATCACCAGCACTGTCGCCTCGGTCACGCCGGCGCGGCTGGCCGCTGAAGCCGCCGGGTTGAGGATGCTGTAATCCGTGAAGGGGCTCATTGCCGGTTGTTCCCCTGGAGTGGCGTCCACGCTTGGGCGCCTCGGTCCTGGCGACGAACCTACCACGGGGATGGCGAACTCTCCGACTCGGTTACCCGAGTGTTGCGAACCTTTACCGAGCCGATATGGGCTCGCCGAGGCCGCCCCCCGGGGGGTCAGCAGGCCGGCTCGGTCACCCTGGCGCGCCATCCTCGATGGGGGATTCGGAGCACGGGCCCCGCATGTGAGCAGCGGGGGCGACGGGCGGCTTGCGGGGGCGACGCCCGCGAATCTGAGGCGGCGCCGATGCGGTGAAGCCCGGGGGGTTTGCGGGGGGCCACGGCCCCGATGCGGTGAAGCCCGGGGGGTTTGCGGGGGGCCACGCCCCCCGCATGTCAGATGTGTCCCGGTAGGGCTATCACGAAAGTGTTGCCCCGCACCCGGCTGTTGTCGATCCAGATGCGGCCGCCCATCCGTTCGACGAGCTGGCGGGCCAGGTAGAGGCCGACGCCGAAGCCGCCGCGCTGGCGGAGCAGCGGGGACTCCACCTGGTAGAAGGAGGCGAAGACCCGGTCCGCCTCGGAGTCTGGGATCCTCCGGCCGTTGTCGTGGACCCCGATCAGGGCGTAAGCGCCGTCACGGTGGCTGGTGATGGTGACCGGCTCCGACTCCGGTGAGAATTTGAGAGCGTTGTCGACGAGGCAAGCCAGGGTCAGCGCCAGGCGCTCGGCGTCCGCCATCACTCGGGCAGCGTCGGGGGTGATGGTGACCAGGAACCGGCTCCGGTCCGCTGACTCGATGAAGCGGGAGATCGTCTCTCCGATCACGTTCGCCAGGTCGCACGCCGTGGTCTTGAGCCGGATCTCGCCGGACTCCAGCTGGGCGATGGCGAGCAGGTTGTCGGTGAGCCTGGCTAGGTGCTCGGACTCGACCCTCAACTCGCGGATGCCCTCGTCCCGGGCGCTCTGGGGCAGGCGGTCCCCGGCGTCCTGCATGAGGCTGACCCACGCCTTGATCTTGGTGAGCGGCGTACGCAGCTCGTGTGACGCGAGCATCATGAAGTCGCTCTTGATCCGGTCCACCTCGCGAAGCTCGTTGAACGCGACGGCTTCGAGCTCATATGTGTGGGTGAGCTGGCGGGCCCGGCTCTGGATCATCTCTCGCGAGAGCAGCCCGCTGATGAGGGCGATCACCATGAAGAGGAACAGCCGCTGGGCGAAGAGGTTGATGGTGGGTCCGTTCAGCTGGCCGTGGTCGAGAAGGCCAATGCCGAGATAGAGCAGGGTGATGCTGGACGCGCAGATCAGGCTCCCGGCCAGACCGAACCGGAGGCTGCTCGCGATGATGACCAGATAGAAGACGATTCCCAGCTCGGACTGGAAGCCGCCGGTGAGGTCGACCAGGCCGCTGGCGACCGCGATGTCCAGCGCCAGCATGGCGTACTGTACCCGTCGGGTGGGGATCCGGTTGATTAGGAGCGCGACCGTGGTGGCCAGGGTGAAGATTGCCCAGATGCCGAGCAACAGGTCCACTCCGTCGCTGTTCCTGTAGATGTTGCCCGGGAAGTTGACGGTGACAGCCGCGAATACCAGCACGATCCAGCGGGCCAGCTCGATGACCCGCTCGACGCCGGCTCGCCGGTCACGGTCCAGGACCGTGGGCAGGTCCGGGATGGTGTGGGCGCCGTTGGGCGACGTGGAGGCTGGCGCCGCACCCGCGGGGTGGGCGTCGACGGCGACGCCTGGGGTCACGCTCATGGTGGCGCACCAATTGCCCGGCTCACGTCGATGAGCCTAGGCGCGCCCTCCACCGGGACACCCGCGCTTCCGGTAACGATGCCGCATCACCTGGTGGCACCCCTGTGACAGGCCTCGACCCCGAGCCGGGGTCCGCCCCCGCCCCGATCCTGGCGGCGATCCAGCTGATGGCCGGGGACGACCCGGGGCGGGCCGAGCGCGGCTTCGAGATGGTGATCGCCGCCGAGCCCTCACCGACCTGGCGCGCCGTGGCCCTCCTGGGCCAGGGTCTGTGCCAGGAGCTTCGCGCCGCACCGGAGGCGGCCGCGGCGAGCGTCCGCGCTGCCATCGAGAGCTGGGCAGCCGCCGACCCGGGGAGCTGCGCCGTCGCGCTGGCCGCCCTTGGTCGGGCCCTCGCGGACGGTTCGGACTCCGGTCCGGCCGCGGCCCTTCTGAGCGCCGCCCGGCGGCTCTCCGCAGGACCTGGCGCGGCGGGGCTCGGGGGTGTGCTGGTCGAGCTCGGGGCGGCGGCCGCCGAGCGCGGCGACGCCCGCGCCGCGACCGCGCTCTGGGAGCGGGGCAGGGCGGAAGGTGATGCTCCCTCCCGGGCCGCGGCCGCTGCCAACCTCGGTCGCCTGGCCGCAGCCCGGGGGGAAGAGATCGTGGCGCTGGGGCTGTTCGACGAGGCCCTTGAGGTCGGCGAGGGACCGCACCTCCGGGTGGTCGCCGACGGCCTGGTCGCCCTGGCGGCCCAGGCAGCCGAGGACCGGCGCTGGGAAGACGTGGGCGCCCGGCTCCGCCAGGCCCTACCCCTCCGCCAGGCCGATCGCGACGCGCGAGGAGCCGCCGAGGTCCTCCACGACCTGGGGATCGCTCATTGGCGCCGCGGCCAGCTTCATGCCGCCACCCGATGCCTCGAGGATTGCCGGCGCAGCGCCGAGGAGCTGGCGGACGATTCCCTCCGGGCCGCGGCGCTGCGCGCGCTGGCCCGGGTGGCTCTCGAGGGCGGCCGGCTGGTTGTGGCGCTCGCCTATGCCAGAGAGGCGGCCGCTTCATCGTCTGCTCCCGAGGACCGCCGGGTCTCCGCTGGCGTGCTCAGAGCGGTCGGCGACGAGGCCCGTCGAGCCGGCGCCGCCTCCCTCAGTGCCGAGGCCTTCCGGCTGGCGGCCTCCCTGCTCGCCGACCCGGATCGGTGAGGAGCCGCCCGGCGATCAGCGGCTCGCCGGAGGTCCCACCGCCCGTCCGGTAGGAGGCGGCTCGGCATCGACCGGGAGCCGCAGGACGATCGCCATGGCGGCGGTGTCGACCCGGACCACCGGGTCCTCCTCCACGACCAGCGAGACGCTGCCGCCATGGAGCTCGACCCGCGGCTGCACCCGCTCCACCGCGGCCCTGACGAGCGCAGCCAAGCTCGCCGCCTCCAGCTTGAGCGCGGTCTGACCGCTCTCCGCCCGCGAGGCGGCCAGGATCTGGTCGATCAGCCGGCCCAGCTCCGCCGTCTTCTGGCGGACCACGGTCAGGGGGCGGGTCCAGTCGGCCGGAGCCGGGCCGAAGGTGCCCTCGGTCAGCAGGCTCAGGTAGCCGGAGATGACCGCGAACGGCGTGCGGAGCTCGTGGGCAGCGAGGTTCAGAAAGGCGCTGCGGGCCGCCGCCGCCGCCTGCGCCTGCTGGTAGAGACGGGCGTTGCGAAACGCCAGGGCGGCGACGCTGGCGGAGATCTCCAGCTCCGCGATCTCGTCGTCGGAGAAGTGGTCACCGGTTCGGCGGGTCAGGACGATGAGGCCGGTGACCTCGCTGCGAATGACCAGGGGGATCATCGCGGTGTGCCTGGCCCGGCTCAACTCCGGCTCCAACTGGCTGTCCACGGGTGCTCTGAAGGGGCCGCCCCGGTAGGACCTGCGCTCCGCGAAGGCCCCGGCGACCGCCGGGTTGCGCATGGCCCGTTCCAGCGGGATGCGGATGCCCTGCCAGCTCGGCTCGACCTCACCGCGGTCCTTGGTGAAGAGGATCCGCAGCTCGTCCCCTTCCACCGTGCTCAGGGTCACCCGGTCGGCGGCCGCGATCTCCAGCTGGTGGCCCACAGCGCGCTCGACGACCTCGGGGATGTCGAGGCTGGTCTGGACGTCCTCGGCGATCGCCTTTCGCAGGCGCAGGCGGCCCTCGCTGCGCTCCGCCGCGTGCCAGGCCTCCACCTGGGCCAGCACCAAGGTGGCGATCCGTCCCAGGTCGTCGGTCACCACCCTCTCGGCCTCGCTGAAGGGCTCGGCACGCGGCGACCAGAAGGCGAGCACCCGGAGCGCCATCCGCCCGCCGGGCAGCGGTTCTCCCGCGACCAGCGGGACCAGGCGCCCGCTGCGGACGCCGCCACGGCGCAGGATCTCCGGGAAGCGGGACGGCTCGGCGGGGTCCACCACCTCGATGGGATCCGTGCCGGCCAGGGCCAGGCCGTGGACGGTGCCCCTGAGCGGCCAGCGTCCGCCCACCAGGGCCTCGGCCCATGGACCGGCGCCGGCGATCATCTGGAACTCGCTGTCGGGCTCATGGGGATCCGGCGGCGGAACCATGGAGATCTCGGTCTCGCACCCGGGCAGGCGCCTTCTCGCCTCGGCCACCACGGCCTCGGCGGCCCTCTCCAGCCGGCGGGGATCGCCGCGCAGCTCGACGACCGCGTCGAAGAGCCGGACCAGCGATTCGGTCGGTTGCTCCACGGCGGCCGCCTCCCTGTCCTGGATCATCTCGGAGGCGGCATCCTCACTGGCGGATCTGGTTGACGGCCAGGGCGGCCCGGACCCGTCAGGGGCGGGCGGAGGCTCCCGGCAGCGGCCCGGAGTACAACTGAGCCGTTATCAGCTTTTGTCACCTCAGGAGCTGCAGGATGCGGCTTCTCTGGGGGCCGGGGGCGAGGCTGTCGGCGGTCCTCCGCCGGCCGACATCACCACCCGGTCGCTGGCCGCGTCGTAGCAGTCGACGGTCCAGCCCAGCTCAAGGAGCGCCGCCGCGTCGACGCTGGTGGCGCTGAGCACCGCGTGGTTCAGGTGATAGGTGACCAGGAGGCCCTTCCAGTCTCCGGAGAGGTTGGCGAGGTTGTGATAGTCGGTGAGCGGGCCGGTGCCGAAGATCCCGATCTCGTCGTAGACGAAGACGACGCGCTGGCTGGGGAAGCGGTAGGCGAGGTAGCTGGCGTCACTGTCCGAGCTGAGCAGTCGCTGACCGGGGAAGTGGAGGGCCACGTAGGCGGCGGCGGCCCGCGGCTCGTTGGCGCTCTCGAACCGGACCGCCGCTGCCGAGCTGGTCCGGGGCACGACCACGGCGAGCGAAACCCCGCTCAGCGCGACCGCGACCGCGACGGCGACCGGCGGTGCCACCCTGACCCCGAGGCGTCGCTGCAGGCCCCCCGGAGCCCGCTGGTGCCAGGCAGCCCAGCCGTACTCAGCCAGCTGAGGGATGGCGGCCAGGGCAAAGAGGCTGACGGCGCCGACCGCCTGGAGCGTGACCAGGAAGAGGGCGGTGGCGAGCAGCGCGTCGGGGACCCGGACCCGCCGGGCCAGCAGCCAGCAGAGGGGAAGCAGCCCGGCGACGATCTCGATGAGCCGGGTCACCATGTCGTGGAAGTTGGGCGACTGCCAGCCGGCGAGCAGCTGGGAGAGCATCGGGTTGCCGAGGGTCTCGGCGACATAGCCGTAGAGGCCCGGTCCGGCCGGATTCGCCAGGGTGACCAGGGCGGCGAGGGCTGACGCCAGCAGCAGTGACCGGCGGCGGCTGCCCGGCTCCACAGGCACGGGGCGGAACGCTGCCCACAGCAGGACGAGCGCGGCGACCCCGAGCCCCAGGCTGCCGAGCACGGTCGCGGCGGCGGCGCCCACCCCGATCACCGCGAGCGAGGTGGCCGGTGACCATGCCGGCGCTCCCCTGCGGCCCCCGGTCGCCCGGTGGATCAGCAGGGTGCAGGCGAGGATCAGCAGTCCGGCGACGAACGCGGGGTCCAGGTTCGCCCACAGAAGGTAGAGCGGGGGCAGCAGCCAGACTGCCCGGCGGCTCCCGTCACGCCATCTGCGGAGGATGAGCAGGGTCGCCGCCACGCCCAAGGCGGTGATCGTCTGGCCGCCCACGCCCATGGCCACGCCACCGGTCACGCCCCCCAGCAGCATGGCCGCAGCGCGCCAGCCGGGCGGCACCCGGGCAGCCTTGGGCACGGCGAGGGCAGCCAGGAGCAGGGCCAGGCTGCCGGCAAGACCCAGGACCAGAGAGGCGAGGCCGTCGCCTCCCGCCTTGACCAGCAGCGCCAGCAGCCCCTCGAGGAGCCACTGCGGGTCCACCCAGGGATGCTGGGTGGCGACGAAGCTGAAGGGTTCGGACGCCGGGATGCCGCCGTTCAGGATCAGCTGTCCGAGGGCCAGGTGCCACCACTCGTCACCGTGGTGAAGGGACTGGACGGTGACGAGCAGTGAGACGCAGAAGGCGGTCCCCAGCCAGGCCGCGGCGGTGACTGGCGAGCCGCGCGGTGGGGACCCGAGCTGCTCACTCCGGGAGGGGGCGGCGATCGGCAGAGCCTGGGTCACGACGAGGCCGTCCCCAAGCCCTGGGCCGCCAGCAGCGAGCAGGTGCCGGTGGGCCGCGGTTGGGGAGGAAGCCGCAGAGCCGCCTCCTGGTCTCTGAGCACAAAGGCGTCGCTCAGCGGGTCGTGGTAGACGCGAACCCAGCGTGGGCTCGAACGCAGGACCTGGTCGAACGGGGTGCCGGTGTCGAAGAGGACCACCTGGGTCCCGTATCGCTCGAGCTCCCCCTGCCAGCCGGGCTCGGCGCCGATCACCTGAGCGTAGGTGTAGAGGAGGCTGTCGCCCATCAGGGCGGCGTCGCCGAAAACGAAGATCCGGTCACCCGTGCCGGCCAGGCTCCAGGCCAGGTAGCCGCCCTCCCCGTACTGGTTGAAGATGCGCAGCCCGTGAGGTCCGGAGCGCAGCCACTGGCTGGCGCAGACCGGATAGGTGCGCGCATAGCTGAGATCGCCGGGGGCCGCGGCCAGGGAGGGCGCCAGCCGGAGGCCGATGTAGCCGCCGAGCAGCGCCACGGTCACGATCCCGAGCACCGCCACCCGGAAGCTGAAGGGAGGGGCGCCTCGCCGGAGCGGGGGTGGCGGCGCTGGCGGGGGCGCCGCCCGAGAGGTCGCCTCCGGATCATCGGCCGGCTCACCGGTCGCCGCTGCCAGGGCGCGGTGACGCCGGCCGTCTCGCTGCTCGCGGAGCCGGCTCGTCAGGATCGCCAGCTGCTCGCTCCACACCGGCGTCGCCGCAGCCACGAAGAGCGCGATGTTGCGCACCGACTCCAGGGCCAGAGCCGCGGTCCCGGCGACCAGCACCAGGTCGCGGGCGCGCAGCCGGCGGTTGACCACGATGAAGCCGGCCAGGCTGACCAGCATCACGGCGAAGGCCCGGACCTCCTCCATCTGGAAGTTGGGTGACTGCCACTCCAGGATCAGGGCCTGCTGGGCCGGCGAGGCCACTGTTGCCCAGGCGTAGATCAGGATCCCGGGCCCGTTCGGGTTGACCATGGACATCAGACCGCAGCCGAGGGTGGTCAGAGCCAGCCAGCCGGATCGGCGGAGGGGGGCCGGTTCGGGCAGCCCGAGACGAGCCCCGAGCGCCTCTGCGGCGGCTATGGCCGCGATGAAGACCAGGCCGATCACGAAGCCGCCATGCAGGTTGCTCCAGAGCAGGAAGAGGGGAGGGAGGATCCAGAGCCACCGGCCTCCCCCGGTCAGGTAGCGCTCCACCAGCAGGAGGACGACGCAGGCGAAGGTGAAGTCGATCATCTGGTCGCGTGGTCCCCAGATCGGATCGGCGGCGATGACCGCGACCAGGATGCCCAGGCCGATGGCGACGCGGCTCCGGGTGAGCAGCCGGGTGCGACCGACCATGGCCAGGATGCCGAGCCAGGTCAGCGCGCTCAGGACCAGGACGATGGCACCGATGCCTCCCACGCTGTAGAGCTCGGCGATACAGACCTCGAACAGCCACTCGTGCATGGTCCAGGCATGCCCGGGCACCGAGTAGGTGTAGGGGTCGGTGCCGAGCAGCTGGAGATGGTTGGCGAGGAGCAGCTGGCCGGTGCGGAGGTGCCACCAGAAGTCGGGATCCCGCTCGGTCGTGGTGACCGCGAAGGCCGCCACCACCAGGGCGGCGATGAGGAGCATGCCGCTGGGTGAGGCGAGCCCGTCCAGGCGTTCCCGCCACGGGCTCCGCTGCCCGGTCTGCGGGCGGGCCCTCCGGCTGACCTCGACCGCGGCCATGACGGCGGGATCAGGCCACCGGCCGCCGCACGGCGGCTGCGGAGACGCGGCTCGGGTGCTGCGGACCCTGTCCCCCCCGGCTCCGGTGCGACGCCGGGTGGCCAGCCTCAGATCCGGGGCGGGTCATCCCCGTCCAGCGCCCAGCCGCCGCGGCCGGCGCCGACGGGCGTTGGGCGCGCCTCGCGGGAGCAGTCCGGCACCAGGAGGTCGAGAACCGCGATCAGCCGGCGGGGGTTGAAAGGCTTGCTCATGTACTCGATTCCGCCCAGGTCGACAACCTCCTGGATGTCCTCGTCGAACACCCGGGCCGTCAGCAGGATGATCGGGGTGGCCGTGTAGCGCGGCGTGGCCCGCATCTCGCGGCATACGGTGAGGCCCGAGATGCGGGGCATCATGACGTCGATCACGCAGGCGTCAGGGGCCCAGTCCTCGATCAGGGCAAGGGCGTCGGCGCCGTCGACGACGGTTCGCACCTCGAAGCCCTGGTTGGAGAGGAGCATGTCGATGAGACGGCGCAGCGCGGGATCGTCCTCGGCAACGAGGATGCGCGTCGGGCCCCTCGTCTCGCTCATCAAACTCGTCCTCTGTCGGTCCGGCCGTCTCGACACCGACCAGGCCTCGGTGAGTTGAACGGCGGTGGCCGTGAGGCGGTTATAGCGGGGGGTGTTAACGACGGGTGACAGCGCAACCGGCTTGTCACAGAGCTGATTTAGGGGGCTCCCAGGAGGGCCTGGCTTGCCACCGGGCCGTCACCCCACATGAGCTCCCCGCCGGCATGCGCCAGGCGGGCACCCCGGGGAGTGGCCGCCTGGCGTCAGATCCCGACAGGGGGCCACTCGCTTGGGTCCGCCGGTCACGGTACGGGCGCGCCTTTGTCACGGTGATGCGTCAAACGTACCGCGGACCCACCGGTATCATGGCCGCGCATGAGCAGTGAGCGCGCCCGCGCATGACGGTGGCCGCGGAGACCAGCCGCCCGGTGAACCCGTCGGCCATCCTGGGTGTCCGGTTCCTGATCACCAAGCGGATCGAGGACCTGGATTCGGCTGCGGCGCGTCTCGAGGCGCGCCAGGCCGATGCCGCCGAGCGCCGCGACCAGCTGCGCGACCGGCTCGAGGAAGCCGAGGTCGCCTGGAGCCATGTCCTCAAGAACTTCGAGAGATTCGCAGCCGAGGACGTGGACACCCAGTTCCGCCTCGTCTCATCGACGCGGGCCGACCTGGCGGCGCTGGAGGAGCGGGCCCGAGACGCAGCCGGCCGGCTCACCGACATGCGGCACGAGCAGGAGGTTCTCCGCCAGGTCCACCGCAGCCTTGACGACCTGGCGGCCACGGCGGGGCCGCCGGCCGCCGGTGGCGGCGCCGCCCGCCTCCGGAGCACCTCCCGCCAGGTGTTCCAGATCATTGAAGAGGAGCGGATGCGGATTGCCCGTGACATGCACGACGGGCCCGCCCAGTCGATGGCCAACCTGGTCCTCCAGGCGGAGATCCTGGAGCGCCTGATCAGCCGCGATCCCCAGCTGGTCGTCAACGAGCTCGCCGACTTCAAGGACGGTGTGCGTGGCGTTCTCGACGAGACCCGGCGGCTCATCTTCGATCTCAGGCCGATGACCCTGGACGACCTCGGCCTGGTTCCCACGCTTCGCAAGCTCACCAACGACTACGACCGGGGCGGGCTGGTGACCAGCCTGCGGGTGATGGGCGAGGAGGTGCGGTTGCCCGGGGCTCTGGAGCCGACCCTCTTCCGGATCATCCAGGAGGCCATGAACAACGCCAAGAAGCACGCCCGAGCCAAGAATGTCGAAGTGGTCGTGGCCTTCCAGCCCCACGCGGTGTCGGCGATCGTCCGCGACGATGGCGTCGGCTTCGACGTGGCCGCCGCCGAGGCCCGTGCCGACGCCGGCAAGCACCTCGGCATGATCTCGATGCGGGAGCGGGCGGAGCTGGAGAAGGGCCGCCTGGAGATCCGCTCCCAGATCGGCAAGGGCACCGAGATCCGGGTCGGCTTCGAATACTGAACATGCGGGGGCTCTGCCCCCGCAGACCCCCGGGGCTGAGCTGCTGCGCGGGCCGCCAGGCTGGGTCGGGGCGGACGGTTGCGACAATAGCCACATGCGCTTCCGTGTCCTCGCCTGCGACTTCGATGGGACCATCGCCACCGAGGGGGTGGTCGGGCCAGCCGCGGTCGCCGCCCTGAGGCGGGTCGCGGCCAGCGGCCGTCGCCTCATCCTGGTCACCGGCCGCACCCGTGCGCAGCTCGATCCGCTGCCGGCCTGCCTCGGCCTCTTCGACGTGCTGGTCCTGGAGAACGGGGCTCTCCTCGTCGACCTCCGAGGTGGCGAGGAGCGTCTGCTCTGCGCCCCCGTCTCCGAGCGGCTGCTGGCCGCGCTGCGGCGTCGTGGCGTCCACCCGCTGGTCGCGGGCCGAGCCATCTGCGCCACCCATGCCGGCAACCAGGCGGCGGTGCTCGGCGCCGTCCGCGAGGTGGGGCTCCCGCTCGGACTCATCCTCAACCGCGACCAGCTCATGATCCTCCCGGCCGGGGTCAGCAAGGCCTCGGGAGCCCGCGCGGCGCTCCATCTGATGGGCGAGAGCGCGGCCGGCTGCGTCGCCGTCGGTGATGCCGAGAATGACGCCGCGCTGCTCGACTGCATGGGCTGCGGGATCGCGGTGGGGGACCCCCCGGCCGCCCTGCGGGCGGTGGCCGACCTGGTCATAGGACTGCCCGATGGAGCCGCGGTCAGCGAGCTGGCGGCCCACCTGGTCGGCGACGACCTGGCCGGCGTGCTCACCGGGGCGGCCCGGAAGCTGCCGTCCGGAGCCCCCCAGATCCGCCCCGCCCTTAGCTGAATCCGCTCAGTCGCGTCGCCGTCCCGTCACCGGTGGGGGATGGGGCCGTCAAGGCTCACGTCGGATGATGCCTGAGGTGCGGCGCCGCGGCGTCGCATGGCAGTCCTCCCAGCCCTCCCTTCCCAAGGGCCGCTGGCGGCTCCGGTCGCTAGCGGCCTTTTCATGTCCGTGGTCATCACCGGATTGTGCGAACCGCGTGACGATTGTGGATCTATCGTGACTCGGTGATGAACGGCGCGCTCGGCCTCGCTCCCCTCCTCGGCTGTGTGATCCTGTACCTGGCCTACAAGCTCTTCTACCGTCCCGACTTCGGGATTCCGGTCCGGCGGCGTCTGGTGAGGGCTGGCCTCATCGTCCGGCGCGACCAGTTCGCCGAGGTCCCGCTCTGGTGGTCGAACCTGCAGGTGCAGAGGGCGATCCAGGTCCACTGGAAGGCCAGCCTGCGCCGAACCGTGATCCGCCCCGGGACGGCGTAACCCACCCCGCGGCCAGCCGAGGGAGGTTCGCGGCCCTCGCCGTGCTTTGCTGAGGGCGCAGCCCCGCATGGAGGGTCATGCGGGGGGCAGCGCCCCCCGCATGGGTCAGGCCGGGGGCGTGCTGCCGTCGACGGCAGCGACGGCCGCCTCGGCTACCTCCTCGGCCACCTTGCCGTTGGAGGTAAGGGCGACGCTCTCGTCCTCCTCGTAGAGGCGGACCGCCTCCTCGCGCAGCTTCTGGTAGTAGTCCAGGCCGGTGCCGGCCGGGATCAGCTTGCCGATGATGACGTTCTCCTTGAGGCCCCGCAGACGGTCGACCTTGCCGGAGATGGCGGCCTCGGTCAGCACCCGGGTGGTCTCCTGGAAGGAGGCCGCCGACAGCCACGAGGCGGTGTTGAGCGCCGCCTTGATCAGGCCCAGGAGCACCGTCTGGGCGATTGCCGGCTCGCCTCCCTCGGCCAGAGCCTTGGCGTTGGCCTCCTCGAACTCGAACTGGGAGACGATCTCGCCGGGGAGCAGGTCGGTGTCACCGGCGTTGTCGATGCGGACCTTGCGCATCATCTGCCGGACGATCACCTCGATGTGCTTGTCGTTGATGTCCACGCCCTGGTTCCGGTAGACCGACTGGACCTCGTGGACCAGGTAGTTCTGGACGTCGTCCCGGCCTCGGACCAGGAGCAGCTCCTGAGGGCTGATCGAACCCTTGGTGATCCGGTCGCCGGCGAGCACCCGGTCGCCGTCCTTCACGGTGAGCTCCGCGGAGGCGGGCACGGCGTACTCCCGAGCCTCCTCGTCGGTGGTCCGCACCATGACCTCGTTCTTGCCGATCCGGGCCACGCCGGTGTACCGGTTCCGAATCGAGATCTCGCGGCCGTGCTCATCGGTGCCGCGGATCAGCTCAGCCCCCTCGGCCACCGGCTGGAGGTCGCTGACCATCACCGAATGCCCGGGCGGCACCGGGTAAGAGGTGTCGAAGACGTCCCTCGAGAACACCTTGACCTTGAGGGTCTTGCCCTCGGTGCGAATGACCTCCACCTCCCCGTCGATCTCGCTGATCAGCGCCTTGCCCTTGGGGATGCGAGCCTCGAAGAGCTCCTCGACGCGGGGCAGGCCCTGGGTGATGTCGGCGCCACCGGTGGCAACCCCGCCGGTGTGGAAGGTCCGCATGGTCAGCTGGGTGCCCGGCTCGCCGATGGACTGGGCGGCGATGACGCCGACCGCCTCGCCGATCTCGACCAGCCGGCCGGTGGCCAGGTTGCGGCCGTAGCAGGCGCGGCAGACCCCCTCCCTCGCCTTGCAGGTCATGATGCTGCGCACCTTGATCCGGGGCAGGCCCTCCCGATCGTGGAAGATCCGGCGGGCGACCTCGTCGCCGATCTCCTCGCCGACGCGGACCAGGGTCTCCTCGCCGAGGACGACGTCCTGGGCGGCGATCCTGCCTGCGTAGCGGTCGATCACGCGCTCCCGGAGCTCGTCATCCTCCAGCTCGATCCAGATGCCTGCGGTCGTCTCGCAGTCCTCGAGCCGCACGATCACATCCTGAGCGACGTCGACCAGACGCCGGGTGAGGTAGCCGGAGTCCGCGGTGCGGAGGGCGGTGTCCGCCAATCCCTTGCGGGCTCCGTGGGTCGAGATGAAGTACTCGAGGACGGTCAGGCCCTCGGAGAAGTTGGCCCGGATCGGCAGGTCGATGATCCGTCCGGTGGGGTCGGCCATCAGGCCGCGCATCCCGGCCAGCTGGCGGATCTGCTGAGTGGAGCCGCGGGCGCCGGACTGGGACATCATCAGCACCGAGTGGAACTTGTCGAATGACGACATGGTCACCCGGGTGACGTCGTCGGTGGCCTTGGTCCAGATCTCGACTGTCTTGAGGTAGCGCTCCTCGTCGGTGATCAGGCCGCGGCGGTACTGGAGGTCGATCTCCTCGACCGCCTTCTCGGCAGCTCCGATGATCGCCGCCTTGCCCTCCGGCGTCTTGATGTCCATGGCGGCGATGGTCACCCCGGCTCGGGTTGCGTAGTGGAAGCCGAGCTTCTTGACGGCGTTGACGATGACCGCGGTGCGCTCCGACCCGTGCAGGTCGTAGCACTCCTTGACCAGCAGACCGAGCTTGCGCTGGTCCATGGTCTCGTTGCGGAAGACCATCGAGGGCAGGTGGCTCTCGGTGCCGGTCTCGCCCACCGGCAGGACCTCGTTGAAGATCAGCCGTCCCACCGTGGTCACCACCAGCGTCTGACCCTCGGGGACCTCGTCCCCGGGCCGGCGGGCGACCATGAAGCGGCGGGGCAGGCGGACCCGGACATAGTGGTGGAGCAGGATCCGGCCGTGCTCGTAGGCGAGCATCGCCTCCTCGGCACCGCCGAAGGTGGGCAACCGGCCGGCGGCCTCGGCGTTGGGGGGCGGATCGTTGCCCTCCTGGGTCAGGTAGTACGCACCCAGGACGATGTCCTGGCTTGGCGTCACCACCGGGCGACCGTCGGAGGCGCTCAGGATGTTGTTGGAGGACATCATGAGGTTGCGGGCCTCGGCGATGGCGCCGCTGAACAGGGGCACGTGCACCGCCATCTGGTCACCGTCGAAGTCCGCGTTGAAGGCCTTGCAGACCGAGGGATGGATCTGGATGGCCTGGCCCTCGACGAGCACCGGCATGAAGGCTTGGATGCCCAGCCGGTGAAGGGTCGGAGCGCGGTTGAGCAGCACCGGGTGTTCCTTGATCACCTGGTCGAGCACGTCCCAGACCTCGGGACGCACCCGCTCCACCATCCGCTTCGCGCTCTTGATGTTCTGGGTGTAGTTCTGGGCCACCAGGTCGCGCATCACGAACGGCTTGAAGAGCTCGAGGGCCATCTTCTTGGGCAGGCCGCACTCGTGGAGCCGGAGCTCGGGTCCGACCACGATCACCGAGCGGCCGCTGTAGTCGACGCGCTTGCCCAGCAGGTTCTGACGGAACCGCCCCTGCTTGCCCTTGAGCATGTCGGACAGGGACTTGAGCTTGCGGTTGCCGGTGCCGGTGATGGCCCGGCCGCGCCGGCCATTGTCGACGAGCGCGTCGACCGCCTCCTGGAGCATCCGCTTCTCGTTGCGGACGATGATCTCGGGGGCACCGAGCTCGAGCAGCCTCTTCAGACGGTTGTTGCGGTTGATGACCCGGCGGTAGAGATCGTTGAGGTCGCTGGTCGCGAAGCGGCCGCCGTCCAGCTGGACCATGGGCCGGAGCTCGGGCGGAACCACCGGGAGCACGTCCAGGACCATCCAGGCAGGACTGGTGCCGGACTTGCGGAAGGCCTCCACGACGCGCAGCCGCTTGATCGCCTTCTGGCGCCGCTGCCCGCTGGTCGCCTTGGACTCCTCGCGGAGCTCGAGGGAGAGCTGGGCCAGGTCGATCTGGTTGAGCAGCTCCCGCACCGCCTGGGCTCCGATCCCGGCCTTGAACGCCTTGGCGAACTTGTCGATGTACTCGCGGTGCTGGGTGTCGGTGAGCAGGTCGCGCGGGGAGAGCGCCTCGAGCTGCTGGCGGCTGGTCTCGATCTCCTGGCGGAGCCGCTCCAGCTCTCCGGCACCGGTTTGCTCGGCCTCGGCGCGAGCCCCCTCGGCGTTGGCCTGCCACTGCGCGATCTCGGCACCGGCGTCTTCGCGCGTCGCCTGGATCCGCCCGGCGACCTCCTCCTCGATCGCCGAGCGGCGCTCGGCGGTGCGCTCCTGGAGGCGCACCGACGCCTCGTCGTCGAGCACGGTGCCGCGCTCGAGCACCACCGATTCCTCGACCCCGTCGCTGAGCATGACGTTGGCCGGCGACTTGCGGCCTCGCAGCTGCTCGATGCGCGCTTCGACCTCGGTGGCCGACTGCTGCAGAGCCTCGATGCGCCGCTCACGGTCGGCCTCGAGCCCGGCGACGCGCTCGTCGGCTTCCGCGTGGCGGGCCCGGATGCGCTCCTCGGTGTCAATCTCCCCCGCCTGGCCCCGGAGGGTCTCGCGCAGGGCGATGATCCGTTCGTCGCTGTCCGGGTCGAGCTTGGCGAGCAGGTCCTGGCGCGCCTTCTCGTCGACCGAGATCACGATGTAGTTGGCGAAGTAGAGGACCTTCTCCAGGTTGCGCGGGCTCATGTCCAGGAGCAGTCCCATCCGGGAGGGGATGCCCTTGAAGTACCAGACATGGGAGACCGGGGAGGCGAGCTTGATGTGCCCCATCCTCTCCCGACGGACCTTGCTCCGGGTCACCTCGACGCCGCACTTGTCGCAGATGATGCCCTTGTACCGGTAGCGCTTGTACTTGCCGCAGTGGCACTCCCAGTCCTTGGTGGGGCCGAAGATCTTCTCGCAGAAGAGCCCGTCCCGCTCCGGCTTGAGGGTGCGGTAGTTGATGGTCTCCGGCTTGGTCACCTCACCGTGCGACCAGGAGAGGATCATCTCCGGGCTGGCGATGGAGAGGCGGAGGGCGTCGAAGTTCTCGAGTTTCAGCATCATTGACCTTCACATGCTGGTGGGCACGTCATGCCGGCGCTGCCGCCGGCCGGAGCATTCGAGCTGAGACCAGCGTAACCAGGCACCGGCGACCTGGTGCGCGCTGGAGGGGAGACGCGAAGGTGCGTGCTGAGCGAAGGCGCTGCGCAGGCGCGGGTTGCAACCGCGCCGAGCAGAGGACGCGGAACGGCGGTCAAGCCGTTCCGACGTCCGGGCCGCAGCGAAGCACCACCTCCGCGGCTCGGCATATGGCTCAACGGGCGGCCTCGTCGACGTCGTCGCGCTCGTCCCGCTCGAGGTGGATCCCCAGGTCGATCGGGATGTCGGGGATATCTTCCTCGCCGAGGATGATCTGGTTCTCGTCCTCGGACTGGATCTCGACCCCGAGCGCCAGTCCCTCCAGCTCCTTCACCAGGACCCTGAAGGACTCCGGGATGCCCGCCTCCAGGGTGTTCTCACCCTTCACGATCGCCTCGTAAGCCTTGACCCGGCCGACGATGTCGTCGGACTTGACAGTGAGGATCTCCTGCAGGATGTGGCTGGCCCCATAGGCCTCGAGGGCCCAGACCTCCATCTCGCCGAAGCGCTGGCCGCCGAACTGGGCCTTGCCGCCCAGCGGCTGCTGGGTGACCAGGGAGTATGGCCCGGTGCTCCGGGCGTGGATCTTGTCCTCGACCAGGTGCGCCAGCTTCAGCATGTAGATCTGGCCGACCGTGATGCCGCGGTCGAAGGTCTCCCCGGTCCGGCCGTCGCGCAGGGTCACCTTCCCGGTGCGCGGCAGCCCGGCGCGCTCCAGCTCATCCTCGATGATCTCCTCCGGCGCACCGTCGAAGACGGGGGAGGCGACCCGCATGCCGAGAGCGTGCGCTGCCCACCCCAGGTGGGTCTCCAGGACCTGGCCGAGGTTCATCCGGCTGGGAACGCCGAGCGGGTTGAGCACGATCTCCACCGGAGCTCCGTCGGGCAGGAAGGGCATGTCCTCGATGGGCAGGATGCGGGCGATCACACCCTTGTTGCCGTGGCGCCCCGCCATCTTGTCGCCCTGGGAGATCTTGCGCTTCTGAGCGACGTAGACCCGCACCAGCTCGTTGACTCCCGGGGGCAGCTCGTGGCCCGACTCCCGGCTGAAGACCCGCACGTCGACCACGGTGCCGCGCTCTCCATGGGGGACGCGCAGCGAGGAATCCCGAACCTCCCGGGCCTTTTCGCCGAAGATGGCCCGGAGCAGCCGCTCCTCGGCGGAGAGCTCGGACTCGCCCTTGGGGGTGATCTTGCCGACCAGGATGTCGCCCGGCTGGACCTCGGCGCCGATGTAGATGATGCCGCGGTCGTTGAGGTTCTTCAGCGACTCCTCGGCGATGTTGGGAAGGTCACGGGTGATGTCCTCAGGTCCCAGCTTGGTGTCGCGGGCCTCGATCTCGAACTCCTCGATGTGGATCGAGGTGTACTTGTCGTCCCGGACCACCGACTCGCTGATCAGGATGGCATCCTCGAAGTTGTAGCCCTCCCACGGCATGAAGGCGCAGAGCACGTTCCGGCCCAGGGCCAGCTCGCCGCCTGCGGTCGACGGGCCGTCGGCCAGCACCGTGCCGGACTCGACCCGCTGCCCTGAGTGCACCGAGACGCGCTGCGACAGGCAGGTGCCCTGGTTGCTGCGCACGAACTTGTGGATGCCGTACCAGATGTCGGGACCGCCGTCATCGGGCCGCACCAGGATGCCCACCCCGGCGTCCTGGCCGCTGCGCACCTTGACCACCGAGCGGTCGTCGTCGGGCGGCTCGGGCCAGCTCACCCCCACCACGGTGCCCGTGCCCTGCGAGATCACCATCTCGCCGGAGTTGCGGGCCGCGTGCACCTCCATGCCGGTGCCGACCACCGGGGCCTCGCTGACCAGCAGGGGCACCGCCTGCTTCTGCATGTTGGAGCCCATCAGGGCCCGGTTGGCGTCGTCGTGCTCGAGGAAGGGGATCAGGGACGTGGCCACCGAGACCATCTGCTTGGGCGAGACGTCCATGTAGTCGACCTCGGTCACCGGCAGATCCTTGAAGGTGTGCCGGCTCCGGCACGCGGTGTGGGTGACCGTGAAGTGGCCGGTCCTGTCGTCCACCGGCGCGTTGGCCTGGGCGACCGTGTACTTGTCCTCCTCGTCGGCGGAGAGGAAGACGATCTCGTCGGAGACCCAGGGGACGATCCGCACCCGGTCGGTGGCGCCGGCGAGGCGACGGACGTCCTCGGCACTGAGGACGTGACCGGCGGGCAGGGAGTCGGCGCCGTCGCCCAGGGTCCGGCCCACCAGGAGAGCGGCCTCCCTGGGGTCGGTCGGCGCCATCTCGCGGTAGACGCGGCGGAAGGGGGCTTCGATGAACCCGAAGTCGTTGACCCTGGCGAAGGTGGCCAGCGAACCCATCAGTCCGATGTTCGGACCCTCGGGGGTCTCGATCGGGCAGATCCGGCCGTAGTGGCTGTAGTGCACGTCGCGGACGTCGAACCCGGCCCGTTCCCGAGAGAGTCCTCCCGGGCCCAGGGCGGAGAGCCGCCGCTTGTGGGTCAGCTCGGCCAGCGGGTTGGTCTGGTCCATGAACTGGGAGAGCTGGGACGAGCCGAAGAACTCCTTGATGGCGGCCACCACCGGGCGGGCATTGATCAGGCTCGCCGCGGTCACCGTGGCCGCGTCGCAGATCGTCATCCGCTCCTTGATGATCCGCTCCATCCGGATCAGGCCCATGCGGAACTGGTTCTGGAGCAGCTCGCCGACGGCGCGCACCCGCCGGTTGCCCAGGTGATCGATGTCGTCGGGCTCGCCGGTGCCGTTGTTGAGGGCGATCAGCTTGCGCACGATCGAGACGAAGTCCTGGTTGTCGAGCACTCGCCGGTCCTTGTCCAGGGCGCGCTCTCGGGCCTCGTCCTCGGGGATGGCCAGGTTCTTGTCGAGCTTGAAGCGACCGACCTTGCTGAGATCGAACCGGCGGGGGTTGAAGAACAGCGAGCTCAGCAGGTTGCGGGCGTTCTCCACGGTCGGCGGGTCGCCGGGACGGATCTTGCGGTAGAGCTCGATCAGCGCCTCCTCGACGGTGGTCGTGGTGTCCTTGTCGAGGGTGGCCTGGATGTAGGGGTGCTCAGGGTCGGTGTCGACGTCGGCGAAGAAGGCGCGGATGTCCTCGTTGCTCGCGTAGCCGAGCGCCCTGATCAGCGTGGTGACCGGGACCTTGCGCTTGCGGTCGATCTTGACAGTGAGCACGTCGCGGCTCGATGTCTCGATCTCCAGCCACGCACCCCGGTTGGGGATCAGCTTGGCGGCGTAGAGCAGCCGGCCGGTGACCCGGTCCTCGGCGGCGGTGAAGTACACGCCGGGCGAGCGGACCAGCTGGCTGACCACCACCCGCTCGGTCCCGTTGACGATGAAGGTGCCCTGCGGGGTCATCATGGCGAAGTCGCCCATGAAGACCTCGGCCTCCTTGATCTCGCCGGCCGCCTCACCGGTCTTGATGTGGAGGCGGGTGTTGATCCGGAGCGGGGCGCTGAAGGTCATGTCCCGCTGCCGGCACTCCTCCTCGTCGAACTTGGGCTCCCCGAACTCGTAATCGAGAAAACGGAGCTCATAGTTCTTGCCGGTGTAGTCGGTGATCGGGTTGATCTCGTCGAAGAGCTCCCGAAGGCCCTCCCTGCAGAACCAGGCGAATGAATCCAATTGGGTCTGGATGAGGTTCCCCACCTCCAGCTTGTCGGCGATCTGACCGTAGTTGCGTCGGCTGGAAGGTGTGGAAGCAGAAAGGACCATGTGCTAGAGTTCCCCTGACAAGCGGCTACGCGCGGGCACCGGCGGCGACGGGCACAATCTGACAGCATACCAAAGCCGGCGCTTCCCGCGCATGTGGTCATGCGCGCTCCACGAGGGAGCGTTTTCCCGCGCCCAAGAGACAGGCTTGTGCTGCGCCGAACGGATGTCCGCCCGGTCGCCGACCATGGTTGCCAGGTCAACCATCGTACCCCGGTCGGGCGCTGCCCAAACCGGGGCCGCCCGCCGGGGCAGCGGCTGGGTGGGGCTGAGGCGGGGCGGGGCGGCTACCTGATCTCGGCGCTGGCGCCGGCGCCCTCGAGCTTCGCCTTCACCTGGTCCGCCTCTTCCCGGGGGATGGCCTCGCGAACTGCTTTGGGGGCGGCGTCGACCAGGTCCTTGGCTTCCTTCAGCCCCAGGCCGGTGATCTCGCGGACCGCCTTGATGACGTTGATCTTGGCGTCGCCGACGGCGGTCAGGACCACCGTGAACTCGGTCTGCTCCTCGACCGGGGCGGCCTCTACCGGAGCGGCGGCCGGGGCTGCGGCCACCGCCACGGGTGCGGCGGCCTTGATCCCGAGCCGCTCCTCCATGAGCTTGACCGCGTTGATGACGTCGAGGACGGTCCAGTTGGGCAGCGCCTCCACGAACTCCTCGGGGGTGATGCTCTTGATGGCCATTGGTCTCGTGTCTCCTAATCTCGATTCAATCTGTCAGGCGGCGACGGGGCTCGACGGCCCGCCACCTTGCTCCAGCTTCTCCCGGTACGCGTCCAGGGTGGCCGCCAGGGTGGAGGGGATCGAGGAGAGGGCCGCGGCAAGCTGGGTCAGGGGTGACTGCAGGGTGCCGGCCAGCTGGCCCAGCAGCACATCACGGGAGGGGAGCTCGGCGAGGGTCTGGACCCCGCCAGCGTCGAGGACCCGGCCCTCGACGAAACCGGCGACCACCGGCAGCCGGCGGTTGAGCCGGTAGTAGTCGCCGAGCAGCCGGGCGGGGAGCGAGAGGTCACCGAAGCCCAGGGCCAGGCCCACCGGGCCCTTGAGGACGGTGCCCAGCTCGGCCACCCCGGCGTCGCCAGCGGCGCGCCGGGCCAGGGTGTTCTTGACCACCACGTACTCGATGCCCTGGGCTCGGAGCTGGCCGCGCAGCTCCTCGAGCTGCTTGACGGTCAGGCCGCGGTAGTCGGTGACGATCGTCGTGGTGGCCCGGCTGAGCTTCCCGGCCAGGGTCTCGACGGTCGAGCGCTTGCGGGGGCCGGCCCGCTCCGCCGACTCCGCAGGGCTCGCTGCCTGGGGCATGCTGGTCCTCCCGTGCTGCGGGCGCCGCGGCTCCCTCCCGAGAGGAGCGGCGGGCGGCCGGCGCCGGAGGACGCCGGACCGTGGCGGCCGATCCCACCTGCGCAGGAGATTGAGGGGAGGGTCTCCCCGCCTGCGGTCTCGGGCGAGATGCTGCGGGCCGTGATGGGTCCTTGAGCCCGGTGAGGATACCAGGGCGCCGGGTGGCTGGGGATTCCCTGCCCCGTCCCCGGCTCACTATCAGCGTCCCCCGGCTCACCATGGGGGGTGAGCCCGGCCGGCGCCCTCGTGGTCGCTCGGCCGGCTGTGGTCCGCACCTGGGGGATCCGAGATGCTCCTTGAAGGACGGCGAGCGCTGGTCACCGGGGCGTCCAGCGGCATCGGCAGGGCGACGGCTCTTCGCCTCGGCGCCGAGGGCGCGAGCGTGGCCGTCAACTACTACTCCGACCGCGAGCGCGGCGACGCCGAAGCCGTGGTCGCCGAGATCCACCGGGGGGGCAGGGACGCCTGCTCGGTCCAGGCGGACGTCGGCAGCGAGGCCGACGTGGTCCGGATGGTCGCCGGGTGCGGGGAGCGGTTCGGCGGGCTCGACATCCTGGTCAACAACGCCGGCATCGAGAAGCGCGTGCCGACCCTGGAGATGCCCCTCGCGGTGTGGGACGCGGTGCTCCGCACCAACCTGACCGGCGCGTTCCTCTGCCTCCGCGAGGCCGGCAAGCTGATGGCCGCGCAGCGGCGGGGGGTGATCGTCAACATGAGCTCCGTCCACGAGTTCATCCCCTGGCCGGGATTCGCCCACTACTGCGCCTCCAAGGGCGGCATGAAGCTGCTGACCCAGACGGTGGCCCGGGAGCTCGCTCCCCTGGGTGTCCGCGTCCTGGCGGTCGCTCCCGGGGCCATCGCCACCCCGATCAACGAATCCGTGCTCGATGATGCTGAGGCCCGGCGCCAGGTCGAGGCGGAGATCCCGCTGGGCCGCTTCGGCCAGCCCGAGGAGATCGCCGCCGCCGTCGCCTGGGCGGCCAGCGACCAGGCCGGCTACGTCACCGGGACCACCCTGGTGGTGGACGGCGGGTTGAGCACCTACCCCAAGTTCATCTGAGGCCCGCGCCGCGACCGCCCTGGAGGCCGGCCCGGAGGCCGCCGACGGAGCGGGCCCCCTTGTAGCCCAAGCTGGGATTTCGTCCGATCATGACGGCGTGACCGCGGCCCGCCTCGCCGACGCCCAGCGCTGGCGGGACCTTGCCCGGCGCAACCCGGGCGGCTGGTACGACCTCGCCACCGAGGACACCGGGGCGGTGCCGGTCCGCCTGTTCCTCACCCCGGCCCTGCTCGCCGAGGCCGAGGACGAGGTCTACTCGCAGGTCGTCAACGCCACCCGGTTCCCCGGGGTCCGGCTGGTCGCCATCACCCCGGACGTCCACACCGGGTATGGGGTGCCGGTGGGCTCGGTGATCCTGACCGACGCCGAGACCGGGGCCGTCGCGATGGGGCCAGTCGGCTTCGACATCAGCTGCGGGATGGTCTCCGCCAGGTCGGAGGTCCCTGCGGCCGCCGCCACCCCGGAAAGGCGGCTCTCCTTCAACCGCGCCGTGCTCCGCCGGGTCGCCATGGGGCCCGGGGAGGCCAGCCTCACCCGGCTGCGCCGGCTGGGCGAGCGGGAGTTCGAGGCGATCTGCCGGGGCGGGGCTGCGCACTACAGCGAGAGGTATGGGAGCGGATTCGACCGATATCGGGCCGAACGCCACCGCCTCCCTGTCGACGACGGCTGGCAGATCCCCTGGGGCGGCCCGGGCCGGCCGGAGCGGGGCATTCCCCAGCTGGGTTCCCTGGGGGGCGGCAACCACTTCATCGAGCTCCAGGAGAGCCTGGATGCCGGCACCCTCTTCGTCCAGGTGCACACCGGCAGCCGGGGCTTTGGCCACGGCCTGGCCACCAACTACTTCGCCCTCGCCCGGGCGGAGCGGCCGGAGATCCGGGATCTCGATCTCGGCTTCTTCACCCCGGAGTCGCCGCACTACCGGGGCTATCTGAACGCGGTGGCGGCCGCCGCCAACTTCGCGATCGTCAACCGGATGGTGATCGTGGAGGAGGTCGCCGCCGCCTTCCGGGAGACCTTCGGCGCGCCCCTCGAGCTGGTCTACGAGATCAGCCACAACCTGGTCCAGCGGGAGACCCACCCTGAGCTCGGCGAGGTCCAGGTCCACCGCAAGGGGGCCACCCGGGCCTTCCCGGCGGGGCATCCGGCGCTGCTCGGGACCCCGTGGGCCGGGAGCGGGCACCCGGTGCTGATCCCGGGGTCGAATTTCGACCTCTCCTTCATCCTCCGGCCCCTGCCCGGCGCCGCCGCCAGCGGCTACTCGGTCAACCACGGGGCGGGCAGGCGGCTCTCCCGTTCAGCGGCGGTCCGCCAGCTCAGCCAGCGCGAGATCGACGACCGCTACCGCCGAGCCGGGATCCTGGTCAACGCCGACGGCAGGGTGCCCATCGACGAGGCGGGCCCCGCCTACAAGTCCTCCCAGGAGGTGGTCGACGCCGTGGTCGCCGCCGGCCTGGCGGTGGTGGAGCACCGGCTCCGGCCCCTGGCCTCGCTCAAGGCGTCCGACGCCCGAGGGGCGAGGCGGCGCTGAGGGGGCGGGGCCGCCGGAGCGGGAGGCGGTCGGCCGCCCCATGAGACGTAGCGGCCGTCGGCGCGGCGGGCGGCCGAAACCGGGCCCGCAGCCCTTTTGAATTGACGCCCGCCCCCGGACGCTGGTAGGATGCTCGGTCGCGCGTCCTTTCGGCCGCGTTGTGTTCGCGCGCCCCGCCGGGGGCGCTGTTCAAGTATCGACGGAGTTCTGTGCCCACCATCCAGCAGCTGGTCCGCGGGGGCCGCGTCCGGGTCACCCGGAAGACCAAGGCCCCGGCCCTTCGGGGGTCGCCGCAACGGCGCGGCGTATGCGTCCGCGTCTATACGACCACTCCCAAGAAGCCGAACTCGGCGCTGCGCAAGGTTGCCCGCGTCCGCCTGACCAGCAAGGCTGAGGTCACCGCCTACATCCCCGGTATCGGCCACAACCTCCAGGAGCACTCGGTGGTGCTGATCCGGGGCGGCCGGGTCAAGGACCTGCCCGGCGTGCGCTACCACATCATCCGGGGAACCCTGGACACGGCCGGGACCAAGAACCGCAAGCAGGGGCGCAGCAAGTACGGCGCCAAGCGCGAGAAGGCCGCGACCAGGTAGTCAGAGATGCCCCGGCGAGCTCGCGTCCAGCGACGCACCATCCTCCCCGACCCGATCTACGGCAGCCCCGCGCTCGCCAAGTTCATCAACTGCGTGATGCTCGAGGGCAAGAAGTCGACGGCCCAGCGGATCGTCTACGACGCCTTCGAGAAGGTCAGGCGGTCGGGACGGCGCGAGCCGCTCGACATCTTCGACCAGGCGATGCGCAACGTGACGCCGGTCATCGAGGTCAAGCCCAAGCGGGTCGGCGGGGCCACTTACCAGGTGCCGGTCGAGATCCGCCACGACCGGCGCCAGGCCCTGGCCAGGCGCTGGATCATCCGCTACGCCCGGGCTCGGGGCGGCCGGAGCATGGCCGACAAGCTGGCTGCCGAGCTGATGGACGCGGCCAACGGGGTGGGGGCCTCGGTCAAGAGGAAGGAAGACACCCACAAGATGGCCGAGTCCAACAAGGCCTTCTCGCATTTCCGGTACTGACGTGCCGGTAGCTGTCGAGCAGAAGATGAGCACCGCCGTCTCCGGCCGCGCCGTCGCCCTGGAGCGCTACCGGAACATCGGGATCATGGCCCACATCGACGCGGGCAAGACCACGACGACCGAGCGCATCCTCTTCTACACCGGGCGCATCCACAAGATGGGGGAGGTCCACGAGGGGGCTGCCACCATGGACTGGATGGTCCAGGAGCAGGAGCGCGGCATCACCATCACCTCGGCGGCCACGGCCGCGGAGTGGCGCGGCCACCGGATCAACATCATCGATACGCCCGGGCACGTGGACTTCACAGTCGAGGTCGAGCGAAGCCTGCGGGTCCTGGATGGCGCGGTTGCTGTCTTCGACGCTGTCGCGGGGGTCGAGCCCCAGTCCGAGACCGTCTGGAGGCAGGCCGATCGCTACGGGGTCCCCCGGATCTGCTTGATCAACAAGATGGACCGGGTGGGGGCAGACTTCTTCGCCTCGATGGAGTCGATCCGGCAGCGTCTCGGCGCCCGGCCGGTGCCGGTCCAGCTGCCCATCGGCAGCGAGGACGGCTTCCGGGGCATGGTCGATCTCATCAACCTGACCACCATCACCTACCTCGACGACCTGGGCACGACCAGCGAGCGGGGCGCCATCCCCCCCTCGATGCGAGAGGAGGTCGAGAGGTGGCGGCACGTGCTCCTGGAGGCGGTGGCCGAAACCGACGATCAGCTGCTCGCCCGGTACCTCGAGGGTGAGCAGCTCAGCGCCGACGACATCCGGCGCGGGCTCAGGATCGGCACCATCAAGACCCAGCTGGTCCCGGTCCTCTGCGGCGCGGCCCTGAAGAACAAGGGCGTCCAGCCCATGCTCGACGCCGTCGTCGATTTCCTGCCCTCACCCCTGGACGTTCCCGCGATCCAGGGCCACGTGCCCGATTCGGACCGGCCGGGGCAGCGGCTGCCCAGCGACCGGGAGCCCTTCGCGGCCCTGGCGTTCAAGATCGCCAACGATCCCTTCGTCGGCAACCTCACCTTCTTCCGGGTCTACAGCGGGACGCTCCGGAGCGGCTCCTACGTCCTCAACGCCACCCGGGGCCAGCGCGAGCGGATCGGCCGGATCCTCCAGATGCACGCCAACCACCGCGAGGAGATCGAGGAGGTGCGGACCGGCGACATCGCCGCGGCCATCGGGCTCAAGGGCACCACCACCGGCGACACCCTGTGTGCCGAGCGGGCGCCGATCGTCCTCGAGTCGATGGTCTTCCCGGAGCCGGTGATCTCGGTCGCGGTCGAGCCCAAGACCAAGGCCGACCAGGACAAGATGGCCCTGGCGCTGCAGCGGCTGGCCGCCGAGGACCCCACCTTCCGGGTCCGGACCGACGAGGACAGCGGCCAGACCGTGATCTCGGGGATGGGCGAGCTCCACCTCGAGATCATCGTCGACCGGATGCTCCGAGAGTTCCGGGTCGACGCCAACGTCGGCCGGCCCCAGGTCGCCTACCGCGAGACCATCACCGCGCCCGCTCACGGCACCGGCCGGTTCGTCCGCCAGACCGGAGGCCGCGGCCAGTACGGCCACGTCGAGCTGCAGCTGGAGCCCAACACCTCGGGCAAGGGCTTCGAGTTCACCTCCAAGGTGGTGGGAGGGACCGTCCCCCGCGAGTACTGGAAGCCGGTGGAGAAGGGGGTGGCCGACGCCATGGCCAACGGTGTCCTGGCCGGCTATCCGGTGGTGGACGTCCGGGTCGCCCTGGTCGACGGCTCCTACCACGAGGTGGATTCCAGCGAGCAGGCCTTCCAGATCGCCGGCTCGATCGGCTTCAAGGACGGCATGCGCAAGGCCAAGCCGGCCCTGCTGGAGCCGATCATGAAGGTGGACGTCTCCATGCCCGAGGAGTTCATGGGTGACGTCATGGGCGACCTGACCGGGCGGCGGGGCCACATCCTGGGCATGGAGGGGCGAGGCACCACCCAGATCGTGCATGCTCTGGTGCCGCTCGCCTCCATGTTCGGCTACGCCACGGAGCTCCGCTCCATGACCCAGGGGCGGGCATCCCACTCCATGGAGTTCGACCACTACCAGCAGCTCCCCTCCAGCCTGGCCGACGAGATCGTCGCCAAGGCCAGGACCTGATCGACCCGGAAGCAGAGAAGAAGAAGGACCACCGCCCCGCAGAGGAACCGAGAAGGCAATGGGCAAGAAGAAATACGACAGCACCAAGCCCCACGTGAACGTCGGAACCATCGGTCACATCGACCACGGCAAGACGACGCTGACCGCCGCCATCACCAAGTGCCTGGCCGAGCGGATCGGTGGATCCAACTCCTTCGTTGCTTTCGATCAGATCGACAAGGCGCCTGAGGAGAAGGCCCGGGGCATCACCATCGCCACCGCCCACGTCGAGTACGAGACAGCCCACCGGCACTACGCCCACGTCGACTGCCCGGGGCACGCCGACTACATCAAGAACATGATCACCGGGGCCGCCCAGATGGACGGGGCGATCCTGGTCGTCGCCGCCACCGACGGGCCCATGCCCCAGACCCGGGAGCACATCCTGCTCGCCCGCCAGGTCGGGGTCCCCTACATCGTGGTCGCCCTCAACAAGGTGGACGCGGTCGACGACGAGGAGCTGCTCGAGCTGGTCGAGCTCGAGGTCCGGGAGCTGCTCAGCAAGTACGAGTTCCCCGGTGACGACATCCCGGTGGTGCGGGTCTCGGCGCTCAAGGCCCTGGACGGCGACAAGGCCGCCGGTGACCAGGTGATGGCCCTGATGGACGCCGTCGACACCTACATCCCGGTGCCGGAGCGACCGATCGACCAGCCCTTCATGATGCCGATCGAGGACGTCTTCTCGATCGAGGGTCGGGGCACGGTGGTCACCGGGCGCATCGAGCGCGGGACCATCAAGGTCAACGAGCCGGTGGAGATCGTCGGCATCAAGGACACCGGCAAGACGGTGGTCACCGGGGTCGAGATGTTCCACAAGCTGCTCGACCGGGGTGAGGCGGGGATGAACGTGGGCTGCCTGATCCGGGGGATCAAGCGCGAGGAGGTGGAGCGGGGCCAGGTCCTGGCCAAGCCCGGAAGCATCAATCCCCACACCAAGTTCAAGGCCCAGGTGGTGGTGCTGAGCAAGGAGGAGGGCGGCCGCCACACCCCCTTCTTCACCGGCTACCGTCCCCAGTTCTACATGCGCACCACCGACGTCACCGGCAGCATCACCTTGCCCGAGGGCACCGAGATGGTCATGCCCGGTGACAACGTCGAGATGGGGGTCGAGCTCATCACCCCGATCGCCATCGAGGAGAAGATGCGCTTCGCCATCCGCGAGGGCGGCCGCACGGTCGGCGCCGGCGCGGTCACCAGCGTCGAGAAATAGCGGGCCAGGGGACAGTCACCGGACAACGTCATGGCACAGAAGATCCGCATCCGGCTCAAGGCCTACGACCACCGGGTCCTCGACCAGGCGGCCTCGAGGATCGTGGAGACCGTGGTCCGGACCGGGGCTCACGTGGCCGGGCCGGTACCGCTGCCCACCCGGATCAGCAAGTGGACCGTGGTCCGCTCCCCCTTCATCGACAAGGACTCGCGGGAGCAGTTCGAGATGCGCACCCACAAGCGGATCCTCGACATCCTCGATCCCAACCCCAAGGTGGTCGACGCTCTGATGCGGCTCAACCTGCCGAGCGGCGTCGACATCGAGATCAAGCTAGGAGATCAACGGTAAGGCGATGGCGAAGGGGATCCTCGCCCGCAAGGTGGGCATGACCCAGCTCTTCACGGAGCGCGGCACCGTGGTGCCGGTCACCGTCCTGGAGGCCGACTCCTGCCACGTGGTGCAGGTCAAGAGCGTCGCCGTGGACGGCTACGAGGCGGTCCAGCTGGGCTTGGGGCTCCGCACCAGTCGCCGGACCACCAAGGCCCAGGCCGGCCATTTCAAGCGAGCTGGGACTCCGTCGCTGGGCCGGCTCGCCGAGGTCCGCGATGCCGGCAGCCCGACCCCAGGGCAGCGGGTCTCGGTCGACGTCTTCAGCCCCGGGGAGCGGGTCGACGTCACCGGGACCAGCCAGGGCAAGGGCTTCGCCGGTCAGCACAAGCGCCACCACTTCGGCCGGGGCCCGGTGACCCATGGCTCTCACAACATCAAGCAGCCCGGCTCGATCGGCTCCACGGACGCGGCCCGGGTCTTCCGGGGACTGCGCATGGCGGGCCACCTCGGGGCCGCCCGGGCGACGGTCCGGAACCTCGAGGTGGTGCGGGTCGACAGCGAACGCAACCTGCTCCTGGTCCGGGGCGCGGTGCCGGGGCACCGTGACGCGGTGGTGCTGGTGAGGGACAGCGCGCGCACGGGGGCGCTGGGATGACCACCGCACCCGTGGTGAGCTTGACCGGCGAGAGCCGGGGCGAGCTGGAGCTGCCCGAGGGGGCCTTCGGTGGCGTGCCTCATCGGGCCGCCATGCACCAGGCTCTGCTGCGCCAGCTCGCCAACCAGCGCCAGGGCACCCATGACACCAAGACCCGCACCGAGGTCAGCGGCGGCGGCCGCAAACCGTACCGCCAGAAAGGCACCGGGCGCGCCCGCCAGGGGTCGATCCGGGCGCCTCACTACGCGGGCGGAGGCATCGTCTTCGGACCCACCCCGCGCTCTCACCGCCAGGATATGCCGCGCAAGCAGCGCCGCCTGGCGCTGCGCAGCGCCCTGAGCGTCAAGGCGCAGGAGGGTCAGATCACGGTTCTCGACGAGTTTGACCTGGAGGAGCCCCGGACCCGGGTCGTCGTCGACCTCCTCGAGGCGCTCCCGGCTCGCCGCCGGGTTCTCCTGGTGCTGGGCAGCCACCACGAGGCCCTGGAGAAGAGTGCCCGCAACCTGCCCGAGGTGCGCCTCGTGATGGCCGGCAACCTCTCGGTGCGTGACCTGCTCACCGCCCGGACCGTGGTCATGACCCGGGACGCGGTCGAGCATGTCGGGGAGGCGTGGGGATGAGCCAGGGACGAGCCTTCCATCAGGTGATCCTGCGGCCGATCTCGAGTGAGAAGTCCTACAGCGCGATGGGCCGGCTGAACAAGTACACGTTCGCCTGCGCCCCCCGGGTCACCAAGATCGAGATCCGCCGGGCCATCGAGGAGGCCTTCCCGGAGCAGGAGCTGATCGTGACCGCCGTCAACGTGGTCACGATCCACGGCAAGGTCCGCAACCGGCAGTACCGCCGGGGGCGGGGCAACCGTCTCAGCGGCCGGAGTCCGAGCTGGAAGAAGGCGGTGATCACCCTGGCGCCGGGGCAGAAGATCCCCGGCCTGTTCGAGGGGGTCTAGCCGATGCCGGTCAACAAGTACAAGCCGACCAGCCCGGGACGCCGCTTCATGGCGGTGAGCTCGTTCGAGGAGGTCACCAAGACCACCCCCGAGCGCAGCCTCACCGTCCACCTCAAGAAGGCGAGCGGCCGCAACAGCGGCGGCCGGATCACGGTCCGCCACCGGGGCGGCGGCCACCCCAAGCTCTACCGGGTCATCGACTTCCGGCGGAGCAAGCGCGACGTGCTGGGGCGGGTGGCCGCCATCGAGTACGACCCCAACCGCAGCGCCCGGATCGCCCTGATCCACTATGCGGATGGGGAGAAGCGGTACATCCTGGCTCCGCTCGGGCTCGGCGTGGGGGCCACGGTGAGTGCCGGCGTCGGCGCCGAGATCAAGCCGGGCAACGCGCTACCCCTCTCCGCCATCCCGCTGGGCACCACCGTCCACAACCTGGAGGTCCAGCCGGGGCGGGGTGGGCAGCTGGTTCGCAGCGCCGGGGGCGCGGCCCAGCTGCTCGCCCGCGAGGGCACCATGGCGACGGTGCGCATGCCCTCCGGGGAGGTGCGCCGTATCGACGTCCGCTGCTTCGCCACCGTGGGGCAGGTGGGCAACGTCGACCACGAGAACGAAAACATCGGCAAGGCGGGCAAGTCCCGCTGGCGGGGCTGGCGCCCCACGGTCAGGGGCATGACCATGAACCCCTTTGATCATCCCCACGGTGGCGGCGAGGGCCGCAGCGGGGCGGGCGGGAATCCGCAGACCCCATGGGGCAAGCCCGCCCTCGGCTACCGCACCCGCCACAACAAGAAGACCGACGCCATGATCGTGCGCCGGCGCAAGAAGTGAGGCCATGAGCCGTTCTCTGAAGAAGGGACCGTTCTGCGACGAGCACCTGCTCGCCAAGGTCCAGAGGCTGAACCAGAGCCGTGAGAAGCGGGTCATCCGGACCTGGTCGCGGCGCAGCGACATCTTCCCGGAGATGGTCGGCCACACCATCGCCGTGCACGACGGCCGCAAGCACAACCCGGTGTTCATCACCGAGGCGATGGTCGGGCACAAGCTGGGTGAGTTCGCGGCCACCCGTCGCTACCGCGGCCATGGCCATCACACCGAGCGGAGCACCGCGCTGAAGTGAGAGTGGTAGCCACCGCCAGGGACGTGAGGATCACCTCGCGCAAGGCGCGCGTGGTGGCCGAGAGCGTCGTCGGCCTGCCCGTCGCCGAGGCCCTCACCCTGCTCAACTTCACGCCGCGGCACGGCGCCCGCGAGGTGGCCAAGGTGATCAAGTCGGCGGTCGCCAACGCCGAGCACAACTACAACCTGGAGACCTCGTCGCTCCGCGTCGACCGCCTCGAGGTGGAGCCCGCCGGGATCATCAAGCGCTACATCGCCAAACCCCGGGGGATGGCCGGCAGCGTCTTCAAGCGGATGAGCCATCTGCGCTGCTACGTCACCGACGAGGAGCCAGAGCCCAACCGGCGACGCCGTTCGCTGATCGCCATGCCGGGACGCCCGGCGCGGCCCTCCACCCGTCCGGCGGCGACCCGGCGGCGTCGCCCGGCCCAGGTTCGGCGCGCCCAGGAGGCCGCCGCCGCGGCCGCCCAGGCGGAGGCCGCGCCCGCCGCGGAGGCGGAGGCGGCCCTGCCCGCGGCCGAGGTGGAGAGCGCCTGGGGCGAGGGTGCCGGGACGGGTGCCGAGGCTGGCTTCGCGGGGCAGACCGAGGAGGAGGCTGAGGACGAGGCTGGCGAGGGGGAGGAGGACGAGCTCGGCGACCTGGCCGACGCCGAGGACGGCGAGGCGGGCGAGCTCGGCGATGACGAGGACGATGAGTACGGTGACGACGGCGAGATAGAGGACGAGGACCAGGACTGATGGGACAGAAGGTCAACCCGATCGGTTTCCGTCTCGGTGTCTACCGCCAATGGGACTCGCGGTGGTACGCGGATCGCGACTACACCAAGCTGCTCCATGAAGACCTGGCGATGCGCAAGCTGATCGGCAGCCGCCTTCGCAACGCCGGGGTGGCGCGCATCGAGACCGAGCGCAGCGCCAACCAGTTGACCGTCATCATCCAGACCGCCAAGCCGGGGATCGTCATCGGCAAGCAGGGAGCGTCGGTGGACGCGCTGCGCGACGAGCTGGAGCGGATCAGCGGCAAGAAGGTCCGGGTGACCATCCACGAGATCAAGACGCCGGAGCTCGACGCCAAGCTGGTCGCCGAGAACGTCGCCTCGCAGCTGGAGAAGCGGATCGCCTTCCGGCGCGCCCTCAAGCAGACCGTGATGCGCACCATGCGGGCGGGCGCCAAGGGGGTGAAGCTGGAGGTGAGCGGGCGCCTCGGTGGGGCCGAGATGTCCCGCCGCGAGTGGGATCGGGACGGCCGCGTGCCGCTCCACACTCTCCGGGCCAACATCGACTACGGGCAGGCGGAGGCACGCACCACCTTCGGCCGCATCGGTGTCACCTGCTGGATCTACAAGGGCGACTACGTCACCGCCACCGGCGAGCCGGTGATGATCGGTGGACCGGGCCGTGAGATCGCCGAGCCTGGCGAGATGGCTCGGGGCGGGGCGGCCGAGAGACCGGCTCGTGCGGCCGCAACGCCGGCCCATGGTCACCCGGAGGTGGCGCTTCCAGCTCGTCCGGTGCGTCCGGCTCCCCAACCGGCAGAGCCACGTGAGGTGGAGGCCGCCGTGGCCGAGCCCGAGGTCGAGGAGGTGGCGGGTGTTGCCGAGGTCGAGGCCGGCGAAGCCGAGGCGGTTGGGGCCGAGCCCTCCGAGCTCGAGGCGGCCGAGCCTGAGGACGAGATGAGCGAGATCGCCGGACCTGGTCTCGAGGGCGAGCGAGTCGAGAAGCTGCCGGCCAAGAAGCCAGCCGCCCGCCGGCGCGCCCCGGCCGCGAAGAAGCCCCCTTCGAGCGGGAGCGATCGGCCCAGCCCCGAGGCTGAGGAGGACTGACGGTGCTGATGCCGAAGCGGACCAAGTACCGCAAGCTGCACCGAGGACGCCGCACCGGCGCCGCCCAACGGGGCAACGTGCTCAGCTTCGGCAACTATGGCCTGCAGGCGCTCGAGCCCTGCTGGATGACCAACCGGCAGATCGAGGCGGCCCGGCGCGCCATGACCAGGCATGTCCGCCGCGGCGGCCAGATCTGGATCCGCGTCTTCCCCGACCACGCCTACACCAAGAAGCCGGCCGAGACCCGGATGGGATCGGGCAAGGGTCAGCCGGAGGGGTGGGCCGCGGTGGTCCGGCCCGGCCTGGTGCTGTTCGAGATGGCCGGCGTCACCGAGGAGGTGGCCCGGGAGGCGATGCGCCTCGCCGGCCACAAGCTGCCGATCTCGACGCGCTTCGTCTCCCGGCACGAGCCCGGAGCCGAGGTCGAAGTGGCGGGTGCCGGAGCGGAGGCGAGCGCGTGAGCAAGCAGGTCGAGGCCATCCACGCGCTGCGCGTGATGAACGCCGAGGAGCTGGACCAGCATCTCAGCGAGCAGCGGCGCCGCCTCTTCGAGGTTCGCTTCCAGCAGACCGCGGGGCAGGTGGAGAACCACCGTCAGATCCGCGAGATCAGGCGGGAGATCGCCCGCACCATGACCGTTCAGATCGAGCTGGTGCGCGGTCACCACCTGGTCAGCGACGCCGAGCTGGAGGCCGTGGAGCGGACCGAGGAGAGGCCCGCCGAGGCTCGTCGCCGCCGGCTTTCCTTCCGGCGTGCCGCCGCCTCGGAGAGCGCGGAACCGGGCGAGCTCGTAGCCGCGGAGCCGGTGGAGGAGAACGAGCCCGAAGGGCTCGAGATGGCGGGCGATGTGGAGGCCGCTCCCCAGGACGCCGCCGCGTCGGAGGCCGGTGACCTTCCCGCCGAGGTCGACGAGCTGGCCGAGGAGGCGGAGGACGTCGGCGAGGTCGAGAGCGCACCCCCGGCTGAGCTGGACGTCGACGAGGCCGAGCCGGAGCCGGGCGAGGAGAGTGACCGATGACCGAGCAGATGGCGCCCACCGCCCTGCCGCGGGGCCGCCGCAAGGAGCGGGAGGGGGTCGTGGTCAGCGACAAGATGGAGAAGACGGTGGTGGTGCTCGTCCAGGAGAAGAAGCCCCACCCCCTCTACAAGAAGGTGGTCACCCACAACCGGCGGTTCAAGGTCCACGACGAGGAGGGGCGCTGCGCGGTGGGCGACCGGGTTCGGATCACCGAGACCCGTCCGATCTCCCGGGAGAAGCGGTGGCGGGTGGCCGACATCATCGAGAAGGCGAAGTGACGTGATCCAGCAGGAGACCGTCCTCAAGGTGGCGGACAACAGCGGCGCCCGAGAGCTGCTCTGCATCCGCGTGCTGGGTGGCGGCTATCGCAAGTACGGGTCGGTCGGCGACATCATCGTCGGCACCGTCAAGGTCGCCCAACCCAATGCCCAGGTGAAGAAGGGCGACGTGGTCCGGGCCGTCATCGTCCGCACCGTCCAGCCCTTCCACCGCGCCGACGGCAGCCAGATCCGCTTCGACGAGAACGCCGCGGTGCTCATCAACCCCCAGAACAATCCGCGGGGCACCCGGATCTTCGGCCCGGTGGCCCGCGAGCTGAGGGAGCGCAACTTCATGAAGATCGTCTCCCTCGCCCCGGAGGTGCTCTAGATGAGCTTCCAGGGGACCGCCGCCAAGCGGCGCGCCGAGATCTCCCGCGCCCGCACCATGGCGCTCCGCCACGTGGGCTGGGCGGGTGGCCGCGCCCACCCCCTGGACATCCGCGCCGGTGACACCGTCGAGGTCATCGCGGGCAAGGATCGCGGCAAGCGGGGCACCGTGGAACGGGTCATCCTGGAGCGGCAGAGGATCGTGGTCCAGGGCGTCAACCTGATGAAGCGGCACACCAAGGCGCGGGTGGCCAACAACGTGCAGGGTGGCATCGTCGACTTCAACGGCCCGATCCCGTACAGCAACGTGCAGCTCGTCTGCAACCGCTGTGACAAGGCCACCCGGATCCGCCACGAGATCGCCGAAGACGGACGCCGGGTGATGATCTGCCGCAAGTGCGGCGAGCGCTACGAGAGGGCCACCGCCTGATGGCTGTCGCAATCGCCGAGCTGCCTCGGCTCCGCCGCCACTACCAGGAGCGGGTGGTTCCCGAGCTGGTCCGAGAGTTCCGCTACACCAACGCCATGCAGGTTCCCCGGCTGGTCAAGGTGGTGGTCAACATCGGTCTCGGGGAGGCCATCCAGAACAACCGCGCCATCGACGCCGCCGTGGCTGACGTCAGGAGCATCACCGGGCAGGCGCCGATCGTCATCCGGGCCCGCAAGTCGGTGGCCGCGTTCAAGCTCCGGGCGGGCATGCCCATCGGGGTCAAGGTCACCCTCCGCCGCGATCGGATGTGGTACTTCCTGGACAAGCTGATCAACGTCGCCCTGCCTCGCATCCGGGATTTCCGGGGGGTTGACGGAAAGGCCTTCGACGGCCACGGCAACTACACCCTGGGCATGCGGGAGCAGCTGGTCTTCCCGGAGATCGACTACGACAAGATCGACAAGCTCCGCGGCTTGGAGGTGTGCATCGTCTCCAGCGCGGAGAGCGACGACGAGGGTCGCGCCTTGCTCACCCGGCTTGGGATGCCGTTCCGGCCATGAGCGGGCCGCCTCCCCACTTCAACCACCGGTGTGCGTCGGCAACCGCCGATACGGCGCCGGCACGAGGGTCATCGTGGCCAAGAAATCTCTGATCGCCAAGGCACTCCGCCCCGCGCGCTTCTCCACTCAGAAGCACAACCGCTGTGCCGTCTGCGGCCGGCCTCGAGCGTACATGCGCAAGTTCGGGATGTGCCGCATCTGCTTCCGCGGGCTGGCCAGCTCGGGCCAGGTCCCCGGGGTCAAGAAGAGCTCCTGGTGAGGCCATGACCAGCGACACCATCGCCGACATGCTGACCCGGATCCGCAATGCCAACCTGGCCAACCACCGATCGGTGAGCGTCCCGGCCAGCCGCGTGAAGCTCGAGATCGCCAAGGTGCTCAGGGAGGAGGGCTTCATCGCCGAGTGCGAGCTGACCGGCGAGGCGCCCCACCAGCTGATCACGATCACCTTCAAGCCCCGCAGCCCTCGCGGCCGGGCGCTGAGCGGCCTGCGCCGGATCAGCCGCCCGGGGCTCAGGGTCTACGCTCGCAAGTCGGAGATCCCCCGGGTCCTGGGAGGCCTGGGGATAGCCGTGATCTCCACCAGCCAGGGGCTGATGACCGGACACCGGGCTCAGCGGCTCGGTCTCGGCGGCGAGGTCGTCGCCTTCGTATGGTGAGCGCATGAGCAGGATCGGTCGACGCATCATCCCGGTGCCCGCTGGCGTCCAGGTGACCGCGACGGGAGCCCACGTTGCGGTGCGGGGCGCACGCGGCACGCTGGAGCGCAGCGTCCCCCCCGCCATGACGGTGCAGGTCGGCGACGGGGTCGTCGAGGTGCGCCGGCCCAGCGACAGCTCGGTCCACCGCTCCCTCCACGGCCTGACCCGGACCCTGATCGCCAACATGGTCGAGGGTGTAAGCACCGGCTTCACCCGCAACCTCGAGCTGGTCGGCGTGGGCTTCCGCGCCGCCAAGCAGGGCCAGGATCTGGTGCTGACCCTGGGCTTCTCCCACCCGGTCCGCTACACGGCCCCCGAGGGGGTGACCATCGAGGTGCCCGCCCCGACCCAGATCGTGATCAGCGGTGCCGACAAGGAGATGGTCGGCCAGGTGGCCGCCAAGATCCGCTCCTTTCGCAAGCCGGAGCCGTACAAGGGCAAGGGCATCATGTACCGGGGCGAGCGGGTCCGCCGCAAGGCCGGCAAGTCCGGCAAGGCCGGCAAGACCAAGTAGGGACTTGAGATGTACAGCAGGCATGATCGCGAGGCCGCCCGGGTCCGCCGCCACCGCCGGGTCCGCCAGCACCTCGAGGGCACCGCCACCCGTCCCCGGCTCTGCGTTCACCGCAGCCTCCGGCACATCAGCGTGCAGGTGATCGACGACGGCAGCGGCCGCACCGTGGCGGCGGCATCGACCCTGGAGCCGGCGGTCGCCGAGAGGATCTCGGGCAGCCGGGCCACCGCCCAGGCCGCCGCGGTGGTGGGCGAGACGGTCGCCTCGCGCCTCATCGAGAAGGGGATGTCGAGGGTCGTCTTCGACCGTGGCGGGTACCTCTACCACGGCCGGGTCGCCGCCCTCGCCGAGGCGGCCCGAAAAGCCGGTCTGGAGTTCTAGGAGCCTGAGTGATGGCAGTGCGGATGGATCGGCGCGACGACCGGGGCGGCGAGCGCGGCTCGGAGCTCATCGAGAAGATCGTCTCGCTGAACCGGGTGGCCAAGGTGGTCAAGGGCGGTCGTCGCTTCTCCTTCAGCGCCCTGGTCGTGGTCGGCGACGGGCAGGGCCGGGTGGGCACCGGCCTGGGCAAGGCCGGCGAGGTCCCCGACGCCATCCGCAAGGGGGTCGAGGACGCCAAGAAGCACATGATCGCCGTGCCCCTGGTGGGGCGGACCATCCCCCACGACGTCCGCTACAAGCTGGGCGCCGCCCGCGTGCTGCTCCGTCCGGCCGTCCCCGGCACCGGCGTGATCTCCGGTGGCGCGATGCGGGCCGTGGTCGAGGCGGCGGGCATCCACGACATCCTGACCAAGTCGCTGGGCAGCAACAACCCGGTCAACGTGGTGCGGGCGACGCTGGCGGCGCTGGCCAGCATGCGGACCCTGGCCGAGGTGGCGGCGCTGCGGGGCCGCCAGCCCGCGGACATCGTGGGTCGCAAACGGGCCGCCCGGATCCTGGGTGAGCCGGCCGCGGCAGCGCCGGCGGGGGCCCCGGCGTGACCGGGCCCATCACCGCCGCGGCGCCACCGGCCGCGGCCGCCACCGGTCCGGTGCTCCGGGTCACCTACCGCAAGAGCGCCATCGGCTACGCCCGTGACCAGCGGGCCACCGTCGCGGCCCTCGGCCTTCATCGCCTCCACCAGACCGTCGACCATCCCGACAGCCCGGCGCTGCGGGGCATGATCCGCAAGGTGCGCCACCTGGTCTCGGTCGACGGCCTTCCCGCGGACAGCCCGGCGGTGACCGCCCGGCTGACTGTCACATTCGCGGCAGCGGCGTCTCTCCCCGCTCCCGCCGCCCCGCCTGAGGCGCCCCCAGTGGCGCCGGTGGCGGCGCCCGCCCCGTCGGGGTCGGAACCCGTCGCCGAGGCGGCGACCGGCGAGCCGAAGGCGATCGGCCGGAGGCGCTCTCGGCCCGCCCCGAGCGACACTGAGGAACCCCATGAGGCTTGATGAGCTGCGCGGAGCGGCTGGCAGCCGCCGCTCGCGCAAACGGATCGGCCGGGGCATCGGCGCCGGCCAGGGCAAGACCTCCGGTCGCGGTCAGAAGGGCGCCGGGGCGCGCCAGGGGGCCAAGGTCCCGCGCGGTTTCGAGGGCGGCCAGATGAAGCTGACCATGCGGCTGCCCAAGCTCCGTGGGTTTCACAACCGCTGGGGCGCCGACTATGCGGCTGTCAACGTCGGCAAGCTCAACCGGTTCCCGAGCGGGTCGATCGTCGACGGGGCCGCGCTCGCTGATCGGGGCCTGGTGGGCCACGCTGGGGACCGGGTCAAACTGCTCGCCGCCGGCCGGCTGAAGGTGGCCGTCACCGTCCGGGTGCACCGGGCCTCGGCGGCCGCGCAGCGCGCCGTGGAGGCGGCCGGCGGCAAGCTGGAGCTGCTCGAGGCGGCTCCGGCAGCACCCACCCAGACGCCCGCGGAGGAGAGCCGGGAGACGTGAGCCTGCTCCAGGCGCTCGCCAAGGCGATGCAGATCCCCGAGCTGCGCCGCAAGCTCCTCTTCACGCTGCTGCTGCTGCTCGCCTTCCGGCTCCTGGCGACGGTCCCGGTGCCCAACATCAACAGCGCCGCGCTGCAGAACCTGATGAATCAGAACTCGCTGCTCGGCCTGCTCAACCTCTTCAGCGGCAACGGGGGAGCCAGCTTCACGATCGTCGGCCTGGGGCTCAACCCCTACATCAACGCCACCATCATCATGCAGCTGCTGACCGTGGTCTCGGTCCGGCTCAAGGAGATGTCCAAGGAGGGGGAGCTGGGCCGCAAGCGGATCACCCGGTACACCCGCTGGCTGACCGTCCCCCTGGCCGCCCTCCAGGCGTTCGGCTACATGGCCCTCTTCACCAATCCCAACGCCACCAGCCAGGGCGCGATCATCCTCAACCCCACCGCCACCCAGGAGATCGCCGACATCATCATCCTCGCGGCTGGCACCATCATCGCGATGTGGCTCGGTGAGCTGATCACCGAGTACGGGGTCGGCAACGGGGTCTCGCTGATCATCTTCACCGGGATCATCGCCCGGGCCCTGCCCTCGATCGTGACCTACGGTGGGACGGGAGGCACCAACGCCGTCCATATCGGGGAGATGGCGATCATCGCCCTGCTCGCCACCATGGGCATCATCGAGGTCCAGCAGGCTCAGCGCAACGTGCCCATGCAGTCGGCGCAGCGCGTCCTCAACCCCCGAACCGGGATGGCCCAGATGGGGGGCCGAAGGAACTTCCTGCCACTCCGGGTCAACACCGCCGGGGTCATCCCGATCATCTTCGGCATCTCGATCATGTCCTTCCCCCTGATCTTCGCCAACCTCTTCGGCAGCGCCAGCGGCTGGGTGGGGAGCGCGGCCACCTGGGTGCGCACCTACTGGAGCCCCAACGGTGGCTCCCCGCTGATCGAGGTCATCTACAACGGCATCTACTTCATGCTCATTCTCGGATTCACGTACTTCTACACGGCCGTGGTCTTCGATCCCAACGATGTCGCCGACAACCTCAAGAAGTCGTCGACCTTCATTCCCGGGATCCGGCCGGGACGGCAGACCGCCGAGTACCTGGGCCGGGTGATGAGCCGAATAACCCTGGCGGGGGCGCTGTTCCTCTCCGTCGTCACGGTGGTGCTGCCGCTCGGCACCAGCCTCCTCACCGGGGTTTCGACCACCCAGTTCCTGCTCGGCGGCACCGCCATCCTGATCGTGGTCGGCGTCGCCCTCGACACCATGAAGCAGATCGAGACCCAGCTGCTGATGCGCCAGTACCGAGGTTTCATCCGGTGATCCTGGTGCTGTTCGGGCCGCCGGGGAGCGGCAAGGGGACCCAGGCGGTCAGGATCGCCGAGATGACCGCCACGCCCCACGTCTCGACCGGGGCCATCCTCCGCGACGAGGTGGGCCGGGGATCCGACCTGGGCAGGGAGGCCAAGCCGATCATGGAGAGCGGTGCCCTGGTCCCCGACGACCTGATGGTCCGCATCATCGAGAAGCGGTTGGCCGAGCCCGACGCCGAGCGCGGTGTGGTGCTCGACGGCTTCCCCCGGACGGTCCCGCAGGCTGAGGCCCTCGACTCGATGCTGCAGCGCAACGCCCGGGAGGTGGCCATGGTCCTCTACCTCGATGTCCCCGTCGAGGTGGTCCGGGAGCGGATCCTGCGCCGGGCCGCCATGGAGGGGCGCGGCGACGACACCGCCGACGCCTTCACCGAGCGGATGCGCGTCTACGAGCGCGAGACGGCGCCGGTCGTCGACCACTACCGGGCAATCGGGGTCGCGATCCAGCGGGTCGACGGGTCGCCCCCCATCGACGAGGTGACCGCGCACATCCAGGAGATCCTGGCCGGATCCGTCGCCGGCGTCAGGACCGGCCGGGCGGGCCAGGGGTCGTGAACCGGGCGGTCGACAGCTTCCGTCGCAAGCGGCCGGACGAGGTCGAGAAGATGCGCGAGGCAGGCCGGATCCTGGGCGCCTGCCTGGCCCACCTCGCCTCCATCACCCGGCCGGGGCTGCGCTGCATCGACCTCGACCGGGAGGCCGAGACCTTCATCCGGGACCACCGCTGCACCCCCGGGTTCATCGGCTACAACGGCTATCCCAAGTCGCTCTGCGTCTCCCTCAACGAGCAGGTGGTCCACGGGATCCCCACCGCGCGGGTGATCGCGGACGGCGACCTGGTCTCCCTGGACTGCGGCCTGATCCGCGACGGGTGGTGGGCCGACTCCGGGCTCTCCGTGTGCGCCGGCGAGCCGGACGGTGAGGTGAGGCGGCTCCTCGAGGTCACCGAGGAGGCGCTCCGCCTGGGCGTCCAGGCGGCGCAGCCCGGTGGCTTCATCGGCGACATCGGCCACGCCGTCCAGAGCGTCGTCGAGGCGGCCGGCTTCTCGGTGGTCCGCCAGTACGTCGGCCACGGCATCGGCCGCAACATGCACGAGGCGCCCCAGGTTCCCAACTACGGGAGGCCGGGCAGCGGCAACCAGATCAAGCCCGGGCTGGTGGTGGCCATCGAGCCGATGGTCAACGCCGGCCGGGCCGAGACCCGCGTCCTCGAGGACGGCTGGACGGTGGTCACCGCGGACGGGAGGCGCTCCTGCTACTTCGAGCACACCGTGGCGATCACCGCCGACGGACCTGAGGTGCTCACCCTCCGACCTGAGCCTGCCCGGATGGCCGGCGTGGGGGAGGGCGCCGGATGAGCCGGGGCTCGCCAGCGGGCTGCCCCGCTGGGCACCCGGTCGCTGGGGGGTCCGCAGGGGGGCGTCGCCCCGGGCTCGCCACGGAGCTGGAGCTGCCCGACTTCCACCCGGTCCGTGGGGGGTCCGCAGGGGGGCGTAGCCCCCTTGCGTGTATACTCACCGCCCGTGGCTGCTCGGCAGCCCTATTCGGCACGCTCGATGACGCGGGCTGACGAGCCGCTGGTGGGGCGGGTGATCGAGCCCCTCCCCGATGCGCTCTACCGGGTCGAGTTGGCGAGCGGGCACAAGGTTCTCTGCCACCCGGCTGGCAAGGCCCGCCTCCAGGCGGTGCGGATCCTCCCGGGTGACAGGGTGCAGGTCG
>DASPQV010000041.1:0-93765 GCA_035624785.1 Binatia bacterium | reverse complement strand
CTGCCGGCGAACTTCCTGATCATCGCCGCGGGCACGGTCCTGCTCAGCCTGTCGGACGCCTTTGTTCTCGCGCTGGCGGCGACGCTCGTCATCGGCACCGGCATGGGGCTGCAGAACGCGATCGTCTTCAAGCTGGTGCCTTCCTACGTCCCCGACGCGGTGGGTGAGGCGTCGGGGTGGATCGGCGGGGTCGGGGCTCTCGGTGGTTTCGTCATCCCGCCGCTGCTCGGGTTCGCCACCGGGCTGATCGGCGGTCCCCACGCCTACAGCCGCGGCTTCCTCCCCTTCGCCGTGCTGGTGCTGGCGGCGCTGCCCGGCGTCCTGTGGCTCGGCCGGTGGAACTCGGCCCAGCCGGCGTCCAGGCGCCCTGCACTGCTGCCCGCCTGATCGCCCGGTCGAGGCCCGTCGGCGCCGCGAGTAGCATCGCTCGGCGACGCAGTCATGAGCAGTCGTGGGCTCGACCGGGCGGCTGAGGTGGCGGTGGTCGGGGCCGGCGCCATCGGCCTGGCCGTCGCCTGTCAGCTTCGCGCGGCCGGTATCGGACCGGTGCTGGTGGTGGACGCCAACCCGTCTCCCGGCCTGGGATCGAGCAGCCGGGCCAACGGGGGCGTGAGGGCCCAGTTCACGACCCCGATCAACATCGAGTTCTCCCGCTACACGATCCGGGCGCTTGCCGAGCTGGACGCGCGCACCGCTGGCCTGGTGGGCTTCCGCCCGGTCGGCTACCTGTTCATGAGCGGGACCGAGGCTGGCGCCGGCGAGCTGCGGCGTGGTTACGAGCTGCAGAGGTCGCTGGGTCTCGACGTCGAATGGCTGTCGCCCCAGCAGGTCGGCGAGATGGTCCCCTTCGTCGAGAGAGCGGGATTGCGCGCGGTCACGTGCTGCTCCAGCGATGGGCTGATCGATCCCCACGGTGTCGTCTCGGCCCTGTGGAGCGAGGGCAGGCGCCTGGGTGTGAACTACCTCTTCGACACCCAGGTGCTGGCCCTCGAGCGCCGGGGGGAGACCACCCTGGTGCGCGGCTCCCGGGTCGACATCGAGGCCACCCATGTGGTCAACGCGGCGGGGCCGTTCGCCGCCGACCTGGCCGCGCTCGCCGGCATCGACCTGCCCGTCCTCCCCTATCGCCGCAACCTCGCCTGCACCGAGCCGGTTCCCGGCTACCCGACGGCGGTTCCCATGTGCGTGGACATGGACACCGGCGTCCTGATCCGCCGCGAGCCGAGTGGCGGTTTCGTGATCGCGTATTCCGACCCCGGCGACCAGCCCAGCCGGGAGACCTCCTTCGATCCCGGGTTCCTGGAGGCGGTGGCCAGCCGGATCGGCAATCGCTTCCCCTTCCTGGAGTCTGTGGGCATCGACCAACGCAAGTGCTGGGCCGGTCTCTACCCCGAGACCCCGGATCACCATGCCATCGTCGACCGCAGCGACGGCGCCCCCTGGTTCGTCCAATGCGCCGGCTTCGGAGGCCACGGGATCATGCACTCGCTGGCCGCCGGGCTGGCGGTGGCGGAGCTGATTCGCGATGGGCGCTGCACCTCCTTCGACATCACCCCTCTGCGCGCGGACCGGTTCGGCGGCGACCTTCAGGTGGAGACGGCGGTGCTCTGAGGGGGCGACCCGGCCGCGCCGGCCGGCTGGCGGCAGCTGCCCCAGCCGCGGCGGGCCGAGGCGGCATCAACCGCGCAGGAGCGGGGCGATCTCGCCGCCAGGGTCGGCCATCGCCCGGTGCAGCTCCACGCGCTCGGCAGCGTCCAGCCCTCGGAGTGGCCCCCTGACCGCCTCCTCGATGGACACGCCGCGCTCCCGGAGGATGGCCTTGAGGGCAGCCTGAAATGGCAAGCCCTGCAATGAGTGCCTGGCCCGCCTGGCGCGCTCGCTCGCCTCCGCCGATCCGATCCGCACCGCGTTGATGGCGAGCTCGGGCAGCGCCGCCGCCAGAGCCGAGACGGCACCCCTGGCGCCGTGGCGGAGCGCGAGGTGGATCAGTCCCTCGGCACCGATGAAGACGTCCAGCCCCAGGGTCAGGTAGGGCTCGACGCTGGCGAAGGGGCTGTCCGAGACCTTCATGCCGGCCAGGTTCGGAGCGCCCTCGCGGAGCCTGCGAACCACCGAGAGGGGAACCGGGTACCCGCTCCGGGCGGCGAACTCGTACACGTAGAAGGGCACCGGCGCGCACGCGTTCGCCGCCGCCATCAGGTGGCGCAGGATCGACTCCTCGTCGAGCGCGTAGTAGGGCGGGGGGATGACGGCCACCCCGGCGGCCCCGTGCTCAGCGGCGTGGGCGGCCAGCTCAGCGGTGTCCCGGGTGGTCTGAGCGCCACAGTGCACGGCGACCGCCAGACGGCCGTCCGCCGACTTCAGGAAGCGCTCTGCCGCGATTCGCCGCTCTGCCGTGGAGAGGAGGATGCCCTCGCCGGTCGTGCCCATCGCGAGAAGGCCATCCAGGCTGCTGCGGGCGTAGAAGTCGACCAGGGATTCGATGCCCCGCTCGTCGATCGCAGCGCCCGCGGTGGTGAGGGGGGTCACCGCCGCGGCCAGCGTCCCGTGGATGGCACCCACGTCGGCCACGCACCCACGATATCCCTCGACCCGCGGCCCTGGTTTCAGGCCCCGGCGCGTAACCGCCGTCGCCGGCCGCGAGTTGTGCCTGGTGAAGGAATCATGAGAGCCCCGGCCCTCTCGGGGATGTGGTGAACAGCATGACCAGAATCGGGAACTTGCTTCGCACCGTCTGGAAGGCCCGGCCATCCCTGGTGTGGGTCGCCGGCTCCGGCCGGTGGTGCCGTGTCTGCGGCCAGGAGATCGGCTGGGACGACGGCTTCGGGCTCAGCGAGGGAGTCTGCTCCGCCTGCCGCTGCGACCCCACGATCTGACCGTTGCGGCGCGACGCCCGCTGGAGCGGGCGCGGCCCGGCCTCACCGTCTGAAGTGCGCCCAGCGCAGCCGCGGGTGCTCCATCAGGGGGCGCGCGCTGGCTATCCTCGGGGCGGGAGATGATCTCTGGCACCGGCTCGGGAGGCCACCGCCCCCACGCTCGCCCGCCAGCCTTTCCGCGCCACACCGCCGGGGTCGGGGGAGCGGTGGTGATGGGCACCGGCATCGTCTCCGTTGACCTCGCCCGCGACGGACAGAGCTCCCTCTCGCTGGCGACCCTGGGGATCGCCGGGCTGGTCTGGGCGGCCCTCGCAATCCTGCTCGTCTGGCGGCTGATCGCCGACCGCGGGCGCTTCCGGCCGGCCCCATCACCGGCTTCGCTGACGTCTGGACCTGGATCGCCGGGGCGGTCTGGGCCTGCGTCCTGGGGGCGATGCTCTGGCAGCCGGTGGCGATGGGCGGAGGCTCGCCGTCGCCTCCGCGCCCGAGCGGCTGACATGAGCGCCCCGGGGCGGCGCCGGCACGCCCAGCAGCCACTCGACGGGTTCCACCGATGCTGACCCTGGGTGGTCACGCCGTCCTGGTCTGGCTGCACGTCCTGGGTGCCTGCGTCTGGATCGGCGGGCAGCTGGTGGTCGCGGCGGTGGTGCCGCTCACCCTCGGTGACTCGGCCCTGGCCCGAGCCGTGGGCCGCCGCTTCCAGATCGTGGCCTGGCCGGCCTTTGCCCTCCTGGTGGCCACCGGGGTGGCCCAGGCCTACTCCGAGGGGATCACCCCCGCCACCCTGCTCGCCTCGGCGGCGGGGCGCACCCTGGGGGTGAAGCTCCTCTTCGTCCTGGTCTCGGGAGCGGCTGCCCTGGTCCACGTGCTTACCCCGGAGTCACGGCGCAGCCCGCGGCTGGCCGGGATCCTGGGCGGCGTCTCTTTCGTCAGCGCGGTGGTCGCCGCCCTCTACGGGGTGGTGCTGGGCGGGGCGTGAGCCGGTGCCATGCTCGGACATGGGCTGGCGGCCCGGACCCCGGCTTTGTCGGGCAGTCATGTCAGCGCCATGAGGCGCTAGCCCGCCTGCGGCGGGTGGTGCGGATCAGCGGATTCAGCTCACCGAGGCTCATGTGAGGTTCACAGCATTCGGTTCACCAGGGCTCACCTGCCGGTCAGCGCCGGACTGGATTCCCGCCAGGGCCCATTATCCGCGTCCGCGTCAGACGGCGGGAGCGGTCGGGCGACGCACCGCGAAGTCGTGTCCAGGCTGACCAGCCCACGGGTCCCGCGCGACGTGATCGGGAGCCTCCACCGCCGCGGGGCGGGCGAGAGCCCGAGCTGGAAGCCGGCGGCCAGGTTGAAGGCGGTGGCCCCAGGTCAGGCACATGAGGATGAGACCTGTCCCGAGGTGGAGGAGCCGAGGCCGCGCCCTGGTCATGGGTGACCCCCTTCCTGCTGACGCCTCTTGCTGGTGACAGGATTGGCCGGAACGCCGGTGAGCTGGGCTGCCGGCTCCGGCGGCGGAGCTGCCGTCTCGGCGAGCCCGCCGTTGAGCCGCTCCAGCCGGACCAGGGCGTTGTAGTCGGGGACACCAGCCGGGGACCGCTTGGTCCGGTCGATGAGGGCCAGCGCCTCCGGCCAGTGGAGCTGCAGGGTCCCAGGCTGCACCGGGGCCACCGCCACGGTGGCCACCAGCTCGCCGTGCTCGCTGATGACGCGAACCGGCTCTCCGTTCCCGAGCCCGAGGCGGGAGGCGTCGTGACCGCTGATCAGGACGGCGTCCCGGGCAGCTCCGTTGAGGCCGTCGACTCCCCCCTGCACCATGCTGTTGAACTGCTTGCCGCGACGGGTGGCGGCCAGGAACATGCCGTCCGGCACGTCGAGCACCGGCGGGGTGACCAGCGAGAAGTGCGCCCTGCCGTCGGCAGTGTCGAACTTCCAGCCCCAGCAGAGGTGCGGGCTACCCCACTGGAACTGATCGCCCTCCTGGGTCAGCTGATCGATGCCGGCGTAGGCGGGGATGGTCCGGGCGATGTCGCGGCGGATCTCGGGGGTGCCGTCGTAACGGAGCTTCCCGGCCAGGTCGGGACGGGCCCGCTCGCCGATCTCCATCAGCACCCGCCACTCGGGCCGGGCCTCGGCGATCCTCGGCCCGGGGATCTCCGGGCTGAAGATCACCCGGCGCTCGGTCGAGGTCTCGGTGACGCCACCCGCCATCTCGTAGCGGGTGGAGACGGGAAGCAGCAGCACGGTGTCGGCGGGATCGACCAGCATCTGGCCGGAGAGCACCACGTCGAGGTGGACGCGCAGGGGGATCCGGCCCAGCGCCCTCTGCGAGAAGGCGGGATCGGGAAGCACCTCGAGGAAGTTGCCGCCGGAGCAGACCAGCACGTCGAGGCGGCCCGCGTGAGCCGCGTCGATCATCTGGGGCGCGGTGAGCCCCGGCTCCTCCGGCACCGGAAAGCCCCACAGCGCGCCGAGGGACTGCGCGTTCTCCCGGTTGATCGCAGCCCCGCCCGGGAAGACCGTGGAGTAGGCACCCATCTCAGCGCCGCCCTGGACCCCGGAGTGGCCTCGGATCGGCATCAGCCCGCACCGAGGTCGCCCGACGAAGCCACGCGAGAGGCCGAGGTTGATGATGGCCTGGACGTTGTCGGCGCCGAACTCGTGCTGGGTCACCCCCATGCTCCACACGAACACCGCAGTCTGGGCGGCGCCGACCATGGCGCCGAAGCTCCGCATCTCGGCGCGCGAGGTGCCGGACAGGCGCTCCAGGTCTTCCCAGCTCTGCTGGCTCAGCGCCTGGGCCGCGCTGTCGAAACCCGAGGTGTGCTCGTCGATGAAGCGGCGATCCACCAGCTCCGCCTCGATCATGTGCTTGAGGGCGCCGTTGAGGAAGGCCACGTCGCCGCCGACCCCGATCATGAAGAAGCGGTCGCAGATCTTGGTTCCGAATAGAGCGCTCTCGGCGTTGGACGGTACCCAGTAGCGCTCCATGCCGGGCTCGCGGTAGGGATTGACCACGGCGACCTTGGTCCCCGCCTTCTTGGCGTGGTAGAGGTACTTCATGGCGACCGGCTGGTTGGCCGCCACGTTGGAGCCGACGAAGACCACCAGGTCGCTGCCGATCCAATCCCGGTACGAGCAGGTGGTGGCGGCTGCTCCAACCGCTCGTTTCAGGGCGGCGGTGGACGGCGAGTGGCACACCCTGGCGGCGTTGTCGACGGAGTTGGTGCCCAGCGCCCGCGCCGTCTTCTGAGCCACGAAGTAGTTCTCATTGGGCTCGCCGCGGCTGGTCATGTAGAAGGCGAGCCGCTCCGGCGTGGTGCCGCGGATGCGTTCCGCCACCAAGTCGAGCGCCTGGTCCCAGCCGATGCGCCGGAAGCCAGGCTCCCCGAAGCGGCGGACCATGGGGTGGGCCAGCCTGCCCAGCTGCCGGAGCTCGGCACTGGACCGCCGTTTCAAGGAGGCGACGTCACTGAGCTCCGCGTGGTCGAAGGCCGGCATGGTGTTGAGCCGCAGCAAGCGGAGCCGGACGTTGCAGAGGTGGATCTCGTCCATGGTCCAGTCGCGCATCCCCATCGTCCCCAGCGAGCAACCGTCGCAGCAGCCGTGCTTGAGGATCCGCCACGCGTAGCCGAGCTGGCCCCGGTTGTCCCTGAAGGCGTTCCAGATCTCGCCGTAGTTGTTGGGGTGCTGCTCGCCGATGCCGAACGGCTTCCAGGTCACCCACAGGGAAGGGTCCAACCTCTTCGGCGCCATCTCGCTCTTCTCCCCTGCGCCTGCGGCCTGCTACCCACGCGAGGGAGGGCCGGTGATCCAGGGGGGGAGCCCGGCCCGCGACCCGGACCCCGGCGCGGGACCCGTCCACCCGTCGCCTGGTATTGATCCCTTCGTACGTTATCCTGGCGGCGATCCGCGATGCCATCCGGACCCGGTACAGCCTGGAGGGGTCGGTGAGCGACCCCGAGCCGATCAGGGCTGCCGGCCGGGACCTAGCCGAGTCGATTCGCGGGTGGTGCTGAGCGGGCGCGGCCGCGCCGGTCGCCACCGACTTCGACTTCTACGCCTCGCGAATCCACCCTGGGGCATCGGCCGCGGAACCGGGATCGGCGGTACGGGCCCGGGCCCAGGCTCGAGCGGCACGGCTCATCTCAACCGGCCCGTGACGGATCCCTCCGGCCTGGCGGCACCGGGGTTCGCCTATGCTGGAGTGCGGAGAGTGATGCCGGTGACCGAGCAGGACTTCGACGACGGATACCCGCCCAGCGCGGCCGACGATCTCAGACCGGGGTTGGACGAGCTCGAGCCGCTGGACCTGGCCGACGAAGCGCTCGAGGCCGAGTCGGTCGCCCCGGGCGGGCACGCGCCGGACGGCTCCCCGGACGAGGAGGACGAGCTCGACGACGCCCACGACGCCGACGAGCTGGCACAGGCGGAGGGCTGGGACCCGCTGCGTCACCGCCCATCCGGGCCGGACCGGGCCAACTTCTCCGACAACCTGGCGGAGTGGTCGCGGACCCAGGGGTGAGGGCAGCCCACTCGGGCGTGCCCGGCCGGTGAGGCCTGCCCGCCGCCGCGGTTGAGTGGAGCGGGCCGCCGGTTCGGAGGCTCCGGGCCGAGGGCTCGCTTGTGGGACAATTCGGCCCCGCGCGAGCCGTCCGCCGATCGGCGGTCGAGAGCCCCCTCGCTCACGCCAACCATCCGGGAGCCCATACCGCAGGATGTCGCTCGACCGCGCCCCCGCCGCCATCCTCGTCGAGGAGCTGCACAAGTCCTTCGGCCGGGTGCACGCCCTCCGGGGGGTGAGCTTCGCGGTGCCCCGGGGCACGGTGGTGGGTCTGCTCGGGCCCAACGGGGCAGGGAAGACGACGGCGGTGAGGATCCTGACCACCCTGACCCGGCCGGACTCCGGCCGCGCCCTGGTCGAGGCCCGGGATGCCGTTCGTGACGCGGCGTCGGTCCGGCGGCTCATCGGGCTGGCCGGGCAGGCCACCGCCATCCAGGTGGAGCTCACGGCGCGGGAGAACCTGGAGATCATCGGCCGGCTGACCCACCTGCCCCGCCCGGTGGTCAGGGAGCGGACCGCCTCGCTGCTCAGCCGGTTCGACCTGGCCGAGGCCGCCGATCGCCCCGCCCGGACACTGTCGGGGGGAATGCAGCGTCGCCTCGACCTCGCCGCCAGCCTGATAGGCGAACCCGCCGTCCTGTTCCTGGACGAGCCCACCACCGGGCTCGACCCGCGCGGGCGGCTGCACATGTGGGAGATCGTCCGGGAGCTGTCCGCTGCCGGGACCACCATCCTGCTGACCACCCAGTACATGGACGAGGCGGACGCGCTGGCCGGCCACATCATCGTGATCGACCACGGCAGGGTGATCGCCGAGGGAGCGCCGGAGGAGCTCAAGGAGCGCGCCGGAGGCGACGTCCTGGAGTTCACCGTCCTGGAGCGGTCGGAGCTCGCCGGCGCGGCCGCCGCGGTGAGCGGGCTCAACGGTCGGGAACCGCAGCCAGACGGGGAGACCGGCCGCGTCACGGTTGCCGTGGGTGGCGCCAGCGCCCGGGCGATGATCGAGGTGGTCCGGCGGCTCGACGCGGCGGGCATCGAGACCGAGGGGTTGGTGCTGCGGCGCCCGTCTCTCGACGACGTGTTCCTGGCGCTCACCGGGCACCAGGCGGAGCACGAGCTGCGAGGGCGCTCCGGGCCGCGGCGGCGGCCGGCCGGGTCGGCGGCGGAGAGCTGAACCGGTGGCCGCGAGCGCCCAGGTCCTGCCCGCCGCCCGCGTCAGCCGGCTCGGCCAAACCGGCTGGGCGATCAGCGACGCCCTGGTGATGACCCGGCGGAACCTCCTGGTCTGGTTCCGGGTGCCCGCCTACCTGGTCTTCACCGTGGTCCAGCCGGTGATGTTCGTGCTCCTCTTCCGCTACGTCTTCGGGGGGGCGATCCCGGTCTCGGTGAGCGGCGGCTACGTCGACTTCCTGATGCCGGGGATCATCGCCCAGACCGCCGCCTTCGCCTCGTTCGCCACCGCCATCGCGCTCGCCGAGGGGATGAAGCAGGGGGTCATCGACCGCCTCCGCTCGATGCCCATGGCGCGCTCGGCGGTGCTGGCGGGGCGCCTGCTGGCCGACGCGATCCGGATGCTGGTGACCGTCCTGGTGATCGTCGGGGTCGGCTACGCGGTGGGCTTCCGCTTCCAGGCGGGCCTCGCCGGGGCCGCCGGGATGGTGCTGTTCGCCGAGTTGTTCGGGATCGTCATCTGCTGCGTCTCCGGCTACATCGGCCTGGCCATCAAGGACCAGGAATCCGTGCAGGCCTTCGGCCTGATCTGGCTCTTCCCGCTGACCTTCGTGAGCTCCGCGTTCGTCCCCATCGCCACCATGCCGGGCTGGCTCCAGGCATTCGCCCTGCACCAACCGGTCACCCTGGTCATCAACGCGATGCGGGCGATGGCGCTGGGCGGAGAGGTCTGGACCCCGCTCTGGCAGAGCCTGCTGTGGCTGGGCGGGGCCCTGCTGGTCTTCAGCCCCCTGGCCGTCCGCGCCTACCGGCGGGGCTGATCGGCAGGGCCGACAGGCGGCCTCACCGGCGGGGCTGATCTGCCGCCACACCGGCGATGCGGAGAGTGATCCAGTCTGCCTGGGTCGCCCTGCTCGCAAGCCCTGCAGCCGGCGCGCCGTCCGCGACGTCGAGGAGTATCCAACAGTTTGACGTGTGAGCAACGATCTGGTAGCCTGCACTCGTTGACGCGGGCAGTGGGCCCTCAGAGGGGGACCCGCGTGAAGGGGGCAGTCAGAGATGTCGTGGCTCCAGCGTCGGACAACCGTCAACGCTCGGGTCGAGGTCATCCCGGAGGCGTCCGGGGCGGGCCAGGCCACCGACAAGCCGTGCTCGGCTCCGGGGTGCGACACGGCCGACAGGGTCAGCTGCGACTATCGCGACCGGCGCGGATCTCCCTGCACCACCGCCTGGTGCCGCGAGCATGTCGTGGTCGTCGGCGAGCTTCACCTCTGCCGCCGCCACGCCGCGCTGGTCCAGGCCCTGGCACCCGCCGAGTTCCGCGGAGAGCTGCCCGCCCCCGACCTCGACAACCGATCGCCGGCGCTGGCCGCGTACCTGGGCCGGGCGCTCGAGCCCCACGTCCGCCGGCTCCTCGACGAGGTGGTCAGGCCGGCCAACGGTGAGAGCGTGGGCGAGGACCCACTCATCCTGGTCGCCAACCACACCGGAGGCCGCCGCTGGGGTCGGGGCTGGAAGCTCTACGACAACACCGGCCCCCTGATCCGGGTCGGCGTCGAGGTCGACGAAGCGAGCGATCCGGAGTTCTCGGTCCGGCTCAATGGCCGCGTCGTCCTACGCTGCGTGCCGCCCTGGATCTCCGCTCGGCAGCCCGCCGACGATTCCGCCGGCGAGGAGAAGACCCGCGACCGGTTCTTCACCATCCTCGCCGACGAGCACATCCGGCCTGCGGTGCTCGACGAGGAGCGCTGGGTGCGCCGTTGGGAGCGCGCGCCCGGACGTGCCGCCCGGACCTGAGGCTCAGAGGTCGGCAATCGGGCCGACCTGGTAGCCCAGGGCGCGGAGCGCCCGCCCGTACTTGGAGCTGCTCTGGGGTGGACCGGCGCCCGCCTCGCGAAGCCGCGCCGCCACCCGGCCGGCGAGCTGCTCTCCGCCCTCCCTGAGCTCGACCTCCAGCTCCCGGAAGCGCTCGGCGACGGCTCCCACCGGGGAGATGATGTCGACGGTGTCGTCCATCACCTGGACGCTGCCGCCGTCCGCGGCGGTGAGGGTGAGGACCCGGCGCCTTGCCCGGAGGACCGCGACCGGGTGGATGGCCGCCGGGCCGATCTCGGCGGGGACCTCGGCGAGCAGCTCGGGCGGGATCGCCGAACCTGAGGCGGGGACCTCGTGCTCACCCCGCACCATCAGGTCGCCCTCGCGGTGGCCGCCGCTCTTCAGGGTCCAGACCCCGACGTCCCCGGGCCGATCGCGGCGCACCCGGTGGCGGAGACCCACGCCGTGGCGGGCCAGCTCGAGCCCGTCGGTGTCCCAGTACACGGACTCCAGGGGCTCGTCCCCGGAATCCGCCACTCCCCCAGTGGCAAGGTCGGCCAGGTCGGGAAGCGCGTAGTCGGGCGGGGCGCTGAGCTTGATCTCGCGCTCCAGGGGAGAGGGCACCGGGCTCATCATCGCCGGCTCGCCGCGAGCCGCTGATCGAGCATGGCGAAGAGGCGCTCCGCCACCCGCTGCGGGGTCACCCGGTAGGCGGCGTGCTCGTGCTCGTTGGTGATCCAGATCTCGCAGTTGCCGACCAGGCCGGCGGTCTCCAGGGCCAGGCCCCGCTCCACGTAGGGGTCGTTCCAGTAGATGGTGCCGACCACCGGGACCCGGTTGGCGCGCAGCCGCTCGACGTCATAGAGAGGCGGCCAGGAGAGCGCGGTGGCGATCCGCTCAGCGGTCTCCCGGAGCGGGCGCAGCGCCGCCCATTCGTCGAACATCCAAGGAAAGACCATCTCGCCGGTGAAGCAGGGAGCCGGCTCGGCGTCCAGCCGGTAGCGGGGATCCGCGGCGATGACCCTGGAGGCCGCCCATCGGGTGGGAGCCCCCTGCGCGTAGCACGCCTCCTGAAGCAGGCTGTAGATGGGATTGGTGGCCGGCAGCATCACCTCGCCGATCCGGCGGTGCACCCAGCCGCCGATCACGCCGAGGCGCTCCACGTCGCCGGTCGCCCGCTCGATCAGGCCGTGCAGCTCGGCGGCGCCGTGAGCATGGCCGAGCCAGTGGCCGAGGGTCATGAAGGCACGGGCGCTGAGGCGCTCCCCGGCAGGATCGACGTCCTCGACCCTCTCCAGGTGATCGATGATCCGGCGCACCCGGGACCTGTCTTCCGGGAAGCGCTCGTAGTACGCCGCAGAGCGCTCGGCCACCCGATCGGCGAGCGCACGGTACACCGACTCAGCGTCGTGGAGCACCGGGGCGAAGCCGCCGGTGATGATCACCCCGGAGACGTGCGCGGGCAGGAACGAAAGATGGGTCAGGCTGCAGAAGCCACCGAAGCTCTGGCCGAAGAGGTACCAGTCCGCATCGTCGCCGAGGAGGAGGGCGCGGAAGCGGTCGGCGTCGCGGACTATGGCGTCGGCCCGGAAGTGGCTCAGGTGCTCGGCGAGCCCAGCCGGGTCCGGGCGCGCCGGGGAGCGGGCGTCGAGAGGGGTGCTGAGCCCGGTGCCCCGCTGGTCGAGGAGGAGGACGCGGTAGCGGGTGAGCAGCTGCTCCAGCCACCCGCCGCGCGCCTCGGGGTAGGCTGATTCGCAGCCCGGGCCCCCCTGGTACCAGCAGATCAGGGGCAGGGCCTCGCCCGCCTTCTCCGCGGCCACCACCTCGCGAGCGAAGACGCTGATCGTCTGGCCATCCGGGTGGCTCCAGTCCAGGGGAACCTCGACCCGGTGGCCGGTGAGCACCATCCGGTCGACCGCCTCACGGGAGACCACCTCGTGCCTGCTCATCGGCAGCCCGGACCGATGCGGTCCGCGCCCCCCAGGTAGGGGCGGATCGCCTCGGGCATCGCGACGCTGCCGTCCTCGCCCTGAAAGGTTTCGAGGATGGCATCGAGAACCCGGGGGACGGCCAGGCCGCTGCCATTCAGGGTGTGGACAAAGCGCGGCCGCTCACCGGGAGCGGGTCGGTACCGGATGTTGGCCCGGCGGGCCTGGAAGTCGCCGAAGGCGCTGCAGGACGAGACCTCCAGCCAGCGGTGCATCCCCGGCGCCCAGGCCTCGACGTCGTATTTCTTCCACTGCGCGAACCCCATGTCGCCGGTGCACATGAGCAGCACCCGATGGTGGATCCCGAGCCGCTGGAGCAGGGACTCGGCATGCGAGGTGAGGACCTCCAACTGGTCCAGTGACGTTTCGGGAGTGGTGAACCTCACCATCTCGACCTTGTCGAACTGGTGGAGCCGGATGTAGCCGCGCGTGTCCTTGCCGGCTGCCCCGGCCTCGCGGCGGAAGCAGGCGCTGTAGGCGACGTGGCATATGGGCAGCGCGGACGCCTCGAGGATCTCCTCCCGGTAGAGGTTGGTGACCGGCACCTCGGCGGTGGGGATCAGGTAGAGGTCGTCGTTGGTCTGGTAGGCCATGCCCTCCTTGTCGGGGAGGTTGGCGGTCCCCACCATGCACTCGGGACGAACCATGTAGGGGGGCAGCACCTCGCTGTAGCCGTGCTCTCGGGTGGCCACGTCGAGCATCCAGCTGACCAGGGCGCGCTCCAACCGGGCGCCGTCGCCCCGGAGGACGGCGAAGCGGGCCCCCGAGATCTTGGCGGCTCGCTCGAAGTCGAAGATGCCCAGCCGCTCCCCGATCTCGTAGTGAGGCAGCGGCTCGAAGTCGAAGGCGGGCGGCTCCCCCCAGGTTCGCACGGTCACGTTGTCGTTCTCGTCCCGTCCCAGCGGCACCGAGGCGTGGGGCGGGTTGGGAACGTAGAGGAGGAGCGACTGCAGGCGCTCCTCGATGCCGCCCAGCTCGGCCTCCCCGGATTGGATGTCGCTCTTGAGGGCGGCGAGGCGCTCCCGTTCCGCGTCGCTCGGCTGGCCGCGGACCGCCGCGGAGGCCCGGCGGCGCTCGGCCTGGGCGGCCTCCACCCGGGTGCGCAGCTGCCTGACCCGGAGGTCGAGCTCCAGGATCTCGTCGATGGGGGCCTCCTCGCCCTTCCGCCGGGCACCCTCCCGGAAACGCTCGGGGTCGTCGCGGAGCGACTGGAGGGGGATCATGCCGCCACCCCGGGGTGGACGGCCGGGACCCCCCGGACCGCGGGGGTTCCCCGATCGCGTCTGCCGCCCGGAACGCCACCGGAGAGGGATCGGGCGCGTCGTGGAGGGGCTGTGGACACAAAAGTCCGCAACCGCCCCAGCCGAGAGGGGATGCCCTCGGCCGGCCGGGCCGCCCGGTGGTCGGGTCGCAACGCGCCGGCTGCCAGCTTCACCCGTGCTCCTCGGGCCTCATGGTGGGGAAGAGAATGACGTCCCGGATCCCCGGGCTGTCGGTGAGCAGCATGGTGAGTCGGTCCATGCCGATGCCCAGGCCGCCCGCGGGGGGCATGCCCGCCTCGATCGCCTCCAGGAAGTCCTCGTCGAGCGGCTGGGCGGCGCTCTCGCCGGCGGCCCTGAGCCTCGCCTGGTCCTCGAACCGGGCCCGCTGGTCGATCGGGTCGTTGAGCTCGCTGAAGGCGTTGGCCAGCTCCCGCCCGGCCACCACCAGCTCGAAGCGCTCCACGAAGCGGGGATCGTCCTTCCGCCGGCGGGCCAGCGGGCTGACCTCAGCCGGGTAGTCGAGGACGAAGGTGGGGGCGAAGAGGGTGCGTTCGACCGCCTGCTCGTAGACCTCGTTGAAGATCGTGCCGAGGCCCATCCCCGGGTCGAGCTCCACGCCCGCTCCCAGGGCGCGCTCCCGCAGGCTGCCGTCGTCCCAGGCGCGGACCGGGTCGAAGCCGCAGCGCTCCGCGATCAGCTCGGCCATGGTGCGGGCCGGAAAGGGGGGATTGAGGTCGAGCTCGCCGCCGCCGTAGCGCCGCCGCAACGGATCGCCCGGCGCGCCCGCCGCACCCTCCACCCCCGGAGGCACCGCCCCGGCGGCCTCGACCACGATCGCCTCGGTCAGCTCCCGCATCGTCCCGTAGTCACCGTAGGCCTGGTAGGCCTCGAGCATCGTGAACTCAGGGTTGTGCCGGGGCGAGAGCCCCTCGTTGCGGAACACGCGGCCGATCTCGTAGACGCGCCGGTAGCCGCCAACCAGGAGCCTCTTGAGGTGCAGCTCGATGGCGATGCGCAGGTAGACGTCGGTGTGCAGGGCGTTCCAATGAGTCCGGAAAGGCACGGCATGGCCGCCTCCGGGGATCAGCTGGAGGACCGGGGTCTCAACCTCCAGGAACCCCCGGCCGTCCAGGGTCCGCCGGGCCGAGCGCAGGATCTCGGAACGGGCCCGGAAGTGCTGCCGCTGACTGACGCTGGCCATCAGGTCGTAGTAGCGCTTGCGGTAGCGGGTCTCCTGGTCCTGGAGACCGTGGAACTTCTCGGGGGGCTGGCGGAGGGCCTTGACCAGGGGTGTGAGGACGGACGCCAGGACGGTCGGCTCCCCCCGCCGGGTGCGCATCAGGGTGCCCTCCACCCCGATGATGTCGCCCAGGTCGAGCAGCTTGACCGCCTCGAAGGGTTCGTGGCCCAGCCGGTCGATGCGGAACCAGACCTGGAGGCGGCCTGATTCGTCCTCCAGGTGGGAGAAGCAGCTCCTCCCCTGGAGCCGGTGGAGCATCACCCTGCCGGCGACGGCCACCCTCGGCCCTTCCGCCTCGGGGGTGGGGCCGGTCGCCTCCCAGTCGTCGAGCTGGCGCTGGGCCTCGGCCAGGGTCCGGTCGGGCTGGAAGTCCACGTTGTACACGGGCAGCCCCAGGCCAGCGAGGGCGTCGGCCTTCCGCCGGCGCTCAGCCATGAGGGGATCGTCGCCGGACATCGGTCGCTATGGTGCCGGACTGACCCGCCCTCCGGCTGGCGCCAGTCACGCCGGTCCGGACGCAACTCCGGCTGGCCCGGCCCGCCGCTCCGGCCGGTCCTCCGGCTCGGGGCCCGCGGTCCGCGGAGCCGGCGCCCGGACTACCGGACCCTGACGACCTGGAGCTCCCTGGTCCCGCCGGGGCTCTGGACGGCCACCTGCTCGCCCACCCGGCGCCCCAGCAGCGCCTTGCCGACCGGGGACTCCATGGAGATCCGGCCGGCGGGAACGTCCACCTCGGCGGGACCGACGATGGTGAAGACCTGAACCCCGTACTCGTCGCGGACCTCGACCGTCGAGCCGAGCTGGACCACCCCCGCCTCGGGGCCCTGCTCGATGATGACGGCGTTGCGGAGCATGGTCTCCAGGGTCAGGATCCGGCCCTCGAGCATCCCCTGCTCGTTCTTGGCGTCGTCGTACTCGGCGTTCTCGGTGATGTCACCGAACTCCTTCGCGTACTTGATCCGTTCGGCGATCTCGCCGCGGCGTACCGTCCGGAGCTGGTCCAGCTCGGCCTGAAGCTTGTCGAGGCCTTCCTTGGTGAGCAGGACGGGCTTGTCCATCTATTGCGTGACCTTCTGAGTGACCCCGGTGCAAAGATATGTGAAGCCACCGAGCGCCCCGGCGCATCAGCGGCAAGAGCGACGGAGTATAGGCGCTCGACGTGAAACGATGGTGGCGACGTTCGCGTAACAAAGCGACCCCACCCGGTTGACCTCGATCTGATAAGCTCCCTATCATCGTCGTAGCGATCCAGGATCGCATCCCATAGCCCCCCCTCTCGGGGCGTCTCTGGTCTTCCAGGGGCGCCCTCTTTTTATGCCTTCGCGATGGCTCGGCCGCTGGGGAGGGACGGGCCCTGCCCGCGGCCGGCCACCCCGGGTGCGGCTGCGGTGCAGCTGCGGGTGGTGGTCATCCGTGCCCACTCGTGAACACGGGCTGGAACCAGCCCTGGGGGCCGAGGCCGGCATGGAGGGCCAGCTCCAGGATGGTCTCGAGATCGGTTCGGGTGGTGAGCGTCTGGACCATGGCACGAAGCCGTGCCGCCCCGGCGCAGCCCCGGATGGTCCAGGCCACGTACTTCCTGCCCACGATCAGGGCGCGGCGCTCCCCGTAGTGGTCGATCAGCAATTCGAGGTGGCGCCTGGTCAGCTCGATCCGCTCGGCGAAGCCGAGGTCGGGAAGCAGCTCCCCGGTGGCGACATGGTGGCTCGCCTGCCGGATCAGCCAGAGGTTGCCAAGGGCGCCGCGCGCGATCATCACCGCGTCGACCACCCCCTGCTGGAGCCGGCGGCGGATCTCCTGGACGTCGGCCACGTCCCCGCTGCCCACCACCGGGATCCCGACCGCCTCCCTGACCCGGGCGATCTCACTCCAGTCGGCCCTCCCGAGGTAGCGCTGGGCCCGGGTCCGGCCGTGGACGGTGACCATGGCGCAGCCGGCATCCTCCAGCGCTCTGGACAGCTCGACCGCGTTGATCGACGCCTGGTCCCAACCCAGCCGCAGCTTGGCGGTCACGGGCACCGGCACTGCCCGCGCCATGGCGGCGACCACCCGCTGAGTGGCGGACGGGTCCCTGGCCAGGGCGGCGCCAGATCCCCGGTTGGTCACCGTCGGGACGGGGCAGCCGAGGTTCACGTCGACCATCACGGCGCCCCTCTCGGCGCAGATGGCGGCGGCCTCCGCCATCACCGCGGGATCGCTGCCGACCAGCTGGGCGGCCACCGGGCTCACCCCCGGCTCGAAGCTCAGCAGCTCCATGGTCCGGGGTATGTGCCGGACCACCGCCTCCGCGGCCACCATCTCCACGAAGACCAGCCCGGCGCCCAGCTCCCTGGCGAGGCGCCGGAAGGGGGCGTCGGTGATGCCCACCATCGGGGCCACCAGGACGCGGGAATCCAGCTCGAGCCCGCCGACCCGGAGGGGGCCGGCCGTCGGGGAGGCGGTCCTCCCGCGGGGAGAGGTGATGGTGGTCGGGCTCACGGGGCGGCGCATCCCCCCAGCCTAGTGCCAGCCCTCCGAGCCAGAGACCCGCGGGTTTTCACCCGGCGTTGAGCTCGTAGAGGAGGCGGAGGCCGACCAGGGTCAGTGATTCGTCGGTGGCATGGACCCCGGGGATCAGACCGGCCATCAGCGGAGCCAACCCACCGGTCAGGATGAGCTTGGCGTCCGCGCCCACCTCACGGCGCATCCGGGTCACCAGCCCCTCGACGAGCCCCGCGTAGCCGAAGACCAGTCCCGCCTGCATCGAGACCCGGGTGTTCCGGCCCAGGACGGTGTCCGGGGCGGCGAAATCCACCCTGGAGAGGCGAGCCGCTCGCTCCACCAGGGCCTCATGGCTCACCAGGATGCCGGGGGCGATGGCCCCGCCCAGGTAGTCACCGGCCGCGTCGATGGCGTCGACGCTGGTGGCGGTGCCGAAGTCGCAGATGATCGCCGGACCGCCGTAGCGGTGTTGGACGGCGATGGCGTTGGCGATCCGATCGCCGCCGACCTGGGAGGGATCGTCGTAGAGGATCCGGATCCCGGTCCGGATGCCTGGTCCCACCACCAGCGGGTCGCACCCGAAGTTGCGGTGGGCCAGCTCGTCCAGGCTCCGCGAGAGGTCGGGGACGACGTTGCTCACCGCCACCGCGGTGATCGCAGCCGGGTCGACGCCGGCGCCGCGGAGCAGCGCGGTGACCAGCAGTCCCAGCTCAGCGCCGCTGGCCCGGGCCTCGGTGTGGATCCTGAAGTCGACGACCATCGCGGTCCCGTCGAAGACCCCGAGGACCGTGTCGGTGTTGCCGACGTCGACCGCCAGGAGCATGCAGCCGGATACTAGTGCAGCGCGACGGGGCGACTTCCAACCGGCCTCCACTTGGTTACGATCGCGCCAGTGGATCGCCTGCGGCTGGTGTGCGACAGCACGGCCGACCTGGACCGCGCCTACGCGGCCGAGCTCGGCTTGACCGTCGTGCCCCTCCGGGTGATCTTCGGTGAGGATGAGCTTCTCGACGGCGTCGAGATCTCGACGGCCGAGTTCTACCAGCGGATGCGCGTCGACCCCCACCACCCGCACACCTCCCAGCCGACGCCGGCCGAGTTCGAGGCCGTCTTCCGCAGGCTCGGCGAGGAGGCGGAGACGATCATCTGCACCACCATCTCCGCGGGGCTGAGCGGGACCTACTCGTCCGCCATGCAGGCCAGGGAGGCACTGCCCGACCTGGACATACGGGTGGTCGACACGGAATCGGTGGGGCCCTGCCACACCGCGGCGGTGAGGGTGGCGGTGACGCTCCGGGACCGGGGCGCCAGCGCCGATCAGGTCCTCGCCGCCCTGGAGCGGCTGCGCCGCACCCAGAAGCTGGTCTTCACCCTGGAGACCCTCGAGTACCTGAGGAGAGGCGGCCGGATCGGGGGCGCCCGCGCCCTCCTGGGCAGCATCCTCAACATCAAGCCGATCCTCACCCTGGTCGACGGCAAGGTGGAGGCCATGGACCGCGTCCGCACCTACCCGCGTGCCCTCGAGCGGCTGGTCGAGGAGGTCAGGAGCGCGACCGAGCGGTGGGGCAAGACGACCGTCTTCGCCGCTCACGCGGCCAGCCCGGAGCAGGCCGAGGCGGTCGCCGAGAGGGTCGCGAGGATCACCGGTGAGAAGCCGGGCATCGTCGAGGTGGGTGCGGTCCTCGGCTGCCATGCTGGCCCCGGCGCCTTCGGCATCGGCTTCCATCCCGCCTCGGTGCTCGAGGGCTGAGCTGCGGAGCCCCGGATGAGCGAGGTCCAGCACGGCGGCAACCTCCAGTGCCCCAACGGCTGCAGCGGAGGCCGCTTCGAGGCGCTGAACGCGCCGCTGATCGTGGACTCTCAGCGCCGCTACCTGGAGCACGACGACAGCCGCGCCACCTTCGTGTGCGCCGAGTGCCAGTCGGTGGCCGTCGACCTCGCCGAGGCGGCACGGGCGATGCGTCGCGACGCCGAGCTGGAGCCGCCCATCCTGGTGTGCCCCCATTGCGCCGCGGAGATGCTGCCACCCCTCGACGACGAGCTGGCCGCGTATGTCGAGTGCCCAATCTGCGAGACGCGCTTCGCCATCGAGGAGGGCATGCGGCGGCTGCACGAGGGAGGCAGCCCGAGCGCTGAGGAGTAGGGCGTCACGCCAGCTCGGGCGGCCCACCGGCTCGGGCGGCCCCCCCGGGTGTGGCACCATGCGCGCTGGGACAGGCCATGAGCGACGCACCGCCCCGGACCGCGCGTCATCTTCTCCGGCTCGCCGACCTCGATGCCGGCAGTGTGAGCCTGCTCGTCGACGTGGCCCAGGAGCTTTCCGAGCGGCCGCTCGAGGAGGCCGGCCGGCTGGCCGGGCGGACCGTGGTGCTCTTCTTCAACAAACCGTCGACCAGGACCCGCGTCTCCTTCGCGACCGCCGTGGTTCGCCTGGGCGGGACCCCGATCGCGGTCGGCCCCGGTGAGCTTCAGCTGGGACGCGGCGAGACCATCGAGGACACGGCGCGGGTGATCAGCGGCTACGCCAGCGCCTTCGTGATCCGCACCTACTCGGACCAGGAGGTTCGGCGCTATGCCGCAGCCTCCAGCATCCCGGTGATCAACGCCCTGACCGACGGTCACCATCCCTGCCAGGCGGTCGGCGACCTGCTCACCCTGCGGCAGCTCTGGGGAGAGCTGGACGGCCACCGGCTCGCCTACGTCGGCGACGGCGCCAACGTCGCCCACAGCCTGATCGAGGGCTGTGCGGCCACCGGCGTCTCGATCGCGGTGGCCTCGCCGCCCGGATACGCTCCGGACCCGGAGGTGGTGGAGGGCGCCCGGGCCGTCGCGGCGCGAAGCGGCACCGAGGTGCTGATCACCGAGCGTCCCGAGGAGGCGGTGGACGGCGCAGATTGCGTGTACACCGATGTCTGGCTCTCCATGGGCGTGCCGGAGGGGGAGCGCGCCGCGAGAACCCGGGCCTTCGAGAGCTACCGGGTCACCCCGGAGCTGATGGCGAAGGCCAAGCCGGATTGCGTCTTCCTGCACTGCCTGCCGGCCCATCGCGGCGAGGAGGTCGCGGCCGAGGTCATCGACGGGCCCCGTTCCCGGGTGTTCCAGCAGGCCGCCAACCGGCTGCCCAGCGCCCAGGCCGTCCTGCTCTGCCTGATCACCGGCCGTCTGACCGCCGCCGGGTAAGCCGCTCGCCCCGGGCGAGCGAACCTGTCTCAGGCGGCGCTGGTGTGGGAGCTCAGGCGGCGCTGGTGTGGGAGCTCAGGGTGCGCCGGGCGCGGGGAAGGATCAGGGTTCCCGCGTCGCCGGCCAGGATCGCGTTGCCATCCTCGAGGCGGCCGATCCCCGCCATGCCGCCGGTGCGCTCAGCAAACTGGCGGGCCGCGGTCACCTTGGGGCCCATGGAGCCGTCGGGCAGGCTCAGGCCCTCCAGCTCGTCGGTGAAGAGCCGGCGGATGGTCCGGGCGGCGGGGGTGCCGAAGCCCTCCTGGACACCCTCGACGTCGGTGAGAAGAAGGAGGGCGTCGGCGTTGAGCCGCTCGGCGAGCAGGGCGCTGGCCAGGTCCTTGTCGACCACCGCCTCGATGCCGCGCACGATGCCTCCGCGGTCGATGACCACCGGCACCCCACCGCCGCCGGCGCAGACCACGACCACCCCCGCCTCGAAGAGGATCCGGATGGCGCCGAGCTCACGGATTTCCCGAGGCCGGGGAGACGGCACGACCCGGCGCCAGCCGGTGCCGTCGCGATGGACCGTCCAGTGCATTGCCCGGGCCATGCGATGCGCGGTGCTCTCCTCGTAGACAGGCCCGATGAACTTGGTCGGGTGCTCGAAGGCCGCGTCGCCGGGCTCGACCACCACCTCGGTGAGCAGGGTGGCGACACTCCGGTCACCCAGGGCGTTGCCCAGCTCCACCTGGAGGAGGTAGCCGATCATCCCCGCCGACTCCGCGTCGAGCACGTCCAGGGGATAGGGCTCGACCCCGGCCAGGGTCGCGCTCTGCAGCGCCAGAAGGCCCACCTGAGGACCGTTGCCGTGGGTCACCGCCACCTGGTGGTCACCGATGAGCCGAGCCAGGGAATGGACCGCGGCGCCGAGGTTGTGGCGCTGCACCTCCAGGTCGGGAGCCTGTCCTCGTCGGATCAGGGCGTTGCCGCCCAGGGCGATGACTAGGCGCATCAGACCACCTGGCGCATCGAGGCAGCCCGCGCTGGCGCGGTCAGCCGCTGGACCAGGGGCGCCAGGACATCGTCGAGGGTTGGCTCCCCGATCTCCTGCAACTCGTAGCTCACCCGCCGGATGGGGTGCCGGGTGTGAACCACCCGGCCGATGTCGATCGGTGTGCCGCTGACCACCACGTCGCAGTCGGCAGCGTCGAGGGTCTGCTCCAGCTCGTGGAGCTGGGCGTCCGAGTACCCCATCGCGGGAAGGACCGGACCCAGCTGGGAGAACCGCCGGAAGGTCTCGGCGATCGAGCCGACCGCCCAGCGGCGGGGATCCACCAGCTCGGCGACCCCGGCCTGCCGGGCGGCGACGCTGCCGGCGCCGAAGCTCATGCCCCCGTGGGTCAGGGTCGGCCCGTCCTCCACCACGACGGCCCGGAGACCGGCGAGGGAGGGCCCGGCGTCCAGGATCGGCGGCGACGCGGCGCGCACCACGGTGGCCCGGGGGTTGACCTCGACAATGCTGCCCAGGACCCGGCTGGTCGGCTCCAGGCCGGCGCTGTCGACCTTGTTGATGACCACGACATCGGCCATCCGCAGGTTGCTCTCGCCAGGGTGATAGCGGAGCTCGTCACCGGCCCGCAGCGGATCGACGACCACGATGTGGAGGTCGGGCGCGTAGAACGGCAGATCGTTGTTGCCGCCGTCCCAGATGATCACGTCCGCCTCGGTCTCCGCCCGTGCCAGGATCTCCGCATAGTCGACCCCCGCGTACACGGTCAGGCCGAGCTGGACCGGGCTCTCGTACTCCTCGCGTTCCTCGACGGTAGGATGGGAGGCGTCGATGTCGGCCAGGCTGGCAAAGCGCTGGACCCGCATCCTCTCCAGGTCGCCGTAGGGCATGGGATGGCGCACCAGCACGGTGCGCAGGCCGGACCCGACCAGGATCCTGCCCACCCTGCGGCTGGTCTGGCTCTTGCCTGAGCCGGTGCGCACCGCGCACACCGAGACCACGGGACGGCGGCTGCGCAGGGTGGTCGCCTTGGGCCCGAGCAGCCGGAAGTCGGCGCCCAAGGCGAGCACGGCGGACGCCCGGTGCATCACCTGCTCGTGGGCGACGTCGGAGTAGGCGAAGACCACTTCGTCCACCCTCCGGGCCCGGATCAGCTCGGCGAGCTCCTCCTCGGCACGGATCGGGATGCCCGCCGGGTAGCGTGGACCCGCCAGCGAGGCGGGGTAGACGCGCCCGGCGATGCCCGGGATCTGGGTGGCGGTGAATGCGACCACCTCGGTCTCGGGGTCGTCGCGGTAGACGACGTTGAAGTTGTGGAAGTCGCGCCCCCCGGCTCCCATGATGATCACCCTGCGCATGGCATCTCCCCCACGGGGCTGTGGAACGGACGATGCGAAAGGAGTCGCTCACCGATGGTCATCGCAACGCTGCCGTTCGGGCGGACCTTCGGTCCTCACGGACCCACTCGCCGAGGCCCTGGCACCAGAGCTGCCCGACGCGAGCCGGTCACACGCCCAGGCTCCTATCCTGCCACAGATCGAGGGCCAGCTCACATCCGAGCCGGCAGCCGGGGCGCGGGCCGGGAGGCCAGCCCGGACACGGTGCCCGGAGCAGCGGGGCCCAGGGAGCCAGCCGCCCTATCGCTCCCCCCGCTCTACGTCGCCGACCTCCTCGTACCAGGCCATCCGGGTGCCGACCACGCTCCGGAGCCGCCAGCGCCGTGACTTGGGGGCCGCCTCGATGGCTCGCTGGAGCGCGCCGGCTCGGGCCGCGGCGAGCTCGCCGGCAGCCGCGTCCAGGGACGCCGCGTAGCGGCCGATCGCCTCCGTCAGCCGGGCCAGGTTTCCGGTCGCGGTTCGCCAGAATCCCCAGTCGGAGCTGAGCACTCCGACCACCCTGGCCAGCTCGATGGTCTCCTCACCCCCATCACCCAGGTCATGCTCCGCGAGCAGGACCAAGCCGTCGATGAGATCGTTCTCGGTGACCTCCTGGATCTGCAGCTTGGAGAGCAGGAGGTCGGCCAGCGGGACGGTGGGGCGGTCCAGCTCCAGCCGGCCGCGGAAGTCAATGGTGTGCGACATCACCAGCTGGTCGAGGAAGACGTCCACCTTCACGCCCTCGGCGGGATGACGGTAGATCAGCCGCTTCACGCCGTACTCCTGGGCCTGGCGGATGATCGGGTCCAGCTCCCATCCGCCACCCTGGAACATCGCTTCCAGCTTGCGCTGCTGACGCGAATAGCCGAGCAGGTCGACGTCGGCGCAGGGGCGCCGGCCCAGGACCTCCATCAGGGATCCGGCGGTGGGTGACCTGAGCTGCACCGCCAACGAGCCGATCACGCGCAGGGTCAGGCCGCGCTCGTCCGCCTGACGCTCCAGGTCGAGAGCCTCCTCGCGGCACCTCCGGGCGAGCTCCCAGCTGCGGGCCGGCACGGCGTCGCCTGCCACCATCAACGTACCTCGGGTCAAGGACACTAGCCGGATACCAGCTGGACGGAGACCACCCCGCGGCCAGGGGCGATCTCGATCAGGGCACCGTCCAGCACGCCCTCAGCGTACTCGCTCCCGGGATTGACCGCCGTCGTCCTGCCGATCCGGCGGACCCCCTTCGACTCGTGGATGTGCCCGTGCACGGAGAGCATGGGCTGGTAGGTGGTGATCGCATCGAGGACCGCCGTGCTGCCCACCGGGATCATCTCCGGCCCGGTTCCGGTCATGACCATGCGGAGGTTTCGATCGAGTCGAGGCGCCATGTCCAGGCCGGTGCCGTAGGGGGGCACATGGAGGTTGAAGATGGCGGTCTCTGGCCGCCGAACGCGATCCGCCACCTCGGCGATCTTGACCGCCAGCTCCGCCTCGGGAATGTCGCGCGGGCAGGGCCAGGGTGTGATGTTGCCGTAGCCCACCCCCATGGCCTCGACACCCTGGCCGAGCTCGATCACCCGGCCGTTGGGGTCCTCGACGCAGGCGGCGCCGGCCAGCGCCTGGTCGACCTCGAAGAAGTCGTCGTTGCCGCCGCTCACCAGGCAGCGCACCCCGGTGCCCCGCAGCCGCGCATCTGCCATCTCCAGCCACTCCGCGACTCGCTCGGTGATGAGGCGCTTGAAGAGGGCGTCGATCCCGCTCTGGTCGCGGCTCATCGCCTCGTACTCCTCACGCGAGGTCTCGAAGGGGTACTGGCCGGAGTCGGCGATCCGGCGGCGCAGGGTGGACAGCATCTCGGCGCTGCTCACCCGGCGGTGCACCCCCATGAACTCGGAGGTCAGCTCCCCGCCGGGCTCCCGGATGATGGGAACCACGAACTTGCCGGTGACATCGCCGCCGAGAACCAGGACGTCCGCCCCGTAGAACTTGGGCGCCGCCAGGAACTTGCGCCAGCAGATGTCGGAGCCGTGGATGTCGGAGCAGAAGTAGATCCGCATCGCCCGGGAGCGAGCTAGCCTCCCGACGCCCGCGTGCCGGCGGCGCCACCTAGATCGGGCCGATGCACCGGCGGCGGAGCGGCTCCGCCGGAGCCACCGGCGTCCGGCATCTCCATCTCGAGCCGGAGGACGGCCTCGATGCGGTCGACCAGGACGGTCGCGAGCCGAGCCCCGATGGCCGCCGAAGCGGGAGTCGACCGCCACGGCACGCCGGTCGGGGGCACGGCGTCGGGGGGAAGCGGGAAGACGTCGTAGCTGCGGACCCGGGTCCCGGGGTCGTCGGTCTTGGCGTCACCCCGGACCAGGTGGGGGCAGAGCGCCTCCATGAGCGAGGTCTCGACGACGCCGGCATGCTCGACCTCCCACCCCGGGAAGCCGTCTGGGAAGAGGCCGGCGACGTCCTCGACTCGCAGCTGCTCCCACCAGTTGAGCAGGACGCAACGCGCGCCGGCCCCGGAGCCCGCCACCTCGGTGAGGCCCTCGAAGAGGAAGGCTGCATTCTCGTAGTGCCCGTTGAGGATCAGGATGTGACGGAACCCCTGCTGAAGGAGGTCGCCAACCAGGTCCCGGCAGACGCGGGTCAGCACCGCGCCGCTGAGCCCCACCGAGCCGGGAAACTCCCGGGCGGCACCGCTGCTCCGCGGCTGGGAGCGGGCGGCGTAGAAGAGGGGCGGCAGGATCAGCACCGGGCGCCGCTCACCCAGGCGCCGGGCCAGCTCGAGGGCGAGCAGCGCGTCGGTGCCCAGGGGCAGGTGATGGCCGTGCTGCTCCAGGGACCCGACGGGAAGCACCACGGTCACCGACGGATCGGTGGCCGCGCCCGCCTCCCGCCAGGTCAGCTCCTCGAACGAGGAGACCGCCGGAGAGCGGCCGGCCCCGGTCACTCGACGGGGATCTCCCTGAACCGCTTGTCGACGGCGACCCCCTGGCGCTGCCGGATGAAGCGGGCGACGTAGAACCACACCAGGGCGGCCACCAGCGCCCCGCCGCTGATCTCGATGGAGGTGGTGGTGTTGGCGCCGAAGGTCTGGTCGACGATGCAGCGGTAGAGCAGGAACCCGGTGAAGACCACGCCCACCACGGCGGCGATGCTGATCAGGGGCAGCCCGAGGACCCGGATGGCCGCCGGGGAGCGCTCGAAGACCTCGCGCTTGACCCACGGGAAGAAAAGGCCGGTGAGGCTGGTCACGCAGAAGGCCACCGAGAAGGTCAGCAACCCGGAGAGGATGGCGACCACGCTGGTGAAGGCGTAGATGCTCAGCCAGACCAGGGCGAACACGAAGAGCAGCGCGATGGCCACGAAGGGCGAATGACGCCGCGCCGAGACGTTGCTCAGCGCGGTGGGGGCGACCCCGTCGATGGCCCAGGCGAGCAGCGCGCGGGACGCGTAGATGACGTTGGAGCCGAGGGCGTAGGGGATGATCAGGATCACCCAGAGGTTGATGATGATGGTCAGGAACCAGTTGCCGGCCAGGATGGAGGCGGTGGCGTTGACGTAGGCCAGGGAGGTGCTGGCGAGCGGCCAGTGGCTGCCGGTGGAACCGATCAGGAACGAGTTGCCCATGGCGAAGCGGGCCAGCACCATGAACAGGATGAAGATGGCGCCGCAGAGCACCATGGCGCCCACGATGCCCATCAGAGGCCCGCGCCGCACGTTCTTGATCTCACCGCTGAAGGAGACCATGTTGACCGAGAAGAGGATCGAGAACGCCGGCCAGACCATGAAGTTGAGGGTCTGACCCATGCTGAAGCCGGGGGCCACGACCCCCTTGGTCACCGCCGCGTAGGCCCCGCCGCCGGCCACCGAGTTGAAGGCGGACTGGAAGTCGAGGACCCCGGTGCCGCCCAGGATCAGCACGATGAAGGTGACCGCCACGCTGCCCAGCGCGACCATGGTGCCCCACCGCTGGAAGCGGAAGTAGGCGTGCATGCCGAAGTACACCATGGAGGCGACCAGCAGGATGACCAGGGCACCGCCCACGAAGATCCCCCAGCCGCTGGCGAACCAGGTGCCCACGCTGGTGAGGCCCTGGTTGTGCAGCTGCAGCCCGAGCACGCTGAACAGCGGGGACAGGCCGTAGATGGAGAAGAAGGCGCCGTTGATCCCGAAGTAGAAGGTGTACCAGAAGGCCTGGATGAAGCTGATCACGAAGCCCAGCTCGGGACGGACGATGCGCGAGAGGAACACGTACTCGCCGCCGGAGCGGGGATAGACGCCGGCCAGCAGCGCGTAGACGATGCCCACCCCGATGGCGCCGATGGTGACCAGCAGCGTCGACCACTCGTAGGAGGCCCCCGGATACGCGGGCCACAGGAACATCGTGAAGGTGACGTAGGCGATCGTGATCGCGTTGAGCCCGTAGTACACCGTGTCGGTGGTGCTGACGGTGCGCACCAGGCCCGAGCTGGCTCGGGCGAAGATTCCCGGGGTCGCCGGGACCACCTGTGTAGTCGACATGCCTTTCGGCTCCTTGCGAGATCTGCTGGCTGCTGGTCCTGAGGTGGGGACGCTGACCCCTGGTCTTAGACGCCGCTGGTGGCGGCGCTCCGGCCAGCAGGGCCCAGAGCGGCCTCCACCGAGGCTATGGAATCGTCGATGATGCCGAGGGCGCGGTCGACCTGGGCGCTGTTCAGGATCAGCGCCGGCATCAACCGGACCACCTGGTTGTGCGCGCCCGCGGCGTAGAGCAGCAGGCCGCGGTCGAGGCACCCCTCGAGCAGCTGCTGGGCGAGCTCGGTGCCGGCCATGCCCGGGGAGTCGCTGGCGCCGCCGAACTCGAGGGCGCACATCAATCCGACCCCTCGGCTGTCCGCGACCACCCGAGGGTGACCTGAGCGGATGTCATGGAGGCCCGCCAGCAGCCGCGCCCCCTGGGCCCGCGCGTTGGCCAGCAGGCCCTCCTCCTCGATCACCTGGAGGCTGGCCAGGGCCGCGGCGCAGGCGACCGGGTTGCCCCCGAAGGTGGTCCCGTGGGAGCCGGCCAGCCAGCGGCTCATCAGCCGTTCGGGAGCGATGGTGGCGCTGAGCGGCAGGCCGGAGGCGATGCCCTTGCCCACCGCCATCACGTCTGGAGTGACGCCGAACGTCTGGGCCGCGAACATCTCACCGGTGCGGCCGAAACCGGTCTGCACCTCATCGAAGACGAGCAGCGCCCCGATCTGGTTGCAGATGTCGCGCAGCCCGGCGAGGAACCGGGGGGGCGGGATCACGTAGCCGCCCTCTCCCTGAACCGGCTCCACCACCAGGCAGGCCACGTGCTCGGGGGGGACCACGCGATCCAGGAGGACAGCCAGCTGATCCAGAGCATGGCGGGCGCAGCGCTCGCCATCCTCTCCGAAGCCGCCGTGGAAGGGATCGGCGTAGGGCGAGAAGTAGACGGAGCCGACGAAGGGCTCGTAGTGCAGACGGTACCTGGCCTTGGCGGTGGTCAGCGATGCCGCCATGTAGGTGCGCCCGTGGAAGCCGCCGGTGAAGGCGATGACGGCGGGACGGCCGGTCACGTAGCGAGCCAGCTTGACGGCACCCTCGACGGCCTCGGCTCCGCTGTTGGCGAAGAAGAACATGTCGAGGTCGCCCGGCGTCCAGCGGGTCAGGGACTCGGCCAGGCGGAGCAGCGGCTCGTGGTACATGATCCCGATCGGGCCGTGCATCAGCGCCTCGATCTGGCGCTTGGCGGCATCCACCACCCTGGGGTGGCAGTGCCCGGTGTTGGCCGTGGCTATCCCCGCGGTGAAGTCGAGGAGATGGCGGCCATCCGCGGTCTCGAGATCGAGGCCGCGCCCCGAGACCACCGGCAGGCCCGGCCAATCCTCGGTGAAGCTGGGGGCCAGGCGGTGGCCCACGCCCTCCAGCAACTCGACGAACGGCCTGTCGGTGACGGCGGTCTGCTCAGCCATTTCGTGCGAACCGTGTTCCGTATAGCGGAACAAGCAGGCGGATGAACGGTACAATATACTGCCGAAAAGCGGAGGGTCAAGGGGAACAACCGGTGCCAGGCAGCCGGCAGACGGACCGAGCGCCTCACGCCCAGCTGGGGTCGCTCGACCGCGGCCTCCTCGTCCTCGAGATGATCAGCGCCCGCGCCGAGATGTCCTTGTCAGCGCTGGCTGTCGAGGCCGGCACCTCGCGAACCACCATGTTCCGGATCCTGGACACCCTGCGCGCCCGCGGCTGGCTCGACCACGCTGCCGAGAGCCACACCTACCGGCTCGGCGCCAAGGCGCTGGCGGTGGCGGCGCGCGCCCCCGAGGCGGAGCTGGCCAAGCTGGCCGAGCCGGTGATGGTGGCGCTGCGCCGGGAGACCTCGGAGACCGTCAACCTGGTGCGGATCCACGGCATCCAGCTGGTCTACGCGGCGGTGCTGGAGGGGGGCTATGTGCTCAGGCCGCTGCCCACGGTCGGCCAGCCGACCGCCGCGCACAGCAGCGCCCTCGGCAAGGTGTTCCTGGCCCACTCGCCGGTCGGAAGGCGCCAGGCCCTCCTCGGCCGGGCCCCTTACGAGAGGTTCACCGACCGCACCATCACCAGCCCTCCGGCCCTGGACCGCGAGCTGGCGATCGCCAAGGAGCGTGGATTCGCGGTGGACAAGGAGGAGACCGAGCTCGGCCTGACCTGCGTCGCCGCGGCGATAGTCGGTGCCGACGGCAACGCCGTCGGTGCCATCTCGGTGTCCGGGCTCAGCGACCGGATGCGTCGGCTCGACCTGGAGAGGCTGGGGCGGCGACTCCGGATCCAGTGCGAGCAGATCTCCGCCGATCTGGGCGCGGCACGACCCAACCAGGCGTCCCTCGCCCGCCGCCGCGCTCAGCCCGGCAGCAAGGCGATGGTCGCCCCGACCGGTCCGGGCTCCTCTCCGGGATCTCGACCCCAGAAGCGGGAGAAGCGCCCGTCGTAGCCGATGAGCCGGCCGGAGTGGCGGATGTCCGGTCCGCTCCCCCAGTGCGGCGTGTGGCCGTGGACCAGGCGGCGCGCGCCGAAGCGGCGCAGGTAGGCATCCAGCCGCGGCGCGTCGTCGAAGGCGCGGCGGCCGATCAGGTGGCGCAGCAACCCCAGCAGGCCGGCCGGTCCCTGGGTCAGCATCAGGGCGGCAGCGCGGTTCACCGCCGCGACGCTGTCACCCAGTGCCGCGTACGCGTCATCGTCGGTGTGCTGGACCAGGGTCGCATCGTCGAGGAGCAGCATCACCGGCAGTCCGCGAAGCCACTCCTCCATCTCGCCGTCCGCGGCCAGCGCCGCCAGGTCGGCTGGGTCGCCGCGCCGCCTCCTCCAGATCGTCTCCAGGAGCTCCCCGTCCCGGGCCCGCAGCCGCTCACCGCCGTGCCGGCGCTCCTCCACCAGAGCCATCACCAGCAGGTCGTGGTTGCCCAGGATGGCGCGGCTGTTGCGCCGTCCCAGGGCGATCCGGGCCGCCCGATGCCCGCCGGCATCGCCGGGCCGGCCGCCGGTGAAGAAGTCGCCCAGGAAGATGGTCTCGACCTCGTCGTCGGGGTATGCGGTGAGGGCCTCGGCCAGCCGCTCGTGATCACCCTGGACATCCCCGACGATGAGGGTGGGCAGCGCCATCCTTTCAGCGTACGCGCGCAGCTCCGGGGGATCGCCGGGAAGCTCGGTCTCGGCGCCCGGTCAGGGAAGCGCGTCTCCACGCCGGTCAGCACCCCCGACACTGACTCGCCGGGCCGTCCACCCGCCTGCGAAGGCGGGTTGCGTCCCCGCCGCGGTGGCGGGACGCCCAGCCGCCCGCCGAGGGCGGGGTTGCGTCTTCGCCGCAGTTGCGATACGCCCACCCACCCGCCGAGGCGGGGGGTTCGTCTTCGCCGGGGTTGCGGGACGCCCGCGCACCGGCGAGTTGGGGTGGTGGGTGTGTCGCCGCCCGGGTTGTGGACATAATTTTCCAAAACCTGGTCGGTGGCGACACGGGCCTCTCCGGCCGGTCAGGAGCCGGGCGGCGCCGGTGGCTTCACCCCTGCCTGCCGCCCTGAGCCGGAGCTACGCAGCTCGCTCCGGCGAGTCCGCGCCACCATCGCGGTGGCCCGCGCCAGGGCCCGGGAGACAGCTCTGGGGCCGGGGCCACCGGGAAGCTCCCGGCGGCGCAGCGCGGCGTCGACGTCGAAGAGGCCGAGCACCGACTCGTCGAAGCGGTCGGAGATGGCCCGCCACTCCTCGAGCCCGAGGTCGGCAAGGCTGCGTCCCTGGGCGAGGCAGCGCTGCACCGCGGCTCCGACCAGGCGATGAGCCTCCCGAAAAGCCAGGCCTCGGGCCACCAGGTGCTCGGCGACGTCGGTGGCCTGCAGCATCGGGTCGGAGGCCGCCCGCCGCATGGCCGCCACATCGAAGCGGAGGACGCTCACGATCTCAGCCAGGATTGCCAGGCTGGCCAGCGCGGTGTCGACGGCGTCGAAGAGCGGCCGCTTGTCCTCCTGGAGGTCGCGGTCATAGGCCAGCGGCAGGCCCTTGAGGACGGCGAGCAGGGACACCAGGTCTCCGGCCGTCCGCCCGCTCCGCGCCCGGACCAGCTCGAGGACGTCCGGGTTCTTCTTCTGCGGCATCAGCGACGACCCGGTCGCGTGGGTGTCGGGCAGCTCGGCGAAGCCCCACTCGGCACCGGTCCAGAGCACCACCTCCTCGGCGAAACGGGAGAGGTGGAGCATCAGCAGGGCACAGGCGAAGACCAGCTCGACCGCGAAGTCGCGGTCGGAGACGGCGTCCAGGCTGTTGGCGCTCAGGGCCTGGAAGCCCAGCGCGCGACGCGCGATGTCACGATCGATGGGCAGGGTGGTCCCGGCCAGAGCGCCGCTGCCCAGCGGCAGCCGGTCGCAGCGCCGCCGCGCCCCCTCGAGGCGCTCCACGTCTCGCTGCAGCATCTCCACGTAGGCCAGCAGGTGGTGCGCTAGCGAGACCACCTGGGCCCGCTGGCCGTGGGTGTACCCGGGCATCGGAGCGGCGCGGTGCTCCCTCGCTCTCCGGATCAGCGCCTCCTGGAGATCGGCGCACGCCAGGATCAGCTCGCCGGCGCGGCGGCGGCACCACAGGCGGAGGTCGGTGGCCACCTGGTCGTTGCGGCTGCGGCCGGTGTGGAGCCGCCCGGCAGGCGGACCGATCAGCTCGTGGAGACGCCTCTCCACCGCCGTGTGGATGTCCTCGTCGGCCTGATCCTCGACGAACCCTCCCCGGTCGAGCTCGTCCCGGATGGTCAGCAACCCCGACCGGATGGCGCGGTGATCGAACTCGGAAAGCAGGCCGACCTGCCGGAGCATCTCGGCGTGGGCCAGGGAACCCTGGATGTCCTCGGCGGCGAGACGCCGGTCCACGCCCAGGCTCTGGGTGTACTCCTCCAGGCGCCGCGAGGTTTCACCCCCGAGCCGGCCCGCCCAGACCTTGACGGCGCCTCGCCGTCCGCCCGGGGCCTCCGCGGTCATCGGCGGTGCTTCACCCGGTGCTCGAGGGGCAGCGGCCCGGTGTCCTCGAGAGCGCCCTGGATGCGGGCCTGGGTGCGGAACGGCAGCCCGAAGAGCTCGATGAAACCCCTGGCCGCCGAATGGTCGAATTGGTCCTGGAGGCGGTCGTAGGTGGCCAGCTCGGTGCGGTAGAGGGAGCCGGCGGCACGGCGGCCGACCACCGTGGCGGTGCCCCGGCAGAGCCGCACCCTCACCTCCCCGGAGACGGGCTGCTGGGTGACCGCCACGAAGGCGGACAGGGCGCTGCGCAGGTGGCTGTACCAGAGCCCGTCGTAGACCAGCCGGGCCCATTCGTCGGCCAGCTCGTGCTTGACCTGGGCCACGTCCCGCTCCAGGGTGAGCGTCTCCAGGGCGGCGTGGGCGACGTGGAGCACCACCGCCGCCGGAGCCTCGTAGATCTCCCGGGACTTGATCCCGACCAGGCGGTTCTCGACGTGGTCGATCCTGCCGACGCCGTGAACGCCGGCCAGGGTGTTGAGGCGGACGACCAGCTCGTCACCGGGAATGCGCTCGCCGTCGAGGAGCACGGGAACGCCGTGCTCGAAGCCCAGGGTGATGACCACGCCCCGGGGCGGCGCCTGCTCGGGATCGGCGGTCCAGGCGAAGACGTCCTCGCCGGGCTCCAGCCAGGGGTCCTCGAGGGAGCCCGACTCGATGCTCCTGCCCCAGATGTTGGCGTCGATGGAGTACGGCGACTCCTGCGTCACCGGGATCTCGATGCCGTTGCGCCGCGCGTACTCGATCTCCTGGGGACGGCCCATCTCCCAGTCGCGGACCGGGGCGACCACCTTGAGGTCCGGGGCGAGAGCGGTGGTCGCCACATCGAAGCGGACCTGGTCGTTGCCCTTGGCGGTGCAACCGTGGGCCACCGCCTCGGCGCCTTCCTCCCGGGCGACATCGACCAGGATCTTGGCGATCAGCGGGCGGGCCAGGGCGGTGGAGAGGTGGTAGGCGCCCTCGTAGACGGCCCCGGCGGCCAGGCTCGGGAAGCAGAACTCCTCGACCAGGAGGCGCTTGGCGTCGATCGAGTAGGCGGCCACGGCGCCGATGCGGAGGGCCCGGTCGGTGACCGCCTCGATGTCCTTGGTCTCGCCGAGGTCGGCGGTGCAGGTGATCACCTCGTAGTCGAGGTGCTCCTGCAGCCACCGGATCGAGACCGAGGTGTCCAGACCCCCGGAGTAGGCCAGGACGCAGCGCCGGGCGTGGTTCATCGTCAAGCTCCCTCGATGGCGCCCCGCAGGCGGTCGGCGAGGCGGCGGGCGGCCGGGCGCGTGCGCACCACCACCAGGACGGTGTCATCACCGGCGACGGTGCCGGCGACCTCCTCGAAATGAGCGGTGTCGATGACCGCGGCCACCAGGGGAGCGCTGCTGGGTCGGGTGTGGACCACGCCGATGTGCTCCACGAACTCCAGGGAGCGGACGTGCTCCCGCATCACCGCACGCAGCCGGGTGCTCACCGGTGAGGGCTCCTCGGTGCCGCTCCCGGTGGCCACGTAGCGGACGCCGTCGGGGTCGTGGACGCGGGCCAGGCCGAGCTCCCGGATATCCCGGGAGACGGTGGCCTGGGTGACCTCGAGGCCCCGGCGATGCAGGGCGGCGACGATCTCGTCCTGGGTGCGCACGGTCCGGGCACGGACCAGGCCGAGGATGGCCTCCTGGCGTTCCGCCTTGGCGGCCGGGCGGAGGACCGTGGTGAGGTTCACCCCGCTGCCTCCAGCGCCAGGGCGAAGCGCCGGACCGCCTCATCGGCCTCCGCCTCGGTGAGCACCAGGGCGGGGACCAGCCGGATCAGGGAGGGGCCGCAGGCATTGACGATAAGAAGCTGGTCCAGGGCGGCGCGGACCACCCGGGCGGCGATCTCCCGGGTCAGGACCACGCCCAGCATCAGGCCGCGACCGCGCACCTCCGCGATCGGAGCCCCCGCCGCCGCCAGCTCGACCAGCCCGGACCGCAGCCGCTGGCCGGTGGCGGCCGCGTTCTCGACAAGGCTGTCCTTTTCGATGGCGTCGATGACCGCCGCGGCCACCGCGCTGACCAGGGGGCCGCCCCCGAAGGTGGAGCCGTGGTCGCCGGGCTCGAAGACGTCGGCGCGCGGCGCTGCGAGCACGGCGCCGATGGGCAGGCCGCCCCCCAGCCCCTTGGCCACCGCCATCACGTCGGGCACGGCGCCGCTGTGCTGATGGGCCCACCAGCGGCCGGTGCGGCCCATGCCGCTCTGGACCTCGTCGAGGATGAGCAGCAGGTCCCGCTCGTCACACAGCCGGCGGAGGCCGCGGAGGGTCGTGTCGCTCATCGGGTTGACGCCGGATTCGCCTTCGATGGGCTCCATCAGCACGGCCACGGTGGCGTCGTCGACCGCGGCCTCCACCTCGGCCAGGGAGTCGAATCCGACGTGGACGAAGCCGCGGGGCAGGGGCTCGAAGGGGTCCTTGTAGCGCCGGTTGGCGGTGGCCGCGAGGGCGCCGAGGGTCCGGCCGTGGAAGGCGCCGCGGGCGCAGATGACGGTGCCGGCCCCGCCCCGATACACCCTACCCCACTTGCGGGCCAGCTTGATGGCAGCCTCGACCGCCTCCGCCCCGCTGTTGCAGAGAAAGGCGCGGCTCGGGAAGGCGGTGGCGATGAGCCTCTCGGCAGCCTGCAATTGGGGCTCTGAGAAGTAGAGGTTGCTGAGATGGATGACCCGCCTCGCCTGGACCTCCACGGCGCTGAGCACGGCGGGGTGGGCGTGGCCGAGCACGCTCACCGCGATGCCCGCCACCATGTCGAGGTACTCGCGGCCGTCGGTGTCCACCACCGTGCAGCCGCGCCCCTCGCGCAGCGCGATGGGCAGCCGTGCGTAGGTCGACATCAGCGAGGTGCGCTCGCGCTCCTCGATCGCGGAGAGCGTCGAGCTCGCCTCCAGCACCGGGCCGGTCATCGGGTGACCATGGTGCCGACGCCGCGCTCGGTGAGCAGCTCGAGGAGCAGAGCGTGGGACACGCGGCCGTCGATGATGTGCGACGCCTCGACCGCGTCCAGGGCGCGCAGCGCGGCCCGAACCTTGGGGATCATCCCGCCATTCACGGCGCCCCCCGAGATCAGCTGGTCAGCGCGGGCCCGATCCAGCTGGCTGATCAGCGCGCCGTCCTGGTCCCGCACCCCCTCGACGTCGGTGAGCAGGATCAGCTTGCTGGCCCTGAGCGCGACCGCCAGCTCAGCGGCGACGGTGTCGGCGTTGACGTTGTATGCCTCGCCGTCGACGCCCAGGCCGACCGAGGCGACCACCGGGATGCGGCTCTGCTGCAGCACCGCCTCGACCGGCTCGGGGTTGACCTGATCGACCTCGCCGACGAATCCCAGGTCGTGGCCGTCGACGGTTCCGCGAGGACGGACCAGGAGGGTGGGACCGTCCTCGCCGCTCATCCCCACCGCCTCGCCACCGAGGCGGTGGATGCGGCTCACCAGCTCCGGCCCGATCTTGCCGGTGAGCACCATCTTGACCACCTCCATGGTGGGGGCGTCGGTGACCCGGAGCCCGTGGACGAAGCGCGGCTCGATGCCCAGCCGCTTCTGCCACGAGGAGATCTCGGGGCCGCCGCCGTGCACCAGGACGGGGCGCATGCCCACGAAGCGGAGCAGGACGACGTCCTGCAGGAAGCTGTCGACGTCCTCCCCCATCGCCGCTCCACCGAGCTTGATGACCAGGGTCTGGCCGAAGAAGCGCTTGATGTAGGGAAGCGCCTCCAGCAGCACCTCGGCGCGGCGGATCCGCTCCCCGATGGTCTCGTTCGGTGTCGTCATGTGGTGTACTCCGCGTTGATCCGCACGTAGCCGGCGCTGAGGTCGCAGCCCCAGGCGTGGTCCTCTCCGTCGCCGGCGCCCAGGTGGATGCCGATCTCGATGCGGGGCTGGTGGAGCGCGGCGCTGACGGCGTCGAGGTCGACCTCGGCGGGCGCCCCGCGCTCGAAGACGGTGGTGCCCGCGATCACCACCCGGCACCGGTCCAGGGTGAAGTGGGCGCCGCTGCGCCCCAGGGCCATGATGATCCTGCCCCAGTTCGGGTCGGCGCCGTGCACCGCCGTCTTGACCAGAGGCGAGAGGGCCACGGTGCGGGCCGCCAACCGCGCCTCACCACGGTCGACCGCCCCGGTCACCGAGACCCGGAAGTGCTTGGTGGCCCCTTCGGCGTCGGCGACCACCTGCTCGGCGAGGTCCTCGCAGACGTCGAGCACGGCCCGCCGGAACGCCTCGTAGCCGTCCCCCCCGGGAACCAGGCGAGGGCCGCCGGCAGCGCCGTTGGCGAGGGCCAGCAGGGTGTCGTTGGTCGAGGTGTCGCCGTCGACGGTGACCGCGTTGAAGCTGCGATCGGCCACCTCCCCGAGCAGCGCCTGCAGGTCGGGGGCGGCGACGTCGGCATCGGTGGTCACCAGGGCGAGCAGGGTCGCCATGTCCGGATGGATCATCCCCGACCCCTTGGCCATCCCCCCCACTCTGTGCTCGACCCCCATGATCCGGAAGTGAGCGACAGCCGTCTTGGGCACCGTGTCCGTGGTCATGATGGAGCGGGCCGCGGCGCCGCCGGCGTCGCGTCCCAGGCTCCGAACCGCGCCACGGATGCCGTCGGCCACCCGGCTCATCGGCAGCGGGCGCCCGATCACCCCGGTGCTGCAGACCACCACCTCGACGGGATCTCGGCCCAGGGCGTCGGCGGTGAGCGCGCACATCCGGAGCGCGTCGCGGAGGCCCTGGGCGCCGGTGCAGGCGTTGGCGTTGCCGGAGTTGAGGACCACGGCGTGGATCGGGGTGCCGCGCCTGAGGGTGAGCTGCGAGATCACCACCGGGGCGGCCTTGACGAGATTGCGGGTGAAGACCCCGGCCGCAGCGCAGGGGCGGTCACTGGCGATGACCGCGATGTCATCGCGCTTGGCTCCGTCACCCCGGACGTCGGCGGAGGCCGTGCCTGCCGCGAAGCCGATCGGGGCGCACACCCCGTCCGCCGTCTCGGCTCCGACCTCGGGGACGCCCGGGATGCTCACGGCCAATCCCGGCGCCCCGCCGCTCGACCCGTTCCTCTCGATCGGCTTCCCCCGGCGACCACGGCTCCCCGGCCAGCTGGTTTCGGACATAGGTGGCCCGAAATTGGCACGCTCAGGGCCACATCGAGCTTCCCGGAAGCCCAGCGGTCTCGCCGAGGCCGAAGCGCAGGTTGGCCGCCTGCACAGCCTGGCCGGCGCCACCCTTGATCAGGTTGTCCTCGGCGACGGTCACCACCGCGATCCCCTCCTGATCGGTGACGTTGACGGCCGCCACGTTGCTGCCGGTCACCGACTTGGTGGCGGGGGGCGCCTCCTGGTAGCGCAGGAAGGGGTTGGCGGCGCAGAAGCCCCGCATCAGCTCAGCCACGTCGGCGACACCGCGGCCGATGACCGGATGGAGGTAGGCGGTGGCCAGGATGCCTCGGCTCATCGGCACCAGGTGGGGGACGAAGGTGAGCCTGACCTCGGCGCCTGCGGCGGCGCGGAGCTCCTGGAGCATCTCGCTCTTGTGGCGGTGGCCGGCGACCCCATAGGCCTTGACCGATTCATTCACCTCCGGAAAGTGGTAGGCGAGGGCCGGGGAACGGCCGGCCCCGCTCACCCCGCTCTTGGCGTCGACGATGACCTCCGGCTCCACCAGCCCCTCGCGGAGGGCGGGAACGGTGGCCAGCAGGCTCGCCGTCGGGTAGCAGCCCGGAACCGCCAGGAGGTCGGCTCCGGGGATGGATTCGCGATGGATCTCGACGAGGGAGTACACCGCCTCCTCGCAGAGATCGGGGGCGGGATGCTCGAGCCCGTACCAGCGGGTGTAAGCGGCGGGGTCGCGGAGCCGGAAGTCAGCGCTGAGGTCGACGACCACCTTGCCCGAGCTCAGCCAGTCGCGGGCCACCGAGGCGGTGACGGTGTGGGGCAGGGCGGCGAAGACCACGTCGGCGTCACCGGGGTCCATCCCGTCCTCGACCACGAGCTGGAGGCGGCTCCCCGGCACGGCCTCGGCATAGACCTGGCCGGCGCTGCTCCGCCCCAGGACGCGAACCAGCTCAATGCCCGGGTGCCGCTGGAGGAGGTGGACGCACTGGGCACCCTGGTAGCCGGTGGCGCCGCACACCGCCGCGCGAACGGGAGGGACTGGCATGGTCGGGGGATTATACGGATGTCTTGCATCTTTATGCAAGCGCGCGAAGCCCGCCCGCCCGGGTCGACGACTCGATGGGATGGGCCCCGAGGTTCAGGCGGAGAGGCCGGACCTCAGACCGGGACCACGAAGGGCAGGGCGCTCGCCGGCGGCGCCGTGACCGGGCGGACCCCGGTGCCGACCGCCAGGAACTCCACGGCATGCTCGCCCCAGGCGTGAGGGTGCTCGGTCACCGCAACGCCCACGATGCCGGCCGCGCCGCTCCTCTCGGCGTCGGACTGCATCCTCGACATGGCCAGCTCCCGGGCGGTGTAGATGGCCTGGGTGTACAGCGGCATCTCGACGTTCTTGCCCATCTGCTGCATCGCCTGGCGGATGGACTGGTGAGCGACGTGGTAGACGCAGCTTCCCAGCACCAGCCCGGTGGGGACCCAGCCGTACCGCATCAGCTTGAAGAAGTCGCGGCCCGAGAGCGCCGAGCTGAACGGCCTGCCCGAGGCCTCCCGGAAGCTCCCCGGAGCCTTCTCGGAGCGCACCGCGGTGCCCACCGCCAGGAACTCCATCACGTCCTCACCGCCGACGTAGGCGACCATGCGCAGGTCGACGCCGGCGATGCCGTCCGCGCCCAGCTGGGTGGCCTCGGCCACCATCCTCTCGATGGCCAGCTCGCGGCCCGAATACATGGCCTGGCTGAGGTTCTGGAGCTCCACCGACTGGCTCCAGCGGGCCATCTGCAGTCCCACGTGGTACATCGAGCTTCCCATCACCAGGCCGAGCGGCACGAACCCGCTCTCCCGCACCAGGACAAACTCGTCGACGCTCAGGTCGGAGGTGAAGCACTTGCCGGCGGCGGTCTCCGCCAGCCGGCCTCCGGCGCTCTCCGGAAGCCATTGGGCGGCTTGAGCATCGACCATGGGACACCTCCCTCACCGAAGCCCTGATGGGACCAGCGGAAGGTTACCCCACCGTTCCGGGGTCGCTCGCGGCGATGACGACGTCGGCGGCGGACACCTCCAGACCGTCCGCCGGGGCCAGCAGCCAGGCGCGGGGAGCCGGCGACCCCACCCGCGCCACCGCGGCGGCACAGCGCGCCGCCGCGCTCCGCTCCACCAGGGCGATGATGCTGCCCCCGAACCCGGCACCGGTGAGCCGGGCGCCGAAGCAGCCCCTGACGGCGCGCACCGCGTGCACCATCGCGTCGAGCCGCGAGGTGCTGACCTCGCAGTCCTGGCGGAGCGACTGATGGCTCTCATCCATCAGCCGGCCCAGCTCGGCGGCGTCTGCAGCCTCCAGCGCGGCCGCGGCGGCGTCGCTGCGGCGGGTTTCGGTGGCGATGTGACGCCCGCGAGGCTGCAGCTCGGCGGGCAGCTCTCGCCAGCGGTCGCCGATCTCCTGGCACGAGCCCGCTCCCAGGGAGGCACAGACGGCCGCCGCGGCGTCGCGGCGCTGCCGGTACTCCGCGCCCCCGACGTCGTGGCTCTCACCGCTCGCCGCCACCAGCACCCCGATCCCCGGCCAGGGCCAGGGAAGGCGACGCCACGAGGCGCGGGCGCAATCCAGGATGAGCACCGATCCGGCCCGGGAGTGGACGATCGCGCGCTGGTCAAGCTCGCCGCAGGGCACCCCCACGATGTCACGCTCGGCGCTCAGCGACGCGGCCACCACGGCTTCGGCTTCGAGCCGCCGGTCCAGGAGGCGGAGCAGGGCGACCACGGTCCCGGTGACGACCGCCGCCGACGAGCTGAGCCCGGCGGCCGCGGGGAGATCACCGTCGACCCCGGCCTCCACCGGCGGCACCGGAAGGCCCAGGCGCTGCAGGGCGACGGCGGCGGCGAAGACCCGATCACCGATGTCACCGGCCATGGAGGGCCGCAGCCGCTCGACCTGCCGTCCCCCGCTCGCTACCCGCCACTGTCCGTCGACCGAGGGGCGGACAGCCACGGCCAGGGCAAGGTCGACGGCCATGCAGGCGATCCGCCCACCCACGTAGTCGACGTGGTCACCGATCAGGGTGACCCGCCCCGGGGCGCAACCCACCGCCGCCGCGGGGCCGCCGAAGGCTGCCTGGAGGACCCGGGCGGCGCGCCCGGTGCGCTCCGCCTGCCGCTCCGGCCCGGGCCCAGCCGCGCGTCTCATGCGGGGAAACCGCGCCACCAGCCGGGCGGGCCCGGGCGGCACGGCCTGCTCGCCGGCGCGCTGCCCGCCGAGCCGCTCATCGGGGGCGCGCCCGGGAGCGGGCCCGGGTCGCGGCCGCCGAGCCGGCGTCCCGTATCCTCGCCGCCACCGGGAGCCCCTCGACCGCGAGCCGGCGGTGCCGGGCGCGTTCGATGTTGACCGCAGCGCCGATCAGCGCCAGATGGGTGAAGGCCTGCGGGTAGTTGCCGAGCTGCTCCCCGGTCCCGGGGTCGACCTCCTCAGCCATCAGCCCCACCGGAGCCGAGAAGGCGAGGAGCCGCTCGAACCGGCGCTGCGCCTCCTCGACCTTGCCGACGTGGGCCAGGGCGTCCACCAGCCAGAAGGAGCACATCAGGAAGGCGCCCTCAGTGCCGTGGTCCACGCCGTCATCGACCTCTTCCGGGCGGTATCGGGTCACCAGCACCCCCTTCCCGAGGTGCCGCTCGATGGCGCGGACGGTGGACACGATGCGCGGGTCACGATCCTCGAGAAGGCGAACCTGGCTGGCCCGAAGCATCGCCGCATCGAGGCTCCGTCCCCCGAGCGTCTGGGTGAAGCTGCGTCGAGCCCGGCTGTATCCCTCCATGGTGACCCGGCGGTGGATGGCGCGCCGAGCCGCATCCCACCGCTCCCGATCATGGGGAAGCCCGAAGCGCTCGGCCAGCCGGAGGCCGCGGTCCACCGCCACCCAGCACATCATCTTGCTGTACGTGTAGTGGAGCTGGCGGCCACGGCTCTCCCAGATCGAGGCGTCAGGGCTCTCCCACCTCTCGATGGCGAGGTCGACGACCGCGTGCAGCTCCGTCCACAGGACATGGCTGATCTCGCCGCCGAAGCGCGCGTATAGATACGCGCTGTCGAGCAGCTCCCCGTAGACGTCCAGCTGCAGCTGGTCGGCGGCGGCGTTGCCGATTCGAACCGGCGCCGAGTCCCTGTAGCCGGACCAATGGCCGAGGGTCTCCTCGCCGACCCGGGCTTCGCCGTCGACCCGGTAGAGGTTCTGCACCGAGTGCGCCTCGCCGATCCCGGTCCGGCGCAGCCACTCGAAGAAGTCGTGGGCCTCGTCGTGCAGACCGAGCTGGAACAAGCCGAAGAGGGTGAGAGACGCGTCGCGCAGCCAGGTGAACCGGTAATCCCAGTTGCGCTGACCGCCGAGCGCCTCGGGAAGCGAGGCGGTGGGCGCGGCCACGATCGCCCCGGTGGGGGCGTAGGTCATCAGCTTGAGGGCCAGCGCGGATCGCCAGACCGGTTCGGGATAGGCACCGTCGTAGCGGACCCTGGCGATCCACCGCCACCAGAATCCGAGGGTGTCGCGGAGCAGGCGGCGGGCCCGCTCGACGGTCCAGCCGGTTTCCGAGGTCGGGCAGGCGTCGCGGCTGTGCTGGCAGCGCAGGCAGAGGGCGACCGCGTCCCCGGCGGAGAGCGAGAAGCTGGACGACGCGCCGGCGATCTTGCGAGTGGAGACCACGCACAGATGCAGCCCCTGGGCGTCACCGTGGAAGCGGCGGCCCTCCGCCTCGAAGGCGACCTCGGCACGCCCGTAGTCCGGGCGCACCTCGATGTGCTGCTCCATGGTGACGCTGCCCGAGAGGCAGTCCACGATCCGCACCAGCCGGGCGCCGCCGTGGGGACGCGCCTGATGGGCCAGGGTCGCCTCGTCGACGGGCATGAAGTCGCTGACCAGAACCAGCCCGGTGGGGGTGTGGAAGATGGTGCGCAGAACGTTGCTGCGGTCGCCGTAGCGCTGCTCCGATCGGTGGTGGCCATGTGGCCGCAGCTGCCAGTAGCCGCCTCGCTGGGCGTCGAGGATGCGCCCGAAGACGGACGGCGAGTCGAAGCGAGGCAGGCAGCACCAGTCGATGCTGCCGTCGACGCCGACCAGGGCGGCACTCCGGCAGTCGCCGATCAGCGAGTAGCCGCCGATCGGCAGATAGCCGCCAATTCGCTGATCGCTCAGGGTCACCGCAACGCCTATGGTGCCAGGCGCCGGAGCAGGGCATCGCTGACCGGGGGGTCGTGGGCGCTCGGGAAGAGCTGGGCCAGGCAGCGGTACTCGGTGAGCGGCCGGTCGTCGGTGATTATCGGCCTGCAGAGGAGCGCCGCGCCCGCCGAGTTGCGCTCTCGCTGCACGCCAGCCTCCTCCGGAGTACGTTGGCCGGCAGGCACGAACAGCGGAGGGCCTGCGGGCGGTTCCCGGCTAGGACTCGGGAGCCTCGCCCGGCAGCGGGCCCGTCGCCTCCGGGACCGGCTCGAAGCACGAACGCGATCCAGTGTGGCAGGCGGGACCCGACGGCGCCACCCGGAGCAGGACCGCGTCGCCGTCGCAGTCGATGCGGATCTCGAGCACGGCCATGACGTTGCCGCTGGTCTCGCCCTTGACCCAGAGGCGGTCCCGTGAACGGCTGTGAAAGGTGGCAAGCCCGGTGGCCAGGGTGGTCTCGTAGGCCTCGCGGTCCATGTGGCCGACCATCAGCACCTCGGCGCTGGCCTGGTCCTGGACGACCGCGGTGATCAGCCCCCGGCTGAAATCGGGAACGCGATCGGGGGGACGGATCACAGCCTCACCTCGATGCCGTGCTCGCGCAGGTAGGCCTTGGTCTGGCGGATCGGATGCACCCCATCATGGAAGATCGAGGCGGCCAGGGCGGCGTCGGCGCCGCCCTCGGCGAGCGCGGCCCGAAGATGCTCCGGCTCTCCCGCGCCGCCGCTGGCGATGACCGGGACGGGGACACCGGTGGAAACCGCCCGGGTCAGCTCCAGGTCGTAGCCGTCGAGGGTCCCGTCCCGGTCCATGCTGGTGAGCAGGATCTCGCCGGCGCCGCGCTCCACCGCCTCGGCGGTCCAGGCGATGGCGTCACGGCCGGTGTCCCGCCGTCCTCCGTGGGAGAACACATGCCATCCGCCGCCGTGGCGGCGCGCGTCCACCGCGACCACGATGCACTGGACGCCGAAGCGCTCCGAGGCCCGGCCGATGAGCTCGGGACGCTCCAGGGCGGCGGTGTTGAGCGAGACCTTGTCAGCACCGCTGCGCAGCATCCGGTCGATGTCGTCGAGACCGCGCAGGCCGCCGCCGACGGTCAGCGGTATGAAGACGGACTCCGCGGTCCTGCGGACCGCGTCGAGGAGGATGGCGCGCTCCTCGCTGCTCGCCGTGATGTCGAGGAAGACCAGCTCGTCCGCCCCGTCGCGGTCGTAGAGGGCCGCCAGCTCGGCCGGATCACCCGCCTCGCGCAGGTTCACGAACCGCACCCCCTTGACCACTCTTCCGCGGTCCACATCCAGGCAGGGGATGACTCGTTTCGCCAGGGTCATCGCCGCTCCTGGCGAACGCGCGGGGCGAGCCCGGCGCGGAGCCGCGCCGAGCTGGGAGGCGAGCCCCGCCTGGCTCTGCGATCCGGACTGGCGAACCTCGAGAGCGCGGCGCGCAGGTCGAAGGCACCCTCGTGGACGGCCCGGCCGATGATCGCTCCGGCGGCGCCCACCACCTCGAGACGGGCAACGTCGTCCACCGTGGTCACCCCTCCGGCGGCGATGACCGGCCCGGGGAATGCCCGCACCGTCTCAGCGATGCCATCCAGGTCCGGGCCACCCAGCATGCCATCGCGGCTGACCTCGGTCCTCACCAGCCCGGCGAGCGGCCAGCCGCCCCAGCGCCGCAGGTGAGCCTCGGCACTCCCGGCCGCGGCGGTCCAGCCCTCGGCCTGGGCGACGCGGTCGCGGACGTCCAGGGACACCAGGCAGCGCCCCGGCAGCGCCCCGCAGATCGCGGCGGCGACCTCGGGATCGCGAACCGCGACGCTGCCCAGGATCACCAGGCTGGCGCCGCCAGCCAGCCAGCGCTCGGCATCGGCGAGGGTCCGGACCCCGCCTCCCACCTGGACCTCGACCCCGGCATCGCCGGCCACGGCCAGGATCCGATCCACCGCCCGCCGCGACTCCGGCTCCGCCCGGCCCCGAGCGGCGTCCAGGTCGACGACGTGCAGCCGCCGGGCCCCCGTCTCGACCAGCGACCGCGCCGCCTCGGCCGGCTCGTCCGGGTATTCCCGCTCGCGTCCGTAATCCCCCTGGAGCAGGCGGACACAACGACCTCCGCGGACGTCGATGGCGGGGATGACGAGCATGCCGGTCAGGCGGGCGGCGGCCCGGCTGGAATCTGCCCGCCGGCGAGCGGCGGCCCTGCCGAGACCCGCCCCTGGTTGCAGGCCGCGACCCAATTCGCGTACATGCGCAGGCCGGCGGCGCCGCTCTTCTCAGGGTGGAACTGGGTCCCGGCGACCGTCCCCCGGCGGCAGACGGCGGCGATCTCGCCGCCGTAGTCGGTGGTGGCGACGACGTCGGCGGAAGCCGCCTGGGCGGCGTAGGAATGGACGAAGTAGCACCACGCACCGTCGTCGACGCCCTCGAGCAGCGGGTCGGGCTGGCGCAGGCGCAGCCGGTTCCAGCCCATGTGGGGGATCTTCAGGCCGGAGGCGGAGATCCGGGTCACCCGGCCGGGGATGAGGCCCAGGCCGGCTCCACCCTCGCCCTCGTCGCTCTCCACGAAGAGGAGCTGGAAGCCGAGGCAGATACCCAGCACCGGGCGGCCGCGGTGGGCCGCCTCCACGACCGCAGCACCGAGGTCGGTGGAGCGCAGCATCGCGGCCGCTGGAGCGAAGGCGCCGACCCCGGGGAGCAGGACGCCGTCGGCACCGGTCACGGCATCGGGGTCGGGGGTGATCAGCGCCGCCGCGCCCGCCCGGGACAGGGCCCTCTCCACGCTGCGCAGGTTGCCGACCCCATAGTCGACGATGGCGATCGTGGGCATCACCGGGCGGGACCGGGGGAGCACCCTGGATTCGATGAGTTGTGGACAGAATATTCCATAACCGGGTGGGCACCGAGGGGGCGGGTGCTCGCGGCCGCGCTCACAGCACACCCTTGGTGGAGGGGACCCCGCCGCCCACCAGCCCGACCCCGTCGCGGATGGCCAGCCCGATCGCCTTGAAGGCCGCCTCGGCCATGTGATGGAGGTTGACACCCCTGAGCAGGTCGAGGTGGAGGGAGATCCCCGCTGATTGAACCAGGCCGCGGACGAACTCGTGGAGGACGGAGACCTCGAAATCGTTGATGCGGCCGGCGAGTGCGGGCATCTGCCACTCGAGGTGGGGGCGGTTCGAGAAGTCCAGGGCGCAGCGCACCAGGGCCTCGTCGAGCGGCGCGTAGGCATGGCCGAAGCGCCGGATGCCGGACCGGTCTCCGAGAGCTCGGCTGATCGCCGCCCCCAGAGCCAGGCCGCAGTCCTCGACGAGGTGATGGGAGTCGACCTCGACGTCGCCCTCGCCGTGCAGGCTGACATCCATGCCGCTGTGGCGGATCAGGGACTCGAGCATGTGGCGGAAGAACGCGAGGGGAACGTCGACGTCGGCACCGCCATGGCCGTCGAGCTCGACCTCGACCCGGATCCTGGTCTCCTTGGTGATGCGCTCCTCGGCGGCATGCCGGCTCATCCGGGTTCCTCCATCCTGAGACGGATCGCCCTCTCGTGGCCGCGCAGGCCCTCGGCCTCTGCGAGTATGCAGGCGACCGGAGCCAGGGCGTCGAACTCCGCGGCCGACAGCTCGACCACCGATGGCCAGCGCTGGAAATCCATGACCGAGAGCGGTCCGCCGAAGCGGGCGGCTCCGCCGGTGGGCAGCGTGTGATTCGGACCCGCGACGTAGTCGCCGATCGACACCGGCGAGCGCCGCCCCACGTACACCGCCCCGGCGGTGTGGGGCCGATGCCGGAGCGCTTCCGCGGCGTCCCCCTGGAGCGAGAGATGCTCGGCGGCGAACTCGTCGGCGAGCCGCAGCGCGGCGTTCAGAGACTCCACCACCACCACCGCCCCGTGGCGTCCGGCGGCGGCGGCGATGATGCCGGACCGGGCGGCGCTGGACGCCTCCTCCGCGAAAGCCGCGCGGACCGCCTCGGCCAGGGGCGGATCGTCGGTCAGGCAGACCGCCCAGGCCAGCGGATCGTGCTCCAGCTGGGAGACCAGGTCGGCGGCGACCAGTCTCGGGTCGGCTCCGGTCGAGGCGATCACCAGGATCTCGCTGGGCCCGGCCAGGGAGTCGATGCCCACCAGGCCGAAGACGGCCCGCTTGGCCAGGGTCACGAAGAGGTTGCCGGGGCCGGTGATCTTGTCCACCGCCACGACGCTCTCGGTGCCGTGGGCCAGCGCTCCAATGGCCTGCGCGCCACCGATGGCGTGGACCTCGTCGACGCCGAGGTGGCGGGCGGCGGCGAGGACGTGCGGGTGCACCCGTCCGTCCGGGCCGGGAGGGGAGGTGATGGCGATCTCGGCGACGGCGGCCACCTGGGCCGGGATGACGTTCATCAGCACGGTGCTGGGGTAGGCGGCCCTCCCCCCGGGGACGTAGCAGCCCACCCGGCGCAGCGGAAGCGGACGGAGCTGAGCCGTGGGCGTCCCCTTGAAAGCGGTGTCCAGCTGGTGAACGTGGATCTCGCGGATCCGCGCCGCGGCGGCGACCAGGGCGTTGCGCAGCGGCTGCTCGACACCCTCCCAGGCGCGGTCGAACTCGGCCCGGCCGACCCTGGGCACGGCCACCTCGATCCCGTCGAGGCGGTGCGTCCAGCGCCGGACGGCGGCATCGCCGTTCTCGGCAACGTCATCGAGGATGGTCCGCACCACCTGATCGGCCGCGATCGGAAGGTCGAACCATCGGGCCAGCGGGCCGGCGTTCTCCCCGTCCAGCAGGGGCGCGGTCCGGCGGCGCTCGCCGCGCACCAGCTTCCGCCACTCCTCGGCCGCGAGGGCGCGCAACTCGACCTCGCCGGTCACCGGCGACCCCTGACTCATGCGGAGAGCGGCTCCGGACCCGGGCCCGGGGTGGGCACCGCCCGTCTCAGGCTCGCGGCCAGAAGGTTCACCGCATCGCCCCGGGTCTTGAGCGACGCCTGGTTGACGATCAGCCGGGCGGTGGAGCGGCCGGCTTCGGCCACCTCGACCAGGTGATTGGCCCTAAGGGTCTGGCCGGTGGCGGTGATGTCGACGACGGCGTCGGCGAGCCCCATCGCCGGGGCCAGCTCCACCGAGCCGTGGAGCCGGATCAGCTCCGCCGCCACGCCGAGGCGGTCGAAGAAGCGCCGAGCCGACACCGGGTACTTGGTGGCGGCGCGCAGCGGCTGGGGCCAGCTGCCGGCGGCGAGCGGTGAGCCCTCGAGCGCGGCGAGGACCATGCGGCAGGCTCCGAAACCGAGGTCCACCAGCTCGTAGCAGTCCCTCGACGACTCCCAGAGGACGTCCTTGCCCACGATGCCGGCGTCGCAGGCGCCCATCTCGACGTAGACGGGCACGTCGGTGGGCCGGACCCTGACCACCACGGTGTCGCCCTGGACGATGCGCAGCTGCCGGTCGAGACGGGCCGGCTCCACCTCGGCCACCCCGGCGGTGGCGAGCAACCGGCACGCATCCTCGAAGAGGGCCCCCGCGGGAAGGGCGAGGCGGAGGCCGCTCACGGCTGGCCTCCCCGGAGAAGCGGGATGGCCGCGACCAGCCCGTCGAGACCGGACCCCGAGTGCCCGGGCCAGTGCCAGCTCAGCACTCCGGCAGCGTCGACCCAGGCGGCACGCACCCCCGGCTCGAAGGCGGACTCCTCCGCCGGGGTCAGATCGAGGGCGACTCTCAATCCCCGGCGGCGCAGCTCCACAGCCACGGCCATCGCCTCTGCGGCCCGGCCCCGGGCGTAGAGGATGCGCAGCACGGGAGCCGGAGCCACCGGTCCGCTGCTCCGCTGCAGCGCGTCGCAGCAGCGGTCGACATGGAGGACGAAGCCGGTGGCCGGGGCGTCCAGCCCGAAGCTGGCGAGCAGCCGGTCGTAGCGGCCTCCGCTGCCCAGCGGAAAGCCCAGCTCGGCGCTGAAGAGCTCGAAGGTCGGCCCTGTGTAATAGTCCCAGTCGCGGACCGCACCGAGATCGAGGTGGACCCGGTCGGTGATCCCGTGGGTGTCGAGCAGGTCCCAGAGCCGGGCCAGCTCGTCGAGGGACCTCCGGCATCCCTCGGACAGCCGGGCGCCAGCGGAGTCGAGGAGCTCGCGACCGCCGCGGAGAGTGGGAAAGGCAAGCAGCAGCGCCCGCTCCGCGGCGCCGGCCTCGGTGCCCTCGAGGGCGGTCTCGACCGCGACCAGGTCGCGGTGGCGGAGGGCTCGGGCGACCCGGGACCGGGAATCGGCGTCGAGGTGAGCCGCGGCGAGCAGCGAGGGCACGAAATCGGCATGGCCGACGTCGATCTGGACTCCGGTGATCCCGGCCGCCTCGAGGGCGGCGGCGGCGACGGCGAGGCACTCGGCGTCCGCCTCCAGGCCACCATGGCCGACGAGCTCGCAGCCGGCCTGCATCGTCTCGCGACGGCGGCCGCCGAGGGGCGGGCGGTTGAAGAGCACCGGGCCCGAGTAGCAGAGGCGGAGGGGGAAGGACCGAGTGCGAAGCTGCGTGGCCACCACCCTGGCCACGCTGACCGTCCGCTCGCCGACCAGGGCGAGCAGGCGGCCGTCGGCATCCATGAAGCGGAAGAGGTCCGCCTGGCGGCCGCCCCCGACGCCGGCCGCGACCGTCTCCAGAGGCTCCACCAGAGGTGTCGCCAGGTACTCGTACCCCCAGGCGGAGAAGGTGTCCAGGAAGGCGTCGGCGACCCGGCGGCGGCAGGCCGCGGCCGGGCCCACCCAGTCCGTGAACCCTCCGGCGCGGCCGCGCGCCGGGGTCTGCAGAGCGCACATGTGGGGGGAAAGTCTAGCCGCGGCTGAAGTCGAACCCGGCAGCGCCCCGGGCGGGCCGGGCGGCCGTCCACCGACAATGCGAAAAGATGGCGACGCTGATCGTCCACGGCGGTGCGGGACGCCGCAATCCCGGGATTCGTCGCGAGACGTTCGACGCCGGGCTGGATCGAGCCCTCGTTGCCGGGCTCAGCGCCCTGGACGATGGTGCCCTGGCCGCGGCGGTCGCCGCCGTCGAGGCGCTGGAGGAGGACCCGGTGTTCAACGCCGGCATCGGGGCGGTGCTCACCAGCGCGGGCACGGTGGAGCTGGACGCCGGGGTCATGGAGGCCGAGGGCCTCCGGGTGGGAGCCGTCGCCATGGTCACGGACTGCGCCCACCCGGTGCGGATCGCCCGGGCGCTGCTGGACGACGGCCGTCACGTGCTCCTGGCGGGCGCCGGAGCTTCGCGGTTCGCGGCGGAGCGAGGGCTGCCGCTCATCGACCCGGAGGAGCTGCGCCGGGCGGCACGGCCAGGCACGGCGAGCCCGGCGGGGACCGTGGGGGCGGTGTGCCGCGATCGCCAGGGCCGCCTGGCGGTGGCGGTCTCCACCGGCGGAACCGCGGGGAAGCTTCCCGGCCGGGTGGGTGACAGCGCCGTCTGCGGCGCCGGCTTCTACGCAGACTCACCGGGGGCGGCCTGCGCCACCGGTCACGGCGAGGCCTTTGTGCGGCTGGCGGGATGCCGCCGCGCCGTGGAGCTGATGGCCGCCGGGATCGAGGCCCAGCCGGCGGCCGAGCGGGTCATCGCCGAGCTGGGTTCGCGGGCCGGCGGCCAGGGCGGGCTGATCGTGGTCGACGCCGCTGGCCGCCCGGGGGTCGCCCACAACAGCCCGCACATGACCTGGGCCTGGCGCAGCGGGACGGCGTCGGCACGCTGGTAGGGCCGGTGACACGGCGAGGGCCGCGTCCCCCATGGCCGCGGCCCTCGGATCAGAGGTGAACGAGGCGGCTAGGCCCCCGACGGTGGCGGTGGCGGCGGGTACTGCGGCGGCGGGCCCTGGTATGGCGCCGACCCGCTGTACTGCTGCTGTTGCTGCGGCGGCGCGTACTGCTGGGGAGCGCCGTACTGCTGCGGCGGCCCGTAGGCCGCACCCATGAGGCTGGCCTGGGGCACGGCGTCGGGGAAGCGGCTGATCACCACCAGGTAGTAGAGGACGCCATAGATGATCAGGTCGATGATCAGGCCGACGATCGGCCCGGCGGAGGAATAGAGGATCAGGCCGGAGTAGGCGATGATCTGGCCCACCGCCGCCAGCACGGCCCCGCCAGCGGCGATGGCCAGCGAGTAGATGACCAGGTTGCGGCCGCGTCGGTTGCCGTTGAACATCTGGAATCCGCCCACCGCCGCCATCACCTCCGCCACCAGGGCCACCAGGACCCCGAGCAGCCAGATGGGGGCGAAGCCACCGGCGAAGCCGATCAACGAGAGCAGCCCGCCCGCGAACAGGGTCAGGAGAGCCGCGACCAAGGCCAGGATGGCGATCACCAGGCCCAGGATCTTGGCGTCGACGTTGAGCTTCACCGGCGGGTTGGCCGCGAACGGCGGCCTCACCAGGACGTTGTCGGAGCGATCAGCCATGCGCGTACCTCCATGTGGATTCCGGCGACGAGACGCCGAACCCGGAAGGCGTCGCGAGGCCTCCGGTGGCGAGCCGGCGTTGTGGTTCGACCCTCACCCTCCGTCTCCGTCGGGGAGGGCGAGCAACGTCTCGAGCTTGGCTCGGGCGAGCTGGAGCAGGTTGGTGATGGCATCGATGGGCAACCCCAGCCGGGCGGCGATGTCGCGATCGTCAGCCCCCTGCTCGCGGAGCCTGAGCGCCTCGGCATAGGCCGGTGTCAGGGTCTCGAGCGCCGTCTCCCGATCCATAGGGGCACGGTAAGCGGCGTGTCGCGCCGCGTCTTGAGTACCCGGGTACCCAGGAACCGCCCCGAAGCTGCGCCGGTACTCAGATCACGCCCGGAGCTCGAGGACGTGTCAGAGCGGACGAGGGGGGCCGAAGCCCCCCTGTCGTTTCAGCCCCGGTACGCGGGAGGAGGCGGGGGCGGCGCCTGGGGCGGACCGTAGGAGGGTGGTCCACCCATCATGGACGAGGCGACCAGGGGCGGCTCGTCAGGGTACCGGCTGATCACGATGATGTAGTAGATGATCCCGTAGACGATCAGCCAGATGATCAGGCTGACGATGGCCCCGGCGGCGAAGCCGCCCGCGTAGCCGATCCAGCCCGAATAGAAGATGAAGGTGCCGATCAGGGTGACCAGTTCGCCGACCAGGCCGGCGACCAGTCCCCAGACCATGAGGGCGCGGCCCTGGTGGTCGAGCTGCCACATCCGGTATGCGCCGTAGGTGGCGAGGGCCAGCGCCAGCAGGCTGACGATGTAACCCAGCATCCAGAGAAGGTTGCTGCCGCCGCACACCGAGGCGGCGAGGCCGCCGCAGATGCCGAAGATGCCGATCAGCCCGATGAGCTGGAGGACCAGCCCGATGATCCCCAGGATCATCAGCACCAATCCCAGGGTCTTGGCCGGGATGTTGACCTTGACCGGCGGGTTGCTGAGGAATGGCGGCTTGACCAGCGCGTTGTTGTAAAGGTCGGGCATTCGGTTCCTCCTCTACCAGTTCCAACGATGAAGGTGGTGCGCCTGGCCGGGCGGCACCAGAGGTCGGGTGTGGGGGTTCAGATAATCGTCCTCTGAGCTCGTCCTCCCCGCTCCCGCGGGAGCCCTGTCCTGATGGTTGACAGTGGCTCCGTTCGCATCGGGTGCCCCAGTATGCATCGCCGACGGCGTCTCTGGGAACCATCCCGCCCGCCGGCAGGCTGGAGTCCCGGCGCGTCGCCGCTGAGGGCAGCGCCGGCGAGCCCCGGCCGTGGCGCCGCGCTGCAGACCGAGCTCCCGGGGCAGCGGCATGCCGGGCGCCGGATGGGTTGCGCTGGAGCTGCTAGCCCAGGACGCCGGAGAGCTCGGCCCGGGAGCGGATGCCGAGCTTGGAGTAGGCCTGGTGGAGATGGTTCTCGACGGTCCGCACCGACAGGCCGAGCTGGACCGCGATCTCCGGGCTGCTGGTGCCCCGCGCCGCCACCCTGGCCACCTGGAGCTCGCGGTCGGTGAGCGCGCCACCGGTGGCGAAGTGGACCAGAACCGGAGACCGGCTGCCTTCGCACTGGGCGACCAGGGCGGCGCTGCGGAGCAGCGGAGCGCGCGCCCTGCCCGCCCGGCCAGCCCGCCGATGCGCCTCGGCGGCCTCGGCGGCGGCCTCGGCCGCGAACAGGACCATTCCGAGGCGCTCCAGGCCGGCGGACGCGGCCTCCAGGCCGGCGGCGTCGCCCTCCGCCAGGGCCTGCAGATGGGCGGCCAGGGCAGGGACCAGGTCGCCCTCGCAGGTGGTGGCGAGCTGCTCCAGGCGAGCGGCGCCGGAGAGGTCACCGAGCCGTCCCGCCTCGTGCAAGGCCCACGCTTCGGTGGAACGGAAGCCCGCCTCCCGCCAGCCCTGAGCGGCGGTCATGGCCGACGCCGCCGGGTTGCGATCGCCCCGAGCCCAGCGCAGCCACGCCTCGCCGAGGTGCACCCAGGGCACCTCGGTGGCCGGGGTGGTCACGGCGGCCCGTGCCGAGACCAGCGCAGCCTCCGCCCGCCGGAGATCGCCCCGGATGCTGGCCGCCTGGGCCACCTGCCCCTCCAGGGCCACCAGGTGGCCGCCCGCCGCCATGTAGCGGTGGCAGATCGCGGCCCCCTCCTCCAGCCAGGCGAGCGCCGTCTGGCTGCGGCCGGCGAGGAAGGCGCTCCAGCCGACCAGCCCGGTCCAATAGCCCCGCAGCGGGTCCAGGCTCTCCTCGAGGAACTGGGCGTGCACCTCCTCGGCGAGCCGCCTGGCCTCGGCGATCGAGCCGGCGAACCAGAGCGCATTCCACCGGCTGGTGAGCAGGTTGGAGCGGGATCCGAGCAGCTCGGGCCGTTCCTGGAGCCGCTCCACCGCGGTGTCGAGGGCGGCGATGGCGTGGAGAGGGCGGCCTGAGAAGGCGAGCACCAGGCCCTGGACGCCCAGGGCGCTGACCCTCGCCAGCGGTGGAGCACCGGCGTCCGCGGCGATGGCGCCGCTCAGGGCCTCGGCAACGTCCAGCCTCCCGCCCGAGAACTCGATCAGCGCCCAGGTGGCAGCGAGATCCGGTGGAGCGACGCCGCCCGGGAAGCGGGCAGCCGCCTCGCGGACCACGTCGAGGGCGCTGCCGGGCCGGCCCAACCCGTAGTGCAGGTTCTCGGCGCTGGCCACGGCGCGCTCGACCGCCTGCCCCGGTCCGGAGGGATGGGCCGCATCGAGGATCGCCTGGGCCTCCTCGGGCCGGCGGAGGCCGGCAAGGGCCCTGGCCAGGGCGATCTCGGCCTCGAACCCGCCATCGGAGTCGACGGCGCCTCGGGCCAGCCGCTCCGCGGTCTCGAAGCGGCCGACCCCCAGCATGCGCCGGGCCGCCGCCATGGCGGTGGCCGAGGCGATGGGCCGGTCGGCCTCCAGGCGCAGCAGGGCGAGACGGCTCAGATCATCGCCGCGGCGGAGCGGCGTGGCCTCCAGGGCATCGCCGAGCCAGCCGAGGAGCTCCCGCCGGTGGAGGGGGGTGAGCCGTGCCCGAAGCGCCTCGGCGAACAGCGGGTGGGCCAGCCGCACCTGCCAGCGCCGCTGGTCGCGCTCGGTGGTGACCACCAGGGCTTGCTCCAGCTGGCTGATGACCGCCCCAGAGCCAAGCGTATCGAGGATGCCGAGAGACAGCGGCTCGGCGAGGGCCAGCGGCTCAGCCACCTCCCTCTCGGCGCTGCCGAGCCGGCGCACCCGCTCCTCGATGACATCCAGCGGACCGCTGGCCACGACCGGTTCCCCGTCCCATCGCCAGGTGCCGTCCCGCTGGGCGAGGGCTCCAGAGCTGAGGCCGACCTCGACGAGCTCTCGGAGAAAGAGGACATTGCCGTGGCTGAGCCTGCCCAGCTGGTGCAGCGTGCCGGTGTGGATGTGGCCGTCCAGGACCTGGGCGAGAAGCGCCTCGACCTCGGGGCGGGATAGCGGCTGGAGCTCGATCCAGCCCACCAGCCCCTCCCGGCGCAGTCCCATGATCGGGTCGGGGAGCAGCTCGCCGGAGCGCGCGGTCAGCAGCAGGGAAGCGGTCTGGGTGGTGGCCAGCTGGTGGAGCAACGCCGCCGAGGCGGCGTCGAGCAACTGGGCATCGTCGACGGAGACCGCCAGCCGGCGCGCGCCCCGCTGCTCCCTGAGCTCCCGGACACCCTGGCGGAGCACGTCGAGCGGATGGAGCGAGGCGGCCTCGGGGAGAAGTGGCGCCAGCGGCCCGAACGGGATGGTCGCGGCCGCCCGGGTGGCCGTCACCTCGCGGGTCAGCCACCCCTGCTGGCGAAGCCGCGCCAGCGTCTCGGAGCGCAGCCGGGTCTTGCCCACACCCGGAGCGCCGGCGATGACCACGCCGCAGGAGAGCGGCCGCTCGAGCTCGCGGGCGACCAGGGCGAGCTCCTCAAGGCGCCCGACCAGGGGCCATGGCATCCGGCTGGCGATGAGCGGCATGGTGTGGGCACTGGGATTGTCCCAGGCCACGGCCTCCCGTCAATAGGACGAATTCGCCCGATCCAGCCGCCAATCCTGGTCAGTACTGGTCTTCCGGGCGGAGGTCCTCGTCGACCTCGTCGCGCTCGATCTCCTCCAGAGGCGCGGTCTCCTCGTAGTCCTCGTCCGCGTCGAGCGACTCCAGCTCATCGGAGGGCTCGGCGGAAGCCGGCTCCTCCTCGGCCTCCTCATCCTCCTCCTCGCCGGCGCCGCGCTGGGCGAGCAGCGAGTCCTTGGCGTAGGGGCGGAACTCGTCTCGCTTCTGGCGGCTCACCGGGAACGAGGACCGACGCGCGTTCTCGGCGGACTGGAAGGCCTCCCGGATGATGATCTCGATCTGGCTCTCCTCCACCCGAGCCACCGCGGCGGTGTACCGGTTACCGGTGGTGATCAGGGGCACCAGGCGGCGGGCAATCTTGGGATCGACGTCGCCGAGCACCACGCCGCGGGCGGTCTGCGCCTGCAGGCCGCCATCCTGGATGTGGAGCTCCACGGCATCGCCGGGGACGACCGCGGCGACCACCCCGGACTTCGGCGGGTTGAGCGTGGTCAGGGCGCTCTTGCCCGGCTCCTCAGCGAACAGATCCACGTCGATGGCTCCCTTGGCGCCGGCCAGCTTCTGGCGCGTCTCCAGGAGGAGCTCGAGCTTGCGCACGTTCTTCTGGGCGATGAGGTTCATGGGATTGAGCTGCAGGGCGCGCGAGTAGGCGTCCAGAGCCTGCTGGTGCTCGCCCAGCTCGGTCAGCGCCTTGCCAATCCGGTTGCAGGTGTCGTCGTCGTCGCCATGACGCTCGACCAGCGCCCGATTGATGGCCAGGGCGTCCGGCCAGCGGCTCTCCAGGGCTGCCTGGATCGCCTCCTCGACGTAGAGGCTGCGCGGCTTGACACGTTCGGCTTCAGCCACACGGAAACTCCCGATCGACGCGGACAAAGCCCCCGCACACCTCCAAAACCGGGTCTTGGCAGCATGTGGGGTCCGCTATGATAGCGGCTCAATGGGGTGCATCTGTTCGACAAGGTCGTCCGAGTGACACGGGTCATCGCCATCGCCAACCAGAAGGGTGGCGTCGGCAAGACCACCACCGCGGTCAACCTGGCGGCAGGCCTCGCCGAAGCCGGCGCCCGGGTGCTGGCAGTCGATCTGGATCCCCAGGGGCACCTCACCATCAACATGGGGGTCAGGCGGCCGGACGAGCTCGAGGTCACCGTCTACAACATCCTGACGGAACCGGCCACCGCCGCCGCGGAGGCCCGGCTCCACTCCCAGCCGATCGGGCTCGACTTCCTTCCGTCCAACATCGAGCTCTCCGGCGCGGAGCTGCAGCTGGTCACCGAGTTCGGCCGTGAGTCGGTGCTCCAGGAGAAGCTGACTCCGCTCCTCCCCGAGTACGACTTCGTGGTCATCGACTGCCCGCCCTCCCTGGGGCTGCTCTGCGTCAACGCCCTGGTGGTGGCCACCGAGGTGATCATCCCGCTCCAGTGCGAGTACTTCGGGATGAAGGGGATGCAGCAGCTCCAGCGGACCATCGACCGGGTCCGCGCCAAGCTCAACCCCGGGTTGCGCATCGCCGGCATCCTACCCACCATCTACAAGCCCCGCACCCTGCACAGCCAGGAGGTCCTCGAGCTGGTCCGGGAGCGGTACGGCGGGCAGGTCTTCGACACCAGGATCGACGCCTCCATCCGCTTCGCGGAGACCCCGCTGGCCGGGCTCTCCATCCTCCAGTACGCCCCGGAGTCCCCGGGGGCCCGCGCCTATCGTGCCCTCACCCGAGCGGTCATGGCGGCGGGCGACGACGAGACCGCCGGCGTCGAGACGCGCCAGACGGCGCCCGCCGTTCCCGTCCCGGCGGGGAAGCCGTGATGCCCGGCTTCCGCCGCGTCCAACTGCGCGGCTCCGACGAGCTCTTCCGCACCACCGAGGAACCGCTTCGCGAAGCCACCCTTCCCGAGCCGACGGTGCACCCCGTCCCGGCGGCCCCGGGTGCCGAGCTGCGCTCGGTCCGCCTCAGCAGCGATGAGGTCACCATCCTGGCCGACGCGGTGCAGCACCTCAAGTTCCCCAACAAGACCCCGGCGCGACCGTCCATCGGCGACTTCGAGCGCCTCGAGGCGCTGCGCCAGAAGCTGCTCCAGACCTTGTAAGACCAACGATCCCGCGCCTGGCGGCGCGTCCTCCGAGCTGCCGGGCTCCCCGGGGCGGAGGGCCCGGACCTCCTCCCTACCGCTGGCCCCTGGCGGTCCCGCCTGGTAGCGTCGTCGCGGGCCATTAGTCGTGGCTAAGACGCGGACTGGAGGAAGGAGAGTTGAGAGTCTCGCGTGCGATGACGAGTGCCCGGACGATGGCGATCGGCCTGATCGCCACGCTCGGAGCGGCCGCGGCGGCGGTCAGCGCCTCACCCCTGGCTTCGGCCGCAGCGGCGGCCGGGCGTTTCATCCCGCTATCGGCGGGCCACATCGTCTTCACCAACACCGGCCTGAGCGGTCCGCCCACCACCGCCGAGTGCGAGAGCGGCAAGGTCATCACGGGGGTTGACCTCGCCTGCTACCGACCGTTCCAGATCCGCGATGCCTTCGACCTCTACCCGCTCTACAGCAAGGGCAACGAGGGGCAGGGTGAGACCATCGTCATCGTCGACTCCTTCGGATCCCCCACCGTAAGGTCGGACCTGGCCACCTTCGACGCCGCCTTCGGGTTGCCGGCGCCGCCGTCGTTCAAGGTCATCCAGCCGGTGGGGACGGTGCCGCCCTGCAGCCAGGATCCCTACGGGGTCGGCGACTGCGAGGGCTGGGGCGGTGAGACCACCCTGGACGTGGAGTGGTCCCACGTGATCGCCCCGCTGGCCAACATCCTCCTGGTGGAGACACCGAGCTCCGAGACCGAGGGCGTCCAGGGCCTGCCCGACATGATGACCGCGGAGAACTACGTCATCAGCCATCACCTGGGTGACGTCATCTCCCAGAGCTTCGGGGCCACCGAGCAGACCTTCCTCCACGATCCCCAGGCGTACGGCCTGCGCAGCGCCTACATCAACGCGGCCCAGAACGGCGTCACGGTGCTGGCCTCGTCGGGCGACGACGGTGCCACCGACGCGCTCTGCGTGCCGTCCAACCGGGATTGCGCCAACTTCACCTGCTGCTACTCGATGCCGGTCACCGACTGGCCAGCCTCTGACCCGCTGGTCACCGGGATGGGTGGGGTCGAGCTGCACCTCGACGCGTCGGGAGCGACGACCTCGCCGCCCACGGTCTGGAACGACCCGAACTCGCTGTTCTCGCCGGATGCGCCCGGGACCTCGGGGGCGAGCGGTGGAGGAGAGTCGATCTTCTTCTCCCAGCCGGGCTTCCAGAGCGGGGTGGCCAGCGTGGTCAACGGCCGGCGCGGCGTTCCCGACATCAGCATGAGCGCCGCCGAGGACGGCTCGGTGGTCGTCTACCAGTCCGGGCCGGGGGGCGGCTGGGGCATCGCGGCGGGGACCAGCGAGGCATCTCCGGAGTTCGCCGGGATCATCGCCCTCACCGACCAGATGGCCGGCCACAGCATCGGCTACCTCAACCCCAAGCTGTACCAGCTGGCTGAAGCCGGCGGCGACAACGGCATCGTGCCGATCTCCGGCGGAGACAACACCTTCAGCTTCTGCGACCCGGCGGTGACCACCAGCTGCAAGCTGGTGACCGTCAACGGCTTCTCGGCCAGCGGCGGCTACAACCTGGCCACCGGCTGGGGAACCATCGACGCCGCCAAGTTCGTGCCGGCCCTGGCGGCAATGGGGTGACCCGCCAGACCGCCGAATCCGCATAGACCGACGGCCCATCGGCCCGGTGGCTCGGCGCTCCGAGCCGCCGGGCCCGGGGGCGTGACGGGATCGGCCGGCGGCGCCAGCGGGGCCTCCTCGCCGAGGCCCGCCGGCCCGTGGTAGGTTCCCGGCGATGGTGATCGGTGCCCTGATCCTCCAGCTCCAGGTCCCGGAGAGCGGGTCACTCAAGAACAAGCGGCAGGTGGTGCGATCCCTGGTGGCCCGCATCCGCCGTACCTTCGACGTCGCGGTCGCGGAGGTCGGCGACCAGGATCTGTGGCAGGCCGCCGAGCTGGGCGTGGTCTGCGTCTCGGCGGATAGCCGCCACGCCGACGAGGTCTGCCAGAAGGTGCTCAGCTTCGTGGCCAACGACGGCGAAGCGGTCCTGACCCGCTCGCGGTTCGAGATCGTGCACCTGTGAACGCGGAGCAGGCGCCCGCCCGGAGGCTCGCCGTGGCCAGCCCGGGTGGGCGTTGGGTGCTGGCCGCCACCATCCTGGGATCGGGGATGGCTTTCCTCGACACCACGGTGGTGACGGTCGCTCTGCCCTCCATCGCCCGTGAGCTGGGCGGCGGGCTGTCCCTGCTCCAGTGGGTGCTGGATGCATACCTCCTGACCCTGGGTGCGCTGGTGCTCACCGGCGGGGCGCTGGGAGATCTCTTCGGCCGCGATCGGGTCTTCCTGGTGGGGAGCGCGGCCTTCGGGGTGACCTCGGTCCTCTGCGGGGTCGCCCCCACCGGGACTGTCCTGATCATCGCCCGGCTGGTCCAGGGGGTGGCCGCCAGCCTTCTCGTTCCCGGCTCGCTGGCCATCGTGTCCACCAGCTTCTCGGCCGAGGAGCGGGGGCGCGCCATCGGCCTGTGGTCCGGCCTCTCGGGCCTGGCCACCGTCGCCGGCCCCTTCGTGGGAGGCCTGCTGGTCGACCATGCCAGCTGGCGCTGGGTCTTCCTGATCAACCTGCCCCTGGCGCTGGTCACCCTCCTGATCGGGCTCCGCCAACTCCCAGCTCAGGAGCCCGGCACGCGGTCGCTCGGCGAGCGGCTCGACCTGGGCGGCACCGCCACCTCGGTGCTGGGGCTGGGGTTCATCGTCTACGCCCTCATCGAAGGGCCGAGATTGGGATTCGGGCACGTCCTGGAGGTCGGAGCGCTGGGCCTGGGGGCGGTCCTGCTGATCGCCTTCGGGGTGGTCGAGGCCCGCCGTGACCGCCCGATGCTGCCCCTCTCGCTGTTCCGGATCCGCGACTTCGCGGTCGCCAACCTGACCACGCTGCTGGTCTACGCGGCCCTCAGCGTCTCGACCTTCCTGGTCGTGCTGGAGCTGCAGGAGAACAGCGGCTACACGGCGCTCGGTTCGGGCGCGGCCCTGTTTCCGATCACCCTCCTGCTGCTCCTCCTCTCCCCCCGGATGGGAGCGCTGGTGGGCCGGGTCGGACCGCGGCGGCTGATGACCCTGGGGCCGATCATCGCCGCCGTGGGCCTCCTGCTCTTTGCCCGCATCTCGGGAAGCGCGTCCTACGCCTCCGTCGTGCTGCCGGCGGCGGCCGTCTTCGGGCTGGGCCTGTCGATCACCGTGGCTCCCCTCACCACGACGGTGCTCGGGGCGGTGCCGTCGACCCGCGCCGGGGTCGCTTCCGGGGTCAACAACGCGGTGGCGCGACTGGCCGGGCTGCTCGCCGTGGCGGCTATACCGCTGGCGGCGGGGGTGCCGGGGACGGGGACCGGGGCGCCTCTCACCAGCGGCTTCCACCACGCCATGATCATCGCGGCGGTGCTCTGCTTCCTCGGCGGGGTGGCCTCGCTGGCCGGCCTCCGTTCCGAGCGCCGGTCGCCGGCGACGGCGTGACCACCGAGCCGGCTGTCGACACCGGGCGTCTGGTCACCGCCTTCGGTGAGCACGTCGGCCTCACCCTTGACCGTTTCCAGGTCGAGGCCATCGAGAAGCTGGAGAGCTCCCGCGGGGTGCTGGTCAGCGCGCCGACCTCGAGCGGCAAGACGCTGATCGCGGAGTACGCGATCTGGCGCTGCCTGGCCGCGCCCGAGCCGCTGCGGAGGGGACCAGAGCATCCCTCCGGGGTCATCTACACCACCCCGCTGAAGGCGCTCTCCAACCAGAAGTTCCGCGACCTGGGCGGCCGGTACGGGGCCGGCAACATCGGCCTGGTGACCGGCGAGCACACCATCAACGACAGCGCGCCGGTGGTGGTCATGACCACGGAGATCCTGCGGAACATCCTCTACGACGAGCCGCAGCGGATCGACCGGGTCGGCGACGTGATCCTCGACGAGATCCACTACATCGACGACTACCCGCGGGGCACGGTGTGGGAGGAGGTCATCATCGAGAGTCCGCGCCATGTCCGGATCACCGGGCTTTCGGCGACGATCAGCAACGCCACCGAGGTCGCGGGGTGGATGAGCGGGCTCCGCGGTGAGATCCCGGTGGTGATCCGCACCGAGCGCCCGGTGGCCCTCGAGCTCTGGCTCTGTTTCGAGCAGCAGCTCTGGCCCCTCTTCGACGACCGCGGGCAGGTCAGCCGGACCACCCTCGAACAGGCCCAGAACCTGAGCGTCGGAGACCTCCGGCTGCGCTATGCGCGGCGGGCCCCGGAGAACGATCTGCTCCAGGTCGTCGACCTCCTCCGCAGCGGCGAGATGCTGCCGGCGATCTACTTCATCTTCTCCAGGCGCGGCTGCCGCGAGGCGCTCTCCCGCTGCGCGGTCCACGGTCTCGACCTCACCAGCGCCCGGGAGAAGCAGGAGATCGATGCCGAGCTGGAGCGCCGCGTGCGGGGCATTGCGGATGACGACGAGCGCCGGGTCTTCGCCGATGCGCTGGACGCGCGCCTGCTCCGGCGTGGCATCGCCATGCACCACGCCGGGATGCTGCCCTACGCCAAGGAGACTGTGGAGGAGCTCTTCCAGAGAGGTCTGGTCAAGGTCGTCTTCGCCACCGAGACGCTGTCCCTGGGGTTGAACATGCCGGCCCGCGCCTGCGTGGTCTCGTCGTTCACCAAGTTCGACGGGACCGGCTTCCACGCTCTGACGTCCGCGGAGCTGACCCAGCTGATGGGCCGGGCGGGACGCCGCGGCATCGACACCGTGGGGCACGGCATCATCCTCAAGGAGTCGGACGTAGACGTCCGCGACATCTACGACGCCGCCATCGGCGGCGAGATGAGCGTGGACTCGAAGTTCGAGCCCACCTACGGGATGGTCCTGGCCCTGCTCAAGAGCCGCAGCCTCGAGCTCGCCGAGGACCTCCTCGACCACTCGTTCGGCCAGCACCAGGCAATCAGCCGCAGCCAGCACTGGGTGCAGCGACGAGCCAACCTCCAGGAGCTGCTCTCCGACCTGCGCCGGCGGGTCTTCCGCCATCCCCGCCATGCCTGCACCGAGACGACCCTCACCCGCCATCTCAAGCTCACCGCCCAGGTGGAGGCGCTCGACACCGAGACCAGGCGAGCCCGGCGCCAGCACTGGCGGGACAGCCGCGCCGGCCGCTACGGCAGCCGCGCCGCCGACCCGGGGGGCCGGTACGAGGCCATGCGCCGTTCCCTGAAGGCCTCGCGCGCCCGGCTGGAGGAGAGCCTCTGCGACGGCTGCCCGCTGCTGGGTGAGCATCGCGCCCACCGCCGGGAGACCGAGGAGATCGAGGAGACGCTGCGCAGCGGTGACGAGGAGCTCGGTTCGGCCAGGGGACGTTACCGGCGCGAGTTCCGCGCCCTGCGAGCCGTGCTCCGGGAGGCGGGCTTCCTGGAGCATGACCGGCCCACCGAGCTGGGCCTCGTCGCCGAGGGCCTCTTCGGGGAGAGCGCGCTGCTGGTGGCGGACGCGGTCCAGGCAGGATGGCTGGAGGAGCTGAGCCCCGCCGACCTGGTGGCCGTCCTCACCATGCTGGTGGCCGAGGACCGTGGCCGCGACCGGACCAATCCGGCGCGGCGGCACTGGCCGAGCCGGGGAGTGGAGCGAGGCCACCGGCTGCTCCGCACCGATCTGCAGCGCCTCGCCGCCATCGAAGAACGCCATGGCGTGTCCACGCTGCGTCCGCTCTCCCTCGATTTCGTGAGCGCGGCGCACGCCTGGGCTGGCGGCGTCGCTCTTGCCGACATCGAGACACCGGGGAGCGCCGACGTCGGCGACCTGGTGAAGGCGATCAAGAACCTCTACTCGCTGCTCCGCCAGATGGAGCAGGTCCTGCGCGATCATCGCCTCGCCCCTCTGCTGCGCCGGGCCCGAGAGGCGATTGAGCGTGAGATGATCCTGCGGATCTGACGTGACCGAGATCGAGGTGCTATCGGGACCGGAGGGCGGGTTCCAGGTGCGGGCGCAGGGCCGCAGCTTCGCGGTGACGGCGCCCGCGGGCCTGGCCGCGGAGCTCGGCGCTCCGGATCCGGAATCGCTGGTACGGGCCTCCTTCGAATTCCTGCTGGCACGAGAGCCCGCCGGCTCGATCCTCAGCCAATTCGACCTGACCGTGATCCAGCGCTACTTCCCGGAATGGCGCCACGCGATGCGGGAGCGATTCGCCTGAGCCGGCGTCGAGCCGCCCGGGGCTCACCGGTCACGGCACGGCGCTGAGCGCCTCACCCATCCAGTTCGCGATCACCCTGCGCCGCACCGGCTCGGTCTGGCGGAGCCACTCCCCAGCCGCCGCGCCCAGGCCGAGGGGGGTCGCCCAGGCCGCGAGCAGGCGGGAGTCGACCTCGAGGTGGAACTGGAAGCCATAGGCCCGGCCGAGTCGAAAGGCCTGGTTGGGGTAGAGATCGCCTCGCGCCAGATGGCACGCGCCCCGGGGAACCTCGAAGGCGTCCTGGTGCCAGTGCACGACCGGCAGGCGATCTCCGCAGCCCGCGAAGACGAGGTCGTCTCGGCCCGGGGGTGTCAGGGTGACGGTGCCCAGACCTCGCTCCTCGCCACGCTCACCGCGGCGCACCGGCGCGCCGCAGGCCGCGGCGAGCAGCTGAGCGCCCAGGCAGATGCCCAGGATGGGCAGGCCGCGGGTGAGGCCGTCATGGACCAGGGCCACCTCCTCGGCCAGCCGCGGCTCCGCCTCGGTGAGCGAACCGGGTCCTCCCATCACCACCAGGGCGGCCAGGCCTTCGAGCCCGGGCAGCGGGTCCCCGGCGCCCACGCGCCGCAGGTTGGCGCCATACCTGGCCGCAACAGAAGCGACCAGCCCAGGCCCCTCGTCGTCGGCGTGCTCGATGACAACCAGGAGAGGCAGGGATGCCTCCTCCCCGTCCGCCTCCATCATTCCTCGCGGGCCATCGCCTCGGGGACGCAGACGACCCGGTAGGGAAGGTCGGTGATGTCGTAGTACCTGACCAGCTTGTGGAGCCGCTTGGCGATGCCGACCTGGACCTTCACGCCCAGCGAGATGGTGCCGAACACCCACATCTCGTCGGACTTTACGATCAGGTTGTTGAACGCCTCGCGGACTGTCTCCTTGGGCACGGTGTGGAGGAGGTAGTAGTCGAAGAGCATGAAGGGAACGATGGGGACCGCGCCCTCGTCGAGCACGAACTTGCTGATGTGCTGACGCCAGTAGAAGTTGCGGTTGCTGATGGCGCAGTAGACGACCCGCTTGGGGCGGCGCAGCACCCGCTCGGCCTGCTCCGCGGGCGAGGCCTTGGGTCGGGGCGTGAAGATCCGCTCCAGGATCTCGTCGGCGTCCTTGACCACGCCGGTCTGCGCCGGCGTGCTTTCCGTCTCGGACACAGAAGAGCCCTCACTCTGCCCGGTCGTGCCAGTGTGCGAGTACAAAAGTAGCGGTCGATCATACAGCTTTGCTCCCCGGCCGGCCCCGCATCGGCCGCCCGGACCCGCGAGCCCGCCCCGGCCGTCAGCCGGTGAGGGCGAGGATCAGCGCGCCTCCGCCCACCTGACCAGCTCGGGCAGCCGGGCCAGAGACTGCTCCAGGCGGGCCATCCTCGCCGGATCGTTGAGCCACCGACTCTGACCGGATGGATGGGGCAGGGGGAGCACGAGAGGCGGCCGGCCGAGCTCGACCACCTCGACGCCCGAGCTAGCGAAGAGCCGACCCACCGCGGAGTCCAGGCTGTGCCTGGGCAGGAACCGGGCCAGCGCGAGACTGCCGACGGGGAGGAGCAGCCGGGGCCGGACCAGCGCGATCGCGCCCTGCAGCCAGGGTGAGCACAGCGCCACCTCGCGTGGACCGGGGCGGCGATCCCCGCGGCCATCGCGGTTGCGCCCGGGGAAGCAAGTGGTCATCGAGGTCATGTAGACGCGCCGGCGGACGTCATCCTCGCCGGCGAAACCGGCCCTCTGGAACCACCGCATCAGCTGCCGGCCGGCGCGGCCCGCGAAGGGCCGCTCGGCCCCGACCTCGACCGGGCCCGGCGCCTGGCCGACGAGCATGATCCGCTGCCCGAGCCCGCCGCTGAACACCGGGTGCGCGGAGCCCAGCAGACCGGCGTCGACGCAGCGCGCGCAAGCGCGGTGATCGCGCTGCAGCGCCCGGAGAGCCGCGGCCCGCGCCTCACGGTCCATGCCGCGGAGTCTGAATGAGCTGGTCGACCGGTCGCCCCGCTGGGCGTATGATCGAGACAACTCGCCAGCCGAGAGCCAGACCCGACCGGCGAGACGGATGCGGTGTGCAGTGGGACGCGATGCCTGACGAAGATTTCCGTCCGACTCATGAGATCCCCCACGAATCGCGACCGACGAACCTCCCACCGGCGTGGTGGGCTGCGCTGGCGCGCGACGACCTGCCTGAGGGCCCGGTCGATCCCGCAGCCGTCACGGCCAACCGCTGGACCCGAGGTGACGAGCGCGGCCGGACGGACCCCGGCCGGGGCCGGCCGGGGCGGCGGCCGCGCTGGCAGGCATGGCTATTCAACCTTGCCCTGGTGGCCCTCGCCGCGCTTCTCCTCGCCTTCGGCGTCGGCCTCACCACCCCCAGGGCCATCGCTGCCGTCCTGCTCGTGCTCGGCGTGCTCGCCCTGCTCGCCCTGGCCGGCATCCACATAGCCCGGCGCGTCAGCCGGCGCTGGTAGCCGGCGTCACCCCCACCGGCCATGGACGAGGTGCTGGGGGCGCGGCCCCACCGGCCCCATCTCGACCCTGGACGCCCGATCCGCCTCGGCCGGGCCGGGTCCGCAGGCGCGACGGCCGGGGATGGAGCCTGGCACCAGCGCTTCCGGACGGCGACCGCCGACCTCCGGCTGCTGGCTCCCGCCCATGAGGCCGAGCCACTCGAGGAGCTGGCCACCGCTCCGATCAGGTCGTGGCGACGGGTGCCCTATGCGAGCAACGCCGTCTACATCCTCGAGCTGGACGCTGCCGACCCGAGCCTCGGACGGCGGCCGATGCGTGCCGTGTACAAGCCGGCGCGGGGAGAGCGGCCGCTCTGGGACTTCCCGCACCGCACCCTTCACCTCAGAGAGCGGGCCGCATACCTGCTCAGCTCGGCGCTCGGATTCGGCATCGTCCCGCCCACCATCCTCCGCGACGGCCCTCTCGGCCCGGGGAGCGTCCAGCTCTTCGTCACCGCTCGCAAGGGCTCCCTGGGCGAGGAGGCCGCCGCCCACGTCGAGACCCAGCTTCGCCGGGTGGCGGCCTTCGATGTGCTCGCCAACAACGCCGATCGCAAGAGCGCCCATCTGCTCCTGGACGGGAGCGGCCACCTGTGGGGAATCGACAACGCGCTGACCTTCCTCCCCTACCCGCGGCAGCGCACCGTGCTTCTCCAGCTGGGTGGCAGCGAGCTCGACGGCGCCGACATGAAGGCGGTCCGCCGCCTGCGTGACCGCCCGGAGCGGGCCTTGCTGCGGGGGGCGCTGTGCCGGCTCCTGAGCGGCCCCGAGGTCGACGCCTTCGAGGCGCGGCTGGAGGAGCTGGCGACCCACCCCTGGTACCCGCGCCTCGACGATTGGGACGGTCGCCCCTTCGAATGGTGGTGAAGGGCCTGAGAGCAGCGGGCGGCGCCCGGCTTTGGCGGTGGCAGCCAACCGCCGCGATGGAAGGAGGCTGGTACGCCCGGAGGGACTCGAACCCCCGCACCCGGCTCCGGAGGCCGGCGCTCTATCCGACTGAGCTACGGGCGCACGCGCACCCAGTATAGGAGCGGCCTCACCGGCGGAGCTGGGATGCGCCGACCGTCGGGGAGCGCCGACGCACCTTTCAAACCGAGCGCAGGGCACCGGCATCGGGAACCCGGGAGACCGCCAGGCCGGCCTCGGCGCAGACCTGGGCGAAGGCCGCGGCGTCGCGCACGGCGGCGCAGCCGGGATCGTTGTTGAAGAAGGCGTGGACATCGGCCCCCTCCCCCCACAGGGAGCGGACCCGGCTGGCCCAATCGCGGAGGGTCCGCTCCCCATAGGACCAATCGCCCTCCGCACCCTGATGGAATCGCAGGTAGCCCCAGCCGGCGGTCGGCCAACGCGGCTCCTGGGGCTCGCCGCAGCGATCGGTGAGGCAGAGCGCGGCATCGTGGCGGCGCAGGACGGCTGCGACCTCCTCGCGGAACCAGGATGCGTGCCGCACCTCGACGGCGACCCGGAACCGGTGTGGGACCGCGGCCAGGGCATCCTCCAGGCGTCCCGGATCGACCGGGAAGTTGGGGGGGAGCTGGAGGAGGAGCGGGCCGATGCGATCGCCCAGCTGGGCGGCGCGCTCCAGGAAGGTCCGCATCGACTCGGCGGGCTCGCGCAGCCGCCGGATGTGGCTGATGTAGCGGGACAGCTTGAGGGCGAATCGGAAGCTGGCGGGCACGCGCTCCCGCCACTGGGCGAAGACCTCGGCCGCGGGCAGGCGGTAGAAGGTGTTGTTGACCTCGACCACGTCGAAGTGGCTCGCGTAGCGCTCCAGCCAGAGCCGCTGCGGCATCTTCTCGGGATAGAAGGCACCCCGCCAGTCGGCGTACTGCCATCCCGAGGTGCCGATCCGGACCGTCATGGGCTCAGCCGGGTGGCCGCTGATCCGTGCACACAGCGAGAGTACCGGCGAGGTTGCAGCACCGGGTAGGGTGTGCTGAGCGTGGACGATCGCTTCCCTTCCCCTCCCCCACCACCGGTCCCGGCTCCGCCGCCCCCCGAGCTCGGGGGGGGAGGGTGGGCAGGCGTCCCGTTTCAGCCTCCGCCACCACCCCCGCCCTCCGCCGCACCGGGGCCGCCGCCCCAGCGAGGGCGCGGGCTGCGGCTGGCTCTGACCCTCCTCGCCGTCCTGGCCATCGCCGCGGCCGCTGGAGGCGGCGCCTTCGTCCTGGTGGCTCAGCCCTGGAACCGGCAGCCGGTGAGCCGGGTCAGTCCGACTCCGGCGCCGGCCACCACGGCGCCGGCCACCACGTCGCCGGCCCCTGTCTCCCCAGGCGGGACCGCGTCACCCCAGGGTGAGCCGCCGATAGTGCCCTCCGTCGACTGCGAAGGGGGACAGCCGCCGGACGCCTACACCGCCGCGGCCTACACCGCGATCTGCAGCGTCCTGCCGCCGCTCGCGGCGCTGGACGGGGCCTGCAGCGGCACCCCGGGGGCCGCCTGTGCGGCCGCCGCGCGCCAATTGGTCCAGGGGAGCGCAACCGCGCTTCGGCAGATCGGGTCCAGCAGCCCCGGCACCACGGCCGAGAAGGGGGCCAACTCCGATCTTCGCACGGCGTTCCAGGACTACTCGAAGGCGGGGAGCGACATCGCCACCGGGGTCAGCCAGGGCTCATCGACCCTGATCGCCAGGGGGATGGCCGAGGTCACGGCCGGCACCGCTGAGCTGAGCGCGGCCGGGGCGGCGCTGAGCGGCTGAGCTCGCCGCGCGGGCCAGGCCCCCGCCCGCACGGCGCGCTGAGCCCCGTGCACGGGGAGTGTCAGCCGGGCCACCGCCCCCGGACCACCCGGGTCAGGCCACTGGGATCCGCAGCCACGCTCACCTGGAGCCCCGCCCGCCGCATCAGGGCCTGCACGGACCGGCTCAGGTAAGGAGCCACCTCAACCAGCGTCGAACCTCCGGGACGCAGCCATTCCGGGGCCTGGCCGAGCAGCGCCCGCACCAGGCCGAGGCCGTCCGCCGAGCCGTCGGTGAGGGTGTGGCGCGGCTCGAAGCCCCGGATCTCCCGGGGCAGGCCCCGGACCGCGGCCCGGGCAACGTAGGGCGGGTGGATGGTGAAGACCGAGACCTGGCCGCGCAGCCGGGCCGGAGCCTGGGAGAGCAGGTCCGAGATCCGGAAGTGGACGTTGGCGAGGTCGTGGCGCCGGGCATTGGCCCGGGCCAGGGAGACGGCGGCGGCATCGATGTCCAGCCCCCAGACTTCGGCGGTCGGCCGTGCCCTGCCGATCGCGCAGGCCACCGGACCGGCGCCGCAGGCGAGGTCCACGGCGACGGCCGGGAGGCGCCGTCCCATGGCCACGACACCCTGCCGGGCCAGCGTCTCCGTGGAACCCCGGGGAACGAAGACGCCGGGTCGGACCGCCAGCCTCAGCCCGGCGAACTCCACCCAGCCGCGGATGAGGGCGACCGGCTCTCCCCCGGCACGACGCTCCAGGTGAGCGCGGTAACGCCGCTCGACTCGCGCCGGGATCCGCGCCTTGGGGTCGAGGGCTTCGACGTCGATGCCCAGGGCGAGGGCGAGCAGATCCTCCGCGTCCTCGCGGGCGATCGCGGAATGCCAGTGGTCGATGGCTGGGGATTCGCGGAGGGAGCGGCGCCCCTCATCCACAAGGTGGGCTGCGGTGGGCAGTGAATTCGGGTTTCGTGCTTGCATGGGCGGTTGGATGGTAGACGCCTGGACGCCGCCCGGTAAGGTCGCCGCCTTCTTCGACGTCGACCGGACGGTGGTGCGGGGCTCGTCGATGCTGGCGCTGGCGGGTGCGCTGCGCCGAGCCGGGCTGGTGTCGCGCCGAGCCTCCATCACCGCCCTGGTCCGCGGCCTGCAGTTCAGCGCACGCGGCTACTCCGAGGAGGAGGTCCGGCAGGCGGTGCGCGCCATGGGCGAGGTGGTCCGGGGCATGGACGCGGCTGCGCTCAGCCGGGTCGCGGGCGAGGCCATCCCCAGCGCGCTGGCCCCCCGCGTCTACGGTGAGGCCCAGCGGCTGATGGAGTGGCACCGCCACCGCGGCCACCTGGTCTTCCTGGTATCGGCGTCGACCCACGAGCTGATCGCCAAGCTCGGCGACATCCTGGGTGCCGACGGCGTGGTCGCCTCCGACGCGGAGATCGTCGACGGCCGCTACACGGGCAGGGTCGCGCTCTGCCACGGGATCCCCAAGGCGGAGGCGGTGCGGCACCTGGCGGAGAGCCACGGCATCGACCTGGGACACTCGTACGCCTACGGGGACGGGATCGGCGACCTGCCCATGCTCTCCCTGGTCGGGCACCCGACCGCGGTCAACCCCGATCGGAGGCTGCGGCGGGCGGCACGGCGCCGCGGCTGGCACGAGTTGCACTTCCGGCGACGCGGCGGCTGGGTCCGGCTGGCGAGCCCGCGGCGGAGGCCAGCCGCCGGGCCGGCGTCGTTGGACGATCCGGGCACATCAGCGCGCGTCGAGACCGCGGTGCCCAACCCCCAACCCGGCGAGAGATACCCGAGCGGCTCATGAGCCTCCAGGGACCGCTGACCCCGCCCCTGCCGCCTCCACCACCTCTGGTGCCGCCCCCACCGCTCGCCCAGGCACCGGCGGGGTCTCCCGGCTGGCCTCCGGCCCAGGAGCTGGTCAGCGCCGGATTGGGGCGGCGGCTGGCCGCGTTCCTCCTCGACGGGCTCTTCATCGGCATCTTCACGCTGGTCGGGCTCATGGTGGCCGGGGAGCTCCTGCGAACCGCGGCGCACGGGGCGGCCGAGATCACGCCCGAGATCGAGAGCTCGGCGGGCGTGCTGCTGACCCAGCTGCTCACCCTGGCCATCCTGGTCGGCGGGACCTTCGTCTACCCGGCCATCGCCTGGCGCCGTGGAGCCACCCTGGCCATGCGCATCCTCGGCCTCCGGGTGGTGGATGCTCGGACCGGCGACCGGCTGACCTGGGGCCAGGTTCTGCTGCGCTCGGCGGGCTGGTGGTGGTCGCTGGTGACCCTGGGCGCGGGCTTCGCCATCGCCCTCACGGAACGCCGTCGGCGCAGCCTGCCGGACCGCATGGCAAGCAGCCTGGTGCTGTCGGCTCGAGCCCTCCCCCTGACCTGGCTGGCGGGCCCGCAGGGCTGGATTCTGTGGCCGTCGCGGCCGGCTTTCCCGCCGCCGCTGGACCCCCAGGCACGCCCGGCGGCCGAGGCGGCCCCGCCCCGGAGCCGATGGAGCTGGACCGACGTCGCCCCGGTCCTGATCCTGCTGCTGCCGATCATCCTGGGCGCGAACTGGGTCGCCGTGGTCACCGCCCGCGGGCTGGGCATCACCGCGGGAAGCGGCGGCGGCATCGCGCTCTCCCTCGGCGAGGACATCGCCGTCTACGGGGCCACCCTGCTGCTGATCGCCGTGCTGGTGCGGTGGCGGCGCCACACCTCGCTGGGCGCGCTGGGCCTGCGGCTGCCCAGCTGGCCCTGGCTGGTCGCCGGCCTCCCCATGGGTTTCGCCGCCCTGGTCCTTCAGGATGCCGGCGGGCTGCTGAGCAGGGCCATCCTGCCAACCGCCAGCAGCACCAACCAGTGCGTCGGGATCCGGAGCAGCTACGGCGGCTCCTGGGGCCTCACCCTGCTGGCGGTCGCGATCATCGCCCCGGTGGCCGAGGAGATCATCTTCCGCGGCTTCACCTTCCGATACCTGCAGGGACGCCTGCCGCTCTGGCTGGCGGTGGTCGTCAGCGCCATCCTGTTCTCGGCGGCCCACGCCGCTTGGGCGGAGCCGGCGCTCTTCATCCCCGTCTTCCTGGGCGGCCTGCTGCTCGCCTACCTCTACGCCAAGTCGGGCTCGGTGTGGCCGGGCGTGATCGCGCACATGACCATCAACGCCGTCGGGGTGGCCGTCCTGCTGGCCTCCTCGGGTTGCTGACCATGGAGCAGGTCACCATTGACTGGATTGCCAGCCATGGGTTGCGGCTCGGGCTGGATCTGCCCCGCGCCAGGGTATCCGAGAGGGCGATCAGGCCGCCGGCCGACGCGGTTCGGATCAGCCCACCCAGATGGTCTTGACGTTGACGAACTCGCGGATGCCGAAGGAGTGGAGCTCGCGGCCGTAGCCGCTGCGCTTGACCCCGCCGAAGGGCAGCCGGGGATCGGAGTGGGTCATGCCGTTGACGAAGACCCCGCCCGTCTCCAGGCTGCGGGCGAATCGGACGCCTCGCTCCACGTCCCGGGTCCACACGTTCCCACCCAGGCCGAACGCGGAGTGGTTGGCCAGCCGCCGGGCCTCGTCCTCCCCCGACACCCGGCTGACCGCGGCCAGCGGACCGAAGGTCTCCTCATCGAAGGCGGGCATCCCCGGAGCGCATCCGGCGAGCACGGTCGGCTGGAAGAACCATCCCCGCCGGTCGAGGCGCCGGCCGCCGGAAAGCACGCGGGCACCGCGCTGCACCGAGTCACGGAGCTGGCCCTCCAGCTCCTCGCGCAGGTCGGCGCGAGCCAGCGGGCCCATGGTCGACGAGGGCTCGGTGGGATCGCCGGTGCGGAACCGCTCCGCCTCGGCGACCAGGGCCTCCTCGAAGCTGTCGGCCACCGTCTCCACAACGATGAACCGCTTGGCGGCGATGCAGCTCTGGCCGCAGTTCTGGAAGCGGGAGCGAGCCGCGGTGGCGGCGGCGGCCTCGAGGTCGGCATCGTCGAGGACCACGAAGGCGTCGGACCCGCCCAGCTCGAGCACCGTCTTCTTGAGGCAGCGACCCGCGGCGGCGGCCACCTGCGAGCCGGTGGCGTCACTGCCGGTGAGGGTCACGGCGGCGATCCGCGCATCCTCGATGAGCGCCTCCACCCGGCGGCCGGGAAGCACCAGGGTGCGGAACACCGGCTCAGCGAACCCGGCTTCCCGGAACACCGACTCGATGGCGAGCGCCGACCCGGTGGTGTTGCTGGCGTGCTTCAGCACCCCGGTGTTGCCCGCCATCAGGGCGGGCGCGGCGAAGCGGATCACCTGCCAGAACGGGAAGTTCCAGGGCATCACCGCGAGCACGGTGCCCAGGGGCTCGAAGGCCACGAAGCTGCGCGACGCGTCCGACGGGGCCTCCAGGTCGGCCAGGTAGTCCTCGGCGTGCTCGGCGTAATGGTCACAGGTGGTGGCGCACTTCTCGACCTCGGCGCGGGCTTCGCCGCTCACCTTGCCCATCTCGATGGTGATCAGCGCCGCCAGCTCGTCGCGCCGGCGGCGGAGCACAGCCGCCGCCTCGTGCATAAGCTCGCTCCGGCGGCGCATCGGCAGGTCGCGCCAGGCCGGGAACGCCCCGTGGACGGCCTCCAACACGGCGTCCACCTCGGCCTCCGGCATCACCGGGTGGTGAGCGATCACCTCCTCGGTGGCGGGGTTGACGGTCACGATCTGATCGACGGTGACGGTCATGAGCTCATCCTAGCAACCGTCCCCTCCTCGGGCACCAGGGTGGGCGTGGACCGGTTGAGCACCTCGCCGCGGAAGAAGGGCGGCCGGGCGATCCACCAGGCCACCATGATGATGAGGCCGACCACCGCCGAGACCAGGGCGATCAGGAAGACGCCGCCGATCACCCAGCGCGGCCCGAAGGGGAGCGTCCAGGTCGTGAAGCTGACGGTGTCGGCGTTGAAGTCGGAACCGACGCTAAACACCAGGGCGAAGTACAGCATCAGTCCGCCGAGGAGCGGGAAGACGCCGCGCATGAAGAGGTTGCGGGCGCTGCTCAGCAGGGTCTTGCGGTAGTACCAGAAGCAGGTGAAGCCGGTGAGGCCGTAGTAGAAGGCGATCCAGATGCCGATGGCGGTGACCGCGTCGGAGATCACCAGCCCGCCCGTCACCAGGTAGTTCATCAGCACATAGAGGGCCGCCGAGACGCCGCCCATCACCAGGGTGGAGACGGTGGGCGTGAAGTAGCGGGGGTGCATCCTGGCGAAGGAATCGGGAAGCCCCTTGTAGACCGCCATCGACAGCATGGTCCGGGCGGTGGGCAGGATGGTGGTCTGGGCCGAGGCCGCCGCCGAGCTCAGCACCATGAGCAGGAGCAGGTGAAAGCAGAGCTGGCCGAACCAGGAGGCGCCGAAGACCGCGGTGCCCAGGACGGAAATGACGTCACCGACGTTGTTGGGGTTGGCCAGGCCGGTGCCCTTGGTTCCGACCCCGGCGAAGGACTGGGCGCCGAGGGTGACCACGAAGTACATCACCAGCAGCAGCACCGTCGAGATGATCGCCGCCCGGCCCGGGTTGCGGGTGCGGTCGGCCGTCTCCTCGTTGATCGACACCGAGGTGTCCCAGCCCCAGTAGATGAAGAGCATCAGCAGCAGGCCGCTGATCAGGGTCGAGAAGTCCACGCTGCCCGGGTTGAACCAGTTGAGACTCGGGGTGATGTGACCGGCCGGCGCGTTGCCGGTCAGCACCCGGATCAGCGCCACCAGGCCAAAGGCCATGAGCATGATCACCTCGATGGAGAGCAGCACCCGCTGGAGCCGGGCCGATACCTCGATGCCCCGGTAGCAGACCCAGGTCATCACCCCGATGAAGACAAGCCCGAGCAGCAGGACCCAGGGGGGGCCGCTGGTGGCATTGGCGATGCTGCTGGCATTGAAGAGGTTGAAGGTGTAGATCGACGCCACCTCAGCGAGGCTGGCCATGACCAGGATGTCGGAGGCGAGGATCCCCCAGCCACCCAGCCAGCCGGCCCAGGGCGCGAAGGCCCGGCTGGCCCAGGTGAAGGTGGTGCCGCAGTCGGGATCCGCCTTGTTGAGCTCGCTGTAGCCGATCGAGACGAAGAGCATGGGGACGAAGGCGATCAGCACCACCAGGGGGCTGATCAGGCCCACCAGAGCCGCTATGGCTCCCAGGGTGGCCGCCAGGCTGTAGGCCGGAGCCGTCGAGGCGACCCCGATCACGATGTTGGAGACCAGCGAGAGGGCCCCGGATTTGAGCCCCTTGTCCACCCGCTTCTCGGCGATCGCTACTGCAGTCATCAGGTTCCTCCCGGCCGGCAGGGTCCGGCCCTCTCCGCGAAGCTGAGGGCTCTCATCCCGCCGTCACCGCCTCCTCGAGGATCGCCAGCCCCTCGTCGAGAAGCTCGTCCGAGATGACCAGCGGAGGCAGCAGGCGAACCACGTTGCCGTAGGTCCCGGCGCCGAGCACCACCACACCGGCCTGGTGGCAGCGGCGCAGCACCCGCCCGGCGATGTCTCGATCCGGTGTCATCGAGCCGGGCCGCACGAACTCGACTCCCACCATCGCGCCGCGGCCGCGCACGCTGCCCATCGCCGGCTGATCAGCGGCGAGCCGGTGCAGACGGTCCAGCGTCCTCTCGCCGATGGCGCGGGCCCTGGCCACCAGTCCCTCGGTCTCGATGGTGCGGATGGCCGCCAGCGCGGCGGCGCAGGCGACCGGGTTGCCGCCGAAGGTCCCCCCCAGCCCGCCGGGGTGGACCGACCCCATCACCTCGGCGCGGCCGGTGATGCCCCCGAGGGGGAGACCGCCGCCCAGGGCCTTGGCGGTCGCCACCAGGTCGGGGACCACACCCTCGTGCTCGCAGGCGAACCAGTCGCCGGTCCGGCCGAAGCCGGTCTGCACCTCGTCGGCGATGAGCAGGATCCCCTGACTCCGGCACCACTCGGCGAGGCCGGGCAGCCAGCCCCGCTCGGGCACCACCACGCCGCCCTCGCCGGCGATCGGCTCGACCAGCACTGCGGCGATGCTCTCCACCCCCACCGTGGTCTCCAGCATGGTGATGGTCTCGTCCAGCCGGCCGGTCTCGCGGAAGGGATCCGAGTAGGGCGCGCGATGCACCTCGGGGACGAAGGGCCCGAACCCCCGCTTGTAGGGGTTGACCTTGCCGGTCAGGCTCATGGTGAGCAGGGTCCGGCCGTGGAAGCCGTGGTCGAAGGCGACGATCCCGGGCCGGCCGGTGGCGTACCTGGCCACCTTGACCGCGTTCTCCACCGCCTCGGCCCCGGAGTTGACCAGGAACGAGCGCTTCTCGTGGCCGCCCGGGGTCAGCTCGTTGAGGCGCTCGCAGACCTCGACGTAGCCCGCGTAGGGGGTCACCTGGAAGCAGGTGTGGGCGAAGAGCCCGACCTGCTCACGGACGGCGTCCACCACCTGGGGAGGGCTGTTCCCGGCGCCGGTCACGGCGATCCCGGAGCCGAGGTCGATGAGCCGGTTGCCGTCGACGTCCTCGAGGATTCCGGGACCGGCTCGGGAGATGAAGACCGGCAGGGTGGTGCCGACCCCGTCGGGAACCGCGCGGGCACGGCGGGCGGCCAGCTCACGGGATCGCGGACCGGGGATCTCGGTGACCAGCCGGCGGCCGGGGGACGGATCGCCGCGGGTGGCGCTCACTGTCCAGCCTCCGGCTCAGACGTCCAGCGCCGTCATCACATGCTTGATCCGGGTGTAGTCCTCGAAGCCGTAGACCGACAGATCCTTGCCGTACCCGGAATGCCGGAATCCGCCGTGAGGCATCTCCGCGACCAGCGGGATGTGGGTGTTGATCCAGACGCAGCCGAAGTCCAGCCGCTTGGCCATCCGCATCGCCCGGCCGTGATCGCGAGTCCAGACTGAGGACGCCAGGCCGAACTCCACCGCGTTGGCCCAGGCCACCGCCTGCTCCTCGTCGCTGAACCGCTGCACGGTGATGACCGGGCCGAAGACCTCCTCCTGGATGATCTCGTCGGACTGCTCGACCCCGGTGACGACGGTGGGCTCGTAGAAGAAGCCGCGCTCACCGATGCGGTGGCCGCCCGAGGCAACCGCGGCGTGGCCGGGGAGCCGGTCGAGGTAGCCGCTCACGGTGGCCAGCTGGTTCTGGCTGTTGAGCGGTCCGAAGTCGACGCCCTCGTCGTCGGGGCCGCCCACCACCTCGGCCCTGGCCCGCTCCACCAGTGCGTCGACGAAGTCGCCGTAGACCTTGGGCCCGGCGAGGACCCGGGTGGCGGCGGTGCAGTCCTGGCCGGCGTTGAAGTATCCGGCCATGGCGATGCCGGCGGCAGCCTTGGCCACGTCGACATCGTCGAAGACGACCACCGGGGCCTTGCCACCGAGCTCGAGGTGGACGCGCTTGATGTCCTGGGCCGCGGTCAGGGCGACCTCGCGGCCGGCGCGAACGCTGCCGGTGATCGACACCATGCGCGGGATGGGATGGCCGATAAGAGCGGCGCCGATGTCGCGGTTGCTGCCGCAGACCACGTTGAAGACCCCCGGGGGCAGGAACTCGGCGGCGATCTCCGCCATCAGCAGGCTGCTGAGCGGGGTGGTGTGCGCCGGCTTCAACACCACCGTGTTGCCGGCGGCTATGGCGGGCGCGAACTTCCAGACCGCCATCATCATCGGGTAGTTCCAGGGGGTGACCTGGGCGCAGACACCGACCGGCTCGCGGCGCACGAAGGACGTGTAGCCGTGCATGTACTCGGCCGCGGCGCGGCCCTCGAGAAGCCGGCAGGCGCCCGCGAAGAAGCGGATCTGGTCCAGGCAGGGACCGAGCTCCTCCGAGGTCGTCAACCCCCGCGGCTTGCCGCAGTTGCGGCACTCCAGATCCACCAGCTCCGCGCCCCGCCGCTCCATGGCATCGGCGAAGCGGAGCATGGCCAGGCTCCGCTCCGAGGGGGTCTGGTCCCGCCAAACCTCGAACGCGGCCTGGGCCGCCGTGCAGGCCCGCTCCACGTCGGCCGGCTGGGACAGGGCAACGGTGGTGAAGGCCTCTCCGGTGACAGGGTCGATGAGCTCGCTGTAACCGCCATCCTTGGGCTCGACGTACTCGCCCCCAACGAAGTTCCCCCACCTATCGCGCGTAGCGTTCACGACCGCCTCCCAGGCTACCCGCACCTAGCCCTGCAACCGCGTCCAAGGCTCGACGGCGGCCAGTATAATCGCGGCTCCGGAGGGTTTTCGCCATGCGTGTGCTGCTTGTTGGGGCCGGCGGCGTGGGCAGCGCGATCGCCAAGACGGCGTCGAGCTGGAAGCTGTTCGAGGCGATGGTGGTCGCCGACTACGACGTCGGGCGCGCCCAGCGCGCCGTCGCCGGTGCCGGGGGGCACTTCCGCGCGGTCCAGCTCGACGCCGGCGACGAGGCCGCGGTCTCGCAACTGCTCGAAGCTGAGAGATGCGATGTCCTCGTCAACGCCGTCGACCCCCGGTTCGTGATGCCGCTCTTCCGGGCTGCCCTGGCCTCGCGGGTCACCTATCTGGACATGGCCATGTCACTGTCCCGCCCTCACCCGGAGGAACCCTACTCGAAGCCGGGGGTCAAGCTCGGCGACGAGCAGTTCGCGCTCGCCTCGGAGTGGGAGAGCAAGGGGCTGCTGGCACTGGTCGGCATGGGGGTCGAGCCGGGGATGGCCGACGTCTTTGCCCGCTACGCGGCCGACCGGCTGTTCTCCGCGATCGATGAGGTCGGGGTGCGCGACGGCGCCAACCTGGCCGTGGCGGGCTACGAGTTCGCGCCCACCTTCTCGATCTGGACGACCATCGAGGAGTGCCTCAACCCGCCCATCATCTGGGAGCGGGACCGCGGCTGGTTCACCACCCCGCCGTTCAGCGAGCCGGAGACCTTCGTCTTCCCGGAGGGGATCGGTCCCATCGAGTGCGTCAATGTGGAGCACGAGGAGGTCCTCCTGGTGCCGCGCTGGGTCCGCTGCGGCCGGGTCACCTTCAAGTACGGGCTGGGCGACGAGTTCATCGGGGTGCTCCAGACCCTGCACAAGCTGGGCCTGGACGCCACCGCCCCGGTCGAGGTCGGCGACCTCAAGGTCTCGCCCCGGGACCTCGTCGCCGCCTGCCTGCCCGACCCTGCCGACCTCGGAGATCGGATGTCCGGCCTCACCTGCGCCGGCACCTGGGTCCGGGGCGCGGGCAAGGACAGCGCCCCCCGGGAGGTGTACCTCCATCACGTCGTCGACAACGCCCAGTCGATGGCGGAATACGGATCCCAGGCGGTGGTCTGGCAGACGGCGGTCAACCCGCTGTGCGCCCTCGAGCTCGTCGACAGCGGAGCCTGGTCGGGGACCGGGATCCTCGGACCCGAGGCCTTCCCGGCGGAGCCCTTCCTCGATCTGCTGAAAGCCCACGGCACGCCGTGGGGCTGCGAGGAGCGGACGCCGAAGCCTCACTGAAGGGTTCTTGATCCGCTTTTCAGGCGAGGCGGGTGGCCCCCGTTCCGCCGGCGGCGGCCACCGCCTCGGCAACCCAATCCGCCTCCGAAGGGTCGAGAGTGGCGGCGGTGATCCGGATCGCCGGCGGCGTGGCGATCCGGAAGCGCTCCCCGGCCTGGGCGGCGTAGCCGGCGTCGGCGAGCGCGGCGAGCACCGGCGCCTCCGCCTCCACGGGCACCCAGACGTTGAGGCCGGTGGCCCCGCGGGCTTGGACGCCATGACGCTCCAGGGCGTCGATGAGGCCCTCCCGGCGGCGCCGGTAGGTGTCGGCGGCGTGGGAGAGCAGCAGCTCCAGCCCAGGGCGTGACCACAGACCGATGACCAGGCGCTGAAGCAGGTGGCTGACCCAGCCGGGGCCCGTCGCCAGGCGGCCCTCGACCCTGGCCACCGTCGTCTCGTCGCCGGAGACCACCGCCACCCTGAGGTCGGGGCCCAGCGTCTTCGACACCGAGCGGACGACTGCCCATGCGGGCCAATCAGGGAGCGCCACTCCCACCACCGTCCCACCGCCGAGGCCCTCGGCATGGTCGTCCTCGACCACCAGCGCCTCCGGGCGGCGGGCCAGCACCCGGCGGAGCTCGGTCCGGCGCAGGTCGTCCAGGGCGCTGCCGAAGGGATTCTGGCTGCGCGGGGTGAGCAGCACCGCCCGGACGCCGCGGTGGAGCGCGGCCTCGAGGTGCTCCGCCACCATCCCCCGTGCGTCGATGCCCACCGGGACGGGCCGGAGCGACATCGCCCGGAGCAGGTCGACGAACGGCGGGTAGCCGGGATCCTCCACGGCCACCGCGTCACCCGGTCGCAGGTGGGCGCCGATCACCCGCTCCATGCCATCCACCGCGCCGCTGACGACGGTGAGGTGGGTGGCGTCGACGCCGTCCGCCCGCAGCCTTTCGCGGGCGAGGTCGGCCAGCTCCGGCTCGACCATGGGCGCCCCGTACTGGGCGGACCTCCGGGGCAAACCGGCGATCACGTCGGTCCAGTCGGGGAGCAGCAGGGGATCCGGCCTCCCGGTGGCGAGGTCGCGGAGGCCGGTGCGGACCCTCACCTCGATGCCGCGGCCGAGGGGAGGGCGGGGGGCGATCGCGGTGCCCGCCCGGCCCTCGCCGATCGCGACCCCCCGCCGGCCGAGCTCCCGGTAGGCGGCGTTGACGGTGGCCGGGCTCACCCCCAGCTCGGCGGCCAGCCCCCGGACCGTGGGCAGGCGGTCTCCGGGCTGCAGGCGGCCCTCCCGGACAGCCCCCTCGACCGCGGCGGCGATGTCACCTGAGCGGCGGCCGGTGATGTAAAGTAGTTCGATAACGTTCAACATTTTGTAGTGTAACATATGTCTCTGCCACATGAAGAAGCCGGCCGTGCAGGCGAGCTGACCTTGCCGTCGGCCGGCTCCTCTCACCCGGTGAAAGACCGCGGAGGTGAGGTGCGGGTCTTTCATCGCCCCACTGCTGCCGCCAGCGCCCGGGTCCGGGTGCGCCGCCACGCCGACCGGGCCCGATACGACACCGAGACGATCCGGGAGATCCTCGACGGGGCCCTGATCTGCCACATCGGGGTGATCGTGGATGGGGCGCCCGTGGTGCTGCCCACCGGATTCGGCCGGATCGGCGACACCCTGTACCTTCACGGCGCCACCTCCAACAGCCACCTGGCCGCCGCCCTTCACGGGGTGTGCATCACCGCGACCCACGTCGACGGGCTGGTGCTGGCGCGATCCGCCTCCGGGCATTCGATGAACTTCCGGAGCGCGGTGGTGATGGGCCGCGGCCGGCCGGTGACCGATCCGGCGGAGAAGCGCGCCGCCCTGCGCGCCGTCGTCGAGCACGCCATCCCCGGACGCTGGACCGAGACCCGCCAGCCCAGCGACCAGGAGATCGAAGGTACGGCGGTGGTGGCAGTCGAGCTGACCGAGGCCTCCGCCAAGGTGCGCACCGGCCCACCGATGGACTCGGCGAGCGACCAGGCGCTCCCCTGGTGGGCTGGAGAGGTGCCGCTGCGGCTGGTCGCCGGCGCCCCGCTCGAGGACCCGCAGCTGGCGGCCGGGATCCCGGAGCCGGACAGCGTGGCCGCGTTCCGGCGCCGCTTCGCGGCCGCGGACGGCGCCGGTGACGCAGCGCGGTCGCCCAGGAGCGGAGAGTGACCGGCCCATGAGCTCCCGGACCGCCCCGGCGGCGCGCGCCGTCACCCCGATGGTGATCACCGCCTTCGCGGCGGTCTACATCATTTGGGGCTCAACGTACCTGGCCATCCGCCTGGCGGTCGAGACCCTGCCGCCGCTGCTCATGGCCGGCGTCCGCTTCGTGATCGCGGGCGCCATCCTGTTCCCGATCGCCTACCTCACCGGCGACCGCCGGGGCGACCGGGTCACCGCCCGGCACTGGAAGTCGGCGGCCGTCATCGGCGCCCTGCTGCTCTTCGCCGGCAACGGGGGGATCAGCTTCGGCGAGCAGCACGTTCCCTCCGGGGTGGCCGCCCTGCTGGTCGCCACCGTGCCGCTCTGGATGGCGGTGTTCGCCCATGTCCGGGGCATCCAGCCGATCGCCCGGACGGGGGCGGCGGGGCTGCTGGTCGGCTTCGCCGGGGTGGCCATCCTGCTGGTCGCCGGGGGTTCCCCGGTAAGCGCCTCTCCCCTGTGGTTCGCCATCACCCTGGCGTCGCCGGTCTTCTGGGCCGCCGGCTCGATCTACGCGGGCCGGGCGCCGCTGCCCCGGCGGGCGCTGGTCGGAACGGCGATGGAGATGCTCTGCGGCGGGGTCATCCTCTGCGCGGCCGCCGGGGTCCTGGGCGAGTGGGGCCAGATCCATCCCGCAGCGATCTCCACCAAGAGCCTGCTGGCCGCCGCCTACCTGGTGGTCTTCGGATCCCTGCTCGGATACACCGCCTACGTCTTCCTGCTCCGCGCGGTCTCCCCCCGGGCGGTCTCCAGCTACGCCTACGTCAACCCCCTGGTCGCCGTCCTGCTGGGCTGGGCATTGGTGGGCGAGAGGGTCACGGCCGGCACCCTGGTCGGCGGGCTGCTGATCGTGGTTGCGGTGGTCGTCCTGCTGGCCTCGGAGCGCCGGCCGGCAGCGGAGCGACCGGGATCGCGAGCGGACGCTGAGGAGGCGGGGCTCGAGCTGGAGCCGGTGACGGGCGGCGGCGGCGGTGCCTGCCTCGACGAGGAGGAGGCGGAGATCGCCTAAGGGCGCGGCTCGTCCCGGTGGCGATCCGCCCGCCAACCCTGATCCCCGAGACCATCCCATCCCGCCGGGCGGCGAGAATGGCCCGATGGCCTCCCCCCCGGCCCTTCCCGTCGACAACCAGGAACCGCCGGAGGACGCCGCCACCGAAGCGGACCGTCCGTCCAGCGCGGGGGAACGACTCCTCCGCGGCCACTGGAGCTGGCTCGACTTCCTGATCGTCGGCCCCATCCTGGCCCAGTCCGTCTACTACTACGTGGGGGTGCCGCTGGGGCAGTGGCTGATCCTCCACGACCTTGCGGTGCAGGCCGCGCTGCTGCGCGGCTCCACGGTCTCGATGATCCTCTGCGGTGCCGCGGTGCGGACCGGCACGCTCAGTCCCTGGGTCGCGCTGCTCGCCCCGCTTCCCTGCACCATGCTCACCGACCCCTGCTTCTTCTACGCGGGACGGCGCTACGGCCGGGTGCTGATCGACTACCTGGGCCAGAGCGACCCACGCTGGAAGCGGAGGGTCACGCGCGGGGAGCGGATATTCAGCCGCTTCGCGGGGTGGGCGGTCTTCCTCGCCCCGGTGATCTGGCTGCCCAACGCGGTCTTCTACTTCCTGGCCGGCGAGACCAGGATGCGGTTCTCGCGATTCATCCTCCTGGATCTGGCCGGCGAGCTCTGCTACATCGCCGAGATCGAAGCCCTCGGCTACTTCATCGGCAAGCCCGCCCAGGCGTTCGCCAACTCGCTGTCGGGATACAGCCTCTGGATCATCCTGGGAACCATCGCCGTGGCCGTCCTCCTCTCGGCACGGGGAGCGGCGCGCCGGGCGCGAGCCGACCAGGGGCTGGGAAGCTGAGCGAAACCGGCGCGGAGCGCGCGCGATAATCTCGGCGTGCCCGTGAGCCCACGCCAGTTCGTGCTCGGTGTCGATCTCGACGGCGTCTGCGCCGACTACTACCCCTTCATGCGCCGGGTCGTCGCCGAGTGGCTGGGACGGGAACCGGAGTCGCTGCCAGAGGACGTCGGCTGGGACATGGCCGAGTGGGGTGTCGACCCCGCCGAGTTCCACCGTGTCCACCGCTTCGCGGTGGTCCAGCGCAACCTCTTCCTGGACATGGGCATGATCCCCGGTGCGGGACCCTCCCTGCGCCGGCTCTCCAACATGGGGATCCGGATCCGGATCATCACCCACCGCCTGATCATTGAGCACTTCCACCAGATCGCGGTGGCCCAGACGGTGGCCTGGCTGGACCGCTACGGCATCCCCTACTGGGACCTCTGCTTCATGGGCGAGAAGGGCGCGGTCAACGCCGATCTCTACGTCGAGGACTCGCCCCACAACGTCGAGGCCCTGCTGCGAGACTCGCGGGACGTCATCGTCTTCACCCACTTTGCCAACCAGCACCTGGAGGTGCCCGCGGAGCTCCGCGCCCACAGCTGGGAGGAGGCGGAGCGGATGATCATCGAGCGGTACCTGGCGTGGCAGACCCGGCCGGAGGCACCGGAGGCGGCCGAGGCCGCCGAGCTGGCGGTCGGTTAGCGTCCCGGACCGGCGGGGCCGCCGCCGCCGCCGCCCACCCCGGGGCGCCCGGCGAACGCCCAGCCGAGAGCCGGCCGGCTGCTCGCCGCACCGAGCGGCGGGACCGGGCGGGCGGGCTCGTCCCACCCGCCGATGTCGACGACCTGAACCGGGCTATCCGCCGATGTCGACGATCTGGGTCAGGTCGAAGGGGTTGGGGGGCAGCAGCTGGTCGTAGCGACAGTCGGCGGGCGGCTTGTCGGCGCGCCAGCGCAGGAATCGGGCGGCATGCCGGAACCGGGTGCCCTGGAGGTGGTCGAAGGCCACCTCGCAGACCAGCTCGGGACGCACGGCGATCCAATCGGCGTCCCGCTCCCTGGTCCAGCGCGAGGGCCCCCCGGGGGTGCGCCCGCCGCCGAACGAGAGCCCGCCCTCGAGGGTCCGCAGCCGCTCCAGCAGCTCCCTCCGCTCCGCTGTCGAGAAGGAGGACGTGTGACCGACATGTTGCAGGGTGCCGTCGTCGTCGTAGAGACCGAGGAGCAGCGAGGCCACCGCCTCGATCTTCAGGTCGCGGCGATAGCCCCCGACCACGCAGTCGACGGTGCGCAGATGCTTGACCTTGATCCAGCCGCGATCGCCGCCCCGGTAGGCGGACCCCGCCGGTTTGGCAACCACCCCGTCGCACCCGGCTCCCTCGTAGCGCTCGAACCACGAGGCGGCCTCGGCCGGGTCGGTGGTCTGCGGGGTGATGGCGACCCGCCGGCTGGGGATGAGAGCCGCGTGGAGCCGGCCGACCCGCTCTGTGACCGGCAGGGAGCGCAGGTCGTCGTCGCCCTCGGCCAGCAGGTCGAAGGCGATGTAGGTCGCCGGGGTCTGTTCGGCCAGCATCCGCACCCGCGATTCGGCGGGGTGGAGGCGGAGCTGGAGGGCATCGAAGTCCAAGCCTCGGGCGGACGCGATGACGATCTCCCCATCCACGACCGCCGTCTCGGGAAGGGCCTGGCGGAGCGGGTCGAGGAGCTCAGGGAAGTACCGCTGCAGGGGCAGGCTGTTGCGGCTCTCCAGGTGCAGCGCGTCCCCCTCCCGGAAGACGATGCACCGGAAGCCATCCCACTTGGGTTCGTAGATCATCCCGGGCCCGGACGGGATCTCCGGCTCGGACCGGCAGAGCATGGGAGGAAGCGGCGGCCGGAGCGGCGGCACCCTTCAGATCCTACGGTGTGGCGGGGTCCGGGGCGGCCAGCGGCGCAGATCTGGCGGCTATTCGCCGGCGCCGGGCCAGGCCCCCTCGGCCGCCGCCCTCAGCCTCACCAGGTTGACCACGTCGGCGTCGCCGCGAAGGCGCTCGATCACGGCGCTCACCTGGCTGATCTGCTCCAGGGAGGCGACCTCACCGCGGACCGTCACCGTGTCAGCGGCGGCGGTCACCCTGATGGCCAGCGCGTCGGCGCCGAGCGCATCGATCAGACCGTCCTCGATGTGATGGCGGAGCGCGGCTGTGCCGCCATCGCCGCGACGTCGGGAGCCGACCAGCGAGGTTATCCCGGTCCCGCGGTGGACCAGCCGCTCGCCGCCCCGCCGCACCGCCTCCCGCCGCTCGGCTCCCTTGCGAGGCTGGAAGAAGAACGCGGCGACCGCGGCGAGAGCCGCGCTGACCCCGAGGAGGCTCTTTCTTCTCATGGCTCTTGCGAGGAGGGGCGGTCGTGCTCCGCCGACCGCGGAGACGCCGCCTGACCTGGCAAAGGTTACGAGTTGGCGGATGGCTCCTGCTTGCTGAGGGGGAGGCGCCGACCCGCGGCGCCTCCCCGTGGGTGCCGGAACCACCGGCGGACGCGGGGCTCAGCTCGACGTCATGTTCGGGCAGTGGGTGGTGGTGCTTCCGCTCCCGGAGCTTCCGCTGCTTCCCGAGCTTCCGCTGCTTCCCGAGCTTCCGCTTCCACTCGACGCGCTGGGTGACGGCGATGCCGATGAGCTTGCGGTGAGGGTTGTCGGGCTGCTCGCCGATGTCGTGGTGGCCGCACGGGTGATGGCGAATCCGCCGGCGAAGCCGCCGACCACCAGACCGGTCGTCACCGCCGCCGTGGCGGCGATGCGGCGCCAGCGGCCCCGCCCCGGTAGTTGCGGCGGCGGTGCCGGCCACGGCGCGGGGGGCGGTTGGTAATGCGTTTCCATGGGTGGGCTCTCCTTCGAATCTGAGACTTCGGTTGTCGGACCGCCCCGCCGCGGGGGCGGGCCGGGTCGGGCTCGGGGCTCGGATCGGCTACATCTCGCTGGCCTCCCTGGGTTCTTCCCGCAACCAGCCCAGGATCGCGAGGCCCGCCCAGAGGCCCCTGGGTTCTGCCTGGGAACCCGCTGTGAATCTCCGCCCCGCTCAGGATCCGCCGAGCCGGGCGGGCTAAACGAGCTCCTCCGCCAGCAGGTCCATGAGCAGCCCGTCGTGCCAGCCCGGACCTTCCGGGTCGCGCTCGTAGCGGCGCATGAGGCCGACGGGGCGGAAGCCCACCGCCGTGTAGCAGCGGATCGCCGCCTGGTTGTCGGCGGCGGGATCGATGGTCACACGGTGGTGGCTGCGGTCCCGGATCAGGTGGCGGGCGAGGGTGCGCACGGCGTCCCGCCCGATGCCCCGGTTGTGCACCGCCGGGTCGATGTAGAGGTCGATCGAGGCGTGGCGGTAGCCAGGCTCGTTCTCCTCCGAGCACTGGATCAGCCCGCGCACCTCGCCATCGACCAGGACCGTGAACACGGTCGCCGCCGGGTCGTCGAGGGGCCAGCCCGGCGCCTCCTCCCGGGCGCCCCAGCGCTGGGAGACCTCCGGGGTCGCGCGGATGCGCAGCAGCTCGGGGAGATGCGCGGGGGCCACGGGCACCAGCTCGACGATGGCGCCTCGGAGACGCCCTGGGGGATTCAGCGCTCGCGGCGGCTCGGCCACCGCCGCATCGTGGCATCCTCACGCCGGAGCGCGGCGCTCCACGTGGAGGATGGGCGTCCGGTCAGCCGGCACTCGCCGGCACCCCTCGCAGATTCCGGTCGAAGAAGGCGATGATGCGCCGCCGGGCGTCGGCGGCTGCCGTCGGCTGGTAGCTCATGCCCGGCAGGCCAGCCAACGGTTTGAAGTACCAGGGGACGGGGTCGCCGGCCCCGCGGTGGTCGTTGAGGAAGGCGTGGCCAGCCCCCGGGTACTCCTTGACGTCATGGTCGATGCCGAGCACGGTGAGGACGTGATCCAGGCGGGCGGCGGCGCCCCGCTGGGTCCAGTCCCGCGCCCCATAGCTCGCCACGATCGGGCAGGCACCCCGGAAGAGGCGCAGGGCGTCGGCGGGCGGCCGGCCCCCGTAGTTGATGCTGGAGGCGGCGAACCCATGGCCGGCGGAGAGGAGCATGGCGAACCCGCCGCCCATGCAAAAGCCGATCACGCCGACCCTCCCGGTGCAGTCCGCACGCCCCGCCAGCCAGACGCGAGACGCGTCCAGGTCGTCGAACATCGGCCCCGTCCGCGCCCTGAAGCCGCGGGTCATCGGGGGAAGGGACCGGATCGGGCTCCGGCCTCGGAAGATGTCGGGGAGCAGGGCCAGGTACCCCTCGCCGGCCAGCCAGTCGGCCTGGTTCCGGGCGTCCTGGCTCATGCCGCCGATGTCGAAGACAACCACCACCCCTGGTCGGGGAGCGGAGCCCTCAGGCGCGGCCAGGTAGCCGCGCAGGTCACTCCCGGGGGTGGGGATGACCACCTCGGTCACCGACGCGACCTCGTCCCTCCTCAGAGGTCGGCGGGCGCGCCGTCAGGGGAGCCAGAGGCCACCCTGGCGGGGGTCGCCAGCTCAGCGGCGATGCCCCGGGCCCAGGTGTCTATCGCCTTCCAGTCCCGGAAATCGCCCTGGGGCAGCAGCGGCCGGCCCGCCGGCGTGGAGCGCACCACCCGCTCGGCGGGACCGAGCCGGTCCGGGTCCAGGCCGCCGAAGAAGACGTGAAGGTCGCGAGGGTGCAGCACGGTGCGGAACTCGGCGAACTGCTTGGGCTCGCTGGCCTCCAGGATGTCCTTCCCCTTGGGGTCGGTGGTGGCCGTCCCCAGGGGACCGCTGCTGAACAGCCAGACCGGCTTGCCGGCCAGCACCGCTTGGTTGCGCTGGACCAGCTCGGTGGCCGGCCGGAGCCAGGAGCCGATGTAGGCGGCGCTGCCGACCACGTACGCCTGGTAGCCGGTGATGTCGCCGGCAGAGCCCGCGGGGATCAGATCGACACTCTGCCCCGAGGCGCGCAGGGTCTCGGCGACCCGCTCCGCGATCCCCTGGGTGAACCCGTGCCGGCTGGCGTAGGCGACCAGGACGTCGCCCCTGGCACCGTCCGCGCCGGCAGCGGCGGGATGGTCCACACGGGCGCCCGCCATCCCGGCCGTGATCGCGCCGCGGCGGCCCGTGCCGCGCACGGGCCTGGGGCCGAAGGCGTGATAGGCGGCCGAGGTCACCCACATGGCCGCGATCGCGATCACGAAGGCGGCCAGGACCCCGTAGCCATCGGTGGCGACGGCGGTCAGGCCCAGGGCGAGGGTGGCAGCCCCGAGGGTGTTGATGAAGGCGGTCCACCACCAGCGCGCCCCGACCGCGCCCGCCGACATCGGGCAGAGCAGGACTGAGCTGATCAGCCCGATCGAGGCCATCGCCCGCGGGTCCCGGATGAAGCCGACGCTGCCCAGGCTGAGCATCGCTGCCCAGATGGCGACGTCGGCGGCGACCACGAGAAAGGCGATCCCATCCTTTATGCGCTGAGCCATTGCACCCACCTCACAGAGCTTCTGGCCCCGTCTCCGGGGCGAGCGTTCACCAGTCGGAAGACGGTTCGCCAGAGGCCAAGGTCAGAGATGAGTGAGGCCGGACGGCGCTGCGCGCCGCCCGGCGACGGAGGAGGACCCAGTCTGTGAATCCAGAGGGGATCAGGGGCGCCGAGATGCGGGGGCCTTCAGGTCCGTGGTCGCCTCGAAGGTCACGCGGGAACCACGGCCGGGACCCACGAGAAGCGGCGCAGCGCGACCACCAGCCCACCGAGCGCCCAGAGAGCCAGGACGCCCAGATCAGCCCAGACGATTCCCGTACCCTGGACGCCCGGGACGAAGGCGCTGTGGAGGGCGTCCGCAAGGTGCTGGACCGGGAAGAGGCTGGCCACGCTCTGGAGCCAGCTGGGGAGGTTGATGTTGGGGACGAAGACACCGGAGATGAAGTAGAGAGGGAGGGTGATCGCCTGCACCATCGGCTGGGCGGCCTCGGCGCTGCGGATCACGCTCGCCAGCGCGTAACCGAGGATGCAGAAGCAGGCGGACCCGACCAGGCCGGTGAGGAAGATGCCGGGAATCGTGGATGCCGGCACCTGGACACCGTAGGCGAGCCAGCCGACCAGGAGGAGCACCGTCATGACGGTCAGCGAGACCGTGATGACGGTCAGAGTCCGAGACGCGATCAGGGTCCATGCGGCCACCGGGGTGGCGCGCCGGCGCTTGAGCACCCCCGATTCGCGCTCGTTGGTGATCGACATCACGAGGTTGACGAAGGACGGCGCCATCACCCCCATGGCCGCGATCCCGGGGACGAAGAAGGTCGCGCTGCGCACCTGCTCCGGACCGACCGGGCTGTTGCCGAAGATGCTGACGAAGATGACCAGGAAGAGAAGCGGCAGCAGCAGGGTGAAGAACTGGGCCTGGCGATTGCGGGCGAAGGAGAGCAGATCGTAGCCGGCCTGGTGCATCACCATTCCCAGCGGGCCGGTGGCGCCGCGCTGCCGTGCCGGCCGCGCTGAGCCGCGGCTGCCGGGCCGAGCGGACGAGGCATCGGCAGACCGGGAAGCCGCCGGGTGCCGGGTGCGGTACCAGCGCACCAGGAAGCGGACGAGCAGGATCATCGGAAGTACCTCCGGCTGTGACGCCGACGCCGCAGCATCGGCTGGCCCATGAGAGCGGTGGAGATCAGCCGGCGCAAGGGCGCGACCGGCATCGGGTACGCCATCACCGGGTCGAGAAGGTCGGGACGCGGAGCTGACGGCACCGCCTGCCCCGGGAAGGGCATCGTCAGCTGCTCGGGTGCGTTGCCGGCCTGTTCCGGCACGAGCGGCGCCGGCTGCGACGCGATCTGGGCCCGCCGCGCCGCTCGCCGGATTCTGCGGCGGCGGATGACCCAGATGGCCGGGCTAATTCCCAGCCCCGTGCCGCCGAGGCCGACCGCGCCGAAGAGGACGCGGCTGAGGATGCTGATCACGGCGTTCATCGAACGTGCTCCTTAGGCGATCCGGTGAGGGAGAGGTAGACGTCCTCGAGGGTGGGGCGCCGCACCTCGATGTCGGAGAGGCTCAGGCCGCGGGGCAGAGCCCACTCGGCGAGCGCCTGGAGGTGGACCAGGGGAGCGCCGCTGCGCAGCGCCACGTGGGAGTTGTGGTTCGGCACGACGAGAGGGCGCAGCGCCGCGGGGAGCTCCTCAGGGCCCAATCGACTGGGAAGCCGGAAGCTGATCTCGGCGCTCATCCGGTCGCGGCCACCGAGGGTCTCCGGAGTGCCCGCCGCGATGATGCGACCCCCGGCAATGACGCAGATGCGGTCGGCCAGGTGCTCAGCCTCGTCCATGTAGTGGGTGGTGAGGAAGACGGTCTTGCCGATCGCGCGCAGGCCGGCGATCACCTCCCAGGCCGCCCGTCTCGCCGACGGATCGAAGCCGGTCGTCGGCTCGTCCAGGAAGATGAGCTCGGGATCACCGATCAGGGCGAGGGCGACATCGAGCCGGCGCCGCTGCCCTCCGGACAGGTGCTCGGCCCGGGAGTCGCGCTTGTCCTCGAGGCCGGTGAGCCTCAGGGTCTCGTCGATGTCACGCGGCGCGTGGTAGTAGCCGGCGTAGAGGCGCAGGCACTCGCGCACCGTCAAACCTCTCTCCGGCTGTGATTCCTGGAGGACCACGCCGACCCGGTCGCGCCAGGCGGCGCCGGTGTGCGCCGGATCCTCGCCGAGCACGCTGACCTCGCCGGCGCTCCGCTGGCGGAAGCCCTCGAGGATCTCGACCGTCGTGGTCTTGCCCGCCCCGTTGGGGCCGAGGAAGGCGAAGACCTCGCCGCGCCGCACCTCGATGTCGATGCCGGCGACAGCGCTGATCGACCCGTAGCTCTTCACCAGACCGCGCACGCTGATGACCGGCTCGGGATGCGACGTTCCGTCGCGGGAAGTCGCCCGCAATGGGGGGACTCTGGTGCTGGGGATCATCATCGAGCCGTCTCCTGGTGCCCGGTTGCCATGCCACCAGGCTAGGCGGCGCACGGCACCGGGTCATCGGCGCCGGGATTGAACTTCCCCGCACTCATCGGTCCGCTCAGGGACGGAGCGCCCTCCACCCGTGGGTTGAGACGCGGGCGCGCTCATCCACCCTGCTGGCGATGACGTTGACGTCGGGACCGCCTACGCTTACGCCGTGACCGCGATGTCCGGGCCAAGCGAGGCGAACACTCCCAGCGTCGCCACCCTGGAGAGGGCGCGCGTTCGCCAGGAGGCGGCGGTCCGGCCGATTCGGGTGGTCGCCGTCTTCGGCTTCCTGGTCGTGGAGGTGGCTGGGGTCCTCAACCTGCCCCATCCCGGGCTCGCAGGACGAAGCCTCGGTGTCCTCCTGGCCCTCATCGGTGTTGCCGCCGGCGTTGGGGGCGTCACCCCGGTGATCGTCCAGCTCGCCCCCCGCGTCCAGATGATCTTCCACATCCTCCTGATCGGCAGCTCGGCCGCGCTCATGAAGCTGCAGCCCGGCGGCGAAGGGGTGCTGGGCTGCTACATCGCGGTGTTCGCGGGGGGATTCCGGCTGCCCACCCGGGGCGGGCTGGCAGTCGGAGCCGCAGGCCTCGCCGGGACGATCGTGGCGGTCACCGGGACCTACCCGGTCACCGATGCCCTCTTGGTGGAGGCCGGCGTGGCCGCGTTCTACGCGATGGGCTGGATGTCCTCACGGCTTCGCGAAGGCCAGAACCAGGCGCTCCAGCTGGCCCAGGAGCTGGAGTCCTCACGCCGTGCCCAGGCTGAGGCCGTGGCCCTGGCGGAGCGGCAGCGACTGGCCCGCGACATGCATGACGTCCTGGCCCACTCCCTGTCAGGCCTGGTCCTCCAGCTCGAGGGGGCGCGCCTGCTCGCCGAACGCAGGGAGACCGATCCCGAGCTCTCCGCCCTCATCGATCGGGCGCTGCACCTGGGACGGAGCGGTCTGGCCGAAGCCCGCCGGGCCATCGGCGCTCTCCGCGACGACCAGCTCCCGGGGCCCGAGCTGCTCCCCACGCTGGCCTCCGAATTCGAGCGCGACCTCGGGGTCCGCTGCACCGTGGACGTCTTGGGAGAGGAGCGCAGCTTCGACTCCGTGGCGCGCCTGACCGTGTACCGGGTGGCCCAGGAGGCGCTGACCAACGTGCGGCGGCATGCCCGGCCGGAGTCGGTGACGATGCGGCTCGCCTACGAGCCGGGTGGCCTGCGGCTGACCGTCGAGGACGTCGCCCCCCCTGGGCCGGCGCCGTCCAACGGACACCGTGGCGGCAGCCCCGGTGGTGGCTACGGGATCACCGGGATGCGCGAGCGCGCCGAGCTGCTGGGCGGCAGGCTCATGGCCGGTCCCACCGAGACCGGCTACCGCATCGAGCTGTGGGTGCCGGGATGAGCGATGCGATCCGCGTGCTGATCGCCGACGACCAGCGCGTCGTCCGGGAGGGCCTCAACCTCCTGCTCCGGCTCCTGCCCGGCATCGAGGTGGTCGGCGCCGCCGCCGACGGCGAGGAGGCGCTCGAGCTGGTGCGCAGGCTGACCCCTGACGTCGTGCTCATGGACCTGCGCATGCCCCGCTGCGATGGGGTCGAGGCGACCCGGCGCCTGCAGCAGACCCACCCCCAGTGCCGTGTGGTCGTCCTCACCACCTACGCCGACGATCGTTCGGTGGTCGAGGCCCTCCGGGCCGGCGCCCGGGGCTTCCTGACCAAGGACGCTGGTGCCGACGAGATCCAGCGGGCCATCGAGGCGGTGGCGGCGGGGAGGGCAGCCATCGACCCGGCGGTCCAGCATCACCTGGTCGCCGCGGTCAGCAGCGGATCGGCCCCGGAGCCGAGCCCCCGACCCTCCCTCCCCGATGGCCTCACCGCGCGCGAAGCCGAGGTGCTCTCGCTCATCGCCCAGGGTCTCGCCAACGCGGAGATCGCCGCCCGCTTGGTGGTGACCGAGGCGACCGTGAAGACCCACATCAACCACGTCTTCATGAAGGCGGGAGTGCGCGACCGGGCCCAGGCTGTCACCTACGCCTACCGCCACGGGCTGGTTGCCCCTCCTGGAGAGGCCGACCTCGCCTAGCACCAGCAACCAGGCTCGGCTCCTCCGGACCCCGATGCCACGGAGCGCGCTGCGCTTTGGAACAGATCGAGACCGTCGGGCTGGCCCTTGAGGTCCTACCCCGTTGTGGACTTCTGTGTCCTAAACTTGGTGGGAGCCTGGCGGTGCGCCGCGACGTGAAGCGGTCGAGCGGAACGAGACCTCAGGCTGGCTCTCGAGCACCCACTTCCCACCGCGGCTGCCGCTGGTCTATGCCTTGCCGAGGAGGAGCACCTCGTAGACGACGATGGCGGGCCAGACCAGCGCCTTGAGAATCCCGAGGATGACGAGCCCGGCGGAACCGGAGTCGTGCTGGATGAAGTAGACCAGGGCGCCCACGAAGCCGGCGAACCAGGTGCCGCCACCACCGACCGCAGCGGCCCGCCGGCCACCACGAGCTCGCTGGGATGGTTGTGTGTCGTTCATGGATCCCTCCTTTCTGGAGACGAAGCACGCATCAGTGTCGCTTCCGATCCGTCAGTTCGCTAAGCGAGCAGGGCCTGGGCGGCGGCGGCGCCGCAGGAGCGGCCGGGGGTCACGGCCTCCTCGAGGTGGGGGACCCACTCGTCGCCGATCAGGTGGCCGTCGCGGAGGTGGATGATCCGGTCGGTGCGGGCGG